>JAZOVF010000001.1:0-23595 GCA_045658565.1 Eubacteriales bacterium
GTCCGACGAGCGGTGCTCGATGGGTGACGAGTGAAAAACAGTTGATAACTGTTTTTCACGAAGGAAGTCCACAAAGCAAGGAGTTCGCGAAGGGCTTAACGCCCGACAATGAACGAGTATGCGACTGGACTGGGCTGTGAACATGCTACCGTGCAATACATAGGTTCAAATCCCGCTCCCGGGTCGAAAGAACTTGAAGTGCCAAATGATGTTTTTTCGTTGATTTCTTTTAATTGTTATTATGTCCTTTGACTTGTTATTATATCATTTGACCCATGGTTGTTGGGTAAGATATTGACTTTTTTTCTTATTTGTGGTAGAATTACTAAAGTAATCTAAAATTATACTGTAATTCAGAGGAAGCGGAGGTTATGTACTGTGATATTAGCTATTGATGTAGGGAATACCGACATAACCCTTGGCGGTTTTGAGGCAGAGGAGCTAAGGTTTGTTTCAAGACTTTTTGCCGACTGCAAAAGGACCGAGGACGAATACGCTGTCAGTATACTGAATGCTCTGGGGCTTTATGGAATAGCAAAGGCAGAAATATCCGGGGTGATAATTGCTTCTGTCGTTCCGCCGCTTAATGCGGTTTTGAAAAAAGCGGTAAAATTTCTGTTTGATAAAGATGCTATATTTGTTGGTCCGGGAATAAAAAGCGGTATAGGAATTAGGTGCGATATCCCCTCGTCGGTAGGTGCAGACCTTATTGCCGCATCGGTTGCCGCACACTATATATACGGAAGTCCCGCTTTGATAGTAGACATCGGCACTGCCACAAAGATGACGGTGGTTGATAAAAACGGCGCATTTATAGGTACTTCGATAATACCCGGTGTTGTTATGGGGCTTAACGCTCTGGCAAACGAGTCTGCCCAACTCCCTCAGGTGAGCCTGGAAGTTCCAAGCTCGGTTATAGCAAAAAACACAGCTGACTGTATGCGCTCGGGCGTAATCTTTGGAAACACTTGTCTTATAGACGGAATGATAGACAGGATAAACGAGGAGGCGGGAGAAGAATTTATGGTCCTTGCAACAGGGACTATGGCATCGCTTATTATCCCGTTATGTAAACATAACATTACAATAGATGAGCATCTTGTGCTTAAAGGGCTTAATATTCTGTATCAGAAAAACAGGTGTTGAGAATTTAATAACAAAAGATTGTTTTTTGTATATTACCGCGTGGGCGGATAATATAAATTTATATGCGTTGTACCGCGGTATGCGGACGACAGCAAGGAGGATTTATGAAAAAATTAAACAAAAAAGGAATGTCAACCGAAAAAATGGTGCTGCTTGCGCTTCTTTGCGCAATTGTTGCTATACTGTCGTATTTTGGCGGATTTATCAAGATAGGCGGCCTGGCTTCAATCTCGCTTACCCTTGTGCCGGTTGTTTTAGGTGCGGCGTTGTGCGGACCGTTGGAGGGAGCGCTTCTCGGCGGTGTGTCGGGAGTAGTATTCTTTGCTACGGCAGATGCTGCGTTCTGGTTTGGGCTAAGCATTCCGGGAACCATTATTACAGTTATGGTAAAGGGAATTATGGCAGGTCTTGCGGCAGGACTTGTGTATAAGTATGCTGAAAGATTTAACAAGTACTTAGCAATAATGTTAAGCGCTGTGGTTTGTCCTGTGGTTAATACGGGAATTTTCCTTATCGGTTGTCTTATATTCTTTATAGACACCGTAAGTGCCGGCGCTGTTGCAGAGGGAATTTCCTTAGGCGCATACCTTATTATATTCTTTGTTGGGCTTAACTTTGTTTTCGAGCTTATCGTAAATGTTGTACTTAGCCCCGCAATTGCGAGAATTATTGACGTTGCTAAAAAACGCTTTGGCAACAAGCTTAAAAAATGATTTTTTTGGTATTAGAAAAATGAAATTTGATGGCGTTGTGTTCTAAAGGACACAACGCCTACTTTATTTGCCTGCGGCAAGTTTTGTTGCTTTACAGTTGTATTCGCCTTGTTTCTTTTAACGCGCGAAGCGCATATCACTACCGAAGGCAATATCACGCACTTGTGCATATCACTTGCCAAAGGCGAATATAACCGGCGTACCTGCGACAGAGCAGGTGTGCCAAGGCATCAGCGCACAGATTTTTCATATTCCTTAGGAGATTTTCCAACGTGGCTTTTAAATGCGGAGAGAAAGCCGTTGTATGAGGTGTAACCGCATTGGTATGCAATTTCGGTGAGGGTAAGATTTTTTTGCTTTATCAGCATACAGGCGTGCTGGGTGCGTTGCTTCATAAGAGTTTTCTTAAAGCCCTCGTCAAAGACCTTTTTTACTATGCGGTGGGTGTGAGAGACGGACAGGCACAGTTCTTTTGCCAAATCCTCTATGCTTACTTCCTCGCTGTATCGCTTCTGGAAGAACTCCTCTACTATCCTTCTTTGCCTGAAAACTGCTTCGCTTTCCGAAACAGGGCGAATGGGCGGCTCTTTATCTGAAGAGAGCTGCTCCTTTACTCTCTTTGCCAAAGTTATAAAGAAAAGTGACATGAGGCTTGAGAATATGTGCTCGTTTTCGTATGAAAAATCCTCACTCAAAAGCCTTTTTACAATAGACACAAGCTCACAGTCGTTAATTATAAAATATTTTTTGACCGACTTGAAAATGTTACTGTAATAAGCGTATTCCGAAAAGCCTTTTTCTCTTTTTTCGTGGTTATAACTTTTTGTCAGGCTGAAATAAAAGTTTGTTTTTTCAAGAGTATCGCTGTATCTTTTGGGATAATGGCTGGAATGCGGCGCAAGGAGGCATACGTCACCTTCATTGATTTCTACGTCATCACCGTCGATTTCTATTATCGCATTTCCGCTAAGAATTATATGTATTTCATTATCTACGTGAAAGTGGGTGGTGTCCATCCATTTTTTTGAGGTTTTTAATTTTTGAAAATCAATATCGGCAACAAACAATGCATCACCAAGCGTACATTCAAGCTTTACCACGTCAACTCTCCCTTTTTTGCCTTTATTATATCATTTGCTTCGTAAAAAATCAATAAAAACCAAAAAATCAATCATTTTTTGGTTAAAAAACGAAAAAATTACTCGTTGTATTGTTCTCCTTTTTGCTATACAATAATAGAAAAAACATATTTTAAGGAGTTCATATAATGAGAAGCTTTGAAAAAAGCAACGCACTTATCGAGAGGGAGTTAAAGGTTGCCCCCCTCGCGGCACAGACCTTCAGCAAGAGTTACCGCTATTTTATTCCCGGTAGCGCGCCTATGTACATAGAGCGTGGTGAGGGCGCGAGACTTTATGATGTTGACGGAAACGAATATATCGACTTTATCTGCAGTCTTGGTCCTATTACTCTCGGCTATAATTATCCTGCGGTAAACGATGCGGTTATAGAGCAGCTTAAAAAGGGAATAATTTTCCCAACACAGACACCTGTTGAGTGTGAGCTTGCCGAAAAGCTGGTTGAGGTTATTCCTTGCGCGGAAATGGTAAAATTTGTTAAGAACGGAAGCGATGCAACTACTGCGGCAATAAGACTTGCAAGAGCCTATACAGGACGTGAGCGAGTTGCAATGTGCGGTTATCACGGTATGCACGACTGGTCAATAGGCGCTTCTCAGAACAACAAGGGTGTACCCAAGGCAGTTTGCGAGCTGACAAAGACCTTTAAGTATAACGACCTCTCATCTCTTGAAGCAGTCTTAGAAGCAAATCCCGGTGAATATGCGGCAGTTATTATGGAGCCTATTCAGTCAAAGGGAACAACAAAGGAATATCTTCAGGCGGTTGTTGACCTTGCCCACAAGCATGGCGCGGTTGCTATCTTTGATGAGGTTGTCAGCGGCTTCAGATATGCTATCGGCGGTGCAAGTGAGTATTACGGCGTTACTCCCGACCTTGCCTCCTACGGTAAGGGCTGTGCAAACGGAATGCCTATTTCATTTGTTGCGGGCAAAAAGGAAATTATCAGCCTTATAGAGCAGGGTGTGTTCATTTCAATGACCTTTGGCGGTGATGCTATTTCTCTCGCAGGTGCACTTGCAACCGTTAAGGAGATGCAGGAAAAGGACGTAATGGGTCACGCATGGAGACTCGGTGAAATAATGCTCTCGGGACTTGATGCGCTTGTTAAAAAGCACGGTATCGAAAAAGCTGTTTCGGTTACCGGACTTGCTCCTCATTGCGGACTTGCATTTGACGATGTTGGCTCTCTGAATTACCTTGATATAAATTCCATTTATACATTGACAATGCTGGAAAACGGCATTCTCTGCCAGGCAGTAAATAACATTTCATTCTCCCATACCGAGGAGGATATAAATAAGTATCTTAATGCCGCCGACCTTGCATTCGCAAGAATAAAGCAGGCAATAGAGCTTGATAGCGTCAAGGGCATTCTCCCCGATGGTGTAAGAGTAAATCCTGTTTTCAAGAGAAATATAAAATAATAAAAAGTTAAAATTAAGGGGCTGAGTCACTAAGGATTCAGCAAAATCAAGAAGAAATTCGCAGAATTTCAACCTTACAAATTAAAAACAAAAGAGTTAGAGCGAAGATGCCTGTATTTTTTGACATCTTCGCTCTTTTTTAGTTATGCCTCAAATGAAGCAGACTCTTTTATTTTTGCTATATTTTTTACTTAAGCAGCTCTTTGTAAATCTTTTCAACCGAGTCACCGAATACACTCTTGTCAAACTTCTGTGAAATCTCGGCACTTCTCTTGCTTGCGGCAGCTCGCCATTCGGAATCGGATACCATTTTGTCAATGAATGAAAGGAACTCTTCCTCGGTGTTGTAGGAATATCCGTTTACACCCTGCTCGATAACATCGTCAAGGCAGGGGTCGTTGCGGCAGAGCAGGGGCAGGGCATTTGCCGCGCCCTCAATGTACGTAAGTCCCTGTGTTTCGCTGGTAGATGCGCTGACAAATATGTCACCAAGCTGGTAGTACCTGTGCACTTCTTTAGGTTCAACACGTCCGGCAAAGATAACCTTGCCCGAAAGACCGAGGTCCACTGTCAGCTTTTCAAGCTTTTCTCTTGCGGGACCGTCTCCTACAATAAGGAATTTAAGGTTTTCGTGGCTTTCACGCGCCTTTGAATAGTAGCTTATAAGCTCGTCTACATTCTTTTCGTGGCCAAGTCTGCCAAGAGTAACCATAACAACATCGTTTTCGTTTATGCCATAGGCGATGCGTTTTTCAAGACGCTCCTCCGCGCTTATTCGCTCTTTATGCTGGTCGATAGAAATTCCTGTGGGAATAATGCTTACAGGCGGATTTACCTTGTATCTTACAAGTAGCTCCTTTACCTTAGAGGTGGGAGCAACAACCCAGTCGGATTTATCAAGCCTGTTCTTAGAAAACTTTTTAACAGCAAATTTTCCGAACTTTTTAGAGAATTTAATAACATATCCCACATAGTCCTCGTACATGGTGTGGTATGTGTGCACCAGCTTTGCGCCTGTCTTTTTTGCAATTCTGAGGGCAAAGAAGTAGCTGAAAAATTCGCACTGGCTGTGGATAATATCCGGCTTCCACTCAATCAGCTCCTTAACTAGTTCGCCTCTGTAGGTTTTAGGCATACGGACTCCGGGATAAACCCACTCCATAGAGCTTGAGCCTATATAATATACACCCTCCTCTTCGTCCTTGTAGCTCTCCTTTGACTCGGAGAAGGTAAGGATTTTTACATCGTGGCCACGCTTTTGCATCTCGCGCCACAAATTTTTAAGCGAAGTAACTACACCGTTTGTAGTAACGGTGAAAAGGTCTGTTGTAATCAGAATTTTCATTTTTACTGTTCCTCTCTTTTAGGGTCATGCCCTCAGTTTGTCGGTTATTTCTGGGTCTATTATAGCACTTTTTGTGAATAAAATCAACCCCCTTTGGTTCTTTGAAGCATGTAAAAGCAAAAAATGTCAAAACAAGTTGAAAAACAAATGATTGTGTGGTATAATAAGCAGGTTAAAAAATGTAAAATAGAGGAAGAAAATGAAAGTTATTGAAAACAAGAGCTTTGACCAAGAGCGCGCCTTGTACGGAAGCCTTGGAGTCAGGGCGATAAACTGCCGCTTTGACGGTCCTTTGGACGGTGAGAGCGCATTTAAGGAAAGCGGGGATATTGTAGCCGAGAGGTGCTATTTTAATCTCCGTTATCCCTTCTGGCACGACAGAAATGTTGAAATTGACGGTTGCGAGATGACCGAGCTTTGCCGTGCCGCCCTTTGGTACACCGACGATGTAAAAATAAAAAACACCCGTATGCACGGCATAAAGGCTCTTCGCGAGTGTGCCGATGTGTCTATTGAGGATTGTGACATAATCTCTCCCGAGTTTGGCTGGTTTACAAGGGGTATAAATATGAAAAATACCACCATGACAGGCGAGTATTTTATGCTCCGCTCGGAGGGGTTGATTTTTGAGAATGTCACGCTAAATGGAAAGTATTCTTTACAATACATAGAAAATTCGACCTTTGAGAGCTGTAATTTTAACACCAAGGATGCATTCTGGCACGCAAAAAATGTGGTTGTTAAAAACTCTCATATCAAGGGCGAATACCTTGGCTGGTATTGCGAGAATGTTACCTTTGAAAATTGTATTATTGAGGGAACTCAACCCCTCTGTTATTGTAAAGGGCTTAAGCTTATAAATTGCGAGATGCACGGATGTGACCTTTCCTTTGAGAAGAGCCGGGTTGTTGCGGAAGTAACAACTCCGGTTTTGAGCATTAAAAATCCCGCGTCGGGAAGGATAGTTCTACCATCTGTCAGCGAGATAATACTTGATGACCCGAATGCCAAGTGCAAAATTGAGATTAAGACTTAAGATGACGGCTTTATCGAAAAACAGAATGCCTTGGGAGCTTTTGCCGGTCATTCTTTCTCTCGCCTGGCCCACGATGCTTGAGCAGCTGCTTCAAACGGCGGTGCAGTATATAGACACCGCTATGGTTGGCGCCCTTGGTACAGAGGCGGTTGCCGCCGTTGGCTCCACCACTACGGTAAACTGGCTTATAGGAAGCACGGTTTCTGCCATAGGTGTTGGTTTTCTTGCCTTTATTTCGCAGGCTATCGGGGCAGGGGAGAATGAAAAAGCAAGACGTGCCACAGCTCAGGCGGCTCTTGCGGTGCTTGCTTCGGGCATTCTGTTTACAACCGTTGCGCTTTCTTTAAGCGGGGTTATTCCTGCCTGGATGCAGGTGGATGAGCATGTTCGTCCTCTGGCATCAAAATATTTCTTTATCGTTTATCTTCCCATGATATTCAGGTGCGGCTCCATAATCTTCGGCACAGTTCTTCGCGCCTCGGGCGATACAAGAACGCCTATGCTTGTAGGACTTATGGTGAATGTTACAAATGTTGTTTTAAACTTTATTTTAATATACCCCACAAGAGAAATTTTTGGCATTTGTGTCTTTGGCGCAGGGCTTGGAGTTATCGGTGCGGCTGTCGCAACAGCTATATCCTATACCTTGGGCGGTGTGCTGATAACCGTTGCCGTTATGAAGCATAAGTTTGTGTCCCCGAGACTAAAATACTTAAAGCCGGACAAGGAAATTCTTCTGCCCTGCTTCAGAGTTGCATTTCCTAATGCACTTCAACGCTTTGGCACATCTCTCGGCTACGTTGCATTTGCCGCTATGGTAAACTCGGTAGGCGAGGTTGCAACCGCCGCGCATACTATTGCTAATACCGTTGAATCGGCATTTTATATTCCGGGCTACGGTATGCAGACCGCTGCCGCAACCCTGGCGGGAAATGAATTCGGCGCAAAAAACAGAGAAAAAATAAACCGCCTCGGCAGAATGATGCTTCTTCTCGAAACTGCTCTTATGATTGTGTCGGGCGTGGCTCTGTTTTTGCTTTCAGGTCCGATGATGGGACTCTTCTCTAAAGACGCGGAGGTTATTTCTCTCGGAACTGCCGTGCTTAAAATGGTTGCCCTATCCGAGCCTTTTTACGGAATTTCTATTATAATAGAAGGAATGATGATGGGTATGGGAAAAACCACAATGCCCTTTGTTACAAACATTATAGGAATGTGGGGTGTCAGAATTGTTGGTACATTTATCTGCACTCAGATGTTGTCTCTCGGTTTAGTCTCCGCATGGGGCTGTATGATACTTCATAACCTTATGCTCTTTGGGGTGTTCTTTATCTACTACCTTACAGGCAGGTGGAATCCGTTAAACAAACCCTTTAAGGGAGAAAAATGATTAAAATTAAATTTTTTCGAGCTAAAGGTTGAAATATCGAGAATAATGTGATAAAATATTAAGGTATAAATTTTTTGGAGTGATTATAATGAGTTCAAACAGAAGTTCCTTTACGGGAAAGATAGGATTTGTCCTTGCCGCGGCAGGCTCTGCCGTTGGTCTGGGTAATATCTGGCGTTTTCCCTATCTTGCAGCAAAATACGGCGGAGGTATGTTCCTTCTTGTCTATATAGCCCTTTCGGTAACATTCGGCTTCGCGCTTATGGTGGCTGAAATTTCAATAGGACGTAAGACGGGTAAAAGCGCTATTGAGGCATTTAGTGTTCTTGACAAGCGTTTCACCTTTGTGGGAGTTCTTGCATCTATCGTGCCGGCAATTATTTTGCCCTATTACTCGGTTATCGGCGGTTGGGTAACAAAGTATTTTGTAGGCTTTATCAGCGGTGATGCGGGGAATATGGCAGGTGACGATTACTTTGGTAATTACATCGGCGCTGTCGGTGAGCCTCTTCTTTGGTTTGCTTTGTTCATCGGTGCTACGGCTGTTATAGTTCTCTTCGGTGTTGAAAAGGGAATTGAAAAGGTCAGCAAGGTTATGATGCCTATTCTCGTAGCTCTTACCTTGTTTATTGCCCTTTATACCATATTCTCAATGGACGGAGCTTTTGAAGGAGTTAAGTATTATCTTCTTCCCGATTTCTCTAACTTCTCGATTATGACGGTTGTTGCCGCTATGGGTCAGCTCTTCTACTCTATGTCATTGGCTATGGGTATAATGATAACCTTCGGCTCCTATATGAAGAAGGATATCAGTATAGAAAAGTCGGCAAAGCAGATTGAAATATTCGACACAGGTGTTGCATTCCTTGCAGGTCTTATGATAATTCCCGCAGTATTCGCTTTCTCGGGCGGAGATGAGGCTGCTCTCGGCAAAGGCCCCAGCCTTATGTTCATAACTCTGCCTAAGGTATTTGAGGCTATGCCCGGCGGAACTATTATCGGAGCGGTATTCTTCTTTATGGTGCTTCTTGCAGCCCTTACCTCTTCTATTTCGCTTATGGAAACGGTTGTTTCGGTGTTCATGGATAAATTCAAGATTGGCAGACGCACAAGCTGTCTTGTTGTTCTCGGAATTTCGGTACTTCTTGGCGTTCCGTCATCTCTCGGTTACAGCGCATGGAGCGAATTTACTGTTCTCGGAATGCAGGTTCTTGACTTCTTCGACTTTATCAGCAATAGTGTAATGATGCCTGTGGTTGCGCTTATTACCTCTATCTTTGTTGCCTTTATCTTGAAGCCCCAAACGATTATAGATGAGGTTGAGCTTGGCGGAAAGTTCAAGTGGAAAAAGCTTTTCTCTGTTGTTATCCGTTATATCGCCCCCGTCTGCATTCTGGCAATACTTGTTTCCTCGGTGCTTGACGTGTTTGGCATTGTTAAAATTTAAAAGTCTAAATCAAAATCAAAGGGGCTGCCAAAATACGGCAGCCCCGACTCTGTATTATGCTTTTGTAAACAAATGTTTTCGTGAGCGACGCTTTATCTTATCATTTCGCTTTTTGGCCCTTTTGTCAGGTGGCTTTCTATTATTCTTTCAATGTCCGAAAGGTCACACTCGGGCATATCGCCTCTTACTGTGTTTTTGAGAGCCGCCATAGCGTCGCCGTATTCTGCCATTTTTTGTATATCACAAAAACGCAAAAGTCCAAAGAGCGCTCCCGAAACATAGGCATCGCCCGAGCCTATTCTGTCAATTACGTCAATGCCCCGATAAGGCTCCTCCTCAAAATGCCTTTTTTCCTTGCAGTCGTATATCAGCGAAGAAAAGCTGTGCTTTGTTGGGGAGATAACCTTGCGCTTTGTGGAGAGAATGATTTCAAGACTCGGCTGCCTTTCGGAAAGGGATTTTTGAATTTCATAGAGAGTCCCCGATAGCCCGAACATTCGTCTTGCGGTCTCCTCGGATATAAAAAGTATGTCAACAAGGGGCAAAACACCGAGAATTGCCTCTCTTGCTTCCCCCTCGCTCCATAGCGCGGCTCTGTAATTTACATCAAAGGAAATAACCGCCCCCGCTTCCTTAAAAAGCTTCATAATGCTTACGGTATTTTCGCGTATATTTTCCCCAAGCGCGAGAGTTATTCCCCCTGTATGAAAAACCGATGCCGATGAGTATATCGAGTCGGGAAGCTCCTCTTTTTTAAACCCTGTAAAGGATGAGCCTTTTCGGTCATAGCTTACCGAGGGGAGTCTGGGGTATGCTCCGCTTTCGTAATAGTATATTCCAAGCCTTGCCTCGGGGGAACAGTCGTAGGTAACATAGTCGTCGCTTGTGCCGCTGTAGCGTATTTTGTGCTTTACAAATTTGCCTATTTCGCCCTTTGGCAGCTTTGTTATAATTCCTGTCCTGATACCGAGCATTGAAAGACCCGATACCACATTAAGCTCCGACCCTCCCGCACTTTTTTCAAAAATTTCGCTGTGAGTTATCTTTTCGTGACGGGGCGGTGAAAGTCTCAGCATAACCTCCCCGAGACCGAGAACTCCAAAGGCTTTTTTATTGTTCGGAAATATCATATCGCTGACCTTCCTTTCATCGGTGAAAATAAGATTTTATTAAAATTTTTATTTGCCTATTGCATTATTGACAAATAAATGATAAAATATAGAGGTAAACTCACTTATATCCAAAATACGGAGGTATGATGTGGTCGTTTTAGAGTATGTTGTTAGTTTCTTATACGCTGTTGTTTCAAATGCTGCGATAATAGTTCCTGTAATTGCATGGACTATTGCTCAGGTTTTGAAGGCGATTATATATTCCATTATGTACAGGAGATTTTCCTGGCACCGTCTTTTTGGCGACGGAGGAATGCCCAGCGCTCATTCGGCAACCGTTTCGTCACTTGCAATAATTGTGGGCGATATGTGCGGCTTTGGCAGTCCTATGTTCGGCTTTGCCGTGATATTCGCTGTTGTGGTAATGCACGATGCCTTGGGCGTAAGACGTGAAACGGGTAAGCAGGCGGTAACAATTCTTACAATAGCCGATGTTATCAAAAACTATATTGACGAGCAGGATCTTAACCTTAAGACCGAAAAGCTGAAGGTTCTTGTCGGACACACACCGCTTCAGGTGGTTATGGGCTCGGCTCTGGGTATTGTTATTGCTATTATATACATTGCTATACTCCGCGGTGCTATGGGTGTTGATATTACCTGGTATCCTCAGGTTGTTTGTTGATTTTGATTTTTAAAATTTTTCTATATTGAAAGGACTATGTAAAAAATGAAGGTTTTGGTTATCAATGCAGGAAGCTCCTCTCTTAAGTTCCAGCTTATTGACATGGACGACGAGAGCGTAATTGCAAAGGGTATCTGTGAGGAAATAGGCGGCAAGTCCGGCTTTAAGTTCAAGGTTCCCGGCAGAGAGGATTATAAAATAGCGGTTTCTATGCCTACTCACGCCGAGGCTCTTAAGCTTGTGCTTGACACTCTTGTTGACGAGAAGCTTGGCGTAATCAAGTCTGTTGACGAGATTGAGGCAGTTGGACACAGAGTTCTTCACGGCGGCGACAAGCTCTCCGGCTCTGTTCTCGTTACCGAGGAGGCAAAGGCTATTATCGAGGAATGCTGTGACCTTGGCCCTCTTCACAACCCTGCAAACCTTAAGGGTATCATCGAGTGCGAAAAGATTATGAATGTTCCTCAAATTGCCGTATTCGACACCTCCTTCCACCAGACAATGCCCGACTATGCATATATGTATGCGCTTCCTTATGAGTATTATGAGAAGTATAAGATCCGTCGTTACGGCTTCCACGGTACTTCGCACAGATATGTTTCCGAGAGAGCTATTGCTATGCTCGGCAAGCCTGCTGAGGAATGTAATGTTGTAACCTGCCACCTTGGTAACGGCGCATCCTTTGCCGCTGTTAAGAACGGTAAGTGCTATGATACATCTATGGGTGTTACTCCTCTTGAGGGTATTATGATGGGTACAAGATGCGGTAGCATCGACCCCGCTATCATTCCTTACCTTATGCGTAAGGGTGAGATTACCACCGCAGACGATATTGATAAAATGATGAACAAAAAGTCCGGTATGCTCGGTGTTTCTCAGAAAACCTCCGACAACCAGGAGATAGGCAAGCTTGCCGAAGCAGGTGATGAAAAGGCTATTCTTTGTGAGAAGATGTACTCTCACCAGATTGCAAAGTTCGTTGGTTCTTACATCGCTTGTATGGGCGGTGCCGACGCTATCGTATTCACCGGCGGTATCGGTGAGAATGCAGGCAAGTACAGAGCAGACCTTTGCGAAAAGCTTGCATACATGGGCGTAAAGCTCGACGCTGAGAAGAACAAGATAAGAGGCGAGGAGGTAGAAATTTCTACTCCCGATTCCACCGTTAAGGTGTTTGTAATTCCCACCAACGAGGAGCTTGTTATCGCAAGAGATACTAAAGAGATCGTTGAAGGTCTTAGAAAATAATAACGGAGCTTTTGCCAAAATAAAATATCGATATGCTCTTTGCTTTTGCAAAGCACTCGATATACGGCTGTGAGCCGTTCGATATAAATGACTCGCCCGAGGGCGGGTCATTTTCGATATGTTTCGGGCAGTCTTGCTCGAAACGAGTAGGAAACATGTACGACGAATTAACCAAAGTAGATGTAATAGCCTTTCCCTTGAGGGTAAGGTGTCGGCAGAGCTGACGGATGAGGTGTAAATGATATGTACGACGAATTAACCGAAGTAGACATAAAGAAAATGGAAGAGGAAATCGAATACCGAAAGTGCAAGCTGGCGCCCGAGCTTGGTGCAGAGCTTAAACGCACCCGCGAGTTTGGCGACCTTTCGGAGAATGCCGAATACAAGGAAGCTAAGAGGGCAAAGCGCAAAAATGAGGGCAGAATACGCTATCTTGAAAATATGATAAGAACCGCCAAGGTCATTGAAATAAAGAAAAATGACGACGAGGTGGGACTCTTTGACAGAGTTCTTATTTTCAACGAGAAAATGGGAGCCGAAAAGGAAATACAGATAGTTACAACCCTTCGCCAGAATGCCCTGCAGGGCTATGTCAGCAAGGAGTCGCCTCTCGGTATGGCAATAATGGGCAAAAGAGCAGGGGACAGAGTGCTTGTCAACGTGTCCGAAAAAATGTCATACTATGTCGAGATAAGAAAAATAACCAAGGGCGAGGATAACGAGGAGCTGCCAATCAGCGGATACTGATTGCGAGGCGGAACATCGCAAAATGGGAAATGAGAAATTAGAAATGTGAAATAAAAAAAGCCTTCTACAGTGGAGAAAAGCGTAATGTATCGGGGAAGGGGAGCGCAGTTGCGGATGAGGCTCTCGTTAATTGTAGAGACCGACGTTTTGCTTAAAAATTCTCATTTTTTATTTCCGATTTTTTTGATTTTTCCTCGAAAAAAATCCCCTCTTGACAAAAAATAAAAGTTGTGATAAAATATTTAAGTTAAAATTAAGATGGAAAGTATGCGGTTTTTACCGTGGGAGGGACAAAATGGCTGATTTATCAACCGAAATTAACAGACGACGCACCTTTGCAATAATATCTCACCCCGACGCGGGAAAGACCACTCTAACCGAGAAATTCCTGCTTTACGGCGGTGCAATTCAGTCTGCCGGCTCGGTAAAGGGCAAGCAGAATGACAAGCACGCAGTTTCCGACTGGATGGATCTTGAAAAGCAGAGAGGTATTTCCATAACCTCTTCTGTTATGCAGTTTGAATACGACGGATATTGCATCAATATTCTTGATACCCCCGGCCACCAGGACTTCTCCGAGGATACCTACCGTACTCTTATGGCGGCAGACTCGGCAGTAATGGTTATTGATGCGGCGAAGGGTATTGAGCCTCAGACAAGAAAGCTCTTTAAGGTATGCGCTATGCGCGATATACCAATCTTTACATTTATAAATAAAATGGACCGTGAGGCAAGAGACCCGTTTGACCTTCTTGACGAGCTTGAGAAGGAGTTCGGAATAGGAACATATCCTATGAACTGGCCTATCGGCTGCGGACAGAAGTTTAAGGGAGTTTATGACAGAGATAAGCACTCTATACTCTCATTTGGCGACTCTCACAGAGGCCGTGACAGAATTCACGGTATAGACTGTGACATTACCGACACAGAGAAGCTTGATGAGCTTATCGGCGAGAGGGCAAGAGAGGAGCTTTGCGAGCAGGTAGAGCTTCTTGACGGTGCCTGCTTCGACTTTGACCTTGAGGCGGTAAGACACGGCAAGCTCTCGCCTGTATTCTTCGGCTCGGCTCTTAACAACTTCGGTATTGAGCCATTTCTTGAGCATTTCCTTAAGATGACAACGTCGCCTCTTCCCAGAGTTGCCGAGGGTGTAACAATAAATCCCTTTGATGAGGACTTTACCGCCTTTGTCTTTAAGATTCAGGCGAATATGAACAAGGCGCACCGTGACCGTATTGCCTTTATGCGTATCTGCTCGGGTAAGTTCGAGCGTTCTAAGGACTATTACCACGTTCAGGGCGGAAAGTCATTCCGTCTTTCTCAACCTCAGCAGATGATGGCGGCAGAGCGAGAGGTGATTGACGAGGCTTACGCAGGTGATATTATCGGTGTGTTCGACCCGGGTATCTTCTCAATCGGCGATACCGTTTGTGAAAAGGGCAAAAAGATTAAATTCGAGGGTATTCCCACCTTTGCTCCCGAGCATTTTGCTCTTGTTGAGCAGGTTGACTCAATGAAGCGTAAGCAGTTTGCCAAGGGTATGAATCAGATTGCCCAAGAGGGTGCAATACAGATATTCTTTGAGCCGAATTCAGGACTTGAAAGGGTTATTGTCGGTGTTGTCGGAGTGCTTCAGTTTGAGGTGCTTGAGCACAGACTTAAGAATGAATACGGCTGCGACTTAAGGCGCTCTAATATGGGATACAGCCAGATACGCTGGATAGAAAATGAGGACCTTGACCCCAAGACCTTAAAGCTCTCTCATGATACAAAATGGGTGCAGGACTTCAGAGGAAAGAATCTTCTTATCTTCACCAGCGAGTGGACAATACGCTGGGTTCTTGAGGATAATCCCGAGCTTCGCCTGGCTGAGTTCAGCAAGAATGATGATTAAAAATCGCGTTTTTGCAAACTTTGGTTGTCAAATAATGCTTTTAGGCCAAAAAACAGGAGAAAAACATTATGAGAATGAGAAAGAAAAAGAATGGCGAAGCAAGGCTCTCTGCCTGCGCCGAATTTCTTTTTAAAAAGATAGATGAACCTATGAGCGACCCCGGGGCCTATATTGGCAAGCCCGGGGCTGCCGTATTTCTTGAGATAGGTGCGGGAAAGGGAGGCTTTGCCTGTGGCATGGCATCTAAAAATCCTGACGTAGCTTATTTCGCTATGGAGAGAGTTACAGACTGTGTTGTGCTTGCGGCAGAGCAGGCTAAGGAAACTGCAGAAAGCCGTAACGACAATCTCCGTTTTATTGTTGATACCGCAGATAATCTTTTAAAGATATTTAAGCCCGGTACAGTTGATGCTATTTTCCTTAATTTCTCCGACCCCTGGTCGAAGAAGGGATATTCCAAGCGCCGTCTGACTCACAGACGTTACCTTGCCCTCTACATGAACCTGCTTAAAGACGGCGGAATTATACGATTTAAGACCGACAATGTGGGGCTTTTTGACTTCTCTCTTGAAGAGGTGGAGGCTATGGGGCTGTCCCTTGATAAAATGACCCGTGACCTGCATAAATCCGAGTGGGCAGAGGGAAATATTATGACCGAGTATGAGACAGCCTTTTCTTCTCAGGGTGTTTCGATAAATATGCTTGAGGTACACAAGCCCGCAGGCTATACCTGCCGGGTATCCCCCGAGTTTTATGACCGAGATTTTTACAAAAAGGGAGCGGAAAATTGATTTTAAAGCAAATTCCCGACAAAAATATCCACGACGGTCACAGGGGACGTATGAGGGCAAAGCTTGCCGCCCACGGCTCGGAGATATTTGATACATACGAGCTTCTTGAAATGCTGCTTTACACCACAATTCCGTACAGGGACACAAATCCTGTTGCAAAGAGGCTTCTTGCGGCCTTTGGCGACCTTGAGGGAGTTTTCTCTGCCACAAAGGAGGAACTTATGACCGTTGACGGAGTCGGTGAAAGAACTGCCGATTATATTAAGGCGGCAGCTCGCATCCCGTATATCATCAAGAGCGTACCCATGAGGCTTGAATCGGATTTTAATGACTTTGTCACGGCAGGACAGTACTTTGCTGACTACTTCAAGGGGCTGCTTGAATACAGGGTGTCGGTGCTTTTTCTCGATAACAGTATGCTTCCGATAAAAGTTGTCGACCTTTATTCCATTGATTTCACCTCGGCTGCAATTAAGCCGAGAAAATTTATCGAGGCGGCTCTGGACTGCCGTGCATCGATTGCAATATTGGCTCACAATCACCCGTTCGGACCGCTCCTTCCCAGCGAGAGCGATATGACTAATAACGATATGGTCGGCGAGGCTCTTGCCGAGGTTGATGTTATGCTTCTCGAGCACTACATTATAAGCGGCGGCGACTTTGTGGGATTTATGAAAAAATTCAACAGAAGATTTGCTCAAACTCGAAATGTCGGAGGCTTCTTAGAAAGCAAAAAGCGCGCTGTGGCTAAGGTTGCCGCTGTATCAATGACCGCGGAGGTGAAGGGGAATGTATGATCTTCAAAACTCGGCGGTAAGCGGGGAGCTTGCCGAGCTTTTGCGCCCTGTTGTGGGTGCGGAGGCTGAAAAATGCGAGCAAATCCTTATGAAAAGATATTGGAGACCCGAGGCGGTATTCTCTGCAAATCCCGAGGAGCTGAGCAGGCTTGTAGGTAAAAAGGCGGCAGAGCATATCCACCTGCTTGCCCGCATTACCTCAAGGCGGCTTACCGCTCGCTTTCAGTTTGGTAAAAAACATACCGAGTATGAGCTTGTAGATTACCTTAAGGCTTTGTTTCTCGGTCTTTCATCCGAGCATCTTTATCTTATCTCCTTTGGTGCAGAGGGGGAGGTTGTTGCTGTCGACCTAGTTGGTGTTGGAACTGTGAACTCTGCGGCGGTAACACCGAGAACGGTTGTTGATTTTGCTCTGAGGAGAGGGGCAAAAGCCATAATGTTTGCTCACAACCATCCCGGCGGAAAGGCTGAGCCATCGTCAGAGGACAACGAGATGATATCAACGCTTAACGGTGTTGTTGATAAGGCAGGAATTCGCCTTGCCGGTCACATTATAGTTGCGGGCAACCGTCACTTCATGGCAACCATAGACGGCTGAAACATATTCTGCCCAAAAATAACTTAAAACGCTTTGTCGAGAATTTTTTCAAAAAAAACGAAAAAATTTCCAAAACCCCTTGACAAAGCGTTTTTTTGTGTTATAATATTAAAATGCATTATAATTGCATTTTCTTTGGGGGATTTCTGCCCTTTTTTCAAGGTAGTATTGTTAAAAGTGCATAAATTTCAAAAGAAATTTTTGCGCAGCTTGCCATTTTGTGTAGTAAATGGAGGCTGTCAGCGTGAATCAGTAAAATTTCAGGAATGGAGTGTTTCTATTTATGATGCTTAAACCCCGGAAACTTGGCACAAATGTGAGAATGAGCTTCTCCAAGATTGAGGCGGCTTGCGAGATACCGAACCTCATCGAGGTGCAGAAGGACTCATACGAGTGGTTCCTTAGGGAAGGACTTAACGAGGTTCTGCGTGATGTATCGCCCATAGTGGACTATACAGGCAACCTTTCTATCGAGTTCACCGACTACTCTATTGACCCCACACCCAGATATCCTGTGGAGGAGTGCAGGGACAGGAGCGTTACCTACGATGCACACATGAAGGTAGGTGTCCGTCTTGTCAACAAGGCTACCGGTGAGCTTAAAACAGCTCAGATATTCCTTGGCGATTTCCCCATAATGACCGATAACGGAACATTCGTTATCAACGGCGCCGAGAGAGTAATTGTTTCTCAGCTTGTTCGTTCACCCGGAATGTACTACGGCGACGAGGTTGACAAGCAGGGTAAGCACAACTTTACCGCTACAGTAATCCCGTACAGAGGCGCATGGCTTGAGTACGAGACCGATGCGGCAGGCATCTTCTATGTTAAAATAGACAAGAACCGCAAGATTCCGATTACAACCCTTATCCGCGCTCTTTGCCCTGCGGGACAGGATACCGATGATGCTATCACCGAGATGTTCGGCTCTGAGGAAATGCTTATCGCAACCATGTCCAAGGACGAGTGTGCAGCTCTCGCTGAGGAGAACGGAACCTCTCTTCGCGACGAGGCACTTAAGGAGATATACAAAAAGCTCCGTCCCGGCGAGCCTCCCCACGTTGAGTCTGCCGAGATACTTATAAATAATATGTTCTTCGACCCGAAGAGATACGACCTTGCTCCTGTTGGACGTTACAAGTACAACCTCAAGGTAGCTCTCGGCGCAAGAATTGAGGGCAAGGTGCTTGCCGAGACTGTTATCAACCCGATAACAGGCGAGATAGTTTGCGAGGAGGGTACTCTTATCACCCGCGAGCTTGCAGCCGCTATCGAGGACTCGCTTGTTAACAGTGTTCTCGTTAAGACCGAGACCGAAAGAGTGGTTAAGGTATTCGGCAACGATACCGCCCGCCCCGAGCTTATTCTCGGCTACGACCTTTCTGACGCAGGCGTTAAGGCAGGCGAGAAGGTAAGAGTTTCTATCCTTAATGAAATAATTGCAGAGGCAGATGCCGAGGGCCTTACAGGCGATGAGCGCGAGAAGTTTATTAAGCGCCTTTCTTCTGAAAGAAACGCTCTTCTTTGCCCCAAGCATATCACTAAGGAAGATATATTTGCATCTATCAACTATCTGTTCTGCCTTACCCACGGTATAGGCTCAACCGACGATATCGACCACCTTGGTAACAGACGTCTTCGCTGTGTAGGCGAGCTTCTTCAGAACCAGATGAGAATCGGTATGTCCAGAATGGATAAGAATATAAAGGAAAGAATGGCTACCCAGGCGGCAGACGACCTCCGTCCCGAGGCTCTTATCAACACCCGCCCTGTTGCAACCGCAATCCGCGAGTTCTTCGGCTCATCGCCTCTTTCCCAGTTCATGGACCAGAACAACCCCCTTGCAGAGCTTACTCACAAGCGCCGTCTCTCGGCTCTCGGCCCGGGCGGTCTCTCCCGTGACAGAGGTTCGTTTGAGGTTCGTGACGTTCACTATACTCACTACGGCAGAATTTGTCCTGTCGAGACTCCCGAAGGTCCTAACATCGGTCTTATATCCTATCTTGCATCTTATGCAAAGATAAGCGATTACGGCTTCCTTAAGGCTCCTTACAGAATTGTTGACAAGACAACAGGCCGTGTTACCGATGAGGTTGTTTACCTCACCGCTGATGAAGAGGACAACCATGTAGTAGCTCAGGCTAACGAGGCTGTCGACGAGAACGGCTACTTCGTTAACAAAAAGGTTATAGCAAGACTTAATACCGAGTTCATCGAGGTTACGCCCACCGAGGTTGACCTTATGGACGCGTGTCCCCAGATGGCAGTTTCTGTTGCTGCGGGCTGTATTCCTTTCCTCGAGAACGACGACAACACCCGTGCGCTCATGGGTTCAAACATGCAGAAGCAGGCGGTTCCTCTTATGGTTACCGACTCGCCTATTGTTGCAACAGGTATGGAGCACAAGGCGGCTGTTGACTCAGGTGCGGTTGTGGTTGCCAAGGAGGGCGGTATTGTAGAACGCGCTACCGGCTCCGAGATAGTTGTTCTTACCGACTCGGGTCGTAAGGACACATATTACCTTATTAAATTCAAGCGCTCTAACCAGGGCACCTGCGTAAACCAGAAGCCTATCGTAAATGTCGGCGACAGAGTTGAGGCAGGACAGGTTATAGCAGACGGTCCCGCTACCCAGGGCGGTGAAATATCTCTCGGTAAGAATGCTCTTATCGGATTTATGACCTGGGAGGGTTACAACTACGAGGACGCGGTTCTCCTTAATGAGAAGCTTGTCCGCGAGGATATGTACACCTCTATCCATATTGAAAAGTTTACTAAAGAAGCACGTGATACCAAGCTTGGCGCACAGGAGATTACCCGTGAGGTTCCCAATGTTGGTGACGATGCTCTTAAAAACCTTGATGCAGACGGTATTATAAGAATAGGTACAGAGGTTCGCCCCGGCGATATTCTTGTAGGTATGGTTACACCTAAGGGTGAAACCGAGCTTACTCCCGAGGAAAGACTTCTCAGAGCTATCTTCGGTGAGAAGGCAAGAGAGGTTAAGGACTCCTCTCTTAAGATGCGCCACGGCGAGTACGGTGTTGTTGTTGATGTTAAGATTTATGACAGAACAAACTCCGACGAGCTTGCTCCCGGTGTAAACAAGGTTGTTCACGTATACGTTGCACAGAAGAGAAAAATATCTGTCGGAGACAAAATGGCGGGCCGTCACGGTAACAAGGGTGTCGTATCTCGCATACTTGCTCCCGAGGATATGCCCTTCCTTGCAGACGGTACTCCTCTTGATATCGTTCTTAACCCTCTCGGCGTTCCTTCACGTATGAACATCGGTCAGGTGCTTGAGGTTCACCCCGGTATTGCCTGCCGTAAGCTGGGTATCAAGATAATGACTCCCGTATTTGACGGTGCTAAGGAGACAGACATTCTTGAAATGCTCCGTCAGGCTAAGTACACACGTGACATCCGCCCCGATGAGTCGGTTCGCGGTAAGGCGGTGTTTATGGAGGTTGTCCGCGAGGACGGTAAGATGGACCTTCAGAGAGTTGATCAGTCTATAGTTGATGACGACGAGAAGCTGAAAAACCTTATGAAGACCCAGTCCCTTAAGGTTATTGACGGTAAGGTTACTCTTTACGACGGACGTACCGGAGATCCCTTTGATAACCCCGTTACCGTTGGTATAATGTATTATCTTAAGCTCCACCACCTTGTAGACGATAAGATCCACGCGCGTTCTATCGGCTCATACTCTCTCGTAACTCAGCAGCCTCTTGGCGGTAAAGCTCAGTTCGGCGGTCAGAGATTCGGAGAGATGGAGGTTTGGGCGCTTGAGGCATACGGTGCCGCTTACACGCTTCAGGAAATACTCACCGTTAAGTCAGACGACATTACGGGACGTACCAAGACCTATGAGGCAATTGTTAAGGGCCACAATATTCCCACACCCGGTATTCCCGAGTCCTTTAAGGTTATGGTTAAGGAGCTTCAGGCTCTCTGTCTTGACATTCGTGTTCTTGACGAGGCAGGCGAGACCGTTGACCTCTCCGGCATAATCGAGGACGATGCTCCCGTATTTGCCAACATCGAGGATGTTGAGCGCTCTGTTGATGCTGAGTCAAAGGGTGATGACGAGGACGATGAGCCTATCGACGAAGATGACTTTGATGACTTCGACACCGATGACGAGGGCGAGGATTACGCTTTCGACGAGTCTGACGAGGACTTCGAGGGCGACGAGGAATAATTTCCGAATAAGGTAAGTCCGAAACACAGGATGGCGGGCGCTGCTTTGTGCCCGCGCTGCCTGATTCTAATATGAAAGGTACTGTCAAAAGTATGGATAATAATACATTTGATTCTATAAAGATAGGTCTTGCGTCTCCCGAGCTTATCCGCTCCTGGTCACATGGAGAGGTTACTAAGGCAGAGACCATAAATTACCGAACCCTTAAAGCCGAGCGCGACGGTCTTTTCTGTGGGCGCATCTTTGGCCCGACCAAGGACTGGGAATGCCTTTGCGGAAAGTATAAGAGAGTCCGCTTCAAGGGTAAGGTTTGTGAAAAGTGCGGAGTTGAGGTTACAACCAAAAAGGTCCGCCGTGAGAGAATGGGTAACATTGAGCTTGCAGCTCCCGTTTCTCACATCTGGTATTTCAAGGCTCTCCCCTCCAGAATGGGCGCTATCCTTGATATGTCCACAAGACTTCTTGAGAGAGTTCTCTATTTTGCAAGATATATAGTTATCGATCCCGGTAACACCCCCCTTGAGAAAAAGCAGCTGCTCACCGATGCGGAGTACAAGAACGCACGTGAGAAGTATGAGGATGAATTCAAGGCAGGTATGGGAGCTGAGGCTATTCGTGAGCTTCTTGCGGAAATCGACCTTGAAAAGCTTTCACAGGAGCTTCGCTCAAAGCTTGCTGATGCAACAGGCCCCAAGAAGGTCAAGATTATTAAGCGTCTTGAAATCGTTGAGGCGTTCAGAAAGAGCGACAACCGTCCCGAGTGGATGATTCTTGATACAATCCCCGTTCTTCCTGCGGACATTCGTCCTATGGTACAGCTTGACGGCGGCAGATTTGCAGCCTCCGACATTAACGAGCTTTACAGAAGAGTTATAAACAGAAACAACCGTCTTAAGCACTTCCTTGAGATGAACGCTCCCGAAATCATTATCCGTAACGAGAAGAGAATGCTTCAGGAGTTTGTTGATGCTCTTATCGATAACGGTAAGAGAGGAAAGGCTGTTACAGGTGCTTCAAACCGTCCTCTTAAGTCTCTTTCCGAGATTCTCAGAGGTAAGCAGGGACGTTTCCGTCAGAACCTTCTCGGTAAGCGTGTTGACTATTCCGGCCGTTCGGTTATCGTTGTAGGCCCTGAGCTTAAGATATATCAGTGCGGTCTTCCCAAGGAGATGGCTCTCGAACTCTTCAAGCCCTTCGTAATGAAGAGACTTATAGAGACTCAGAAGGCTAATTCCATAAGAGACGCAAAGAAGAAGGCTGATAAAGTGGCGCCTGAGGTATGGGACGCTCTTGAATACGTAAACAAGGAGCACCCCGTTCTTCTTAACCGTGCGCCTACACTTCACCGTCTTTCCATTCAGGCGTTCGAGCCCATACTTGTAGAGGGTAGAGCTATCAAGCTTCATCCCCTTGTGTGTCCTGCGTTCAATGCCGATTTCGACGGTGACCAGATGCCCGTACACGTTCCGCTTTCCAGCGAGGCGCAGGCAGAGGCAAGATTCCTTATGCTTTCCGCCAATAACCTTCTTAAGCCCGTTTCGGGTAAGGCTGTAACCGTTCCTTCTCAGGACATGGTTCTCGGTTCTTATTATCTTACCATCGACCATCCCGGTGAAAAGGGAGAGGGCAAGGTATTCCGTGACTTCAACGAAGTTGAAATGGCTTACGAAAATAAGGAGCTTGGTATCCACGCTGCAATAAAGGTCAGAGTTACTAAGGTTATCGACGGAGTAGAGAAGAGCGCTATTATAGACGCTACCTACGGAAGACTTATCTTTAACCAGAGAATTCCTCAGGACCTCGGATACGTTGACAGATCCAAGGATCCCTTCTCTCTTGAGATAAACTTCGCAACCACCTCTAAAAAGCTCAA
>JAZOVF010000002.1:0-15996 GCA_045658565.1 Eubacteriales bacterium
ACGTATCTATGGCTCAGCTCCCCGATGTTTCCGAGGGGCAGATTCTTGCATGCCGAGATATAAATGAGGATCAGCATTTCACAGAGCCTCCGGCAAGATATACGGAAGCATCCTTGATTAAATTCCTCGAGGAAAACGGAATAGGCAGACCCTCTACCTACGCTCCTATTATATCAATAATTATATCTCGTGATTATGTAAAGCGTGACGGTAAATTCCTTGCGGCAACTCCTCTCGGAGAGGCTACAACAAACTTTATGCGTGAGTATTTCAAGGAAATTATCGACTACGAATTTACTGCCGAGATGGAAGAAAAGCTGGATTCTATTGAGAATAACGAAACAACAATAGTTGATGTTATTTCAGACTTCTATAAGAAGTTTGAAAAGGACCTTGAATATACTAATAAAAACGTTGATAAATCAAAATTTGCACCTCCCCCCGAGGAAAGCGATGTTGTGTGCGAGATGTGCGGTGCAAAAATGGTTTATAAAAACGGCAGATTCGGCAAATTCTTAGCCTGCCCAAGCTACCCTGCGTGTAAGAACACAAAGGCTCTTGATAAAGAGGGCAAGGTGGTTCAGCCTAAGGTGTTTGAGCCGGAGCCTGCAGGCTTTAAGTGTGAGGTTTGCGGCGGTGAAATGGTTGTAAGACGCGGCAGATTCGGTACATTCTACGCCTGCGGAAATTACCCCGAGTGCACATTTACAAAGCAGAAGATTACCGAAACGGGAGTTAAGTGCCCAAAGTGCTCTTCTATGATTGTTGCAAGACACGGTAAGGGCAACACACTCTTTTACAGCTGTGAAAAATATCCCGAGTGCGATTTTTCTACCTGGGATATGCCGATAAAGGAGACCTGTCCCGACTGCGGCGCGCCTCTTTATTACAGAAAGAGCCGCAAGAGCGTTATCTGTAAAGAGAAGAACTGCTCCTACAAGCGTGACGAAGAGATGACGGTGATAGAATAATGTGTGATATTCCGTCGGTTAAGATAATAGGTGCGGGGCTTGCAGGCTGTGAAGCAGCATGGCAGGCGGCAAGGCTTGGTGTAAAGGTTACTCTTTACGAAATGAAGCCGAAAAAGTTTTCTCCCGCCCACCATAATAAAAACTTTGCCGAGCTTGTTTGCTCAAACTCTCTGCGTTCAAATCAGTTAAATAACGCCGTAGGACTTCTTAAAGAAGAAATGCGGCTTATTGGCTCGCTGATAATGGAGGCGGCTCTTGCTACCGAGGTTCCCGCAGGTGCGGCTCTGGCGGTAAACCGCGAGCATTTTAGCAGCTATATTACAGAAAAAATTAAGTCTCATCCGAATATCACGGTGATAGAGGAGGAGGTATGCGAGGTCTCAAATGACGAAATAACCGTTATTGCAACAGGTCCTCTTACCTCCGAGCCTATGGCAGAGTGGATTTCCTCTCTCACGGGTGGAAGTGAATTGCACTTCTTTGATGCGGCGGCTCCTATTGTTGATTTTTCATCGGTTGATATGTCTAAGGCATTCTTTGCGTCAAGGTACGGTAAAGGCAATCCCGAGGACTATCTTAACTGCCCGATGACAAAAGAGGAGTATGATGCGTTTTACAATGCTCTTGTTAATGCCGAGGCAGCTCCCCTCAAGTCCTTTGACAAGGAGTATCAAGAAAAGGAGCTTGTGGTGTTTGAGGGCTGTATGCCTGTTGAGGTTATGGCAAAGCGAGGCTATGATACCTTAAGATACGGGCCTATGAAGCCTGTTGGTCTGCCTCTTCCCACAACCGGCGAGGATGCCTTTGCAACAGTACAGCTGAGACGTGAGAATAAGGAAGGTACAATGTATAACATTGTCGGCTTCCAGACACATTTAACATTCGGTGAGCAAAAAAGAGTTTTCAGAATGATTCCCGGCCTTGAGTCGGCAGAATTTTTCAGATACGGTGTAATGCACCGAAATACTTATCTTAATTCTCCGGGATTTTTAACTCCAACATATTCGGTAAAGGACCGTGCCACCCTCTTTTTTGCAGGGCAGATGACAGGTGTTGAGGGATATGTTGAGTCAGCCTCCTCGGGCTTTGTCGCAGGTGTAAATGCCGCAATGCTGGCTCTTGGCAGAGAAGAGGTTATATTCCCGAGAGAAACCGAGATAGGTGCGCTTAGCCATTATGTAAGCTCGGGCGGAGTAAGCTCGGAATTTCAGCCTATGAATGCGAATTTCGGTATTATTGCGCCTTTCGATAAAAAAATTAAAGGAGGAAAAAAATGCCGTAACGAGGCTTATGCCTCTCGCTCGCTTGATATAATACGCGAGAGATACGGTATTTTTGCAGATAATGAGAATACTCATTGACGCTATGAGCGGTGATAACGCTCCTCTCGAAATAATTAAGGGTGCAGCCCTTGCATCAAAAGAATTTAAAGACCACACCGTAGTTCTTGTAGGTGACGAGAATGTAATTTCAGACGTTGCCGTACAGAACGACATTGACATTGACGGTATTGAGATAATTCATGCAGATACTGTTATCACAATGGAGGACAATCCTCTCTCTGTTGTCAGAGATAAAAAGGACTCGTCTATGAGCGTTGGCTTCAAGGCTCTCTCCAAGGGTGAGGTTGATGCATTTGTCAGCGCAGGTAACACAGGCGCGCTTCTTACCGGTGCTACAATAATTGTAAGACGTATCAGAGGTATAAACCGCGCGGCAATTGCCTCGGTGCTTCCTCTCGGCTGTCCTGTTTTGCTTATGGACTCGGGTGCTAACCTTACTGTAAACTCTGACAATATTGCTCAGTTTGCATTTATGGGCGCAAAGTATATGGAAAAAATATACGGCATTGAGCGTCCGAGAATAGGTCAGCTTAATAACGGAACCGAGTATAATAAGGGTAATGCTCTGCAGACCGAGTCTTATCAGATTCTCTCCGAGTCGGGACTTAACTTTGTTGGTAATGTTGAGGCAAAGGAAGCGCCCTTTGACGTTTGTGACGTTCTTGTTACAGACGGCTTCTCGGGTAACATATTCTTAAAGAGCGTTGAGGGTGTCAGCAAGTTTGTTATGTCGGCATTTAAAGAGGTGCTTACCGCAAATATTGCCACCAAGGTCTCAACCCTTACAATGTATGATAAAATAAAGGAAATGAGAAAGCGCTTTGACACCTCCGAGCATGGCGGCGCGCCTCTTCTCGGTATTTCAAAGCCTGTAATTAAGGCTCACGGCTCTTCGGATGCCAAGGCAATTAAGAGTGCCGTAAGACAGGCTATATTCTTTATTGAAACAGGTGTCAATGAGGATATCGCAATTTTTGCCGAGGACTATGATGACAAAAAGATGTTCTCGGATGCCGAAAAAATGTTCGGTAGCGTTTGATAAAATGTTTTAAACTTATGAGGAGGTAAGGGAAGTGGCAATAGGTAAAGAGATTATCGAGCTTCAGAAAAAGCTCGGCTACACCTTTAAAGATATTTCATATCTTGAGTTAGCGCTTACCCACACCTCTTACACAAACGAGCAACGCTCAAGAGGAATAAATGTTTCCTCAAATGAGAGACTTGAATTTCTCGGTGATGCGGTTCTTGAGCTTTGTGTTTCGGAATATTTGTATTCGGAGTTTAAAAAGCACCGTGAGGGTGCGCTTACTAAGATGCGTCAAAATCTCGTTTGTGAAAAAACACTGGCAAAAATCGCGGCAGAATTAAATCTTGGCGATTATATCAATGTTGGTCACGGCGAGGAGCTTACCGATTGCAGACGAAGACCAAAGGTGCTTGCCGATGCTCTGGAGGCTATTATCGGAGCTATATATCTCGACTCCGAAAGAGACGGCGATATATGGCGAGAGGTTATAATTTCTCTTTATAAAGAGGAGTTTAATCTTATCGGCTCGGTGCAGAATACCGACTGTAAAACCAGGCTTCAACAGCTTGTTGAGCAGGACGGCGCGTCACTTCTTGAATACAGAATTATTAAAACCTCGGGTCCCGAGCATAAAAAGATGTTTACCGTTGCCGCCTTTGTTAATAACAACGAGGTTGGCAGAGGAGAGGCAGGAAACAAAAAGGATGCCGAAATGCAGGCGGCTGCCACAGCCCTTACCCTTTTTGGTGTAAATTTATGAGGCATATAAACATTCCCGTATTTATTCCGCATCTCGGTTGCCCCAATCAATGCGTTTTTTGCAACCAGAGAACTATCTCGGGTGTAAAGCAGTTTGAGGCTTCATCGGTTGTCAAAATTATTGAGGATGCGCTCTCAACGGTTGCTGACGGTGACTTTACCGAAATTGCCTTTTTCGGAGGCTCTTTTACGGGTATTGACCGCTCACTTATGACAGAGCTTCTTAAAATTGCCTATTCTTATGTAAAGGCGGGCAGGGTAAAGTCTATCCGTTGCTCAACAAGGCCCGATTATATTGATGAAGAGATAATAGCTATTCTAAAGGAGTATTCTGTAAATGTTGTGGAGCTTGGGCTTCAGTCAACCTCTGACAAGGTATTGTCTCTTACAAAGCGCAACCACACATTTAAAGACGAGGAGCGGGCATGCAGGCTTATTACCGAGGCGGGAATTGAGCTTGTTGGGCAGATGATGATAGGGCTTCCCGGCTCGACTCCTTTAGACGAAATTAAAACCGCAGAGTTTATAATAAGCTCGGGAGCTTCGGGAGCTAGAGTTTATCCAACCGTTGTTTTCCGCGATACCGAGCTTTGCTCAATGGCAATGTCGGGTAACTATACTCCCCTTTCAGTTGATGATGCGGTACTGAGGTCTGCCGAGGTAGTAAAGCTTTTCAGAGCATCGGGGCTTCGGGTTATCAGAATAGGGCTTCAGGCATCAGAGGGGCTTTCCTCGTCTGACACATACTTTGCAGGTCCGAATCACCCGTCGCTTGGCGAGCTTGTGGAAAACAAGATTTATTTAGACAAAATTCTTCGGGAGCTTGAGGGTTATACTCTTGACTCCGACACAAAAGTATACATAAATGTTCCGTCAGGCGATTTGTCAAAGGCTGTCGGACAGAAAAAACAAAACAAGAATTACCTTATGAAAAAGTTTAACCTAAAGGATCTGCTCTTTTCGACCGATGAGAGCCTTGGCCGCGGGGAAATATTTTTAGAGGTAAGAAAGGATACCTAATGTACTTAAAATCACTGGAGCTTCACGGCTTTAAATCCTTCCCGAATAAGACTGTGCTTTCCTTTGAAAGAGGCGCTACCGTAATTGTCGGCCCTAACGGAAGCGGAAAGTCTAATATTTCCGACGCTATGCGTTGGGTTCTCGGTGAGCTTTCAAGCCGTAATATCCGCGGAACAAAGATGGAGGACGTTATCTTCGGCGGAACTGATGACCGCCGTCCCATGGGCTTTGCCGAGGTTTCGGTAACCTTTGATAACACAGACGAAAATCACCGTCTTGATTCCGAGTTTGACGAGGTTGTTGTAACCCGTAGATACTACCGCACAGGCGAGAGTGAATACCTTATAAACAGACAGCCAAGGCGTCTAAGAGATATTTACGAGCTGTTTATGAACACAGGTGTCGGCCGTGAGGGATATTCTATAATCGGTCAGGGTAAGATAGCCGAAATTATTTCAAAAAAAAGCGATGAACGCCGTAACATCTTTGAGGAAGCGGCGGGCATCTCCAAATACAGACATAGAAAAGAGGAGTCTGAAAGAAAGCTTAAGGCTACTCAGGATAACCTTGACAGAGTAAACGATATTTTAACCGAGCTTGAAAGCCGTGTCGGCCCTCTTGAAAAGGATGCCGAGCGTGCAAGACGCGGACTTGCTCTCTATGAGGAAAAGAAGAGAGCCGACGTTTCTCTCTGGCTCTTTGATACAAAAAAGATACGTGACGACGTTGAGGAGGCTGATAAAGCGCTTAAGCTCTCCCGCCACGAGCTTGAAATTGCCGATGAAATCATCGCCGGCCTTGAAGCTCAGAACGAGACTCTTTATAATAAGGCTCAGGAAAACCGTCTCCTTTCCGAAAGACTCCTTGAGCAGATAAGAACATCAACCGACAGGCTTCATCAGCTTGATAATGCACTTCGTGTTGCCGAGTCCGACTTTTACCATTCTGCCGAGCTTATCGAGCAGTGCAGAGTGAGAATTACCGAGATTGAGGGTAACAAAGAATCTCTTGTTAAAAATAAGCACGAGTACGAGGGGCAAAAGGCATCTCTTGAATCTAAATTAAAAACACTTCTTGACGAGCGACTTGAGTTCCTTGCCGAGCAGCAAAAGCTGGTTTCGGAAATCGAGAAGATAAAAAGAGAGCTTGACGAGGCTCTTGATGAGCTTACTGTTGAAGAGAACTCCGCAACCGGTCTTAATGTAAGAATTGGTGTTCTTAAAAATTCTAAGGTAAACGATGGCACAAAGTCTCACGACATTGAGGCAGAGATAGAGAGATATGAAAAAGAGGGCGAGGAGCTTCGCCTTGAAGCCGAGAGATGCGATAAAAATGCCTCGGGCTTTAAAATTTCGCTTGCTGAAAAGGATGCGATAATCTCCGATTGCCAGGAAAAAATCGATAATTTAACCGAGAAATACGAGCATCTTACCTCGGATATAAATGCAAAAAAACTTGAGCGCGACAGTATTTTACAGCGTGTAGACGTTCTCAAACGTATGAACGAGCACTTTGAGGGCTATGCTGAGAGTGTTAAATTTGTAATGAAAGAGTATTCTGCAGGGAAAATCTCGGGCAGAATATACGGACCTCTTTCTTCGCTTATCTCGGTTGACAAAAAGTATATTACCGCTATCGAGACTGCTCTTGGAGCAAGTCTTCAAAACATTGTTGTTGAGGACGAGACCACCGCAAAGGCGGCTATCGGTGCACTTAAGAGCGCATCTGCCGGCAGAGCAACATTTTATCCTATCTCCGCAATAAAGGCGGCAACCGAAACTCCCGAAATCAGAGACGCAAAGAGCCTCCCCGGCTTTGTGGGCAGAGCGGATACCCTTGTTTCCTCGGATAATAAATACCGCTCTGTTGTCGAGTGGCTGCTGCTTAGAACTCTTGTATTTGATAATATTGATTCCGCATCGGTAGCTGCAAAACGCCTTGGATATAAGGTGAAGATAGTTACCCTTGACGGCCAGGTTATCAATGCGGGCGGTTCATTTACAGGCGGTAGCGCAAAGAGGGACAGCGGAATACTTTCACGTCTTAATACCATTGCGGATTTTTCAAAGAATGCAGAAAAACTTTCTTCCGATATAACAAAGCTCTCTAAAGAGGCGGAAGGGTACGAAAGTGAGCTTTTGTCTCTTAAGGATACAGCAAAGAATGCCGAGCAGGAAAAGGAGCTTCTCTTAACCCTCTCACGTTCTCAGTTTGCGGCTCTCGATAACGCTAATGCAAAGTATAATGCAAACCGCGAGATTATTGAGAAACTTAAGGGAGACTTTGAGGGACTTAAGAATCAGCAGACTAAGGCTGACGAGGAGATTGTAGTCTTAACTCGTGAGTATGAGGCAAATCTTGAAAGAATTGCAGCCCTCCGTCACCACAGAAGCCGTAAGGGCGAGGAAATGGGCGTTCTTGATGAAAAGCACGATGAGTCTGTTTCTAAGGCATCCGAGCTTGCTATAAAGATTGCTGAAGAGAAAAAGGATATCGACAATGTTGATATGCTTATTTCGGGATTGGATGATAGAATTTCCGAGCTTGATGACAACAAGGCGGCTCAGATTTCACGCATCTCAGAGCTTGAATCAAAGCGTAAGGGGCTTGATGTTAAGAAACTTGAGGATACCGACGAATACAAAAAACTTGAAAAAGAGCTTGAAAATCTCAGGCAGAAGCGCGCAGAGGTTGAACACGGTAACGACGACTTTGAGCGCGAATTAAACCAGATAAGACTGAGAATTAAGGATAAAAATGCGGCAAGACAGACCTGCTACGAGTCGGCTCTGAAGCACGAAAACAGATATAACCTCCTTGTTGAAAAGCAGGATAAACTCGGCTCTCAGCTCTGGGACGACTACGAGATTACATACGAGGAGGCGGTAGCGCTTAATTATCCTACCGTTACTGCAGAGAACCGTGACGAGGTTGCGGCTGTTCAGTCATCCTGCCGCTCAAAGCTACGCGCTCTCGGAAACTATGACCCCGGAGCTATTGAGGAGTACGCACAGGTAAAAGAGCGATACGATACGCTTAAAACACAGTATTCCGACCTTACAAAGTCCTACGAGGAGCTTACCGACATCATAGTAAGGCTTGAGGGCGAGATGCGTACAAGCTTTGTTACCGCCTTTGATGCTATAAACCGCAACTTTGGAATAACATTCCGTGAGCTGTTTGGTGGCGGTAGTGCCGAGCTTTCGCTTACCGAGCCTGATGATGTTCTCACCTCGGGAATTGAGATTAAGGCGGCGCCTCCCGGCAAGATTATTAAGAGCCTCTCGCTCCTTTCGGGCGGTGAGCAGTCCTTTGTTGCCATAGCTCTTCTGTTCGCAATACTTAAGGTTAATCCTACACCTTTCTGTATTCTCGACGAGATTGAGGCGGCGCTTGATGAGGTAAACGTATTCAGATTTGGCGAGTATATCAAAAAGTTTGACGACGGAACACAGTTTATTCTTATTACCCACCGTCGCGGTACTATGGAAATAGGCGACAGGCTTTACGGTGTAACAATGCCGCAAAGAGGTATTTCACAGGCCATAGAGCTTAATGTAAACGAAATTGAAGGAAGACAAAAGGAGCTGCTTGATGGGGTTCTTTGACAGATTAAAAAACGGACTTCTTAAAACAAAGTCCGCGATAGTTGATAAAATTGATAGCGTCTTTAAGATGTTCACAAAGGTTGATGAGGACCTCTTCGATGAGCTTGAGGAGCTTCTTATCTCTGCCGATATCGGAGTAAACACCACCGAGAAAATTCTTGACCAGCTTCGTGAATCCGTAATTGATAATAAAATTAAAGAGCCTGAGGCTGTTAAGGATGAGCTTTTTGCTATCTTAAAGCGAATGATAGGCGACCACGAGCCGCTTAATCTTTCCACAAAGCCCTCTGTAATTCTTGTTATCGGAGTAAACGGAGTTGGCAAGACCACCTCTATCGGTAAAATTGCCAATGACCTAAAGTCTAAGGGCAAAAAGGTTATTGTTGCCGCTGCCGATACTTTCCGTGCCGCCGCTGCCGAGCAGCTTACGGTCTGGTGCGAGAGAGCAGGGGTTGATATTATCAAGCAGGCGCAGGGTGCTGACCCCGCATCTGTTGTATTTGATGCAATAAATGCGGTAAAAAGCCGTGGTGCAGATGTCCTTATCATCGATACCGCAGGCAGACTCCATAACAAAAAGAACCTTATGGACGAGCTTGCGAAGATTGACAGAGTTATAGGCCGTGAGCTTCCCGATGCGGCAAAGGAAACACTTCTTGTGCTTGATGCAACAACAGGACAAAACGCAGTCTATCAGGCAAAGGAGTTTAAGGAGGCGTCAAAAATTACAGGCCTCGTTCTTACAAAGCTTGACGGAACGGCAAAGGGCGGTATTGTAATTTCTATCCGTGAGGAGCTTGGAATACCGGTTAAGTTTATCGGTGTTGGCGAGCAGATTGACGATATGAAGCCCTTTAACTCGGCTGAGTTTGCTTCAGCACTCTTTGAAAGGTAAAAAAATATGCTTACAAGTAAACAACGAGCATATCTCAGGTCTCTCTCCCAGAGCCTTGATACCATTTTCCAGATAGGAAAGGGCGGTATCACCGAGGAGATATGCTTACAGATAGGAAATGCCCTTGAGGCAAGAGAGCTTATAAAGGCGAGAGTTCTTGATAACAGCGGCTACACCGCAAAGGAGGCTGCGGCAGAGATTGCCGAGGCTGTTGGATGCGATGTTGTATCCTGTGTTGGAACAAAGTTTGTTCTTTATAAGGAATCCACAAAGAAAAAACGCATAGAGCTTAATTGAGATGATAAAAAAACGTCTTGGAATTTACGGCGGAACATTCAGCCCTCCACATAAGGGACATATCGAGGCTGCCGAGGCTTTTATGCGTGAAATGAAGCTTGATGAGCTTCTTATAATCCCAACATTCCTGCCGCCCCATAAGGAGTCTGCCGACGGAGCAACACCCCTTGACAGGCTAAATATGTGCCGTATCGCATTTTCGCATATTCCGAACACATATATTTCGGATATGGAAATTAAGCGTGGCGGAAAAAGCTACACATACCTGACTCTTGAGGAGCTCTTGGGCCCTGATACCGATATTTTCTTCCTTGTTGGAACAGATATGATTTTAACCTTTGACCTATGGAAAAGGTATGAATACATCTTTTCTCTTGCAACGATTTGTTATGCAAGACGCGAAAGCGATAAGGAAAATGATGAAAAAATCGATGAAAAAGTTAGGCAGTATGAAAATCTTGGAGCAACAATTGTAAAAATCAATCATCAGGTGAACGAGATTTCATCAACCGATGCAAGAAGCCTTGACGATACATCGGCTCTTTCAAAATATGTTACCAAAGAGGTTGAGGAGTATATTTTTGCTCACTCGCTTTACGGTGCTTTTGGCGGAGCAGAAAAGGATCTTTCCGAAAAGGTAAGCGCTCTTATGTCCGAGCGCAGATTTACTCACACCTTGGGTGTTTGTGCTGCGGCAGAAAAAATTGCACTTGCAGTTTGTCCTCCTCTTGTAACAAAGGCGAGGATTTGCGGCCTTCTTCACGATGTAACAAAGGAAATGAAGCAGTGGGAGCTTGTAGGTAAATATTCGATAGCTCTTTCGGATGATGACAGAACATCTCCCGAAACTCTTCATGCCCTTACCGCCTGCTCTTATATTAAGGAGCATTTTCCCGAATTTGCAGAGCCGCAGATTCTTTCTGCAATAAGGACTCACACAACAGGCTCACCCAACATGGGGCTGTTAAATAAAATACTGTTTGTTGCAGATTTTATTGAGGAAAACAGAAGATATGAGTCCTCTTCTGAGGTAAGAGAGGCGCTTTACTCATCTTTTGTAAAAGGTGATAGAGATGAGTGTATATACGCGCTTGACCTTGCCGCAATATCCTCGATAGACCGTACACTTTCTCACCTTAAGGCATACGGAAAGCCTGTACACACCTTGACGCACAAAACGCGCCAATCATTAAAAACCAGCATAGAAAAACAATCCAGAGGAAATTAAAATGGAAATCAAAAATACCGAAGAATTAAAAAGTGTTTCGTCAGAGGTGCTCTCGGCAGAAGCGGTAAAGCAGCTTCTTGAGAAAAAGGCAATAGACGTAAAGCTCTTTTGTGTAAAGGAAACCACCAGCATTACCGACTATTACGTTAATGCAACAGGCCGTTCATCAACTCAGGTTGCGGCTCTTGCAGACGAGCTTGTAGATAACTTCTCCGACAGGGGCAGAAATTCTCTCAGAGTAGAGGGCAGACAGGGCGGTGCATGGATACTCGTTGACTACGGCGATGTTATCATCAACATTTTCGACAAGGCATCACGCGAGTTTTATAACCTTGACCGTCATCTTCCCGAGGAGTGCGAGGTTGACATAGCTCACCTTGTAGCCGAGGTTGATAAGAAATTTGAAATAAATAAGAATTGAGGATAAGACTGATGAATTACGAGCATTCAAATATTGAAGCCAAATGGCAAAAATATTGGGAAGAGAACGGAACCTTTAAGACCGACGTGTGGGATTTCTCGAAGCCCAAGTATTACGTTTTGGATATGTTCCCGTATCCGTCGGGCGTAGGACTTCACGCAGGACATCCCGAGGGCTATACCGCAACAGATATTATGTCGCGTATGAAGCGTATGCAGGGCTACAACGTGCTTCATCCTATGGGATACGATTCATTCGGCCTCCCCGCAGAGCAGTATGCCGTAAGCACAGGTAATCATCCTAACGGCTTTACTCAGCAGAATATCGAGACCTTCTCGGCGCAGCTTCGTGAGCTTGGCTTTGACTACGATTGGTCCAAGATGATAGCAACCTCTGACCCCTCCTTCTACAAGTGGACCCAGTGGATATTCAAAAAGCTCTATGAGGCGGGATATGCAAAGCGTATTGAGATGCCTGTTAACTGGTGTGAGGCACTTGGTACAGTTCTCTCCAACGATGAGGTTATCGACGGTAAGTCCGAGCGTGGCGGCTATCCTGTTGAGAAGCGTATGATGATGCAGTGGGTTATTGACCAGCCTGCATTTGCAGAAAAGCTCCTCGACGGTCTTAACGAGATTGATTGGCCCGAGTCCACCAAGGAAATTCAGCGCAACTGGATTGGCAAGTCCACAGGTGTTGAGGTTGATTTTAAGCTTGTGGGCGGCGGTGAGTTCTCTATATATACTACCTGTATCGAAACAATCTACGGCATCACCTTTATGGTTCTTGCTCCTGACGGAAAGATTACCGAATCTCTCCTTGACAGAGTAGAGAACAGGGAAGAGGTTGAGGCTTATATATCCGAAACTCTTAAAAAGAGCGATATGGACAGAACCGAGCTTAACAAAACCAAGACAGGCTGTCCTCTTAAGGGTGTTTACGCTGTCAATCCGGTAAACGGCAAGGAGGTTCCCGTATTTATCGGTGACTTCGTTCTCGCGAACTACGGTACAGGCGCAGTTATGGCAGTTCCCAGCCACGACCAGCGTGACTTTGAGTATGCGGTAGCGCATAATATTCCTATGATTCAGGTTATCGAGGGACGTGACGTATCCGAGTGCGCTTTTGAGAAGCAGGATTACCTCGGCAAGGGCTGTAAGCCCATTAACTCCGAGGAATTCACAGGCCTCACAGTCGAGGAGGCAAAGGAGGCTATCACCGCAAAGCTTGAGGCTGAGGGTGTGGCAAGAAGAAAGGTAAACTACCACTTCCGTGAGTGGATATTTGCCCGTCAGCGTTATTGGGGCGAGCCTGTTCCTTGCGTTTACACCGAGGATGGCGAAACCGTGTTCCTGCCCGATGAGGAGCTTCCTCTCATTCTTCCCGAGCTTGAGGATTACAAGGGTAAGAACGGCAAAGCACCTCTTGAGAATGCTACCGAGTGGAAGCAGTATGATAAAAACGGCTTAAAGGGTATCCGCGAGACCTCAACAATGCCCGGCTCGGCAGGCTCCTCATGGTACTTTATGCGATACATTGACCCGAATAACGATAAGGCTCTTTGCGACCCCGAGCTTCTTAAGTATTGGCTCCCCGTTGACCTTTACGTTGGCGGCCCCGAGCATGCTGTCGGTCACCTTATGTATGCAAGAATCTGGAACAGATTCCTCTATGACAACGGAATTTCCCCTGTTAAGGAACCCTTCAAGAAGCTCGTTCACCAGGGTATGATTCTTGGTGAAAACGGAATTAAGATGGGTAAGCGTTTCCCCGAGTTTGTTGTAAACCCCAGCGATATTGTTCGTGAGTACGGTGCAGATACTCTCCGTCTTTACGAGATGTTTATGGGTCCCCTTGAGGTTTCAAAGCCTTGGAGCGCATCGGGTGTTGCGGGTGCAAGAAAGTTTATCAACCGAGTTTGGAACTTCTTTACCGAGCCTACAAATATTACCGAATCGGATGACGGCAAGCTGACAAAGCTCTATCACCAGACTGTAAAGAAGGTTTCCTCCGATTTCGAGACTCTCGGCTTTAACACCGCTATCGCCCAGATGATGGTGTTCATCAACGAGGTTTACAAGAACGGCAGCTGTCCTAAGACTTATGCCGAGGGCTTCATTAAAATGATGTCCTGTATCACTCCCCACGTTGGTGAGGAAATTTGGCAGATACTCGGTCACAGTGAGTCTCTTGCTTACGAGCCTTGGCCCCGGTATGACGAGGCAAAGTGCGTAGATGATACTATCGAGATGCCCATTCAGGTAAACGGCAAGGTTCGCTCTGTTGTTACTATCGCAAAGGATGCCGATAAGGACTCTGTTCTCGCAACAGTTAAGGCTGACGAAAAGATTGCCGCAGCTATCGACGGAAAGACTATCGTAAAAGAGATTGTCGTTCCCGGAAAGATTATCAATATAGTTGTTAAATAAAAGCTAAATTAAAAAACACTTAGCCCATAACACAAAAAAACGGCTCTGCCTTGGAATATCCTCGGTAAAGTCGTTTTTTTGTTATTTGTATTCAGAGACTAATGCAAGAAATTCGGACACCATAATATCCATATCTTTGTCAGCATAGTAGAAATGCGTGGATTCTTGTAGCATTGTTGACTTTATCGCCTTATGCGGTAATAGAAGATTGATCGAGGATCTTCTTACAAGCTCGTCCTTTGCCGACTGAAAGACCAGGGTTTTTGCTTTAATCTCGGGCAGGAACTGCCGTGTTTTTTTTATTTCTGAAAACAGCTCTAAAAATCTCGGTATCCAGCCAAGAAACCGCCAAATTTTTAAATCCTTGTCTACCGAGATGGATTTAAGGGCAGCCTGTGCGATCTTATCGCTTTTAGGTACTTTGCCTCTTAAAAAATAAAATGCGTATTTTAACATTATGGGGTGAACATAGACCTTTTGCGGAGTGTCAATAAGGAAGAGTGCAGGAATTTTATCGGAATTTTTAATAGACTGCTGTATAGCAAAAAGCGTACCCATAGAGTGACCGACAATGATTACTTTGTCGTGAGTTTTAAGCAGAGCTTTTGTGGCTTCATCTGCCTGTTTTCGCCATATCTCCATTTTAGCTTTACCAAAATCATTAACACTTCCGCCGTGTCCCGAAAGCAATATAGCATGGAATGAAACATCATCGGGTATAGCCTCAATGAATTTGTTAAAATGGTTAGGACTTCCGACAATGCCGTGTATAAAAAGTACCGCAAGTGATGCATTGTTACATATTTTTTTCTTTTCTTCGTGTTTCATCTTACCCCTCCTTATAATTATTTTAGCATAACTATTGATAAAATTCAAGATTATCCTTATATACTGTTGTTTTTCGAGCGACTTTATGCTATAATATTCATAAAATCGACAAGGAGGTCTTTATGATAGAATATGTAATTGAGGGCGGAAATTTGCCTGTTGTGATTTGTTATCCAAAGCCGGGTGAAACTCTTGTTACCGAGAGCGGAGCTATGAGCTGGATGAGTCCGAATATGAAAATGTCAACCAATACAGGCGGCGGAATTAAGAAGTTTTTTGGCCGTATGTTTTCTGGAGAGTCGCTCTTTATCAATGAATACACCGCAATGATGGAGACCGGAACAATTGCCTTTGCTTCAAGCTTTCCCGGCTCAATAATTCCTTACCACGTAACCCCGGGTAACGGAATAATCGTGCAGAAAAAAGGCTTTCTCGCAATGGAGAAGGGAATTGATTTGTCTGTCTACTTCCAAAAGAAGCTCAGTCGAGGCTTCTTTGGCGGTGAGGGCTTTATAATGCAAAGACTCACGGGAGACGGACTTGTATTCTTGGAGATTGACGGATACTGCAAGGAATATGAGCTTGGAATCGGTGAGAGCATTATAATTGATACCGGCTATCTTGCAGCAATGACCGAGGGGTGTACTATGGATATACAGATGGTTGAGGGTGCAAAGAATATCTTCCTCGGCGGCGAGGGACTCTTCCACACAAGGGTTACTGGTCCGGGTAAGGTGTATATCCAGTCTATGCCTATTATACATACCGCGCAGGCTATATCTCCCTATATTCATATAAATGACGGTGACGGAAAAGGCTTTAACATCAATTTCGGAGATAACTAAAGATGCCGTCCTATTAGCCTTCTCTGTTGTGGAAGGGCGCGCCCCGGAGGGTATGCTCCGCTATGCTACGCAGATACTGCAAAGCGGTATGCTAACCTTCAGCGCTTGAAGCGCAAGGCTCGAATCTAAACAGGACGTGCCACAGGACAGAAAAAACACCCCAAAATCTGGGGTGTTTTTTCTGTGGCGCGCCCTGGAGGATTCGAACCTTCGACCTACCGGTTCGTAGCCGGGCACTCTATCCACTGAGCTAAGGGCGCATATTGGAGCGAGTGATGGGAATCGAACCCACGCGACCAGCTTGGAAGGCTGGAATTCTACCATT
>JAZOVF010000003.1:0-118082 GCA_045658565.1 Eubacteriales bacterium
AAGATTCTTTCTCATATCAAAGCCGGTTTCGCTCTCAACATGATAGGTATAGCTGTCCTTTTCTCTTTCGCTGGATACCTCTGCGTGGGTAATTCCCTCGATCTCGCGAAGGGCAGCAAGTACCTCCTTCTGAGGGCCGCAGATCTTTACAAGATAACGGCTCTTTTCGTTGATGGTGCGGTTGATGCTCTCGGTCTTCTCATCAGCAAGTATCTTTCCGTCATTTATGATGATAATTCTGTCTGCAACAGACTGTACCTCGGAAAGGATATGGGTTGAGAGAATAACGGTATGCTCACGGCCGAGAGTACGGATAAGGTTACGCACCTCGATTATCTGCTTCGGGTCAAGACCTACGGTAGGCTCGTCGAATATTATTATTTTAGGGTCTCCTACAAGCGCCTGAGCAATTCCGACACGCTGGCGATATCCCTTAGACAAATTCTTGATAAGTCTCTTTTTAACATCAAGAAGCTTGGCCACAGAAAGTATTTCGTTAATATGCGCCTCTCTGTCAAGGTCGCACCCCTTAAGCTCATATACAAAGTTAAGGTACTCGATTACTGTCATCTCGGGATAAACAGGAGGCTGCTCAGGCAAAAATCCAATATATTTTTTAGCATCTATCGGATGCTCGAGAATGTCAACACCGTTAATGCTAACCGCTCCCGAGGTTGCAGAAAGATAGCCTGTCAATATATTCATCGCAGTACTCTTACCCGCTCCGTTAGGACCGAGAAGACCTACTATTTCGCCCTCACCGATTTCAAAGCTCACATCGTTAAGCGCATAATTAGAACCGTACCTTTTCACAAGGTTTTCAGCTTTTATCATATGTTGTACTCCGTTCTGCCGCAGCTTCGCGACATAAAATCAAAAATTATACCTAATGATTATAACATATAATTATAAATAAATTATGAACAATTTTATATTATTATTTATTATACTATAAATTTTTTAAAAATTCGGATTTCTTAAATGAAAAAAACACATCTCTGCGGTTTTTTGTCCAAAATACAAGCCTCATTCATCAAAAATGGCCAAAAATGGCAAACTATGTGTTGACAAAGCAGAAAAATAAGTGTATAATTTTACATATGATTTTCATCTGGTCCAAATCGACCGAAAGGACTTTTGTTTATGTTATCTGATAAAAAAATCGTTTTCTCGGGTGTTCAGCCCTCAGGAAATCTTACAATAGGCAATTACCTTGGAGCAATTAAGAATTTTTCTCGCTTCTCCGAGGATTACAAAACATTTTATTGCGTTGTTGATCTCCATGCAATAACCGTAAGACAAGTTCCTGCGGAGCTTAGACGCAGAACCTACGAAACTCTTGCACTTTATATGGCTTGCGGTCTTGATGAGAAAAAGAATACCCTGTTTGTACAGTCGCACGTACCTGCACACGCAGAGCTTGGCTGGATGCTCAACTGCTATACCATGTTCGGTGAGCTGTCCCGAATGACTCAGTTTAAGGACAAGAGCCAGAAGCATGCCGAAAACATCAATGCCGGTCTCTTTACCTACCCAACTCTTATGGCTGCAGATATTCTTCTTTACCAGACGGATATTGTACCGGTTGGAATAGACCAGAAGCAGCACCTGGAGCTATCCCGTGATATTGCCGAAAGATTCAATCAGGTTTACGGTGACACCTTTACAGTGCCCGAAGGATATATACCGACCGATACAATGAAAATCATGTCGCTGCAGGAGCCTACCGCAAAAATGTCAAAGTCAGACCCCAACGATAATGCCGTTGTGCGAATCCTTGACTCTAAGGATGACATTATGCGTAAGTTCAAAAAAGCGGTTACAGATTCCGAGGCTTCTGTAAGATTTTCTGAGGATAAGCCCGGTGTCTCCAATCTTATGACAATTTATCACGCATTCACAGGCAAGAGCTTTGAGGAAATCGAGCGCGAGTTTGGCGGACGTGGCTACGGCGATTTCAAAATGGCTGTCGGTGAGGCGTGCGCTGACGGACTTGCTCCTGTAAGAGAAGAATTCGCCCGCCTTATGGCAGACAAGGCTCACCTTGAGTCTGTTATGAAAAACGGCGCAGATGAAGCCTCTTACTATGCACGCAAAACCATGTCAAAAGTCAGAAGAAAGATTGGTTTTGTAAACTAATATAGTCAAATATCGAAAAACAAGCCCCAAAAGCCCTGATGTTTTCAAGGACTTCGGGGCTTTTTTGTGTTAACGATAAAAAGACCTCAATTCATCTTTTCAATGAAACAAGGTCTTTTATTTTTATTGTAGTGCAAAAACGCTCAAACGATAAACGAATTTACCTTTTTTTGCGATAATTTGTATTTTCTATGATAACGTTTATTATTCCCACTCGAAAGTACATATGTGTTCTGTTCTATTTAGAGTGAATTTTCGTGCATTTTTTATCAGTTTTTTGCCTGCATTCTCTCTATTCTGCCCATTCAACCGCCAAACTGTTGTCAAAGGTGTTTTCACGCTACAAGGAAGAATGGGAACTTTTACGAAGATAGTTTTGAAAAAGAAGTTATCATTCTTCCTCTTCTTTCAAAATTTTGTTTTTTGTAGCTTCATATATCGTAGCGGTTATATACTCATCAAGTGTTAACTTTGCTTCAGTATCTTTTAATTCATCAAAAGTTACAATTTGTATGCACTTTTTTAGATCCAATCTTTGTAGCACTTTCTTTGTATAAGGTCGTTTAGCGTCTTTGAAAGAAATGCTATACAAAAATTCTTGTACCTTATCGCTATTTAGCAGTAGCATACAGACATACGCTGTTTCGTAATCATCAAAAGAAAGAAAATACGAAGTGTCATCAAGCATTATGGACTTGTCGAGATTGGTTTTATTGTACAGTAAGGAGAAAAGGGGCTTTTTATAAAATCCCGATATACCCACCTTATATTTAGAATATGAATACTCTCCTACTCCAAACATGCTAAAACTCGGTGCTCCATTATAAATACTACTTTTTCTATTGCCAAAAAGTTCTTTGTTTTGGACTAAATATCCCCATGTTTTTGGAGCAATTCCAGCAATAGATGATGTTTCTTCCCGAGGTTTCTTTTGAGTAACAATTACATATTTGCTAAAACCATTATAAACAATAGCCTTTTTGAAGCTACTGCTTTTCATCAAAGGAAATATGTAGTTATCTTCTAATTCAACAACTTCTTTACGTTTGTTTTCGTATGTGTTTGGAGCGACCAATTTCAATTCCATAATAGGAGAACAATCGTGTTTTACACCTTGCCTCCATTCATATTGACATATACCGCTAAAGTCGCACACTTCATCGTTAAGAGAGGTGAGAACACCATTTTCACATTTAATATAACCCGAAATATCATCATGATCAATATCGCTAACTAAACAATTCCCGCACGTTTTATCTTCTTGGGTTAATTTTAATATTAGCAAACAAGCGGAAGCACTTATCCCAAAAATCTTATTTGCGTTGAAATTTACCATTTCTACATAGTCTGCGGAATATTGGTTCTTGCATACTTCTACATAAACATTTCGTGCAACAGATGTTTTGCAAAGCATAGCAATAGTCGTATTAGTGCCTTTAAATTCTTCAATCAGTTTAAGAATTATATATTCACAAATATCAAAATTGCTTGAACCTGTAATAGCATCAGTTCCTGACAGCTTTTTGAAGTTCACCTTTTTGGGCAAATTATAATTTGATTCAGAATTTGTAGCCCATGGCGGATTTCCTATAACCAGCATTTCGCGAGTACTGTCTACAAAACCAGATACATCAAATGAAAAATAGTTATCACAAAACACCTCGACATTGTCATCTGGAAACTTGGATTTGCACAGATCACAATATTCTTGATTTACATCAATGGCAAATGCAGTATGAATAGTTTTAAAAGTATCCAACCCTGCCCTGAGAAAATTTCCCACACCGCAAGTTGGCTCAAAAACCATCTCAGGTGAAATACCTTTGCTTTTCAAAATATTACATACTTTGTAAGCAAAATCAAGTGGTGTTTGGTAATCGCCAAATTCCTTTTTAAAATTTGAATCACCACTCATAATTCAACACCCCATCCACACTATTGTTAAGGGCAATTACTCGTCCATATTGCAATCTCCATTGTAGAGCATTGCTAATTGTCAAATATCCTTGTTCGGGTTTTGTTGCCAAAATTTCATCTGCCAAATCATTATAAACAATGTCATCACCAGGCACATTTTTGTCAATTAAAAAGCCAATAATATCCTCTTTGTTTGCTCCGTCATCAATCATTTCTCTTAACCGCTTTGTAATGGTATAGTCGGCGGTTCTGGAATTGTTTATAAAAGTGCAATACTTAAAACTTAATGTACACGTATTGTGAGTGTCGTGCTTTTCATATACAAATACAAGCAAGTTATATCCTAAACCATAAATCTTCTGCCTTGCATTTTTGAAAGGGCAAGAAGATTGCGGTTGAGTAATAGAAGTAACTTTAATATCTGTCATTATTTCATCGTCTGGCAAGTCAATACCTCTCGCAGAACTACCTATTCCGATTTCATACTTGGCATTTAGGTAGTTTTGAAAACGGTGTTCAACATATGTACCAACAGCTTTGCCGTCAGTTACACCTATAAGCTCAACATGGTTCAATTTGGATTGCTCGTCACAAAAAGCCCTCGCTTCTGCTTTTAAATCATCAAGTGTAATGTGTTTTTTCATAATCATATCTCCCATCCAAGCCAGATTATATGCCGTCGCTGTGCCGACAGAGTGCGATTTTTGCGAAGCATACTTAAATTATTATATCACAAAATAGTTAATCTTTCAAGATATTTTGGCAACGGTTTATAAAAGTGTTGCAACCCAAAAAATCAAACTGTTGTCAAAGTGTTGTCACGCAAAATTGCAAAATATGCAAAAAGTGGCTTGGAATAAGGCTTCCAAGCCACTTAAAAACCTTATTCAATTATTCCCACTCAATCGTTCCCGTGGGCTTGGGTGTAAGGTCATAAAGGACTCTGTTTATGCCGTCAACCTCTGCGGTGATGCGTGCAACTATTTTATGAAGCACTGCATAGGGGATTTCCTCGATGGTGGCGGTCATTGCGTCCTTGGTATTTACGGCACGGATTATTGCGGGCCAACCCTCGTATCTGGAGTCATCCTTTACACCAACGCTCTTTATGTCGGGAATTGCGATAAAGTACTGCCAGGTCTTTTCTGCAAGGCCGCACTTGTCAAACTCGTCTCTGAGGATAGCATCAGCCTCTCTGAGAGCTGCAAGTCTGTCACGTGTAATAGCGCCAAGGCATCTAACACCAAGGCCGGGGCCGGGGAAGGGCTGACGGTAAACCATTGCGTGAGGGAGACCGAGCGCCTCGCCTACAACTCTTACCTCATCTTTAAAGAGAAGCTTAAGAGGCTCAACAAGCTCAAATTTGAGGTCCTCGGGAAGTCCGCCAACATTGTGGTGGGACTTAACTGCCTTTTTGCCCTCTGCCTGCTTTATAGATTCAAGAATATCGGGGTAGATTGTACCCTGTGCGAGGAATTCAACGCCCTCAAGCTTTCTTGCCTCGTCTGCGAATACCTCGATGAACTCCTTGCCGATAATTTTTCTCTTGCTTTCGGGGTCGCTAACACCTGCTAAGAGATTTAAGAATCTGTCGGTGGCGTCAACATAAACGAGATTTACATCAAGCTCTTTGCCGAAAATTTCAACCACCTGCTCCGACTCACCCTTACGCATAAGTCCGTGATTTACGTGCACACAGGTAAGCTGCTTGCCGATAGCTTTTGCGAGAAGAGCCGCAACAACCGACGAGTCAACACCGCCGGAAAGTGCAAGAAGCACTTTTTTGTCACCAACCGCCTCTCTGACAGCCTTAATCTGCTCTGCAATAAAGGCATCTGCCAACGCTTTAGTGGTAATACGCTCCATTGTATCGGGTCTTTTATTCGAGTCCATAAGAATTCCTCCGAATTTTGTAAGTTTATTAACAATATTATTATACACGCATAAGCACCAAATTTCAAGATATTTTTTTCACAAAATCATAGTTTTTTGCGTAAAATAATACTGTGAAAAATGTATAGCCAAGAGAGGACAAAAAATGTTAGCAACAAAACCTTATATACGAGAAAACGCTGTGGCATATGCAAGAAAGTTCGCCTTTTCGCAAAACCCGAACTTTGCAAACTTTGCGGGAATTGGCGGAAACTGCACGAATTTTGTTTCCCAATGCATTTATGCAGGCGGCTGCGTTATGAATTACAAGCCCACATTTGGCTGGTATTACATCTCGCTTGATGATCGCTCGCCATCATGGTCAGGGGTTGAGTTTTTTTATAACTTTATAACCACAAATGCCGATGTTGGACCCTTTGGCAGAGTTATTACGGCAGACGAGCTTGAAATAGGCGATGTTATTCAGCTGGCAAGAAATGAGGAAGGATATTACCACACCCTCCTCGTGGTTGGGTTTGACGGAGAGGACCCTCTTGTTGCCGCCCAGACCGATAATGCCTATGCAAGACCCCTCTCCACCTACGATTACGACTACAACAGGTATATAAAAATTCTGGGCATTCGCTTTGAGTCAAATGAGGGCTACGACTGTTTTGAAAGACTTATGGGAGAGTGAAAGCGAAGCCTTTTGACTTATAATTTACTGATAAAGGCTGCCTTGGGCAGCCTTTTTTCACAGCCCCGATGTTGACAAATCAAGCCGAATATAGTATACTTAGATAAAATTATATGCCTTTGGGCTTTGACGAGGAAAAATATGTACGATATTGCGATTGTTGGCGCAGGGCCTGCAGGCTCTGTACTTGCTAAGGAGCTGCTTGAGCGCCGCCCCGAGCTTAAAACGGTTATAATAGACGGTATAGCAGCAAGCGGCAAGGTTTGCGGCGGGCTTCTCTCCCCTGATGCAAAAAAGACGCTCTCCGCCCTTAAAATTTCTATTCCCGATGAAATTCTTGTTGAACCTCAGTCTGCCATGGTTGAAACATTTGACCTTGAGACGGGTATAAAAAGAAGCTACAGGAGGGACTATCTTAATATCGACAGGCAGGCTTTCGACAAATATCTTTTGTCACTTGTGCCAAAATGTGCAGACATCTTTTCGGGCAGGTGTCTTAAGGTATCTCGTAGCAAAAGAGGCGGCTTTTGTCTGACTGTAAAAAGCGGAAAAGAGACCTTTAATCTGTATTCAAAGACGGTTGTGGGTGCTGACGGAGCATCTTCTGTTGTAAGGAAAAGCCTTTTCCCCGAGAAGAAAATATATAAATTTACGGCAATTCAGGAGTGGTATAGGGATACAGACTCTTCCCTCCCCGATTATTCCTGTATTTATGACAAAGGAACAAGCGAAAGCTGCTCCTGGACAATACGCAAAGGAGGATATTACATCTTCGGCGGTGCTTTTGGCACACGCGGGTGCAAAAGAGAATTTGAGCTTCAGAAATACAGGCTTGAAAACCGCCTTAACACAAAATTTGGCGAGGCTGTGAAAAAAGAAGCCTGCCTTGTTTGCAGCCCAAGAAGATCAAGCGACTTTTTTGTAGGTGAAGGCGGTGCGTATCTCATCGGCGAGGCGGCAGGACTTATAAGCTCAAGCTCCTTTGAGGGTATCAGCTCAGCGCTTCTCTCGGGGCATCTTTTGGCAGAGTCTCTGGCAAAATCCAAGACCGCAAAAAAAGCCCTCGCACACTATAAGGCAAAGACCCGTAAATTGAGATTAAAAATGTGGACAAAAATCCCTAAAATGAAAATTCTCACATCCCCCACCCTGCGCTTTATGATTATGAAGAGCGGTATTACGGCAGTTAAAAGCAAAAAAGTCGATAGCTAGGGAGAAATTCTTTCCACAATATGCTATATTTTTTGATAAAAAAAGCAACGAAAATTAACCCTTTCGTTGCTTTTTGTAATGTTTTATTGTCCTTATTTGGTGGCATCTGCATTTTCCACAGGTTCTGTAATTTCTTTTTTCTTCAGATTTATATTAAGAAGAAGTATACCTGCAGAAACTATAACAAGAGAGATAACAAGATTTACAGGATTGATATTTGCTCTTTCTCCCACCAAGAAAATATAGGAAAGAATAGAGCCGAACACAGGGGTTGTGAAATTGTAGATAGAAACCTTTGATGCGGGGTTATACTTAAGAAGAACTCCCCAGACAGCGTATGCAATGGCTGAAAGGAAGGAAAGATAAACAAGGATCATCACACCGGTGGTGTCGGAAAAGCTGATTTTTCCGCCAAAGAGAAGTCCTACGATTATCATAAATCCACCGCCTATGATAAACTGATAACCGCTTATTACAACAGGGTCCTCATATTTAGAAAATTTCTTCATGAACATTGATGAAAAGGCATAGGACACAGTTGAGATAATTACAAACAGCTCACCAAAGCCCATATTAAAATCAAGACCGTTAAGATTAACCAAAAGCATACCCGCAAATCCTACAAGGCAGGCAAGCACCTTTTTTACCGTAAGATTTTCTGTTTTGAACACAAGGGCGGCTAAAATTACGATAAAGAATGCAGACGAGCCGCTAAGCACAGTACCCTTAACACCGGTAGTCAAGGAAAGACCGACATAGAAGAATATGTACTGAATAACGGTTTGGAATGCGCTGACAGTCATCACCCGAGGCATATTTTCAAGCTTCGGGTAAAGAAATTTGCGTCTTGCGATGCTGTAAATCAACACAGTAATAATTCCTGCGGCAAAAAAGCGAATGCCCGCAAAAAGTATCGTTGATTCTACGTTATCCTCTATTAAAAGAGCCTTTCCGATTTTTATTGCAGGAGTTGCACTACCCCAAAGAGCGCAGCAAAGAAGTGCGCCAAGGGCTATAATTATCGGGTTTTCAAATATACTTTTCTTTGTTTCGTTCATCACTTTAACTCCATTTCTTAAGTCAAGCCGTTATATTATATATCAAGAGCTGATAAAAGTCAAGGAAAACACTCTTAATTATTGACAATCCGGCAAAATGGTAGTATACTTAAAGTATAGCTTTGAAAGGATTTGAATATGGGAAATATCAATAATTCCATTAACAAACTTGTAGGAAAAACACCTCTTCTTGAGGTGAAAAATATAGAGAGAGCTGAAAACCTCTCTGCCAGACTGTTAGTAAAACTTGAGTGCTTTAATCCCACGGGCTCGGCAAAGGACAGGGCGGCCCTGTATATGATAGAAGAGGCAGAAAAAGCAGGAAAGCTTAAGCCGGGCAGCACAATTATTGAGCCAACAAGCGGTAATACAGGCATAGGTCTTGCGGCCATTGGCTCTGCCAGAGGCTATAAGGTTATTATAGTTATGCCCGATTCTATGTCTGAAGAACGCAAAATGCTTATGCGCGCCTACGGAGCAGTTCTTATGCAGACACCCGGTGCTCTCGGAATGAAGGGGGCTATTGACAAGGCAAACGAGCTGGCAGAAACCATTCCCAACAGCTTTATCCCCGACCAGTTCTCAAATCCCGCAAATGCAAAAGCCCATTATGAAACAACAGGTCCGGAAATTTACGAGGACACCGACGGCGAGGTTGATATTTTCGTTGCAGGAGTGGGAACAGGCGGAACTATCACGGGTGTTGGCAGATATCTTAAAGAAAAGAAGCCCTCTGTTCGGGTTGTTGCGGTCGAGCCTGCAGACTCTCCCTTGCTCTCGGGCGGTGAGGCAGGTCCTCACGGAATTCAAGGGATTGGCGCAAACTTTATACCGGACCTAGTTGACAGAGATGTGTATGACAAGGTTATGGTAGCCACAACAGAAGAGTCCTACGAGGCAGCAAGGATCTTTGCCTCCGGAGAGGGTGTGCTTGTTGGAATTTCATCGGGCGCGGCTCTCGCCTCGGCAATAAAGCTTGCAAAGCTGCCCGAAAACAAGGGCAAAACCATTGTTGCCTTGCTCCCCGATGCAGGAAGTAGATATCTTTCTACTCCATTGTTTATTTGATTTTCAAATAGTCAAGTTGCTCTTATTTCAGAACAATTTTAAATATAGAGATTATAGAAACACCGATTTTTGCTAATTAAAGTAGTCAAAATCGGTGTTTTGTTTGCGTTAAATCATATTAAAGGGAATCAATAAATCTGCAAGCGGAAAGAGCTGCAACAGCACCGTCGGCAGTTGCGGTTGTTACCTGACGAATTGCCTTTGTGCGGCAGTCGCCTGCTACAAAAATTCCTGCAGATGCACCCTCGGGAAGGCAGTTTTCGCCTGCTACAATGTAGCCGTAGTCATTAAGTGAAAGAACATCTTTAAACGGCTCGTTTTCGGGCACCTGACCGATAGCAACGAACATTCCGTCACAATCGAGGGTTGTTTTTATTCCTGTTTTGGAGTTCTCGATAACAATACCTGAGAATTTGTCATCTGCTACTATTTCCTTAACAACCGAGGAATAAACAATTCCTACATTCTCTCGTCCCTCAAGGATTTTTGCAAGGCTGCTTTCACCTGTTAAGAAGTCGAGGTTCTGAACAACGTATACAAATTCACAGCTCTCGGAGAGAAGAACCGCATCCTGGAGCGCCGAGTTTCCTCCGCCTATAACGGCAACAATTTTACCCTTGTAGAATGCGCCGTCACACACTGCACAATAGGAAATTCCCTCGCCTACAAAATCATTTTCACGAGTCAGACCAAGTTTGCGGTGGTGAGAGCCTGCGGCAATTATAACCGCCTTTGCTTGATAGTCCTTACCCTCGCAGTGAACGGTGTAATTTCCTGCTTCGCCCGAAATGCCGGTAACCTTGTCAAGCTCGATTTCAGCTCCCTGAGCCATAACCTGCTCAATAAGCTTGTCTGCAAACTCGTTTCCGCTCATAGCAAGGAAGCCGGGGTAGTTCTCCACTCTCGGGGAGTGGGTTATCTGACCGCCGAATGTGTCCTTTTCGATTACGAGAACGCTTTTTTCGGCACGTGTTGCATAAAGTGCGGCGGTAAGTCCCGCAGGGCCTGCGCCTACAACAATTATATCGTACATTGTCAAATTTCCTTTCAGTCAATTTGATTCTTACTAAAGTTTAGGGCAATCCGCAAGCGAATTGCCCTTTTATGCTATGCGTATGCAGGTACACACAGCGGAAATTTTTGAAAGCTGTCTTTTGTGCCTTTGCAAGGCGCGAAATTTTTGAGATAGATTTGGTGAATGATTCGCGCCAGCCGTAGAAACCTACGGCAAGCGGAGCGGTCGCCAAATATAACCAAAAAATTTAAGCCTTTACCAGTTGTTCACAGAATGCTTTGATGTTAGAAGGGTTAGAGATACGCTCTGCCTTATCTCCCGAAACAACTACGAGAGTGGGGGCTTCCTTGATGCCGTAAAGGTTAACAAGGTCTGCGGTCTCCTCGGATGCTACTACGGTATCGTACTCAATACCCGCATTGTCGAGGAACATTTTTGCCATACGGCACTTGGGACAGGTTGCTGTTGTGAAGAGAATGAACTTCTTGCCCGACTCTATCGCCTCAACCTCTGCTACTGCCTGTGCGTGAGCCTCGTTAATGGCAAAGGGCATATCTCCAAGGATGGGTCCCTTGCCTGTAAGCTTTGCTTCCGCATAAACTCTTCTGTGCTTATACTCCTGGGTCTTACCGTCGTTCCAGTTCTGAACGGGGCGGTAGTAGCCTGTGATACGGCTGTAAACCTCGGTCTTTTCACCGCAGTGAGGACACTCATAAACCTCGCCTGCAATATAGCCATGGTTCTTACATACTGTGTATGTGGGAGAGAGTGAGTAGTAGGGGAGTCTGTAATTCTCGGCAATTGTTCTTACAAGGTGAGCCGCGCTCTTCCAAGAGGGAAGCTTCTCGCCAAGGTAGGCGTGGAATACTGTACCCGAGGTGTAGAGGGTGTGTAGCTCGTCCTGCATATCAAGAGCCTCGAAGATGTCGTCGGTGCAACCAACAGGAAGATGTGAAGAGTTGGTGTAGTAGGGAGTCTCATTCTTTGTCTTGTCGGAAGCGGTGATGATCTCGGGATAACGGCGAAGGTCATGCTTTGCAAGACGGTAGGTTGTAGACTCTGCGGGAGTTGCCTCAAGGTTGTAGAGGTCGCCGTACTGCTCCTGATAGTCGGAGAGGCGCACTCTCATGTGGTTAGGAACCTCTTTTGTAAACTCGAGAGTCTCAGCATTTGTGATATCCTTTCTCAGCCACTTAGCATTAAGACCAACCTCGTTCATACCGATAAGGCCTATTGTGGAGAAGTGGTTGGCAAAGGTGCCGAGGTAACGCTTGGTGTAAGGATAAAGTCCTTCGTCAAGGAGCTTTGTAATAACAGTTCTCTTAATGTGAAGAGATCTTGCTGAGATGTCCATCATGCGGTCAAGTCTCTTGTAGAAATCGTCAACATCGGATGCAAGGTATGCAATTCTGGGCATGTTGATGGTTACAACACCAACAGAGCCTGTGGACTCACCGCTTCCAAAGAAGCCGCCCGACTTTTTACGAAGCTCACGAAGGTCAAGACGGAGACGGCAGCACATAGAACGAACGTCTGATGGCTCCATATCCGAGTTGATATAGTTAGAGAAATAGGGAGTACCGTACTTTGCGGTCATCTCGAAGAGAAGCTTGTTGTTCTCGGTCTCCGACCAGTCAAAGTCACGGGTGATAGAATATGTGGGGATAGGATACTGGAAGCCTCTGCCGTTTGCGTCACCCTCGATCATTGTCTCGATGAACGCGCGGTTGACCATATCCATTTCTTTTTTACAATCCTTGTACTTAAAGTCCATTTCCTTGCCGCCAACTATGCAGTTAAGCTCTGCCAAGTCGTTAGGAACGGTCCAGTCAAGGGTTATGTTGGAGAAGGGAGCCTGAGTACCCCAACGGGAGGGTGTGTTTACACCGTAGATAAAGGACTCAATGCACTTCTTTACCTGATCGTAGGAAAGGTTGTCTACCTTAACAAAGGGAGCAAGATATGTATCAAAGGAAGAGAACGCCTGTGCGCCTGCCCACTCGTTCTGCATTATGCCAAGGAAGTTTACCATCTGGTTGCAGAGGGTTGAGAGGTGAGATGCGGGAGCGGAGGTAATCTTACCTGTTACACCGCCAAGACCCTCCTGAATAAGCTGCTTTAAGGACCAGCCGGCGCAATATCCTGTAAGCATTGATAGGTCATGGATGTGAATATCCGCATTTCTGTGCGCGTTGGCAATCTCGTCGTCATAAACCTCGCTGAGCCAGTAGTTTGCGGTTATTGCACCAGAGTTGTTAAGAATAAGACCTCCGACAGAATATGTAACGGTGGAGTTCTCCTTAACACGCCAGTCTGTAACCTTAACGTAGCTGTCAACGATAGACTTATAGTCAAGAACTGTGGATTTAACATTACGGAGCTTTTCTCTCTGACGGCGGTAAAGGATGTAGGCCTTAGCAACATCATCGTAGCCTGCCTGAACAAGAACAGACTCAACAGAGTCCTGGATATCCTCAACGGTTATGTGCTGATCTTTGATCTTAGGCTCGAAGTTTGCAGTAACTTTAAGAGCAAGGAAATCTATAATATCCGGGTTGTAGTTTCTTTCCTGAGCATCAAAGGCCATTGTGATCGCTTCGGAAATCTTCTTGATGTCAAAATCAACGATTTTGCCATCTCTTTTAATGACTGTATACATTTTATTTTCCTTTCTTAAGATGTTTTTGTTAATTCAAATTTGTCGCCCTTATAGCATAGCACAAATATTGGTGTTTGTCAACATCAAAAACACAAAATATTGAGTTTTTTCATTTTTTTGGTACAATATCTAGACGCAAACGACAAAATTTGTGCAATAGAGACAAAGAATACATTTCTGCCCCGAAATAAATGAAAAACCCTGGGTCGACCCTAAAAAACTCCCCTCAAATAAGATAATAGACACCTCTGCCCTAAATGCAAATTGTCGTTTTATTCATCGAGAACAACAATTGCTGCTTTGGTTGTGAAATATAGAAAAAAGAGGCATTTTTAGCCTCTTTTTTGCGCTTTGGGTATGTATTTTTGCAGGAGCTTTGTAAGCTCGTCCATTTCGGGGGCGGTATAGCCCGAGTAGCCTGTGCCGATAAGGTTGCCCGAGTCGACGAAGGTTTGGAGAAAGAACTTTTCTTCACCCGAAAGCCAGATGCCTATCTGCTCGATATCCCTCGGGGTATGAAGCTCTTTTACAACCGTTGTGCGGAACTCGAAGTTGGTTTTGCCGTTCATCAAAACAGAGGCGCTTTCAGCTATTGGGGTAGGGTCGAAGTCCTTTATTCCAACGGTTTCACCGTAACGGAGGGGCGAATTTTTTATATCCATTGCCACATAGTCCACAAGACATTTTTCAAGAAGCCCCTTTAGCACCTCGGGGCGAGTACCGTTTGTATCCAGCTTTACAAGAAAGCCTCTTTTCTTTATTTCTCCGATGAATTCTTCAATCTTCGGATAAAGCGTTGGCTCACCGCCGCTGACACAGACTCCCTGGAGTCTATCCCGTCTTGAATCCAGAAATGCAAAGAAGTCATTGTCTAAAATTGTTTCGCCATACTTCTCGGGCAAGACAAGTGAGGCATTATGGCAAAATGGGCAACGAAGATTGCAGCCGCCGAGGAATACTGTGGCGGCTATGACACCCGGGAAGTCTAAAAGCGTTAATTTTTGTAGTCCTTTTATCATAACTTATTTATCTCCCAGACTCTCAAGATAGGCAATGACCTGACCTACGGTTTCAAATCTTACCGTTTCCTCAAAGCGAAAGCCGAATGCCTCCTCTATCTCCATTGACATAAGCATCATAGAAAGAGAGTCAAATCCCAAATCCTCTACAAGGCGGGTTTTGGGGGTAAGCTTTTCGATATCGGTTTCGGGGGCAACCTTTTTTATAATACTCTTTAAGGTATCAAGCATAAAACAGCCTCATTTCGTTTTATTAAAACTGCCGTATGGGCTTTATGGCAAGCCCCTCGTCAAACCGGCGTACCTCACCAACGGCAAAAAAGCCGCGCTCGTCTTTCAGTCGGAAGATTTCTCCCTCAGATGCATCAAGCTTTATTTTTTTCAGATATATTTCAAGTCCGCATCTTGCAAGTCTTGAAAAGAATTCGGGAAGGACGACCTCGGGATATTTTTTAAAAACAACCTCGGTGGGAAGTATGAGGGCTTCTCTTTCTTCGGCAGTCATTTTCTCTATCTCGGAGAGTGTATGTGCGTCATCGAGGGTAAAGCCCGATGCTGTTGCCCTACGCAGAGTTTTCATTACCCCTCCCACGCCAAGGCGATTTCCTATATCGGCACAAAGAGTGCGTATATATGTGCCCTTTGAGCAACGAACATCAAGGGAATACTCCCTCTCGGAGAGCTTTTTTGCTTCAATAGAATATATATGCACCTCTCTCGCCTGCCTCTCAACGGTTATTCCCTCTCGGGCAAGGTCGCAGAGCTTTTTTCCACCCATTTTAAGAGCCGAGTACATAGGAGGCGTTTGCATATAGGGGCCGACAAATGCGGAAACGGCAGAGAGCACCTCATCCTCGGTAGATATTTTATCCGTCTCGGTAAGTGTTTCGCCGGTTATGTCCTCGGTGTCGGTTGTGATTCCCAAAAGAAGCGTTGCAAGATAGTGCTTATCAGATGTGAGCATAAACTCGCTAGCCTTAACTCCTCTGCCAACAAGGACAGGCAAAACTCCTGTCGCCATAGGGTCGAGAGTTCCTGTGTGACCTGCTTTTGCTGCTCCGAAAAGCCTTTTTACTCGGCTTACCACCGCCTGGGAGGTAAGACCGCCTTCCTTATCTATTATTATTAGTCCGTCCACGGTAGTCCTCCTTTTGCGGCAACGCTTTGTCTTTTTCTTTATTCTACCATAAAAAAAGCAAAAATTCAACAAAAGACTTGCAAATAATTGATATATATGATAAAATACTAAAAAATATTACTCCGAAAGGAATTTTTATTATGAAGGCTGTTGTAACTGTTACAGGTAAGGATAAGGTTGGAATTATCGCTATGGCAAGCACCGAGTGTGCAAAGCACGGTGTTAACATCATTGATATAAGCCAAACTGTTATGAAGGAATATTTTGCAATGATTATGCTGGTTGAGCTTGACGGAATGACCACGCCATTTTCCGATTTTGCCGACGAGATGAAAAAGGAAGGCGCATCTCAGGGTGTTGATATCCATGTTATGCACGAGGATATCTTTAACGCGATGCACAGAATTTAAGAGGGCAAAAAGATGCTTAATACTAATGATATTTTAGAAACTATAAATATGATACAAAAGGAGCACCTTGATGTAAGAACCGTTACTATGGGTATTTCGCTCTTTGACTGTATCTCCGACGACCCAGCAAGACTTGAACAAAGGATTTATGACAAGATTACAAGGTCGGCAAAAAATCTTGTTTCGGTATGCGAGGACCTTGAGCGCACATACGGTATTCCGATTGTTAACAAGAGAATTTCCGTAACTCCCGTTTCTTACATCGGCGCAGGTCTTTCGCCCGACGGATTTGTAAGACTTGCCAAGGTGCTTGAGAGGGCTGCATGTGAGCTTGGAGTAAACTTTATAGGCGGTTTTTCTGCCCATGTGCAAAAGGGTGCTATCAAGGGGGCATCAAATCTTATTGAGGCAATTCCCGAGGCTCTCACCGAGACCACACGCATCTGCTCTTCGGTAAATGTTGCTACCACCAAGGCGGGTATAAATATGGACGCTGTAAAGCGTATGGGCGAGATAATCAAGGAGACCGCATATCTCACAAGAGACAAGGACTCTATCGGTTGTGCAAAACTTGTTGTTTTTGCAAACATTCCCGAGGACAACCCCTTTATGGCGGGTGCCGTACACGGAATGGGCGAGCCTGACACGGTTATTAACGTTGGTGTAAGCGGCCCGGGTGTTGTTGCGGCGGCTATCAAGGAAGCCGGCGACTGTGACTTCTCTATGCTTGCCGAAACTGTTAAGAAGATAGCCTTTAAGATTACAAGAGTCGGTCAGCTTATTGCTGCCGAGGCGGCAAAAAGGCTCGGCACTCCTTACGGCATAGTTGACCTTTCTCTCGCTCCTACCCCTGCGGCAGGCGACTCGGTTGCCGAGATACTTGAAAATATGGGACTTGAGCGCTGCGGCACTCACGGTACAACCGCCGCTCTTGCACTCCTTAACGATGCAGTAAAGAAGGGCGGAGTTATGGCATCTAACCACGTTGGCGGTCTTTCCGGCGCATTTATTCCCGTATCCGAGGACAAGGGCATGATTGAGGCGGCAGAGTGCGGCACTCTTACCCTTGAAAAGCTTGAGGCTATGACGGCGGTATGCTCTGTGGGCCTTGATATGATTGCAATCCCGGGCGACACTCCCGCATCTACAATTTCGGGCATTATTGCCGATGAAATCTCCATAGGTGTTGTAAACACCAAGACAACAGCGGTAAGAGTTATTCCTGTGTACGGAAAGGGTGTTGGCGAGTCTGCGGAATTCGGCGGACTTCTGGGCTATGCTCCAATAATGCCTCTTAAGGGCGAAAGCTGCCAGAGGTTTATTGACCGAGGCGGACGTATCCCCGCGCCTATTCATTCGCTTAAAAACTAATAGCCAACGATGATAAACGTTAGCGAAAAACTTCTAAAGCTCCGCCGTGAGTGCGGCATGACGCAAAGAGAGCTTGCCGAAAAGCTTGGTGTAAGCTTTCAGACGGTTTCAAAGTGGGAGAGGGGTATATGCTACCCCGACATTTCGGTGATTCCTGTTCTGGCTGAAATGTTTAACACCACAACCGATATAATCTTAGGCTACTCAGCAAACGAATTATGCCGTACCGCTTATTCCGAGCGATATAAGGACAATTCTTATCATTGGGGAATTTTGCCTAATACCTTTTGCTATACCGTTTTGGAGAAATATCCGCCTACCCGTCATCTCAAGCTGCTGGAAATAGCCTGCGGTGAGGGCAGAGATGCGGTATTCTTTTCCCGCAACGGATATGATGTAACCGCTTACGATATCGTAAACGAGGGAATAAGCAAAACAAAGCAGCTTGCGGCATTTTGCAACACCTCCGTCAATGCCTTTACCGCAGATATGCTTATGTTTGAGCCAAAGGAGCAATATGACGTTGTATACTGCTCAAGGTCCTTGCAATACGTTCCCCGGGGTATGAGAGAGGAATTTTTTGAAAGATATAAAAAACGCACGAATCCCGGAGGACTTCATGCGTTTATGGTTATGGTGGATAAGCCGTCTGTTGGTATTGCTCCCGATGAGGATATCAACGTAACCCATTTTAAATCGGGTGAGATATTCGCCTATTATCACGACTGGAATTTCCTGGTATTTGAAGAAAAAGACATAGATTGCAACTCGTCGGGAACACCCCACAGACATTGCGTGAATCTTATGATGGCCGTAAAACCGTAAGGTTTGCGGCCTTTTTTATTTGCTCTCGGTTTTCTCAATACGGAGCTTTACGTGCATAACGTTCACCCTGCAAGCCTCATAAACCTGAGAATACTGTATAAGAAGGAAGTTGCCTTTCTCATCCTTGAGATTCAGGTTGTTGGAATAGAAGCAACTGCCGTGAATATCGCTGAAATAAGTGCCCTCGTCACATGTGTAGCCGTCAAGAGAGGTGTAGAATACGAAGCCCGAATGGTTTTCGGCACGTGCGTGGAGTATGTAAACTCCGTCTATAAGAGCAGTCTGGGGGTTTCTTGCCGCATACGTCACGTGGCAGGGCTCACATATCTCCCATGTAAAGCCGTTATCTCGGCTTACAGAGTGACTGAGCTCGTGCTCGTTTGCCTCGTTATAAGCATATGCGTGAAGCACTCCCTCCATATCAAAGAGAAGCGAGCAATATCCGTGGCGGCGGGTGGTTTCGTACTTAACTATCGATCGCTCCTCAAAGCTCTGACCGTTGTCAAGACTTACGTAAAGTCTGTATTGATGCTCGTCTGTTGTACCGAGGAAGTTTTCGTTACAGTTTATCATTGAATATATTACGCCGTCTTTGTAAACAACGTCGTACACTCTGCCCTTGTAGGGAATGCATTCGTAAGGCTCAGACCAGGTCATGCCACCGTCGGTGCTGCGAATGCACATAGGTGTCATCCAAGGCTCGCAATAAAGCGGTGTATTTCTATGGCATATTGCTACTATCGTACCGTCATCGGTAGCTACCGCTTTTTCAATCGAAAAGGTGTAAAAGCCTTCGATAAAGCATTCCTTTGAGCATTCAAGCTCATAAACCGGAGAATAGGTCTTTCCCGCATCCTTTGAAATGCGGTATTCTATCCAGCCAAAGGGTGTGTGTCCGTTTCCCCAGCGACCTGCGCAGTTTGAGTTAAAGTCAATAAAGGTATTCTCAGCAAAGCAAGCCATTGCGTATGTCATATGACCGCTTCTTTTTCTTTTTTGGTTGTCGACATACAGCTCCGGCTATTCAAAAACAACCTTGTATCCGTCTCTCACTATTTCCTTGTAGCTCATTTTTCGCTCCTTGTTTCTTTATATTAAATTTTATTTAATTTCGTGAAGAAGATCTCTCGTTCTTACAGCACCGTCGTGTATAAATCCTATGTCACCGCCCGCAAAGAATACGGTAGCTCCGATAGACCGCCAATACTCAAGAAATTCCTTGTCGCAGCCTGTCGCCACGCCAAAGGGCTTACCGCACTCACGCATAACTCTTCCTATTTCGTCATATAACTCAAAGAGCCTCGGATGCTTTACCTCTCCGATAAGCCCCACAGAGCCGGAGAGGTCGTTTGGACCTACAACAAAGGCGTCTATTCCAGGGACTGATGCAATCTCTCTTAAATTCTTTACCGCATCTATATGCTCTATCTGAACAACCCTCAGACACTCGCGATATGTATTTTTAACATACTCCATTTGAGTAATTCCGCCATATTTCAACGCTCTTTGCGGGCCGTAACCTCGTATGCCCTCAGGGGGATAAGAGCAAGACGCCACCGCAAGCCTTGCCTCTTCGGCAGTTCTGACGTAAGGAAAGATTATTCCCTCAGCACCCATATCCAGCACAGGCTTTGCCATAACGGGGTCGTTCCAGGGTATGCGCACCCAGGCTACAGTACCCCCTGCCCTTGCCGCAATAAGATTGTTTACCAGCTGCTCGGCTCTTATGCTTGTGTGCTCCATATCTATCCATATCAGGTCAAAGCCGCACTCTGACATAGCCTCGGTAAGCATCGGCATTCCCGCAAAAACGTGTGTGCCGTATAACACCTTACCGCTCTGAAGTTTTTCTTTAACACTAGCCTTGTTCATTTAAGCAAGCTCCTTTCTGTTATCAAGCTTAGTATAGCACCCCACAAGGCGATAATCAATAACTTAGTTGGCTAAAATTTGCAAAAAATTCGCCTCGGGGTTGAATTTTTCGCAAAATCCTCATTTTTTTGCTTTTGCAAGAAAATGCAAATTTATTCCAAAAACTTATCGCAAATATTGACAAAGAGAGCAGAAATCTTGGCTAAAACACAAGGTTTGTGCTCTTTTTTTCATACTTCGATTTACATTTCCTCTTTTCGACAGTCCTTTTGCGACTTTTTTCTTAAGGCTTATGTATTAAAATGTAGATAAGGCTTTTATAGAAAGGAACAAACAAAAATGGACAAGCTCAAAGATAATAAAACAAAATCAAGGAAGGTGTCCGAAAGAGGCTTTTTTTCTAAACTTATGGGAGATGGGTCATCCTTTTTATTTGACATTTTCTTCTTTACGCTGGGGGCGCTTTTTTCAAGATGCCACCTGCTCTTCGGCGCGTATCCGCTAGGCATCGCTCTTATTGCTCTTCTTCCTCATAGTGTTTTATCTGCAATGTCCGGTGCTATTTTAGGCGCTCTCACCCTGGGTAGCGGAGGCATTGTTTATGCCGCCATATACGGTGTTGTGGTTATTTTACGCGTGATTCTTTCATCCAGCAAGGAAAGCAGCAGCTTTTTTGGAGAGCCGATACTGCTTCGTATGTCGGTTGCGGTTATAGGCGGCTTTTCCGCGGCAATATGCGAGGTTATTGCAAGGGGAATACAGCTCTCGTCGCTCTTCTTTGGCCTTTGTATGATTTTTCTCTCCCCTCTTGCGGTCTTTGTTCTCTCGGGACTTTTTGACGAAAAAATTAACCTCGGCTCGGTATTATCCTCAGAGAAAAATCTGCTCTCCCTTAAGGAAAAAGACGACAAAGAGCGCTTTGACATAATCTTTTTTGACATATCGGCGCTGGTGCTTCTCTTTTTGACCTCTCTTTCTCTTGAAAAATTTGTATTTTTCGGTATTTCGGTGTCATACATATTTATCTCTGCCGTAACCCTCTTGTCGGCAAAGCGTTTTGGAGCTGTAATGGCAGGTGCTGTGGGCTTTGTTTCATCATTCGGAATTGCGGGTATAGAGTCGGTATCCTTTGCACTGCTTGGAATTTCGGCAGGGGCATTCTTCTCCCTTGGCACAGGATATGCAATTATAATCGGCGGTGGAGCTGTTGCCGCCTGGAGCTACTATATGTCGGGGCTTGTGGGTCTGCTTTCCACCATGCCCGAATATATTATCGGTGCAGTTCTTATTTCACCCTTCCTCGGCAATGTTAAGCCTACCGAAAAGGAAGAGCCGCCAAAAGAGCCTGACAAAACCGCCCAGGACATGGTTGGAACAGTTGCCCTGACATATCAGAAAAAATATTCAAAGAGCCTTGACTCTTTAGAAACAGCTCTCTCCTCCCTCTCGGGAGTAATAAGCGGCTACTCGGCTGCAAAGACAAAGCCCTCGGCCGAGGAATACAGAGCTATTGTTGTTGAAACCGCTGAGGAGCATTGCAAAAACTGCACAGGGCGAAAATTTTGTATGATAGAAAACATACGTCCCTGTCTTTCAAACCTTGATGCTATTGTAGAAAAGCTCTCGGGAGGACTTTCTATCTGCCCCGAGGACGTAAACGGTGACACCGAATTTTGCCAAAAGGCCGAGGCGGTTGCCGAAAGCATAAACGAAAGAGTGGCAAAGGCGGAGGAAAACCGCTTTAAGCTGAAGGATGCTGATGCAACAGCGGAGGAATATGCCCTTATATCAAAGCTGATAAACGAGGCAAGATGCCGCGACGAGGAGGAAAGAAGCGTAAATTCCTCTCTTACCGAGGCTCTTACCGATGCCCTGACAAAAAGCGGCATTGAAAACGGAATGATAAGAGCCTTTGGCTCAAGGCACAAGCATATAATTCTTGCGGGCGAGGACGAAGCAGGCGACAAGATAACCTCACCGAAGCTCAGGGGCGAAATAGAAAGAGCTATCGGTGTACGCCTCGGTGCTCCCGAGTACTTCCGAAAGGGTAAAATGGCACTTATGGAGTGCGACACTGTACGTACCCTGTCTATTGAGCAAGCAAAGGCCTCCTCTCCCGGGGCGGGCGGCGAGGTTTCGGGAGACACCGTAAGCCTCTTTGAGTCCTCCGACGATTGCTTCTACGCCCTCATCTCCGACGGTATGGGCAGCGGAGAGGTGGCAATGGAGACATCTCTCTTTGTTTCCGACTTCCTGACACGTGCTCTTAATTTCGGTGCTTCAAAGGAAACCGTTCTCCACATGCTCAACTATATAATAAGACGCAAAGGCGATGAATGCTCGGCAACGGTAGACCTTTTTGAAATTGATTTGCTCTCGGGCGAGGCTACCTTTATTAAAAGCGGCGCAGCCCCCTCATTTGTAAAACGCGGAAGCTCCCTCTTCCGCATAAAGTCGCAAACAGCTCCAATAGGACTCTTAAAAAGCATTGACACAGAGAGAATACGTGTTGAGGTGCAGGCAGGCGACTATGTTATTATGCTCTCTGACGGAATTGTGCAGACCGCAGAGGACTCACCCTGGCTTATTGAGCTTGTGGCAAACAGTACGGCAAAGACACCCGAGATTTTTGCCACCGAGATTTTAAGCGAGGCAAAGCGCAGAGCCGTATCCGACGACGATATGAGCGTTGTGGTGTTAAAAATTGCCGAGGCTTAAAAATATTTCCCCTCCGTAACACGCGGAGGGGATTTTTCGTATAATATACCGAGGGTTTAGAATAATCAAAACTCTCTCTTACCTAAAAATTCAGGCCGAAAGGATAACATATTTTATGAAAATAATTGTACTTCGCTCTCCAAAGGCATTATCTCCCATACTGAGAAAGCTTTTCGGGATAGAGGAAAGCAAATAAAATATGGGACTGCTTCCGCAGAGGCAGTCCCATCAACATTATAGCTTTTTAACAAATCTTTCTATTTTCTCAAGGGCCTCCGAAATATGCTTTACCGAATAGGCGTAAGAAATTCGGGCAAAGCCCTCTCCGCACTCACCAAAGGCGGTGCCGGGAACTATGGCGCACCCTTCCTCATAGAGCAGCCTTTCGCAGAACTCTTCGGAGGATAGACCGAATTTTCCTATATTCGGGTAGATATAAAATGCGCCCTCGGGCATAAAGGAGTCTATTCCGATATCCTTAAGTCCCTGATGAATAAGAATACGGCGGCGGTTGTATTCCCCACGCATTAAGGCAATATCCTCGTCTCCGTTCCTCATAGCCTCAACAGCCGCAAACTGGGAGACCGTAGGTGCGCACATTATGGCATACTGGTGGAGTTTTAGCATCTCGGAAAGAAGAGGAGCGGGAGCGCAGATGTAGCCAAGACGCCAGCCGGTCATGGCATACGCCTTTGAAAATCCCGATATGAGTATGGTTCGCTCTTTCATTCCCTCAATATTGGCAATAGAGGTGTGTGCTCTGCCGTAGGTAAGCTCGGCATATATCTCGTCGGCAAGGACCAAGATATCTGTTCCTCTCAGCACCTCGGCAAGAGCTTCAAGCTCCTCGCAGGTAAGGATTGCGCCTGTGGGATTGTTGGGGTACGGAAGCACTAAGAGCTTTGTTTTCGGAGTTATTGCGGCGCGCAGCTCCTCGGGTGTCAGCTTAAAGCTGTTTTCGGGCTTTGTGTTTATAATTACGGTATTTGCCCCTGCCATTTTCGCAATAGGCTCATAGCAGACAAAGGCGGGAAGAGGCACAATTACCTCGTCACCCGGGTTTATTACCGCGCGCATAGCAATATCGATAGCCTCGCTGCCTCCAACGGTAACAAAAACCTCGCCCTTCGGGTCGTATGAGAGGTTAAAGCGGCGAAGCATATACTCGGATATTGCCTGTCTTAATTCATTAAGTCCCGCATTTGCTGTGTAGTAGGTTTTTCCGCCCTTAAGAGCCTCAATAGCCGCCTCTCTTACGTGCCAGGGGGTTACAAAGTCCGGCTCACCGACGGTTAAGGCGGTAACGTTCTTCATTTCAGCAACAAGGCCGAAAAATTTTCTTATTCCCGAGGGCTTAATCTCCCCGAGAGTTTTTGATAAAAGTTTATTATAATCCATTTTCACTAATTACAAAACGAGAGCTTCTCTCATATCCTTCTTTGGTGTGCCGTAAATTACGCCCTTGTCCTTATAGGTTTTAAGTACAAAGTGGGTTGCGGTTGCGGTAACTGCATCAATTGTAGCAAGCTTTCTGGCAACAAAGAAAGCCACCTCTTTCATAGTTTTGCCCTCAATAATCACACAGAAGTCAAAGCCTCCCGACATAAGATGCAGGCTTTTTATTTCGGGATTCTGACAGATACGCTCGGCAATTTTGTCAAAACCGTCGTCTCTCTGGGGCATAACCTTTACCTCTATAAGAGCGGTTATATGCTCTTTACCCGCCTTTTCCCAGTCTATTATTGTGCGCCTGCCAAGGATAACTCCCTTTTCCTCAAGCTCGGTTATCATTTTCTTTATGTCTCCCTCTTCCTTAGAGAGCATTACTGCAAGCTCCGAGGGAGTGAGGGTTGCGTCCTCTTCTATAAGCTTTAACATCTTTTCCATTGTTAAAATCCTCCTTATATACGTGTTTTGTAATGTTTGGTTTACATATATCTAAAATCAGTTGGTTTTTACTATTCCGTCTTTAGTCACCCATACAGCCTTTATTCCTATACTCTCGGCAAGAGCAATTCCCTCATCGTATGTCATATTAAAGAGGGCGGTGGAAAGTGCGTCCGCAAGGCCTGAGTCGGGGGCTATTATTGTAACCGAAGCAAAATGCTCTGAGGGCATAAGGGTATCTTTATCGATTATATGATGATATTTTACCCCATTTACGATATAATATCTCTCATAATTACCCGAGGTTACGGCAGCCGAGTCACAAATCTCGGTTATATGAACATGCTCTCCCCCAAAGGGATTTTTTATTCCTGTTTTCCAAGACGTGCCGTCGGGCTTTTCACCAATGGCTCGCAGATTTCCGCCCGAGTCGATAACGTAAGAGGTAAGTCCTATGTCTTTTATTGCCTCGGCAATTTTCTCAACCGAGTAGCCCTTTGCAATAGCTCCAACGTCAAGAGACATTTCGGGGTCAAGAAGAGATGCAGTCATCTTTTCTCTATCTAAGACCAGCTTATTTATATCGGTATGCTCCGCCGCCGCAGAAAGAAGAGCCATATCGGGCAGGGCTGCTGACTCGGGATTCTCATTTCCTGCCTCGCGGTAGTTATGCCAAATCGAAAGAACAGCACCCATAGCGATATTAACCTCGCCTCCGGTCACGGTGTACATCTCCTTTGAAAACTCAAGAAAATCGAATAGCTCGGTGGAAATTTTAACAGGCTCCTGCCCCGCCTTGTCATTTAAACTTTTTATATTAACTACACCATCATAGGTGTTGTAAATGTCAAAAAGCTTGTGATAACGGTCAAGCATTTCCTCGGCTAAATCACAAACCGTCAGAAAATCCTCCTCTGAGCCGCCCGAATAATCGCTGACCCTGGTATTTACGGCATTAAAGTGGCCGAAAAAGTCCTTGTACCTCGGCTCAATGCTTCTGTCACCGTCACCGCCAAAAATAATTGCCAAGGCAATAAATACCGCCAGGAGCAAAAGGAGAGCCGAAACAATCAAGATCTGCTTTTTGTCTATTCTTTTTTTGTTTTCTTCCACATCTTATGCCCCCTTTTTAAAATAATACAACAATTCTAGCATATTTTATACACCTTGTCAAGAAATATCTAATTTAAAATCTAACAAAATGAAGATTTCCATAAAACAAGAAAAACAGGAGACACGAAAATACTCATCTCCTGTTAATTTAAAAAACTTTTTTTAATTTGCCCAAGCTTTTCCGAAAGGGGAATAAAGAGAAGCGGAAAAAGGACTGCGTTTGTTGCAATCTGAGCGATATAGAAAGGCACGCCTCTAAGATAATAGATACCAAAGCGATAGAGAAAATTATCGAAATATCCCGAGAAGAGGCCCACGTCGATTAGCGACGAGAGAATGCCGAAAAGCACGGTTAATATAACTGCCGAGACGGTAAGTATCCAGCAGTTTTGCAGTCTCATTTTTCCAAAAAGCCAAAAAACAACGGAAATCAACGGCCAATAGATAAAGTAAAGAACCACCCAGGTATTGACACCCCAAATTATAGGCTCGATGCAGACAAAAACAAGAGATGCAAGAACTCCGTAAATTCCGAAAACATAGCCGTAAATGGCACAAAGAAGTGTAACCACCTCAACATTTGGTAAAAAGGCAAGCGCCAACTTTCCGCACTCGATGGTAGCAGCCGCAATACCAACAAGTGCAATTTTTTTCGCTGCGCCGCCTGAATTCAAGCGGTTATTCATATCAATTCCAAACTATATATCCGATATATATAACACAGCCGTCCTCGATGTGCATTTCATTTGCACCGACACCCGAGCTTGTCAGAGTTTGTCCCTCATAATCTACCGTTTCGGCATACTGTGACACGTCCATGTCAGCGGTGACAGAGGTGTATACATAAAGATATTTTCCCTCGGCTGCATTAGCCGCATTATTTTCAATTTCACCGACCTTGTTAAGATAGGTGCCCGAGATTTCATATTCAAGCACTTCCTCGGACTTCAGATAATCAAGAACTGAGACAAGGCCGTTTTTTATCTCAACCTTATCAAGCTCAACCTCAAAAACCGTTGTCTCATCTCCTGCAAGAACAAGAGTCATAAAGCCTGCATCACTCTCTGTGTTGTCGCAAGCCGCGAGACCGGTCATCATAATAAACGCCAGCATTAACGCTAGGATTTTGTAAATCTTTGTTTTCATTTTCTTTTGTTTTTTTGCCTTTCCGCTTATAAATTAGGCTAAAAACCAAAAAATCGCCCTGCAGGGCAGGACGAAAAATGCGCGCGAAAAATCCCCGCGCACACCTTTGGCCACCCCCTCAATTGCCCAAGGGATGTATATCCAAAATGTCCGTTTGGCAGGCCTTCCGACTTTGGGGGCGGCTGCTCCCTCTTTACGGCAATGGCTGTTGCGGCGGATTTGCACCGCGCTTTCCCTGCTTGATTTTCAAACGGTTTGGGATGAAGATATTATACCACCCTCATCCCGATTTGTCAATATTGTATCTTTACTTCTTTCTGATTCCACGCTTTGCTTTTGCCTCGCTTAAGGTGGAGATGTAGAGATTTATTGTAGTCTCTAAGGTCTCCTTTAAGGCTGAGCGCATTTTTTCGGGCAAGGCTCTTGATTTTCTAAACAGGCTGAGAAGCTCTAATTCCTCGTCAGAAAGCTCCGATGTATCTCTGCGCAGGGGCATATCCAAAAGCGCGCCTACGTTTACCGCAAAGACCTCGGAGAGCCTAGGCAGCATTTTCATAAAGGAGGCAGAGCGGCCACGTCGCCAGTTATTTACTGTTTTTTCGGACAAATTCATAGCCCGCTCAAAGGCGGCATCGCTCTCAAACTCCGAGCTTATAAGCGACAGAACTCTCTCGCGTATGACCTCTGTTCTTTCCTTTTCCATTATACTTTACCTGCCTTTGTTCTTTTTCCGTGGGGCTTGCCCTTGTCCGAAACGGCTTTTTTCTTCTGCTTTCCTCTCGGGGCGTTTTCATAAAAGGGCTTTTTTGTCTCACCCCTTGTGCTATCGGTTTTAGTCTTTTTATTATCTGCCTTCTCCGGCTTATCGGTACTAAAGCCAAAGCGACCTATCCTCTCGCCAAGGGTATAATATTCCCCATGAGCATAGGCTAAGAGGTCGGCATTTTCAAAATGAATTTTTCCCTCAGAGTCGATAAGCTCGTCATGGCAGGAGACGCTGACAATATCTGCCATAAATACGTCGTGTGAGCCCATTGATATCACCTCGGTAACTCTGCACTCAAGTGCTATGGGGCATTCGGCAACTGTCGGAGGGGATACCTTTTCGCTTTTTACACGTGTAAGCGAGCAGCGCTCAAATTTATCCATCTTTGCCCCTGTGTAAATTCCCACAAAGTCCACCTCTTTTGCAAGAGACGCAGGCGGAAGATTTATAACAAACTCTCGCCCTACCCCAAGCATACTGTGAGAGTGGCGGGAGGGACGCACGGATATATATGTTTTGGGAGGAACGGTCGATAAAATGCCTGTCCAGGCTACCGTCAGAATATTATTTTTTTCCATGTCCCCAACGGTTACCATACAGGGTGGCAGAGGAGCTGTAAGAGCACCGGGAGAAAGATTTTTTCGCTTCATATTTTTACCTTTTTTATTTTTATTTTACCTCATATTGTTCGTAATGTCAATACTATTTTCGTACTCTTTGCGAACCTGGTCTTATTTAAGGCAAAATTTTTAGATTATATGTTATTTATTAACACCATTTTAACAAAGTTATTGTATACTTATGTCAAATCGAGTTAAACATAGGAGCTATTTATGATTAACAAAAGAATATTATCGCTGATTTTAGCGATTACATTAGTAATAGGATGTATGTTATCCGCCACATCCTGTATGTATGCTATTGATATACTTACAGAGGTAGGCTCGGGTAACACAGATGATGCTAAGGATGAAGGCACTCCCCCCGAAACAAACGGCACAAATCCTCCTGCCTCAAATACAGGCGGTGAAGGACAGGGCGGCTCCGACAGTAGCACATCAAAGGACCCTGTGTATTACCCGGGGGCAAATGACCAGGACGATATCGAGAGCCTTACTCCCGAGATGCGTACCCTGCTTTCAACCGTTGCAATAGATGCAAAGTTTGATATTTATTCGTCCTACCCCTATTCCGACTCGACAAACGAGTATACCTCATACGGCTCAGGCGTTATATACAAACTTGACAGAGCGGCGGGAAATGCCTATGTTATTACCAACTACCACGTTGTATATAACAGCGGCGAGGTCAACACAGGCGGCTTCAGCGACACCATAAACCTTTTCCTTTACGGTATGGAGCAGTCCCAGTACGCAATTCCCGCAAGAGTGGTTGGCGGCTCTATGAACTACGATATTGCAGTTCTTGAGGTCAGTGGCTCTGATGTACTTAAAAACAGCATGGCAGTGGCTGCATCTCTCGGTGACTCTGACGCAGTACGGGTGTTTGACGAGGTCTCGGTAGTAGGAAACCCCGAGGGCTACGGAATTTCGGCAACCGATGGCGCTGTCAGTGTTGAGACCGAGTCTCTTGCTATGACAGGAGCTGACGGAAGAACAGCTATTTCTCTTCGTGTTATGCGTATCAGCGCAGCGGTAAACGAGGGCAACTCGGGCGGCGGTCTTTATAGCGCTGAGGGCAGACTTATCGGTATTGTAAATGCAAAGCGCACAGGCGATGACATTGACAACATTGGTTATGCTATTCCCATTAACCTTGCAAAAAGGGTTGCCGAAAACATTCTACGCAACTGTGACGGTGTAAGCTCCCTCTCGGTTAAAAAGTGCCTTATAGGAATAGGACTCAATGCCGCATCCTCAGGCCTTGTCACCGACGGAGAGGGCAATCTTGTGATAGTTGAGCAGGTTGCGGTAGCCTCTGTTGAGGAAAACTGCATTACCGACAAATTCAAGGTAGGTGACATATTAAATTCAATTACCGTTGACGGCAAAACCGTGGCGGTTACAAGAGTTCATCACATTACCGACGTTATGCTTGATGCCTCGGTTGGCAACGTTGTTGTTATAAATGCAACAAGAGACGGCGTGTCTTTCGACGTTACATTAACTCTTCCCGAGTCCTGCTCTTCAGTTGTAAAGTAAGCCCGACTCAGGCAATAGAGCTTCCAAACTTAATCTAAAAATTCCCCGAAGTGAGCACAATCACATCGGGGAATCACATTTTTTTAACACATCACCCTAGTATTTTCAAGGGGTTTCGGGCTTTTTTGGTAGTCACAGCGGGGACACAGTGTAGTGTAGGTTAGTGTAGTATAGGTAAGGTAAGGTTAGGTTAGTGTAGTGTAGATTAGTTTACCGTCGATACACAGGCAGACAAAACACAAAACAAATACAATACAAAAAACAAAAGAAGAATTATTTATTGTTTTTTCTTCTGCCTACACGCCTTACACTTCCGTCTGAAAGAGGCGCACCGCTCTTAAACGAGGCAAGGGCGGTTTTTATTTTTTCTTCCCTTTCGGTGGAGAAGATAAAGTGATAGGAGCCTATGCGGTTTTTGTCAAGAAGGGGTAGCTTATCGCCCATATAGGTGATTTTGGAGTTCAAAATCAGACTTCGGTGGTCAAACTCCCTTATCATCGGGAATCTTTCGCCCATTCTGTCCTCAAGCGAAACCGCAGAGCAACGTCCGCAGCCTCCGTTATCCTTCATAAAACACCTTTCGGTTATCATAAGCGGAATTCTGCCGTAAACGATAACTCCGCCGCCAACATCTCTTGCCTGAGGGAGGGTTATCTCGGGAGATAAAATTATATGCTCTGCTCCCATTTCCGAAAGAGTCTTATAGGTCAGGCGGTTTGTTACATTCAGCCTGAAGTCGCAGATAGGAGCAAGAGAAAATTCCTTCGCCAGAGCCATTTGCCCTATGTTAGAAACAAGGGCATATTTTATTTTTTCTTTATCAAGCTCGGAGAGAGCTGCCCTCACCTGAGAAAGCTCCGACTCCATAATAACAGGCGGCAGATAAACGCCGTTAGCTCCTGTCTTGTTCTCGGCAAAGAGAGAGACGAATATTGCATCAAAGCCGTAGGTATCACTCGGCACAGATGAATTTATACCGAGGATTTGGGCGGTTGTCATTTTTCTTGTGTTAAAGGAGAATTTCGGTAGGGTGTAGTCAACGAAAATTTCCTCTCTTGAGGTGTCCTCAAAGGCATCTGCCGCCGCACGTCGCAGGGCATTAAGTGCCGAGGGAGGCAAATTCAGCCCCTCGTCAAGTGTGAGTGTTATATCCGAGGTGTTAAGGGAAAGGTAGGTGTTACCCATTTTAGAAAGTCTTTCCTTTACTCCCTCGATTGTCAGAGGTGAGCTTTCTGCCTTTTCGGGTATCTGCCCGAGGACAGTAACCTCTTTACCCTCGCCGTCATAGAGAGTCATTTCGGCAGGGCAGTCCTTTAATATTCTAACGGTCGAAAAGACCTTTTTTCTTTTTAGAGATATGTCTATTTCATTTTCTCGGCTTTCCGTCTTGTTTTCTTCACTTCTTATTCCAAGCTCCACGCTCTGAGGCTTGCCTTTAAGGTAGCCGTCGGTAAAGCCGCCTCTGGAAAAGGCTTTTTTAAGAGCGGTCCACTCCTCAGCTGTTGCCCCTCTTCCCTCGTCAAGCAGGCGGCGGAAAATAGAGGTTACGGTATAAACGTATGAGGGTGATTTCATTCTTCCCTCAATTTTAAGAGAAGCAACCCCGGACTCTATAAGGGCGGGAATGTGAGCGGCATAGGAGAGGTCTTTTAAAGACAGGGGATATTTTCCGCCTGCAAAGGGGAGTCTGCATGGCTGGGCACACTCACCGCGATTGCCGCTTCTGCCCCCTACCATAGAAGAAAAGAGGCACTGACCTGAGTGGCAAACGCACAGAGCACCGTGTAAAAAGACCTCAATTTCGGGCTTTGACTTTTCTGTCACCGCTCTTATATCATTAAGCGAGCATTCTCGTGCAAGAACTACCCTCTCACAACCGAGGTTGAATGCCTCGTCAGCCCCAAGACTGTTGTGCACCGACATTTGTGTTGATGCGTGAAGGGGCAGCTCGGGCACATGCCGTCTTATCTCATGAATAGCGCCAAGGTCGGCTATTATGAGAGCATCTACTCCTATTTTCCAAAGGAATGCCGCGTATTCCACAACCTCTTTCATCTCAAGGTCGAGGATAAGGGTGTTTACCGTAACATAGAGCTTTACTCCGTGAAGGTGGCAGTATCTTACCGCCAGCGCAAGCTCTTCATTATCAAAATTTTTGGCAAAGGCTCTTGCGCCAAAGCGACGTCCGCCAACGTATACGGCATCCGCACCCCCTGCCACAGCCGCAACAAGGGCATCAAAGCTGCCCGCAGGGGCAAGAAGCTCGGGAAGTTTATTTTTTCTTTTCATTTTTTCATTTTGCCCCTTTCTCTACATCTTGTGCCGCAAGGCACATATCGAGCACCTTCAGGTGTATATCGAATTGGCTGTTTTCAAAACACGAATATATCGAGTCCGCAGGACATATCGACTTTTACAATTATGCATTTGACTAGCTCGAACAAACCCGCAGGAATGAGAAAAATTTTAAGGATAAGCGTTGATTTTTCTCCGAAGCCGTAGCAACCTACTGCGCACTATGCGATGACACAGATTTTGATGAAGCACAAAGATTTTCGTGTCGCAATCAATAGAAATCTATTGCAAGACCGAAAACTCTGCGGCGATTCGCAAAATATGCGTCATCGCCTCCAGTATTTGCGGTCCAAAGTGCGGTACATTATCGCTTCGGATATATGTTCCGCATTTATTTGGTCCAACCCGTCAAGGTCGGCTATTGTTCTGGCTACTCTCAGAACTCTGTCGTGGCCGCGGGCAGAAAGACCAAGGGTCTCAAATGCCTCGCGCATAAGCTCTGTACCCTCTTTATCGGGGGTGCAATATTTGCGTAGAAGCTCGGTTGACATTCTGGCATTAAGAACACCTGTCTTGTCGCCTCCACGCTCGAGGCGGCTGTCTGTAAAGGCTCTGGCAGCATTTACCCGCTTGCGTATTTCCGCCGATGGCTCACCGGGGGCTGTTTTGCCAGAGATTTCGTTATATGAGACCGAGGGAAGCTCTATTTCTATATCAATTCTGTCAAGGAGAGGACCGCTGACACGCTCGAGATATTTGGCTATTGATGCAGGGGTGCAGGTGCATTGCCTCTGCGGGTCGCCATAATAGCCGCAACGGCAGGGGTTCATGGCGCAAACCAGCATAAAGGTTGCGGGGTATGTAACCTTTGCAGCCGCACGTGTTACGGTAACAACACCGTCCTCAAGGGGCTGGCGGAGAGACTCGGTTACGCTCTTTGTAAACTCGGGAAGCTCGTCAAGGAAAAGAACTCCGTTGTTTGAAAGGGAGATTTCACCCGGTCTCGGCATTGCTCCGCCGCCAACAAGGCCTGCAACGCTTACTGTATGGTGAGGAGAGCGGAATGGGCGCTCGGTTACAAGGTTGGTTCTTAAAGTACCTGTTACAGAGTGGATTTTTGTCGTTTCTACCGCCTCGTCAAAGGTCATATCGGGGAGAATTGTCGAAAGCCTTTTTGCAAGCATTGATTTACCTGCTCCGGGAGGGCCTATCATAAGAATATTATGTCCGCCTGCGGCAGCAATCTCAAGTGCCCGTTTTGCCTTATACTGTCCTCTGACATCGGCAAAGTCAACACCGCCCGCATGAGATGTAAGGTCGAATTTTGATGCATCAAAGCTCATAGGAGCGATAGGCTCCTCACCTCTTATATGGCTTATCAGCTGACGGAGTGTTTTTACTCCGTACACGGTAATTCCGTCAACCACGGCTGCCTCGCCTGCGTTGTCAAGGGGTACAAAAACCTCACGTCTGCCGCACTTCTTTGCCGAAACCACCATTGGCAAAACTCCGCCTATGGGTCTTACCTCTCCCGAAAGCGAAAGCTCACCGATAAAGCACTTGTCGGAGAAGTCGTAATCCGAGGGGATAATTCTGTCGCATTGCATAATAGAGCATATTATGGCAAGGTCGAATGCCGAGCCTTCTTTTTTTACATCGGCAGGGGCAAGGTTTATCATTATATCAATGGGCGGAAAGGCAAAGCCGCTGTTCTCGGCAGCGCACCTTACACGGTTTTTCGCCTCTTTTACTGCTGTATCCGGAAGTCCCACAAGCTCAAACTTTGGGAGCCTGTCCCAGGCGCTGCACTCAACTGCGACCTCAAAGCCGTCTATTCCTATAACACCTGAGCTATATACCTTTGATAGCATAGATTTCTCACTTTCAAAAAGTCTTTTTATCTATGGTATATTATACATAAAAATTTATTACAAATCAATAGTTTTTTTAAAGTGCGAAAATTAGTTGACTTTTCCTTGGCTTTTGTCAATTTGTGAACAAAAGCTATTGCATTTTTTAACAAACTGTGATAGAATGTAAACAAGACCACAAAAACGTCTGTAAAAGGACACGAAAGGCCTGTTTTTATGAAAATAAAAATTATTAACACAACCTATGACGAGGCAATGAAAATCAAGCCTCCTCATCACAAAAAGCCCCTTAAGCCCTCTATGTTTTTCCGCATACTGATGAAGGTATTGTCTGTGCGTGCTTTACACAAGAGCCACTTTAGCTGCACAAAGATAGGCATGGAGAGGTTAGGCAAAAAAGAGCCTGCTTTTATCCTTATGAACCACTCCTGCTTCATCGATATGAAGATTGTTCCTACCCTGCTTTATCCCCGCCCATTTAACATTGTTGCAACCAGGGACACCTTTATAGGCAAGGACCTGCTTATACGACTTATCGGCTGTATTCCCACAACAAAGTTTGTTGCCGACACAACCCTTGTAAGGGATATAATTTATGCTATTAAAAAGCTTAAAAGCTCGGTGGTAATGTTCCCCGAGGCAGGATATTCTCTTGACGGCCGTTCAACCGTTTTGCCCGACTCGCTTGGTAAGATGATTAAGATGCTGGGCGCTCCCGTAGTTACAATACATACCGACGGTGCATTTGCAAGAGACCCTCTATATAACAACCTGCAGCTGAGAAAGGTTGACGTTTCTGCAACCGAAAAATATCTGCTCTCTCCCGAAGAAATAAAAGCAATGTCCCCCGAGGAAATAAATGACCTTATCGCAAAGGAGTTTGATTTTGACAACTTTAAGTGGCAGAGAGAAAACCACGTAAAGATTGCCGAGGGCTTCAGAGCAGACTGCCTGCACAGAGTGCTTTATAAGTGTCCCCACTGTCTTGCCGAGGGAAAGATGCTTGGTAAGGGCACCGAGCTTGTATGCGAAGCCTGCGGAAAGGACTATCACCTTGACGAATACGGCTCGCTTAAGCTTGTTAACGGTCAGGGTAAATTCGACCACGTGCCCGACTGGTTTGACTGGCAGAGGGATTGTGTACGTAAAGAAATCAACGACGGCAGCTACAAAATGGACGTGCCTGTTGATATTATGATGGTTATAGACTCAAAGGGGCTTTATCGCGTTGGCGAGGGCAGACTTGTTCATGATATAAACGGATTTGTTCTTGACGGCTGCGACGGTAAGCTCCACTATGAGCAAAAGCCTCTTGCTTCATACACCTTAAACTCCGAGTATTACTGGTACGAGATTGGCGACGTTATGAGCATTGGTACAAATGACCGCCTCTACTACTGCTTCCCCAAGGGCGACGGCAGCATTGTAACAAAAGCAAGGCTTGCAACCGAGGAAATTTACAAAATTGCCCTTGCCGAAAAGCAGGAGAAGGATGCAGAAAAAGCGGTAAAATAGTGATTTTTGAAAACAATAGTTTGCATTTATAAAAAAGAACAGGATTTTTGTCCTGTTCTTTTTTGCGTTTTTATTTTGTAATATCCTTTATTACTTCTCCTGCGATTATCAGTCCCATAACAGAGGGAACAAAGGAAATACTGCCGGGGGCTGCCTTACCGTCACACTTTTCGGCATCCGACTCAGGAGATGCTATCGCAGGCTTTTCCTTTGAATAGACCACTTTGAGATGGTGTATGCCTTTTTTTCTCAAAGCGACTCTCACGGCGCGTGCCAGGGGGCAGACCTCGGTTTTTGAAATATCCGACACCTCAAAGCGGGTGGGGTCCAGCTTGTTGCCGGCTCCCATTGCGGAAATTATGGGAGTTCCCGCCTCCTTTGCAAGAGTTATAAGCAAAATTTTTGAGGAAAGGGAGTCTATTGCATCTATTATATGGTCAAAGGAAGAAAAATCAAACTGCGCGGCACATTCCTCACCGAAAAAGAGGTTATAGGTGAAAACCTTTGCTTGGGGGTTTATATCCAAAATGCGTTCTTTTGCCGCCTCGGTCTTGTGCTGTCCTACGGTTTTGTGTGTGGCAATTATCTGACGGTTGATGTTTGAAAGCGAGACTCTGTCTGCATCAACAAGGTGCATTTCTCCAACTCCCGCCCTGGCAAGAGCCTCAACGGCATATCCGCCGACACCGCCAATGCCAAATACGGCGACTTTAGAGCTTTTAAGTCTTTCGACCGCCCCCTCGCCTAGCATCATTGCCGTTCTTATATCCTGTTCACGCATAATTTCTCTCCGAGTTAATCTTTTTTCAATAATTATATATCTTTTTCGGGTAAATGTCAATACAGCCAAAACGGATATCACTCCTATCTCCTAAATACTTCTTGACTACTATGCATAAAAATGATATACTATAAAAAATGACATTGCAGGAGCAAAAGATGAAACTGGAGCTTGTGGCGACCTGTCTTTTCGGCCTTGAGAAGTTGCTGGGCGAGGAGATTGAGGCGCTGGGTTATGAGAAAATTTCAACAATTGACGGCAGAGTGACCTTTCTCGGAGACGAGGAGGCGGTTGCTCTTTCAAATATATTTTTAAGATATGCCGAGCGTGTATTTATTAAGGTGGGCGCCTTTCGTGCCGAGAGCTTCGAGGAGCTTTTTGAGGGCACGCGCGCACTTCCTTGGCATGAGTTTATCGGCAGAGATGATGCCTTCCCTGTTAAGGGTCATGCTATAAAATCGACTCTACACTCTATTCCCGACTGCCAGGCTATTACCAAAAAGGCGGTTGTAAGAGCTATGAGCGAGCGCTACGGAATTACCGAATTCCCCGAAACCGGAGTGAAATACCAGATTGAATTCTTTATTTTAAATAACGCGGCGACGCTTATGATTGACACCTCGGGTGTTGCTTTGCACAAGAGAGGGTACAGAAAGGACTCTCTGGGCGCGCCCATACGTGAAACCCTTGCGGCGGCGATTGCGGCAACCTCCCGCCCGAGAGAAAATGTTCTCCTCTGGGACCCTATGTGCGGCAGCGGCACAATTGCCATAGAGGCGGCAATGAAGATGAAAAACATAGCTCCCGGCAAATCGAGAGTCTTTGCGGCGGAGGAATTCGCATTTATTGACAAGAAAATCTGGCAAAGAGCAAGAGAAGAGGCAACAGAGGGTGAAATAAAAACCGATTTTGAGGTTTTTGCCTCGGATATCGACCCTGCGGCGGTGGAGCTGGCAACAAAAAATGCCCGACTTGCGGGAGTTGACGATGTTGTAAAGGTCTTTTCTATGGATGCAAGAAAGATTTCCGCCCCCGGCAGACGTGCCACCATAGTTACAAATCCACCCTATGGCGAAAGGCTGGGCACACTAAGAGAAGCCGAGGCTCTTTACCGTGAGATTGGCATTCATTTTCGCTCCCTTGCACCCTGGCAGGTGTATATCATAACCTCTCACCCCGCTTTTGAACGCTTTTACGGCAAGAAGGCAGACAAGGTGAGAAAGCTGTATAACGGTATGCTGCCCTGTTATCTTTATCAATACTTTAAAAACAATAAGTAAGTACTAACGGCTCAGCCCTTTAGGACACATAAAAAACGGCCTCCCTTGGGAAGCCGTTTTCTTATTATTAAACCTTATTTACAATGCTTACTCTCTCGGGGGAGATTCCTGTTGTTTCGTAGACGATAGTAAGTATCTGAGCTGCCTCTGCCGCCTTAAGGCTCTCTGCCTTTACAATAACGCTTACCGCGCCATCGGAAATTACGGCAACGCACTCTTCAAAGCCCTTTGCCTTAACAAGAGACTCGATATTTGCCTCGTTCTGGATATCCACAGCAATCTGAGAAATCTTTGTGGTTGCCTCGGTTTTTGCCGCCTCGGAGGACTCGTTACTCTCCGCTACAAGCTTAAGCACGTCGAGTGCTTCATCTCTTGCTTCCTCACGGTTAAGGGCTGTTGCGGTAAAGTAGTTCTCCCCTGCTGCATCGCCTGCGGCAGACTGGCTGTCGGAGTAGTTATCCTCCATATTGTTATCGCCATAGCCGAGAGCCGTTGTGGGGTCGTAGAACCAGCGGTAGTTAAGATAAACCGCAAGGCCGATAAGAAGCGCGCAGGATGCGACTATCGCTGCCTTTGCGCCCTTGGTAGAAAGAAACTGTTTGATTTTTTCGTTTGTCATTGTATGTTCTCCTTGAAAAAATTGTTACTTGATAAATGATATGCTCACGCACCTTGATATATTCCCTTTTTATTTTGAGATTTTTAATACCGAAATTCTGTTATATCCTATGCCGTAAAAGGAGCTGATTAGTCGATATAGCTCCGAGCGCACCTCTGTGTTATCTGCACCCTCGCACATTATTGCTACCGCCAGAACCTCGCCCTCAGAGTCATAGCTCGCCTCGGCATAGCATCTGCCCACTCCCTCTACATAAGAGCAAAGCTCGGAGAGGGAGTTTACCTTTTCCTCGGGCTTCTCTGTACTCTGTGTTCCCGAGGCGAAAACCAAAAGGACTCCGAGACAAAGAGGTATTATGACACCGGGGAGCTTAAGACTCCTAAAAATTTCAAAAAAGCCTTTATCCGATTTCAATTTCTGCTTCACACTCCCCTATTTCCATATTGTTTATGTACCTTTCTATTTCGTGATCGTCCGAGAGGGCGGCAGCTCCCGAGAGAATTACTCGTATTTTTTCTGCCCGCCAGCCCTCCGGGGTAAATCCGATAACCAAAATACGCACATCCGAGGACTTAAGCCCGAATTTTTCGCACACCGCATTCCTTATCCCAAGACAAAAAGACTCTTCAAAAATTTGCTCAGAATCACCCTCGATTATCTCTGCGGGCGGTATAATATCCTCATATCCCCCCGACACAAGCTCGGAAAGAGCATTCATAAAGGGAGCAGCAGCCACCGAAAACAAAAGAACACCAAATGCAAATCTACGCACTCCGTCAAGCCTTGATTTATATGAAAGAAGCGATAGAAGCGAAAGCACCGACGATGTGGCAAAAAGGCTTACCATATATTCATTCACTAAAGTGCGGCGCCCCCTTTCATAAACATTACAATTTCTATTATATATACAAGAATCGATACAGTATAAAGAGCAATCATCGAGTCAAGGGAGTATTTAAAGGCAGTAAGCACCCGCACAGCACTTCCCCTGCCTAAAAATTCGGTGAAAGACAGGGTTACGGCAATTGTGGCTCGATACAAAAGAAGCATAATTAAGGGTGAAAGAGCCATTACCGCAATTATCGCTATACCTCCTGCCCCAACAAGGCTTTTGGCATAAGCCAGCCCCGAAACAATGGTAGAAATAGCCCCCGACACCGAGCTGCCCACAACAGGAATAAGCCCCGAGGCGGCGTATCTTGCAGCCCTTATTGCCGCACTGTCGGCAGCAGATGCCACCACCGTTTGCAAAGCAAAAACCGCGCTGAGCACTGCCGAAATTGTGCCGACACAGAATATAAAAAAGCTTTTTACCCCTGCGGTTATCTTAAGACTGCTTTCGTCGCCAAAGGCGGTTATAAGCGCCATTGCAAGTCCCAGCCCCACCACCGAAATAAAGAAAGAGTTGCCCACTCCTCCAAGCAGCCAAAGGGTCAGATTCATTCCCGAACCCTGTACCGCAGCTGTGCCTCCTCCACCGCCCGCAAGAGTTATAGCCGTCATTACAGGCATAAGGGCTGAAAACACAGACGAAAGGGCTGAAAGCCCCTCGGCAACCTCAGAAAAAAGCGAGCCTATTTTTGAAAAAACAAGCAGAGTACAAACCGCACCCACTCCCGCCTCTATTGCCCCCGCCATTTCTCCTTCTATCATAGATGAAAGCGAAAGCAAAACCGCGCTTCCCACAACGATAAGCAAAAAGGAAAAAATCTCCCCTCGTCTCTCCGAAAAGACCGACAATACCTCTGAAAGAAGCGCATCAGGTCCGATAAGGGAAATCACCCCCTTGTCATCCTCCAGCTTGTCCTTATACTCCTCGGGCATCGCCTCTCGAAAATTCTCTATATATTCATCCGCCTCTTTTGCCGAGCAGGTCAAGGAAAATGCGGCAAAAACGACAACTACTATTAACATTTTTATAGCTTTTTTCATTTTATCAACGAAAGACCCAACTCGAGTATATCTAAAAAACATGGCATAACAATTACAAGTATTTCTATTTTTCCCGCTGACAGAAGAGCCTTTGATATTCCGCTTTCTCCAAGCTCGGATAAAATATCCGCACCTATGCCGAAAAGGTAGCCTGCACCTACTATTTTGGCGGCGCATTTTGCCGCCTCGCCTATACCTGCGCTGTCGGCAAAGCCCAGTATCTCGGAGGCTGTTTTTCCTATTTCGGACGCCATGACCGAAAAGAGAATAGTACCTCCCAGGGCGGTAAATGCCCGCTTTCCCTTAAAGCCCGCCTCTGAGAGAAGATAAGCGGTTATGCCAATTAAAAGGGTTGCTCCAAGCCACTTCAAAATCATAGTGAAAATACGTCCTTTAAGGTTTGTATAAGAACACCTATACGCTGGGCCAGAAGTATAAGTATTACCACCATACCGATAAGCGAAACGAGAGTTGCCTGCTCGTCCCTGCCCGACTTTGAAAGTATCTGGCAAACAACCGCAATTATAAGAGCAGCTCCCGCCACCTTTAATATAAGCTCAACATCCATAAAAGACTCCAAAATTATATAATCATAATTACTGTGCCAAGGGCTGCCGCCACGGCAAGGGTGCGTGCAACCTTAATGTCCTTTGCATTTTGTTCCTTCTCCTTGGCTACAAGCTCCTTAAGCGAGGATACTGCCATGTTCAGTGCCTTCACAGTTCCCTCTTTATATTCCTTTCCAAAGGATGAAAAAAGGCTTGTCAACTCTGATTTTACCTCGTCGCACAGAGGAAGCTTTTCTTTCAACGACATATATGCCGAGGCGACCCCCTCTTTTTTAGCCAAATCAAGAAACCCGAGCGCGGAGAGAGCCTCGCTTGTAAAATCCCCTATAAGCTCCGATGGGGGTGTTAGATAGCAGTCTATCTGCCGCCTTATGTGCTCTATAAGCGAAAGAAAGCCCTCCGAGAGCCTCTCCTTACGCTTAATTTTCTTTTCGTACTCTGATGAAAACACAAAAGCCGAAAAAAGAATAAGCCCTATTCCGAAAATTTTAAGAATTCCGCTCATTTTTATCCACCGTAAGAATATGTCTGCCGCCCTGCTCGGAAATCCCCGCAAAAACATCAAAGGCAGAAATTTCAAAAAGAGGTCTAAGCGATGCTTTTGACATAAGCTCACCGAAAGTGCGGGCATGGGCGGTTGCCACTATTGGAATACCGCACCTGAGGGTATCTTTGATAGCCGCGGAATCATCGCTTCCTATCTCGTCTATCATTACAACATCGGGAGACATTGTTCTGATTGCTATTTCAAGCCCTTTTTGTCTTTTATAGCCCTTTAATATATCCACCTCGCACCCCAAATAGTCCTCATCATAAAACTCCTCCCTCTCGTCGACAACACAAACTCTTAAAGGAGACTTTCCGCTACCAAGAATTCGGGCAAGTGAGCGTAGTGCGGTTGTTTTTCCTCCTCCGGGCGGAGAGTAAATCAGCAAGCCGGATGTGGCATAATAAAAGGCCGATGCAAGCTCGTCCCCGATGTCACACTCCCTGCCGGGAATTCTGAAAACAAGGGAGCTTATGTCCTCAACTCCCACAAACGACCTGTCCTCATATCTTGCAGAGCCAACAACTCCGACACGTATTCCGTCGGCAAAGGGAATATACCCCTCGGAAATTTTGTCCCTGTGGGCATAGACCGCGCCGCCGCATATAGAGCCTACTGTGTTGGAAATCTCCTCTGCCGTAACCGAGCAAAAAAGCGGCAAAAGCTCTGTTCCGAGGCGCAAGGAGGCTCGTCCACCTGCCCTGAGTCTTATCTCCCTGATTTCAGAAAGACCGCCCCGCCTACCTCGACAAAGCTGAATTATTTCCTTTTCAACACGCTCGGGCAAAACAGAAATCGCCCTCTCTACCGCAACGCTTTTCTCTCTTGTCAGCATAAACATCCTCTTTCCCTGCGTTATTATACAAAACCAATACGCTTGTTTAATAACGCAAATTTTGTATTTTTTTCTATTGACAACCACCCTTCTATGTGCTAAAATAAGGTATATTTTTGGCATTCTATGCCGCCTTTTGGCGGCTGACGCAACCACAGAAAGGATTTTTTGCTATGAAATCTACCGGCATTATCAGAAACATTGACGAGCTTGGCCGAATAGTTGTCCCCAAAGAAATTCGTAAAAAATTGGGAATTGAAAACACAGACCCTGTTGAAATATATGTTGAAGGCGATAAAATAATTCTTACAAAATATCTTCCCGCCTGCCATTTTTGCGGAAATACCGAAGGTGTTTCTGATTTTAAGGGCAAAAAAATCTGCTCTGAGTGTATAAAATCTATTAAAGAAATATAAAATCTACCGCAGGACACCCAAGCTCCTGCGGATTTTTTTTATAAGCTCTTGATTTTCATGCTTCATTATGTTACAATGTATGCGAAGATTTTTTTATATCTGAAAGGAAATATACTAAAATGAAAGTTGTAACCTTTGGTGAGCTTATGCTCAGACTCCAGCCCTACAATTACGAGAGATTTGTTCAGTGCGACCACGTTGAGTTTACATTCGGCGGTGGCGAGGCTAACGTTGCTGTTTCTCTTGCTAACTACGGTATGGATGCAACCTATATTACCAAGCTCCCCGCACACGCTATCGGTCAGGCGGCTGTAAACAGCCTCAGAAGATATGGCGTTGACACAACAAAAATCGTTCGTGGCGGCGACAGAGTTGGTATCTACTTTAACGAGAAGGGCGCTTCTCAGAGAGGCTCTGTATGTATTTATGACAGAGCAAATTCCGCTATCGCAAAGGCTTCACGTGAGGACTTTGACTGGGATGCTATCTTTGAGGGTGCAGACTGGTTCCACTTCACCGGTATCACTCCCGCTCTTGGCGCAAATGTTGTTGAAATCTGCCGCGATGCCTGCAAGGCTGCAAAGGCTAAGGGCGTTAAGATTTCCTGCGACCTTAACTACCGCGGTAAGCTCTGGACAAGAGATCAGGCAAGAGAGGCTATGACCGACCTTTGCCAGTATGTTGATGTTTGCATCTCTAACGAGGAGGACGCAAAGGACGTATTCGGCATCGAGGCTGAGGCTACCGACATCTACGGCGGTAAGCTTAACCACGAGGGTTACAAGTCTGTTGCAAAGCAGCTTGCTGATAAGTTTAACTTCGAGTATGTTGCAATCACTCTCCGTGAGAGCCGCTCGGCATTCGATAACGGCTGGTCCGCTATGCTCTATAACGTAGCTGACGACGAGTACTGCTTCTCCAAGAAGTATGACCTCCACATCATTGACCGTGTTGGCGGCGGTGACTCCTTCGGCGGCGGTCTTATCTACTCGCTCCTCAGCGGCAAGACCACTCAGGGCGCAGTTGAGTTTGCAGTTGCTGCATCTGCTCTTAAGCACTCTATCGAGGGTGACTACAATATGGTTACTCTTGCAGAGGTTGAGAAGCTTGCTGGCGGCGACGGCTCGGGAAGAATTCAGAGATAATTATATAACCACAAAGGGAGACTCTTGTCTCCCTTTTTCTTTGTATAATGAAAAAGTGCGGAGGCGACTCTTTTGTGAGATTTGCTTTCCACACTTTTTGTTTTTATATTTCCTTTTCTATCCAAGCCATAAGGAGATTAACTATCCTTTCCTGCTGGCCTTCTGTAAGAGCTTTTCCCCGCTTTACATTATACCATTTTTCAAGACAGCCTCTACAGCAACATGCGCAGGCGTGCTGAGCAACAAAGACCGGATGGCCTCTCATTGGTGTTTGCCTACCGTCATTTGGAATTTCGGCAGGGGCGAGACGCTCTTTTACAAAATCTTCGGCATGGCGCCTTATGGTATCTCTGCCTTTTTCTTCAAAATAAAGCTTTTCCTTTTCGCAAAGATGAAATTTTGCTCTGAAGCTTGATTTTTTAAGTCTGGACAGAGTTTCGTCAATGGTTGGCATTACCCAAAAAGCTCCTCCGCATATCTTACCGCATCCATGGCATCCTTTGCATATTTATCGGCGCCTATTTTTGCGGCATAATCGGCTGTCAGAACTGCACCACCTACAATGACCTTTGTTTTTGGGGCTTTTTTTCTAAGCTCTTTTATCGTCTCTTCCATTGCGGGAACGGTGGTTGTCATAAGAGCCGAAAGACCAACAAGAGGCGCACCCGATTCTACCGCCGACTGCACAACCGTCTCGGGGGAAACATCCTTACCAAGGTCAATTACGTTATATCCGTAATTTTCAAGTATAAGCTTTACAATATTTTTGCCTATATCGTGAATGTCTCCTTGGACCGTTGCGACAACAATTGTTTGCTTTTTCACACCTTTTTCGCCTGATACGGCCATATGGCTTTTAATTTTCTCAAATGCTGCCCCTGCCGCCTCGGCACTCATAAGAAGCCCGGGGAGATATACGGTTTTCTTCTCATACCCCTCGCCAACCTTATTAAGGGCGGGAATTATTTCTTCGTTTACTATTTTCAGAGGCTCGATACTCTTTAACAGCTCCTGTGTCAAATCTGCAGCCTTTTCCTTAAATCCCTTTATAATAGCTCTTGAAAGCTCCGAGGAATACTCCTCGGTTGTTTTTTTCTCGGCGGTGGGCTTTGGCGCTTCGGCTGTCAGAAGGCTTTCTGCCTTTTCGATATATTCCGCGCAGTTCTCGTCAAGTCCGGAAAGCACCCTATATGTATAATACACCCTCATCATATCGGCAGAATAGGGGTTCATTATTGCGGCACTTAAGCCCTTTGCCAAAGCTAAGGCAAAGAATGTGGAGTTTACCGCATCTCTTCCGGGAAGCCCGAAGGAGATGTTTGACACTCCCAGCGATGTGTGGCATCCAAGCTCCCCTCTTATAGCTTCAAGGGCAGAGAGGGTTACATTTGCCGCCTCAGAATCCGCACTTACAGTCATTGCAAGAGTATCAAAAATTATGTCTTTTTTATTTATTCCGTAGCTTTCGGCAGTTTTAAGAATCTTTCTTGCGATATTAACTCTTTCCTCTGCGGTTTTTGGTATTCCCGACTCGTCAAGAGTCAGGGCAACGACTACACCGCCGTACTTTTTAACAAGGGGGAAAACCACCGCCATGCTCTCTGCCTTACCGTTAACAGAGTTTATCATAGCCTTGCCATTATAGAGGCGGAGTGCCGACTCCATAGCTGCGGGGTCAGATGTATCTATCTGCAAAGGCAGGTTTGTCACCGCCTGAAGCTCGGTCACACAACGGGTTAGCATTTTGCACTCATCTATATCGGGAAGACCAACATTTACATCAAGTATGTGAGCGCCCTGCTCCTCTTCTCTCGTGCCCTCTGTCAGAATATAGTCTATATCATTTTCTATAAGCGCCTGCTTAAAGCGTTTTTTTCCTGTTGGGTTTATTCTTTCTCCTATGAGTATTGGAGACTTGCCAAAGGTCACCGCATGGGTATATGAAGAAACGGCGGTTATATTTTTTGGAGTAATAGGCAATGGCTTTTTACCCTCTGCTTTTTTGGCAAGAGCCGAAATATACTGGGGTGTTGTGCCGCAACAGCCTCCAAGAACTCTGACACCCCTATCAAAAAGTGAAATGCACTCCGAGGCAAAATCCTCCGGTGTTACATTATACCGTGTTTCACCGTCAACCATCGAGGGCAGTCCTGCATTGGGCTTCAAAATCACAGGGACTGATGAGACCTCAAGAAGCTCGGATATAACAGAAGCGAGCCCCTCCGGGCCGAGAGAGCAGTTTGCACCGATAGCATCAGCACCCATTCCCTCAAGCAGTGCCGCCATGGCAGAGGGGGATGCGCCTGTCATAAGCTTTCCGTCATCACCGTAAGCATTGGTTACAATTACAGGCAATGTGGAATTTTCCTTTGCCGCAAGAAGAGCCGCCTTTGTCTCATAAGAGTCGTTCATTGTCTCTATTGCGATAAGGTCTGCTCCAAATTCCTCGCCAAGGCGTACCGTTTCGGCAAAAATCCCTACCGCCTCTTCAAAATCAAGGTCACCAAGCGGCGAGAGAAGCCTACCCAAAGGGCCTATATCAAGAGCTACAAACATGGGTTTTTTAGTCCTTGCCGTATCTCTTGCTTTTTTTGCATTGTTTATAGCTGCTCCGACAATATCACGCAGCTCCACCGAAGAGAATTTCAGCGAATTTGCCCCAAAGGTATTGGAATAAACAACATTACTCCCTGCCTCAAAATATGCTCTGTGTATTCCCGCTATTACCTCGGGGTGAGTGATATTCCACCTTTCGGGAAGCTCGCCGGGAACAAGCCCCTCTTTTTGCAAAAGAGTACCCATTCCACCGTCAAGCAGAACCGTATTATTCTTTAAAAATTCTCTGAAATCCATGCTTTTCTCCCTAAGTTAAAGGATTGTTTTTATTCTATCCCAACAAATGCCGTCACCGACTTTGTAGGGGTCATAAGAAGAGATGCTCCAAGGGTAATCCCAATTCTTTTAGCAGGGTCCAAGAGGGCAAAAATATCCCTTTGAGCTTCAAGGGGGAGGTCTCCGTACCCCGGGCTGAAGCGGGGTCTCAGATTAACACCGTTCCTCTCTTTATACTCTTTAACAAACGTGTCACAAAGAGCCTCTACACGCTCTGTTCCCATAGCCGAAACAAGCAGAGAGCGAGAGGGGGAAAGACGTGTGTATTTTGCTATTTCCCTGTCAAAATTCATTCCCACGGTGGCGGCAAAGACTAATACCCTCTTGCAGCCTGCAAGATTTTTGGCAAGACTTTGAGACTTCACCTTAAAGAAGCCAAAGTCACACTCACCCTGATAAATATTTACCGCAAGCACCAAATAACATACCCCTTGGCTGACCCTTGGACAAGAAGGCAAGGTGAACTCGCTCTCTCCGCAACAGCCAGCATAGCGCAGGACCTCACTCGAGTCTATTTCGGGCAGTTTTATATTCTTTTCTACAAAAACCGTCATTTTCCTAAAATGTCCGACAGGTTTGCCATTATTCTCTCGGCAATCTCGGGCTTGTTCATAGAGTAAATATGTACATGATTTATTCCGTTTGCATAAAGGTCGATTATCTGGTCGGTGGCATAGGCAACACCTGCCTGCATCATCGCCTTGTCATCAGAGCCAAACTTGTCCACAAGGTTCTTGAACCTCTCTGGCATAAAGGAGCCGGAAAGCTTTATTGCTCTCTCGACCTGTCTGCCGCTTGTTATAGGCATTATGCCGGGAATAACAGGCACAGTTATGCCAAATTCGCGGATTTTGTAAAGAAAACTGTACAAAATATTGTTATCAAAGAACATTTGCGTTGTGAGGAAATCGCATCCTGCATCAACCTTTTCTTTAAGGAATTTTATATCCTCGGCTCTGTCACGGCTCTCGGGGTGTATTTCGGGATAGCACGCACCGCCAATACAGAAGTCGACAGATGCCCCCTTAAGCTCTCTTACCAGCTCAACTGCGTGTAGGTAATCCCAGAGGCTTCTGTCATCACGTTCCTTTTCGGCTGGGATGTCGCCTCTTAGTGCCATAACATTCTGTATTCCCGCATCCTTTATGTTCTTTATTCTCTCGGCAACCGTTGCCTTTGTTGAAGAAACGCAGGTCAAGTGGGCAATACTGGGAACACCGTAACGCTCCTTTATATTCTTGGCAATATCAAGAGTATATTTGCTTGTTCCGCCCCCTGCGCCATAGGTAACACTCATAAACGAGGGCTTAAGACCTGCTATTTTCTCGGTAGCCTCCCTTACACTTTCATATCCCATTTCGGTTTTTGGCGGAAAGACCTCAAAGGAGAGGGAGAGGCTTGGGTCTTTAAGAAGATTTGAAATTTTCATATACTGCTCCGAATATCAGAATAAAAACAAAGCGCAAAGAACAATAAGGCATAGGGCAACAGCCGCACCGCCTGCGAGAATAAGAGTTCTCTTAATCGCTACTCTGCCCGCCCGCTTTGATGCCGCCTTAAGATAAACAGAGAGGGGGTCCTTGCCTCTCTTTACATCCTTTATAAAATCTTTTAGCCAGGATATATCTCCCTTAGAAACGGTATCTATATTTTTGATAGCTCCCGGCTCGTGGGCAATGCGGTTTCTTATACTTCTGTATTTTATAAGCCTGTGCAGGGCATTCTCTCTGCCCGGGGCAAACCTTACATCGGTAAGCTTTTTGATATACTCGGTTATTCCCGACTTTGTACAAAGCTTTTCGGCACAAAGCTTATCCAGCTCCAGATATTCACCGAGAAATGCTTGATTTATTTTACTGTTATTCATGCTTTCCTCCTTATATATAAGGTGAAGTATTTTATTTGTTATTATTTTACACTCTCAAAGGAGCTATTTCAAGGGGAAGTCTGTAATATTTTGTCAGGCTCAACTACTATAACCTCGCCAAGGTGCAGAGAATATATTCCTATCTCCGAAGGAGCGCGCCCGAAAATGCGCTCTGCCGCCAGAGCATAATAGCTGAGCTGAGTTCTGTGCCTGTCGGCAAGAGTTTTTCTTCCCTTTTCTCTGTCAGATAGCTCCTCGGGGGAGAGGCGGTCGGTTTTATAGTCGTAGAGGGCTATTGTGCCGTCCTCTTTCTCGATTATACAGTCTATAACTCCCTGAACAAGAATTCCCTTGTCCTTATAGATTTTTCTCTTTTCTTCATCGGCTGTAAAATATGCCGATGGAAGCCTTACGTTAAATCTTAACTCCCTGTAAAGAGCCTTTGCACCTCTCATATCCGAAAACAGCTCTGATTTCCTAAAGCCTTCAAGCTCCGAAAGACGTACTCTTTTGCCGTCGGTTACAGATATAAATCCCTCTTTTACAAGTCTTTCAAGCTCTGCTTCTGCCCCATGCTGTTCAAAGCGGTTAAGGTCACAAAACTGCAGAACATAGTGGGTTGCAATACCTCGCTTTGCGCTCTCGTCTGCCCTTGAGCCGCTCATAAAGACAGGAAGCTTTGTTCTGCCGCCCTCTTCTCTTTCGGATATGGGAGTTACCACACCCTCGTCTGCTACGTCAAGCACCTCCGGGTAGGTTTTTGAAACCGACATCTTCTCGGGCAGGCGGCAAAGAGCCTCTCTCGGGTAGCGGTAGGTAAATCTCTCATAAAGCTTATCGGCAAGTCCCTCTGTGCAAATTTTGTCTGAAGCTAAAGTCTGCTCTGTCACAGTCTCGTTCTCGGGAGTATATGCAGTACCATTACCCGTAATAAATTCTTCAGCCGAAAGAGCTTTTGCCCCCGAGGCGGTAAGAATAATTTCAAGATAAGAGGAGAGTGTTCTTGCGCTATATGGCGAAAGAGTGTTTTTCAGGTATTCAAGCCTTGATAGGTATTTATTTATATCCGTGACAGGCGAAACACCCACAACATAAAGCTGCTCTCTTGCTCTTGTCATAGCAACATAAAGCACACGAAGCTCCTCTTCAAAGCTACGGCGGAAGTTATAGTGATTTATAACATCAAAAACAGGATTATTAACTGCCGAAAGCCCCGAGGGTGTACGAAGCCGTACGGCTATTCCCATATCTGCGCTGTAAGAGAGGCGGTTTCGGGAATCCTTGTTAGAGAATCTTTCACCTGTATTCACAAGAAATACTATGGGGTATTCAAGGCCCTTTGATGCATGGCAGGTAACTATTTTTACTGCAGACTCATCGGATTTTTCACGAGTGTCGTCAAAGGTGGTGCGTTTGTCTATAAGACTGTTGATAAAATGGATAAAATTATAGAGTCCTAAGAACTCCCCTGCCTCAAACTCGCGGGCATAGTCATAAAGAAGCATAAGGTTTTCTTTTCCGCCGCTGCCCGCAGCCAAAGCCAAAAGCCCTGTTTCATGATAGAGCCTGAAAAGAAGCTCGTCGCATCTCACACCCTCGGAGAGGGTGCGGTATCTGTTAAGGGACTTAACAAAATTTATTCCCTTTTCAAACTCGGGGTGTGAGCTGTTATATCTTATCAGCGAGTCATAAAGACATCCATCTCTGCCATCGCCCCGACGTATAAGGTACATTTCGTCGGGAGTGAAGGAATAAAGAGGCGAACACATAAGCCCTGCAAGATATACGTCTCTTTTCGGGTTGTCTATGGAGTTAAGAAGGCAGAGCACAAGAAGAATTTCGGAAGAAAGGAAGAAGCTTTTTGCACCGGATATTTTAACGGGTATTCCCTCTCTTTCAAGCGCCTCGGCATAAAGGCGGTCCTTGCCCTTTGCGTTTCTCAGAATAATTGCTATATCCGAGGGAGTCGGGGTGTTTCCGTTATCCAGCCTTCCCGAAGTCAAAAGCTCCTTTATCTTCTTTGCTACAACTGTCGGCGCAGAGTCGTTCTGCTCTTCATCGTACTCATCGTCATATATGTCCTTTGATGCCTGCTTTTCGAGCATACATATCTCGGGGGTAAGGTACTCAGGCTCGGGGTCTGCAACCTTTGAGCAAACCAGCCTGTCCTCTTCAAGATATCCGATAGACTCTCCGAGAAGCCCGAACATCTTGTCAAATACCGAGTTTACAAAGTCAACAATGCCTCTATCGCACCTGAAATTGTTGGACATAAACACCGAGGCGGGCGATTTATCCTCCGCCTTATCAATAGAGGCAAAGCTGTTTTTCATATCCGCGAAAATTTCGGGGCAGGCAGAGCGGAAGCCGTAAATGCTCTGCTTTATATCTCCAACCATAAACCTGTTGTCAGGGCGGGATATAGCCTCGAAAATGCTGTTTTGCAGAGAGTTTACGTCCTGGTACTCGTCAATATATATGGCACTAAAGCTGTTTTTCAGGCTTTTGGCAATATCGGTAAGTGTTCCGTCCTCAGAAACCAGGCATCTGTAAGCAAAACGCTCAACATCGGCGTAAGAAAGCGAGCCGCGGCGGAGCTTTTCGGAAACAAATACCGAGTCAAACTCACGAAGAAATCTATAAAGTACCGAAACCTTATCATAAAGACCGTTATAAAGTGTGTACCATTCCTCTATGGTATAGTTAAAGAACGGACGCATTTTTTTAATATCGTCCTTCAGATTTTCGCGCATAGCCTCGTAAAGCTCCATATCGAGGCTTTTTTCACCCTTGACGGACTGGCGACGCACGAGACCAAACTCCGCTATTGCACTTTTAAGCTCGGAATAGTCCTTTTTCAAATGAAGAGCTGTGAGGGTGTCAATATCCGCAAGGGCGCAGGCATAATACTTTTTACTATCGTCATCTCCCCGAGAAAATCTCTCGGCAAAGCTCTTCGCATTCAAAAGATAATGACTTAACAGCTCGTCCATTCTGTCGAGAATATAAGAGAGATGAGGCATTTGGTGTGCTTCGGGATATAAATCCGTTTTATAAAGCTCGGCAAGCTCCCTTACCGTTTCAACTCCCTTTTCGGTACTCTCACACTTTTCGTATATAAGTCTGAATACGTCAACAAGCTCCTCTGTGCGCTTGGAATCGGTAAGACAGTCCGAAAGCGACTCAAGCTCCTCGGGTGTTGCAACATGGGGCAATACTCCCGAATATACCGCCTCGATAAGACCGCTGAGGATAGAAGCGGAAATAAGCTCACACTCGGCAGTATCGGCAATTCTATAATTAAATGGTACGCCTACCCTGTCAGCTCCAGAGCGGAGAATATCTCCGCAAAAGGAGTCTATTGTTCGTATTTTTGCCTGTGGGAGCATAAAGAGCTGACGCTCTAAGGCTCGGTTTTCCGGATTTGCCCTCACCGCATCCTCAAGTGCCTTTTGTATTTTGACACGCAGCTCCGAGGCTGCCGCATTGGTAAAGGTTACAACAAGGAGGCTGTCAACCGATACGGAATTTTCTTCATCCATAAGCGAGCGTATAATGCGCTCGGTAAGGGTTGCGGTCTTTCCCGAGCCTGCCGCAGCCGAAACAAGCAGAGTTCTGTCTCTTGTCTCTATTGCCTGAAGCTGTTTTTCTGTCCATTTTCTTTCGCTCATATTTTTGCCTCCTTTTCTCTTTTTATAAATATTTTAGCACAAAAGGACAGGCTTTTCAATAGAAATCTTGTGTATATCCCTGTTTTCTCTTGCAGAAGAGGAATTTTTGTGGTAAAATATATTGCGTAAACGATTTTCGGAGAAAGGAGCGCCTTTTATGAGTCTTATTATCGGCAAAGCAGAATTACCATACGGAATAATGCTCGCCCCTATGGCGGGATATACCGACAGAGCTATGCGTCTTGTGTGCCACAAATATGGTTGTGAATACTCGGTTACCGAAATGGTAAGCGCAAAGGCGGTTGTCTTTAACGACAAAAAAACCTTTTCTCTGGCTAAAATTCTCACCGATGAGGGGTCTGTGGCAATACAGATTTTCGGCTCTGAGCCAAATGTTATGGCAGAGGCTGCCGCAAGGCTTCAAAATCCCGATGAGGGTGCTCGCCCTGTTGCAATTGATATAAATATGGGCTGTCCTGTACACAAGATATTCTCAAACGGTGAAGGCTCGGCTCTTATGCGCTCGCCCCAGCTTATAGAAAAAATTGTTAAAGCGGTTAAAAGTGCCGTTTCCGTACCCGTAACCGTAAAATTAAGAGCCGGAATTGACTCCTCTCACATAAATGCCGCAGAGTGCGCTCTTGCCGCAGAGGCAGGTGGAGCGAGCATGATTTGTATTCACGGAAGAACAAGAGTTCAGATGTATGGCGGCAAATCCGACCGCGAAATCATCAAAAAAGTAAAGGATAGGTTGCATATTCCCGTATTTGCTAACGGAGATGTCGCCTCGGGAGAGGCTGCACTCTCATTGCTTCGCGACACAGGAGCTGACGGAATTGCCGTAGGACGAGGGGCGGTTGGCAATCCCTTTATCTTCTCGGAAATCAGGGCAAGTCTTATGGGAGAAAGCCCCTCTGAGATTTCTCTTTCCGAAAGGGTGGACACCGCCCTTTTCCAGCTTAAAACTGCCATTATCGACAAGGGCGAGAGTGTGGCGGTAAACGAAGCAAGAAAGCAAATTTCATTTTACCTAAAAGGCTTCAGAGGTGCTGCGGCTCTTAGACAAAAAATCAACTGCTCAACAACCTATACAGAGGTTGAGCGCGCCTTTACTGAAGCTCTATCCGAGGCAGAATAAAAACCGACAAAAATCAGCCTGTTTTCCTCAAACGGAAGCACGTGAATTTTGTCGGTTTTTTGTTTTCGGGATTTAATTATTCTTTTCCTACATCGTAAAGGCTTCTTATCTTCAGCTGTTTCTTTAAGCTCTTTACGGTTTCGACAGGCGAGGTAGTTGTAAATGTTACTTTTACGGGCACCTCGGAGGTTATATCAAAGTAATTATACGAGAATACCGCATCTGCATCCTCAAAACTAAGCTCAACACGGCCTGCGTAAGCAGAAGCAGACAGAGTTATACTGAAACGGCGGTCAGCTCCCGAAAGCTCAGCCTTAATGTCGGGATTTTTGTATGCGAAGTTTTTGGGAGCAACAAAGAGCGCTGTTCCCTCGGCAAGGATTGAATTGCCCTCTGTAAAGGAATATTCAACAAATCTCTCCTTTTCGTGAGAGGCTATGTACTCGGATAAATCGTGAGTAAATACTGTGCGGGAGGAATTTTCAGCTATATCTATTTCCTCGGAATACTTATATATTAGATGGTTATTATTATCTATTACCCTGTATTCAAGAAGTCCAAACACCGCAACTCCTCTGTTATTGATAGCAATAAGGCTCACAGATGTTCCTTTTGCTTCAGCGGTGACGGTTACAGGAGCAAAGAAGCTCTTTGCATAATACTGAACAGCCTTCCAGCCTGCCTCGGTGTCAAGAGATGAACTTGAGATAAGACGCTCGGCACTAATTTCTGAAAAGACTGCGCGTCCCTCCTTGCCAAGAGCTATGCGACGCTTCAACATCTCTCTTTTTGTGTTTTCTGCCTGGGTGAGCCTTGTAAGATAAGCAAAATCGGAGGAAGTGTTGGCATAAAGGTACCTCTCGGCAGCCGAATAAGCCATAGCAATACAATTGCCACCGCTGTGCTTCTCCATATCTGCCGAAAATGCATTTCTATTCTCGGGAGCTATCGCCGAATATGTAACTCTGTCTCCGGGAACAGATGGCTCGCCAAAATATTCCACAGCCTCGGGTACAAAAGAAAAATCAAGGTCGGGTATTGTCTCTTTTATTCTTGCGGCAGTATTTGAGCTACTATCTGCTCCTACAACATCAAGATGAACAAAGGACGGATGGTGAGCAACCGAAGAGACAGTCTTAAGAGAAATATCGCTGATATCCGCTGTCTCGTAAATAACCGCAATTCCATGAACGTCACAAAGATCAAAGAAGGAGTCACCCGGCAATCTGTCACCCTTAATTACAAAGCAATTAAAGCCTGCCATAGCTGCCGACGTAACAAATGCCGCCGTGCGCTTTCTGGACACCTCGGGAGAATATATTTTTTCGGGGATATATACAGCTCCCATAGGCAAAAGCCTGAGTCGATTTACAGCAAGAAGATTATCCTCGCCCGAGGTTATTTTGCGAAGACCTACCTTAAATTCAAGGGTGTCCTCAGCCTCGGCCTCTCCGTAAAGATTTACGGTAAGCTTATATATATTCTGAACTCCCAGACCCTGGGGGTACCAGAACAGGGGGTCACTTATATGTATTATTGCTCTGCCGTCAACAAATCCGCCGTAATATATCTGTCCCGCACCCGAAATAAGGGTTGCAACGCCGCGACTGTTCTCCGTGCTGCCAACAGAGGTTATTTCAACGCAAAGCGAAACAGACTCATCATCCCTCATCTCGCTTATGATAACATCGTCTATTATGGAATTGTTAAAACGCAAAAGCTCGACAGATGAGAGTATTCCCGAATCAAATTCAGGCTTTGAAAACTCGAACACAACAGTATTGTCACCGTTTACAATGCTGTCCCCGATATCAAATAGCACTCTTCCGCAACCCTCGGAGATTTTTCCGGCAGAGATGCCGTTAACAAACAACTCCGAGTCAGAGTGACTGCCGCTGATACGGATATATGTATATTTTGCCGAGTACAGCTGCTCATCAACAGAGATGTGCGCCGTGACCCGCATCTTTTTTACATCCGGCTTTTTAAAAAACGCTCCATCCTTGGCATCGTCAGGTTCTCCCATTACCGAATAAAGGGTAAAAGGTACTGTTACAGAGCCTTTCTCATTACCGTCAATATCCGGAATGAACTCTTTTATTTCGTATTTTAACATATCTCTCTCCGTTCTTCGCCAACAGGGCGAATTTTAAGGATTTATTTTGAAAGAATCTCGTAGCCCTCTTCGGTTACTAAAATCTCGTACTCCACCTGAGCCGAAAGCCCACCGTCAAGAGTGCGTACGGTCCAGCCGTCGTGAGGGTCTATATAAACCTTTGATTTTCCTTGATTTATCATAGGCTCAACCGTAAATATCATTCCCGGAAGCAGCACCATTCCCGCGCCAAGAGTGCCGACATGACAAACATAGGGGTCCTCGTGCATCTGAAGTCCAACACCGTGGCCGCCTATCTCACGAACCACCGTAAACCCATTTTGCCTTGCGTGACGGTTTATATAATACCCTATATCCCCAAGGTGGGACTCATAGGGTTTAATGGACCTTGCGGCAAGCTCCACCGCCTCGGCGGTTGTATTTACAAGGCTTTCTGCCTCGGGTGAAATTTTGCCAAAGGTGTACATTCTCGATGCATCACCGAAATAGCCTCCGTATACCGTGGTGCAATCCACGTTTATTATATCTCCCTCTCGGATTATATCCCTTTCCGCTGGGATTCCGTGACAGACAACATCGTTTTTCGAGGTGCAGACAGCCTTGGGGAAGCCCTCATATCCAAGGCAGGCAGGCTTTCCGCCAAGGGCGCGGGTTTCACGCATAACAATTCTGTCAATATCCTCGGTGGTCATTCCTATCTCAATCTCACGGCTTACGGCATCGAGTATAAGCGAGTTGACCTTTCCCGCCTCGCGGCAGCCCTCAATTTGGGCATCCGTTTTAATCATTTTTGCCGAGGGAGTCCTGTAATTTAAAGTGCGGAGTCTTTTTATATACTCCTCCGTACTCTCGCCTGTCTCGGGTCGGGGCGCTGAAGATTTATTGACGTTATATATTCTCTTGGCCTTATGCATCGTTTGCCTCATTATCATTTTATTTCTTACAGTATACCACAGTTTTCTTTGAATTTCAACTTTTATATAAAAAAATAAAGGGCCGAGTCAAAAAAACTCGGCTCTCTACGTTAAATATGTAAACCTTTATTTACTTTGCTCTCTTTTTCGCCAGTTTATCCGTTATCATAAATACAAGCTTTTGCAAATCCTTCTTCAAGAGAACGAAGAGAAGGCCGAGGGATATTCCCGCTACCGCCGTTCCCATAAGGAATGTTGGGTTTTCAAGAGCGGGAAGGAAGCCTAAAATGTCTTTGGGAATTATTGGGATAAATTCTCCCGCATAAATACTGATAGGCACTATCAACGCCATAAGCAATCCCACACCAAGGCAAACACCAAGCCGCCATTTTGTAAACGGGAAGCAGAGAGACAAAAGATTGATATATCCAACAAGTGTTACAACTATCATAGCCGAAGAATTGAGGCACTCGGTGGATATTCCCGCACCAAATGTGCCAAGAAGCAGCATAAACAGTACAGGAATATACATAACCATAGCCGAGGGTATGCTCTCAAGCATAACGGTTTTTAAGAATGCACCCTTTATGCGCTCGTAGTTTGGCTCAAGAGCAAGGAGTACCGAGGGAATACCGATAACAAAAAGCTCAAGGAGCATAAACTGCTTTGGCTCAAAGGGATATGTAACACCGGGCATACATATAGCAAACAGCGAAAGTCCGATAACGAACACCGTTTTCATAAGGAAGAGAACTGCCGAATTGCGAACATTATTTATACAACGACGTCCCTCCTTTACTACCTCGGGCAGGGCTGCAAAGTCGGAGTCAAGAAGAACTATCTGGGATATGGCTCTTGCAACCTCGCTGCCGTCTGCCATAGCGATAGCGCAGTTGGATTCCTTAAGTGCTAAGGTATCGTTTACACCGTCGCCTGTCATTGCTACTATGTGTCCGTTTGACTTAAGCGCCTTTACAAGAAGAACCTTTTGCTCGGGGGTAACTCTGCCGAATACAGAATATTTTTCGGCAGCGTCTTTTAATTCCTCGTCGGAGAGACCCTGGCAGGAAATATAATTTTCAGCTCCGATAACTCCTACCCTGCCGGCTATTGTAGATACCGTTTCAGCATGGTCGCCCGAAATTATTTTAACAGTTACGCCCTGCTCTTGGAATTTAGAGATAATTTCTTTGGCATTGGGACGAATTCTGTCGGCTATTGCAATCATTGCCACAGCCTTGCCCTCTTCATTAAGCGAGGGAAGTGATGCAAGAAGTAGAACTCGCTGTCCCTCTTTTGCAAAGGCGGCAATTTTTTCTTTAACCTCGTCCGACACAGGGCAGGGAACAAAGCCGGGAGCGCCTATTGCAAAGCTACCCTCGCCCTCTATTGTCACCGCAGAATATTTACGTGCCGATGAAAAGGGAATTTTGTCGGTTACAACACAATCCTTGCACCCGAAGCGCTCGATTAACGCACGCGAGGTATTGTTTATGCTCTTCTCTGCCCCCTCAAGCATTGATATAATCTCGGAAAGCTTATCCTCGGGAATGCCCGCCAGAGGCTCAAAGGCGGTAACGCACATTGTGCCGTCGGTTATTGTACCTGTTTTATCAAGACAAACAACGTCTGCCGATGCCAGCATCTCGATAGAATACATATCCTGGACGAGAGTGCGCTTTTTTGAAAGAATTATAACACTTAAGGTAAGGGTTACGGTTATAAGAAGATATATTCCCGCAGGTATCATTCCTATAACAGAGCCGGAGGTTTTTTCTACCGTTGTGATAAAGTTGCGACCTGTATCAAAGTAGTTTGTTACCGCCATAGCCACAGTTATTGGAATCATAAAAATGCCTATATACTTAATCAGGCTGTTAAGGTCACGGAAAAGGTTTGATGCAGGTGCCTTAAAGCCCTTGGCTGCCGATTCTATTGTGTGAACGTAGTTGTCGTCGCCAACTTTTGTAACCTTTACATATATCATACCGCTGACAAGAAAGCTGCCTGCAAGAACCGTGTCGCCCTCCTGCTTTTTTATAGCGTCGGACTCTCCTGTAAGCATACTCTCATTTGCCTCGGCATAGCCCGAGACAACAACTCCGTCAGAGAGCACCTGCTTGCCAAGCTCGATACGCATAACGTCACCGAGAACTATGTCACAAACATCTATCTCCACCTCTTTGCCGTCGCGGACAACTATAGCCTTTGGCTCGGTGGTGACAGAAAGCTTCTCAACGGTACGCTTTGCTCTTATTTCCTGAACTGTGGCAATAAGGATATTTGGAATAACTATAAACAGGAATGTCAGGTTTGTAACACTTCCCGTAGCGACAAGCACAACCGTTACAATAGCCCACACAAGGTTAAAGAATGTGAGAAGATTGTCGGCTATAATCTTAAGATAGCTTTTGCCTGCCTTTTCCTTTGACACATTTATATGGCCTGCCGCTCGCTCGGCTTCCACCTCTGCCGAGCTTAAGCCTCGAGGCAGGTCGTTTGTTTCTCTATTTTCGGACATTTTTAATAATCTCCATCTTTTATTTTAACAAGAAATAATATACCACAAAAAGCGGGGTTTGTCAACCGAAATACTTCATATTTAAAAGCCTCTTGACTTAAGGGAGAAATTATGAGATAATAAAAGGGAAAACTAAAGGAGGGTGCGCTTTGGAAAAATTATTAAAGTCGGTTTACAAAAGGCCGGTTCTTTCAAAATTCTTGCGTCTTGTTTCTCACCTGGCGGGAATTTTCGCGTTTTGCTTATTTTTGTTCGTGTTTATCCGTTTGGCTCTCCACTCTCCCCTATCGGCGGCAAAGCTATGCATAATTATCGGTGCATCATACGTAATTGTCAGCTTAACGAGAAAAATTATAAATGCTCCGAGACCTTACGAAATATATGATTTTTACGAAGCACCGCCTAAAGAAAAGAAAGGTGTTTCATTCCCCTCAAGGCATACATTTTTAGTTTTTGCAATTGCTACCGTTTGTCTGCCCGCATCCCCACTTCCCGCTATAATTCTTTTTGTCCTCGGTGTGCTTCTTGCTGTATCACGGGTGCTTATCGGAATACATTTTATCCGAGATGTTCTCTGTGGAGCTTTGCTTGGAGTTATCTCTTCTCTTGTCGGGCTTTTCACCCTTTTCCCCTATGCTTGAATAAAAAACGGCCTCACGTCAATAATTTTGAAAAAAGACGGCGGAGGCCTTTTTCTATGGACGAAAAGGAAGATATAAAAACACTTTATACAAGCTATTCCGAAAACATTAGTCTTATGCGTCAGATGCTCAGGGTTGACGAAAGCTTTGATGTTATTGAAAGACACCTTGCGGTATGCGGGCGGGATATGTGCTTTTTCTATATTGACGGGTTTGTCAAGGATGCGGAGATGCAGAGAATTATGCAAACCCTTCTCGGTCTTACCGAGCCTATGTCTGCAAGGTCATTGGAATTAAGAATGCCCTATGTGGAAATAGAACGAGAGGTAAGATTTGAGAAGCTTGTCTTGGCGGTGCTTTCGGGACAGACTGCCATTTTTGCCGAGAGCTTTGGGGCCGAGGCAATTCTTGCCGACCTGCGTACCTATCCTGCGAGAAGCACCTCTGAGCCGGAGGGCGACAGAGTTATGCAGGGCGCAAGAGACGGCTTTGTGGAAACTCTGATAATGAACACAGCTCTGATAAGGCGGCGAATTCGCGACCCCAGACTGACTATGGAATATTTTAACCTCGGGGGTGCCTCTGCCACCGATGTTGTGGTCTGCTATGTAAAGGGTGTGGCAAAGGAGGATAGCCTTAACGATATAAGAAAAAAGCTGACAGAGGTTAAGCCAAAATCCCTGACTCTCGGCTACCAGAGCCTTGCCGAAACCTTAATCAGGCGAGGATGGATAAACCCTTTCCCCAAAATTCGCACCACCGAGCGACCCGACACCGCTTCAGCCCAGCTGCTTGAGGGCAGTATTATAGTTCTTTGCGACACGTCGCCTTTGGCAATGATTTTACCAACCTCGATTTTTGACTACCTTGAGGAAACAAGCGATTTCTACTCCCCGCCCTTGACGGGAACGTATTTAAGGCTTGTCAGGGTGTTTATTCTTCTTCTCTCGGTGGTTATAACGCCTCTTTGGTATTTGGCACTCGAATATCAGTACCTTTTACCTCCCGAGCTTCTCTTTCTTGTGCCCGATGACCCCGGGGCACTGCCTATAATTTTGCAGCTTTTGCTTGCCGAGGTGGCAATAGACGGCTTGAAAATTGCATCAATGAACACTCCCGATATTCTATCAAACTCTCTGTCTGTTATTGGAGCTCTTATCCTCGGTGATTTTGCCGTTGATATAGGTTGGCTTTCGGGAGATGTTATTCTGTACATGGCTTTTGTGGCAATTGCCAACTTTGCACAACAGAACTATGAGTTAGGCTATGCCTTTAAATTTATGCGTGTTTTAACCCTTATACTGACGGCAATACTCGGAATCTGGGGCTTTGGTCTCGGACTTGCCATCTTTGTTATTGCAATAGCAACAAACAACACAGTTCTCGGCAAGGGCTATCTCTACCCCCTTATTCCCCTTAACATTAAGGACCTTGGCAGATTGATTATAAGACAGAGAAAGACAGACTTTGAAAAGTAAGAAAACCAAAACCCCGACAAGTAAATTTTGTCGGGGCTTTTCAAATAGATGTTGTCAAAAAACAGCTTCAGCATTTTCTTCAATCAAGGCGATATTATCCTCGTTATACTCCACCTCTTTGGAATAGAGCTTTGAAAGATAAACGGCTCTGTCAAGGGTGAGACTTTCTTCGGCTGAAAGAAGGCGGGCAAGGGTTAAAGTTGAGACTGCCGCTATCGCCATTTTGCCGAGAATGCAACCGTCCTCTGCCGCTTTTGGCAGATATCTATGGAGGAAATAGGCGAAAATGTTATGTAAATATTTATTTACGGTTTCGCTTTCGGAAATTTTATTTTCCGAGGCTGTGTTACGGAGAAGAGACAGAAGCTCACCTGTCATAAATTCCATTTTGTAAAACAGATAATTTATTACCGAAAAATCCTCGAAATTCCTTAGATTATAAAGGGTTTCAGACTCTCCGTCAAGCTCTGCCTGCGCTCTTTTTGTAAGGCTTATGGCAACTTTTAATGTGTAAACAATACTTTGCGTTCCGCCGCCAAGGATTTCAAACACTTTTTCTCTTAAATTAAGCACTGCTCCGAGCAGCTCTTCGTCACATTCTTCCCCTTCGCCATCTGTTTCAAGAGTAACAAGCTCTGTGGGGTTATCGCATGTCAAGATAAGCTCGGCTGCCGCCTCGCAGCACATTCCAACACCGCCGAAAACCGTATCTCCTAAGACGGTGTAATATCTCGGATGCTCACGGCAAATGTCACAGAGATACCCCTCACCTCGCTCTATAATAAGGTCGCAGAGTCCAAGGCCGTTAAGAAAGGGGCATCTTTCGCCATTTAAGACAAAGTGAGGTGTTTGGTCCTCGGATATATTGTTTTTCAGTCTTTCGCCAAGAGGCCCTTTTGTGCTCTTATATTTTGAAAGAGTTTTATCGTCAATATCTATCTCCCAGCCGATGCAGCAGTTGTCGGTGCAGGAGCCGCCAACACACTTAAAGTCCTTATAATAACTTGGTGCTACAAGCTTCATTTGTTTTTCCTCCGAGAAAGATATATAAGAAGAACGCTGATGTCAGCAGGGTTAACACCGCTGATTCTTGATGCCTGACCGAGACTTTGGGGTCTGATTTTTTCAAGTTTTTCGGCAGCTTCAAGGCGAAGACCTAGAATTTCCTTATAATCAATATCCTCGGGGAGCTTTTTTTCCTCTAATTTCTTCTGTCTTTGGGCCTCTGCAAGCTCTCTTTTGATATATCCCTCATACTTTACCTGCACCTCGGCAGTTTTTACGACCGCTTGAGGAAGAGGTGGTCTGGTCTTATCTATCGGGGCAAGTGTCTTATAGGAAAGCTCGGGGCGTCGGAGAAGCTCGGAGAGCTTTATTCCTGTTGTTATTTCGGTTGATGAATGCTCTCTGAGAAGTGCATTTACCTCGTCGGAGGGCGCTACCGTTGTTTTCTCAAGCCTTATAATTTCATTTTCAACCGCTTTCATTTTTTCATTAAAGCGGGCAAATCTTTCGTCATCTATAAGACCTACTCTGTGTCCTATCTCGGTAAGGCGTTTGTCTGCGTTATCCTGGCGGAGAAGCAACCTGTACTCGCTTCTTGATGTCATCATACGGTATGGCTCTTTTGTTCCCTTGGTTACAAGGTCGTCGATAAGAACACCGATATATGAGGAATCACGGGAAAGAACCATCGGCTCTTCACCCTTTTCGGCAAGGGCTGCGTTTATTCCCGCAACAAGCCCCTGAGCTGCAGCCTCCTCATAGCCCGAAGTGCCGTTAAACTGCCCTGCTCCGTAAAGGCCCGAGACTTTTTTAAACTCAAGGGTGGGGAGCATTTCGGTAGGCTCGGCACAGTCGTACTCTATGGCATAGGCGTAACGCATAATTTCAGCATTCTCAAAGCCCGAAAGTGTGCGGAGCATTTCATACTGTACATCGGTAGGAAGCGAGGTAGAAAAGCCCTGGATATACATTTCCTCGGTATCAAGACCGCATGGCTCAACAAAAAGCTGATGGCGTTCCTTGTCGGCAAAGCGGACAAGTTTTGTCTCGATTGAGGGGCAGTATCTTGGTCCCTCGCCTGTAATATTGCCCGAGTACATTGCCGAGCGATTAAGATTATCAAGTATTGTTTTGTGGGTATCCTTGTTGGTATATACCACGTGGCAGCCTACAAGATTTGTCTTTTCAGCCGACTTTTCGGCAGTACGCACCGAATAGGGTGTTGGCTCATCCTCGCCCTCCTGTACTTCAAGACTGGAGAGGTCTATTGAACGTCTGTGAACCCTGGCGGGAGTGCCTGTTTTAAAGCGCTGAAGCGTTATGCCGAGGCTAAGGAGCGATGCCGAAAGCCCCTTTGCCGCAGTCATTCCGTCAGGACCTGCCGAATACACCTTGTCACCCACGAAAATTTGGCTCTCGAGGAATGTTCCTGTTGCAACAACAGCCTTGTCACACTTCCACACCTCGCCAAGATGAGTAACTACGCCTGTAACGGCACCGTCTTCGGTCAAAATTTCCACAATTTCCGCTTGAACAAGACGGAGATTTTTCTCCGCCTCGAGAGTCTTTTTCATTTGCTTTTTATATTCGGCTCTGTCTGCCTGCACACGCTTTGAATGCACAGCGGCACCTTTGCCGAGATTTAGGGTTCTTGACTGTATTGTTGCAATATCTGCGGCATAGCCCATCTCTCCGCCAAGAGCATCTATCTCAAAAACGAGATGTCCCTTTGCGCTTCCGCCGATAGAGGGGTTACAGGGCATATTTCCAACTGCGTCAAGATTTATTGTAAAGAGGACTGTGTCACAGCCCATTCTTGCTGATGCGAGAGCCGCTTCTATTCCTGCGTGGCCTGCACCTATAACGGCAATTTGTGTTTTTAACTCCATTTTATAGCCTTTTTGAAAATAATTATTTACATTTTTGTTAAAATCAGAAGCTGACCGATTCCGTAGCAACAACCTTTCCGCTAGACTCATCAAGGGTAAATATTGCTCCGTCGGCTCGAGGCTCTCCTGCTGCTGCCATAAACTTCTTAGGCAGTCTTGTACGCATTCGCTCAACCACCGTGTCAGAGTCCATTCCTAGAATACCCCCTGCCTCACCGCACATTCCAACATCGGTTATATATCCTGTGCCCCTTGGCAAAATTTGCAGATCTGCGGTTTTAACATGGGTGTGAGTGCCGAAAATTATGTTTATTTTTCCGTCGTAGCCATAGCCTATCGCCAGCTTTTCGCCTGTTGCCTCTGCATGAATGTCTAGGATAGAAAAGTCGTAATTCCCCGCCTCTTCTTTAAGCGCCTTGTCAATAAATCCAAAGGGATTATCAAGAACAGGGTCAATATGAATATTTCCCATAGCGGAGATTACAAGCACACGGTAGCCGCTGCAGTCTAAAATAGTGTAGCCTCTGCCGGGTGCTGAGTCGCCAAAGTTTATGGGCCTTAGAATTTCTCTCGTTTCGTCAAGGTAGGTGTAGGCAGCCTTATTCTGGAGAGTGTGATTGCCGCCCGTTATGCAGTCTGCCCCTGCACGCAAAAGCTCTGTGGCTCCGTCAGGGGATATTCCCGTAATAAACGAGGCGTTTTCACCGTTGACTACGCAAAAGTCAATTTTCTTTTCTTTTCTGAATTTCCAGAGATTTTTTTTGAGGTGCTCAAGCCCCTTTGGGCTGGTTACGTCACCAATTACAAGTATTTTCAAAGTCTTTTCTTCTTTCTATGCCCCGATGTGTTTTTTAAAATTCAAGGCACTTCTATTTTAACATAAAATGAAATGATTTACAATATATTAAGGTAAAAAAAGAGCAATGTGTTGCTCATACGGCTTCCGCCCATCCACAACTCCGTTATCCCACCACCTTTACACAAAGGAGGCTGTTTGCGGCTCTGAATGACAAAAACGGCCTCGTTTTTACGAAGCCGTCTTGCTTTAAATACTTTTATTAAAATGTAGTTTTTTATCAGAGAATTATTTAGCGTAATCAACCGTTCTTGACTCACGGATAACGCTAACCTTTATCTGTCCGGGATAGTCAAGCTCGTTTTCGATCTTCTTCGCAATGTCTCTTGCGAGGATCTTCATCTTGTCATCGCTGACAGCCTCGGGCTTAACCATAATTCTTACTTCACGGCCTGCCTGAATTGCGAAGGTCTTTTCTATACCGTCAAAGCTGCCGGCAACCTCCTCCAGCTTCTGAAGTCTCTTGATGTAGTTTTCAACATCCTCACGTCTTGCGCCGGGTCTTGCTGCGCTAATAGCATCAGCTGCCTGAACAATAAAGTCAAGAGCGGACTGAGGATCAACATCACCGTGGTGAGACTCTATGGCATGGATAATATCCTTATGCTCGCGGTACTTGGTTGCAATATCAACACCAAGCTGTACGTGTGAGCCGTCAACCTCAGCGGTAACTGCTTTACCGATATCGTGGAGAAGTCCTGCACGTCTTGCGGCAGTTGCGTCAACACCCATTTCCTCTGCAATAACACCTGCAAGCATAGAAACCTCAATAGAGTGGCGAAGGGCATTCTGTCCGTAAGAGGTACGGTACTTCATACGGCCAAGGAGCTTGATAAGCTCGGGGTGCAGACCGTGAACGCCTGTTTCAAAGACTGCCTTTTCACCCGCCTGCTTGATTGCTCCGTCAACCTCGCGACGTGCCTTTTCAACCATTTCTTCGATTCTGGCAGGGTGAATTCTGCCATCGCTCACAAGCTTTTCGAGAGCGATTCTCGCAGTTTCACGTCTTACGGGGTCAAAGCCAGATACGGTAATAACATCCGGTGTGTCATCAATAATAAGCTCAACACCTGTAAGATTTTCTATCGTACGGATGTTTCTTCCCTCACGACCAATGATTCTTCCCTTCATTTCATCACTGGGGATCTGAACAACCGAGATAGCAACCTCGCTGACATGCTCGGAAGCAAAGCGTTGAATAGCAAGGGAGAGAATGTCTCTGGCCTTTGTATCCGCCTCATCCCTGAATTTTTCCTCATATTCTGCAATTTTAATTGCGGTTTCGTGCTGCATTTCGCTGTCAAGTCTTGCAACAAGCTCAGCCTTTGCCTCCTCGCGGGTAAGTCCTGCAATCTTTTCTAGCATTGCAAGCTGGCCCTCAAGAGTTTTGCGAATTTCTTCCTTAACCTTCTCAGCCTCGACAGTTTTTTGAGCAAGAAGCTCTTCCTTTTTCTCAATGGATTCAAGCTTTGCATCAAGAGTTTCTTCCTTCTGGATAACTCTGCGCTCGAGTCTTGAAACCTCCTTGCGTCTTTCCTTTACGTCAAAGTCGGCTTCCTTTTTAAGTTGGAAGATCTCGTCCTTTGCCGCTATTATGGATTCCTTTTTCGCACTTTCTGCATTTTTTATAGCATCTTCAAGTATCTTTCTTGCCTGCTCCTCAGCAGAACCGAGCTTTTTCTCGGCAAAGACCTTACGAACTATAAAGCCAACCAATACGCCCACAAGCAGCGCTGCGGCGATTAAACCAATAGCAAGTATGGGATTCATTTACACCTCCTTCTGATTACTTTTTTGCGGTAATCTATCTGTTTTAAATCATTATAAATTTGATACGACCGTCACAGGGGAAGTCTTACGCATACATGCGCCGACAATCATACATATACATTATATAACATTATTTACCTAAAGTCAAGGATTTTTTTACTGCACCAATCCTCTATTGCTTTTTTAAACAATTTTCCCTGTTAAATGTAATTGTTTATTTACATATATCGGCGATTTTTTAAATATGATTGCTGTTTTAATTCGCTTATTCTTTCAGATAGCTCGACATTTAACAAAATTAAAAAAATACTGCACGCAATGTCTGACAAAGGCATTTGATAACAAAAGTTACTTCCTTAATAATATGTACTTCCGCTCTTAGTGAATTCAAGTGGCGGTTTTTGGCTACAATATACTAAAAAGAAGCGAAATTAGGTTTGTTTTAGCACTTAAACAGCAAGTCAGCTAAATGTTAACAAAAAATTCATAAAAAACAACCTTAAAACTCTTGACATATTTGAGAAAAAGCGATATATTATATATGCAAGCATTAGCACTCACGCACTCCAAGTGCTAAATCTGCTAAAAGGGGGTACAAAAGATTGGATGACTCGCGACTGACTCCGCGAAAAATGCAAATACTCAAAGCCATAGTTGACGCTCACATCGCCGGCGGCGAGCCTGTCGGTTCCAAATACCTTTCACAGGATGTAAGAATTTCCTGCTCCCCTGCAACCATTCGTAACGAGATGGCAGAGCTTGAGGATATGGGATACCTTATTCAGCCGCACACATCTGCGGGCCGAGTTCCCTCGGAGCTGGGATATAAATATTACGTAAACTCGCTGGTGGCTCAGTATGCATCTACAAAGTCCGAAATTGACGAGATAAATCAGATGCTCCGCTACAAGCTCACCGAAATGGATGAAATAATGGCTGAGGTTTCGCGCCTTGCAGCATCCTTTACCGATTACACAGGTATCGCCTTTAAATCAGGAATGGGAAAGGTGAGAGTAACTCAGTTTAAGAGTGTTCTTCTTAACCCAAAGGACTTTCTTCTTATTATGTCCTTTGAGGGAGATATAGTTAAAACCAAAACAATACATCTCTCCTTTGCTTTAAGCGAGGATGTTCTACGCCGATTTACCGAGGCGCTGAATATGTATCTTATAAATCTGACAAGCGATGCGATAACAATGCCTATAATTGTTAAGCTGGAGGCTCTTATGGGCTCGGCGGGAGCTATGGTGCATCCTGTTATCAAGGTCATTTACGAGACCATGAGCGAGCTTGACTCGGCTGATGTTAAGCTTGACGGTGTTACAAATCTTTTGCAGTACCCCGAGTATTCAGACGTTTCGGATTTCAGAGACCTGCTCGGTGTTCTTGAGGAAAAAGAAAAGCTTATGGACGTTATCTCCACCAGAGCTACCGGAAGCGATGACATCCATGTTTATATCGGTACAGACAACGAGACCGACGCTATGAAAAACACAACGCTTATCTTCAAGAATGTTACAATTGGCGGAAAGACGCTGTCCGTTGGCGTTATCGGACCCAAGAGAATGAATTACTCAAAGGTTATCGATATGTTAAACAAGCTGACGGGCGGACTAGACAGAATATTTACCGAGGACACCCTGCCCCCGGGATATGACGAAAGAGATTGAGAGGACTTTAGGTTATAATGAAAAAAGACATGGAAACACCCGAAACAGAAAACAAGACCGAAACCCCCGAGGTTACAGTAGAGTCACTTACCGCAGAGGTTGAGGCTCTTAAGGCTGAAATTGCAGAGCTTAATGACAAGCATATTAGAATGGCGGCTGAGTACGATAACTTCAGACGTCGCTCCAGAGAGGAAAAGGATGCTATATACGAAACAGCCCTTACCGATACGGTAGGCGAGCTTCTTCCTATCATAGACAACCTTGAGCGCGCCGCTCTCTATGACGACGGCGAAAAGGTTAAGGAAGGTCTTGTCATGACCGCAAAATCTGCCATAGCAGTATTCGGCAAGCTTGGTGTTGAGGACTTTGGCAAGGCGGGCGAAACATTTGACCCCAATATGCACAACGCTGTTCTTCACGTTGATGACGAAAGCTTTGGCGAAGGTGAAATAGTTGAGGTTTTGCAAAAGGGTTACAAGCGCGGAAAACGCATAATCCGCTTTGCAATGGTTAAAAGTGCAAATTAAGGTTTACAAAAACTTGATTTATAAATAAACATCTATATATTTGGAGGAAAAATTATTATGGGAAAAATTATTGGAATTGACCTTGGTACTACCAACTCCTGCGTTGCAGTTTTTGAGGGTGGAGAGCCTATCGTTATTACTAACCCCGAGGGAGCAAGGACAACACCTTCTGTTGTCGCTTTTGCAAAGACAGGCGAAAGACTTGTTGGTCAGGTTGCTAAGCGTCAGGCTGTTACCAACCCCGACAAGACCGTTAGCTCTATTAAGAGAGATATGGGATCTGACAAGAAGGTTTCTATCGATGATAAGAGCTACACCCCTCAGGAAATATCCGCTATGATTCTTCAGAAGCTGAAGGCGGACGCTGAGGCTTATCTCGGAACTACTGTTACCGATGCGGTTATCACAGTTCCCGCATACTTTACCGATGCTCAGCGTCAGGCAACCAAGGATGCAGGCAGAATTGCAGGCCTTGAGGTTAAGAGAATTATCAACGAGCCTACCGCCGCTGCTCTTGCATACGGTATGGATAAAGAAGATTCTCAGAAAATTATGGTATTTGACCTTGGCGGCGGTACCTTCGACGTATCTCTTCTCGACATTTCTGACGGAGTATTTGAGGTTCTTGCAACAGCAGGTAACAACCGTCTTGGCGGTGACGACTTTGATGACAGAGTAGTTAACTGGATGGCAGAGACCTTTGCTAAAGAGAACGGCGGCATTGATTTAAGAAAAGACAAGATGGCAGCACAGCGTCTTAAGGATGCTGCAGAGAAGGCAAAGATCGAGCTTTCGGGCGTTATGTCCTCTAACATTTCTCTTCCCTTCATCACCGCTGATGCAACAGGCCCCAAGCACTTCGAGGCTACTCTTACAAGAGCTAAGTTCGACGAGCTTACAAGCGACCTTGTTGACGCAACAATGATCCCCACAAAGAAGGTTCTTACCGACTCGGGTGTTTCGGCATCTCAGGTTTCTAAGGTTCTTCTTGTTGGTGGTTCTACCAGAATTCCCGCAGTTCAGGAAGCTGTTAAGAAGTTTATGGGCAAGGAGCCATTCAAGGGCATCAACCCCGACGAGTGCGTTGCTATCGGCGCGGCTATTCAGGGCGGTGTTCTTGGCGGCGACGTAAAGGACGTTCTTCTTCTTGACGTTACTCCCCTTTCTCTCGGTATCGAGACTCTTGGCGGTGTATTCAACAAGATTATTGAAAGAAACACCACAATTCCCGTAAAGAAGAGCCAGGTTTACTCTACCGCTGCTGACGGACAGACCTCTGTTGAAATTCACGTTCTTCAGGGTGAGAGAGAAATGGCAGCTGGAAACGCAACTCTCGGTAGATTTATTCTTGACGGTATTCCCGCAGCTCCCCGTGGAGTTCCCCAGATTGAGGTTACCTTTGATATCGACGCTAACGGTATCGTAAATGTTACCGCTCAGGACAAGGGCACAGGTAAGGAACAGCACATCACCATTACATCCTCTACCAACATGTCCAAGGAGGATATTGAAAAGGCTGTTCACGAGGCAGAGAAGTTTGCTGAAGAGGACAAGAAGCAGAAGGAGGCTGTTGAGGTTAAGAACCAGGCCGAGAATGCTATCTTCCAGACCGAAAAGGCAATGGCTGACCTTGGCGACAAGATTACCGACAGTGACAAGGCTCCCGTAAACGATGCTATCGCAAAGCTTAAGGAGACTATAAACGGTGGCAACACCGATGCAATCAAGGCTGACACCGACGCTCTCCAGAAGGCCTTCTACCCCATTGCAGAGAAGATCTACAAGGAGCAGGCAGCTCAGGGTAACGCAGGCGGCACCGATGGTGGAGCAGCAGGCAGCGACGGCAACTACTACGATGCCGGCTTTGAGGATAAAACAAACGGCTAATCGATACAAAAATGTAGGGCGGCTCCTTCGGGGTTGCCCTACAGCCAAGATATATGCAAACATATATTTACGTTTCTCTCTTTTAAATCAAATCAAAACAACAAAAGGTTTTTACTATGGCAGAAAACAAAAGAGATTATTACGAAGTCCTCGGTGTGCAGAAGTCTGCCGGTGAGGATGAAATAAAAAAAGCCTACCGTTCACTTGCCAAGAAGTACCACCCGGATATGAACCCCGGCGACAAGGATGCTGAGGTTAAATTCAAGGAGGTCAACGAGGCTTATGCAGTCCTTTCCGACTCCGAAAAGCGCGCAAAGTATGACCAGTTCGGCCATGCGGCTTTTGACCCATCTGCAGGCGGCGGATTCGGAGGATTTAGCGGGTTTGGCGGTGGAGATTTTGACTTTGGCGACATATTCTCTTCCTTCTTCGGTGGCGGCGGCAGCTCCTCGCGTTCACGTCAGAATATGCCTATCGACGGTGATGACATTGGCGCAAGAGTTGCTATAAGCTTTGACGAGGCAGCCTTTGGAACAAAAAAAGAAATCAGCTTTGCCAGGGTTGAAAATTGCCCCGACTGTTCAGGAAAGGGCGCAAAGAGCGAAGGCGATATCGAAACCTGCTCCGAGTGTCGAGGCACAGGCCGAGTTATGGTTAAACAACAAACAATTCTCGGATACATGCAGACCCAGCGCACATGCCAGAGCTGCCGCGGAGCCGGAAAAATTATTAAAAACCCCTGCTCAAACTGTAACGGCAAGGGCCGCATAAAGATAAACAAAAAGCTCGAGGTCAACATTCCCGCAGGAATTGACGACAGGCAGAATATAGTTCTAAGAGGCCAAGGCTCCGCAGGTGTAAGAGGCGGAGTTAACGGTGACCTTATTATCGAGGTAAGGGTCAAAGAGGACAAGATTTTCGAGCGCAACGGAAACAACATTTACTGCGAAGTGCCTATATCCTTTGCAGAGGCGGCGCTTGGCGCTGATATTGATGTTCCCGTTCTCGGAGGAGGAACCGAAAAATATAAAATCCCCGAGGGAACTCAATCGGGTACATCATTTACTCTTAGAGGCAAAGGAATTTCGGACATAAATACAAAGCGCCCCGGCGACCTTATTATAACAGTTGCCGTTGAGACGCCTAAAAATCTGAATGCTGAGCAAAAAAAGCTCCTTTCCGATTTTGCTGCAGCTCTTGGCGAAAACAACGGAGCAAAAAGACAAAGCTTCTTTAAAAAGCTTTTTAACAAATAATTTATATAAAAAGACAGCGCAATACCGATAAAAAAGGTACTACGCTGTTTTTTTATTACCAGGGTCTTATAAAATCTTTCTTTAAAAATCTTGTAAGAGCCTCAAGATAAAAGTAGTCTGCATAGGGTGCACATTCCTCTATGGCAAGATTTTGAGGCTTGCCGTGAGTTACGCTGTGAATAAGGCCGTCATATTCCACACCGATATCAGTTGTGCATTTATCAATAAGAGCTTCCATTATCTGCGCGGCCGCGCTCTCATAAACCGTGCGCTGAGGAGAGCCATCGGGCAGCATAGATGCCATATCAAGCATACCGCAAACAGCTATCGCCGCCGCCGAGCTGTCACGAGGCTCATCACCCGAGGTGAATGTATAATCCCAATAAGGAATAAGGTCATCAGGTAGATGATTTAACATATAGTATGCAACATCACGCTGAGCATTACGGATCACCGAATCCTTAGCGTAAGAATAGGCTATCGAGAAGCCGTAAATACCCCACGAGTGACCTCTGGACCAGCAGGATTCATCCTCATATCCTTGCCAGGTCAATCCGTAAAGAGGCTTTGATGTTTCCATATCAAACTGGTAGTGGTGATAAGTAGAGCCGTCTTCACGGACTATAAGACGTACGCTTGTAAGGTTGTGGTTGTAGCCTGCCAGGGTGTAATTTTCGTTATCAAACTCCTTGCCCGCCCACAAGAAAAGACTTGCATTCATAAGCGAGTCTATCATAGTTCGATAGCCCCCCGGTGCGTTCCATTTATGTGAGCGGATAATAAATTTACCCTCCCGGCTGTACCCGGTGCTGTAATAATATGCAACAGCCCTTTGAGCTGCAGTTTTTGCCGATTCAAGTCCTAAAACCTTGTATGCGCCGACGCATGAGGGCATAAAAGCAAATCCCACATCGTGGTCATCCATGCCAACCTTTTTTTCTTCGCGCTCAATAAAGCTTCCCACATGGGTTGTTACAACATCCTTAAACCAGTTGTCCCCCGTCAGCTGATAAGCCATAAGATATGAGCCGGTGTACATTCCGCACACCCAATTGTTGTTTGCACTATCGGTATACTTATAATCGACAGAAGATGTGCCGACAAAGCCTGTTCCGTGCTTTGTTCCAAAGGCCTTAAGCTTTTCGGTTGCTGCCGCAGCCGCCCCCTCAAGTTTTGCGCGGTCAATTGTATAAGCCGCTTTAAACCTTTCGGGAACATCTATCGCAGCGAGCTCAGCCTGATATTGCTCGGGGTCATAAAGGTCAACACCTCCATCACTTACGACACCATCTTCTCCGCTGCCTCCGTCCGGTATTTCCTCATTATTCTCATCATCTTCATCCGGTGCAAAAAAGTCAACCACGCTGTCACACGAGGTCAACATAACAGAAAAACAAATAACAACCATCAAGACAAGTGCTAATAATTTCTCTTTCATAACAATACCTTTCCATAAATTATAAATTTTTACTTAATATTTTTATGAACCGTATTTTGTAATTCCAATTTCGGCAAGGTGCCCATCTACCGAAAATCGGCCCATTGTAAATTTTCCGTTCTCGAAATAAGCCTCGGAATAGGACGCGTTAGAGGGAAAACCGAGCTTTGATGCAACCTCCTCGGGCGGAATATCAAGCACTCTAGCAAAAAATGAACGCAAAACTGCCGCATGGGAGGCTATCAAAACCGTTTTATCCGAATGTACAGATGCAATTCTTAAACACTCATCATAAAACCTCTGCCCTGCCTCGACAGTGCTCTCACCCGACGGGCAACGAAATGTTCCGAAATTGCCAAGCCATTCCTTTGAATACATCTCTCCATAGCGAGAAACAACCTCTTCAACGCTCTTCCCTTCCCACTCTCCAAGAAATAATTCTCGGAGTTTTTCGGACTTTATCACCTCAATGCCGCGAATATCAGCATGAGGCACAGCTGTATTATACGCTCTCAAAAGATCGCTTGAATAAATGTAATCAATTTTTTCTTTTGCAAGAATATCAGACGTAGCTTTCGCCTGCTTGTATCCCAGCTCGGATAAATCAAGATCTGTGTGTCCCAGCAGAACTCTGAGAGCATTACCTATGCTCTCTCCATGACGTATAAATATAAATTTAGTCATATACCCCCACAATTGCACGTTTTTGTAAACAAATATTTTCGTTTTAACAATTTTCTTGAAATTTAGATTCTCGACTTGCTATAATCAACAAAGCCAACTTTATTTAGATGCTCATTTTCCGAGTAGCTGATTGGAGCAAATTTCTCACCGTCAAAAACCACCCTGCTAACAGATGCATTAGACGAGAAAGGAACTCTATCCCCAAGCACGGCTCTTGGAATGCCGTTAATAATCCCCCAAAAAGAACGTATAACGGCTGCGTGTGTAGCAACAAGAACTCTCTTACCCGGGTTGTCTTTGGCAATTTTTAGAACGCAATTATAAAACCTCTGTCCTGCCGCCTCTGTAGATTCACCGTCGGGAAAAGAATACACCCCAAAGGCAGAAGTAAAATACAACCCGAAATCAACATCATATTTTTCTACAATCTCACTAAAAGCTATTCCCTCAAAGTCACCGGTAGAAATTTCTCTCAAATCTTTCAAAACTTCAAAAATAGGTATTCCTGATTTTTCAGAAAAAACAGCTGCTGTTTGATAAGCTCTTGATAAATCACTTGAATAAATAACATCTATATTCTGAGTAAGAAGAAAGTCAGCAGCCGCTTCTGCCTGTAACAACCCCTTTTCAGTTAACGGAATATCAATCTGCCCAGCCATAATTTTATCTATGTTACCACGGCTCTCACCATGCCTCAACAGTAATATCTCGGTGCTAATCACTCTCCAACCCCCTCTTTGCTTTTTAATTATATTATACACTAAATTTAAAAACAATGCAAGAGGTTTATTATCATACAAAGTTACTCTCTTTCGTACTTTTTACGAATGTAAGCCAAATTAATTATTATTATATATAAAATTGTTGAAAAACGCAGATTCCCTCTAAAACACCTCTGCCCTATTCAGTATATTGATTACGTAATTATATTTGAAAATTGTATTTTATTCATAAAACTTTAATTATGCTAATAAAAAAAGATAAAAAGCACAATTTAATAATATTATCACATGCCAACTTGAATATATTCAATTTTGAATACAAACAAATGGTACTATACATGAACTAATATGCTAAAGCAAAAAAATAAAGTGTTATACAGGCTAATTTATAATAAGACATTTAAATATATGGATAATATTTATTGTTTTATATCTATTACGTTATTTATTATTAAATAATATTATATAATCAGATAATACCAGTATAAATTTATTAAAATTATATTAAACTACGCTATAAAGGTGTTTACTAACACACAAATATAATAAACCACCAAAATGTTTCACGTGAAACAACAGTTTCTAAAACCACAAAGAACAAATTAAGCCAATGTTTCACGTGAAACAAATCAATTGCCCAGTTTCGAGAACTCAAAGTCAACGGTTTCACGTGAAACAATCATAAAAACTGCCAAAAAAGAACTATTTCTCGATGTTTCACGTGAAACATTGATTGTTTGACAGCAAAAGTAAACAAATTGTCAAATATATAGTCAGATACAGGTTTACTATTGACATTTAGTATAAAATATAGTATAATTGATGTGTGGAAATTAAAAAACAACAAAAAACGGAGATAATATGGCAAAGGTAGTATCATTTTCAAACCAGAAGGGCGGGGTAGGTAAAACAACCTCCTGCGTTAACATTGCCGCTCAAATTGCTAAAAAAGGCAAAAGGGTGCTTATGATAGATATGGATCCGCAGGGAAACGCAACAAGCGGACTCGGAATATCAAAAGCAAAGATAAAGAAAACTACATATGACGTAATAATAGGCAGATGCGATATAAAAGAGGCGATAATTGTATCTAATTTCAAGAATTTATCTGTTGTTCCCGCAACCATAGACCTCGCCGGCGCAGAATTTGAGCTTCATGACCTTGACGAGAACCTTAATTTCACTCAAATTGCGCTCGATTCTATAAAAGAGGACTACGATTACATATTTATCGACTGCCCACCTTCACTTGGAATGCTTACAGTTAAGGCTTTATCTATATCCGACGGTGTTGTTATACCCATGCAATGTGAGTTTTACTCTCTCGAAGGTATGTCCCAGCTTCTTAATACTGTAAAAAAGATAAGGTCTTTATACAACCCCTCTCTTCAGATAGTGGGAATTTTGCTTACAATGTATAACGGCAGACTTACTTTGACAGGTCAGGTCGTTGCCGAGCTTAAAAAATATTATGCGGACAAGCTCTTTAAGGTTCCGATTTCAAGAACTGTACGTATATCAGAAGCTCCAGGCTACGGAGAGCCAATCTGTTACCACGACCCTTATGGTAAAGGCTCTCTTGAATATGCTGCAGTTGCCAAAGAGCTGATGATGAGGATTTAACTGGTAATAATTGGTAATTTATACCAAATTTGCGCTTCGGAGCCAGCCCCCCCACCAATATACCTAATTTTCGACATTTTATAACAAAAACCGCCCATTCAACGAGGTGTTTTTAACAGCATTCCCCACTTTTTAATATTTTTAAGGAGTACGTAACATGGCTAAAAAGAATAGCGGCCTTGGCAGAGGCCTTGATGCAATATTTCTTGACAACTTTATTGAAGAAGACGAAAATAAAACTGCCGATAGCGGAATATCAACCCTTAAGGTTTCTTTAATCGACCCTAAAAGCGACCAGCCCCGAAAATATTTTGATAAAGAGGCTCTTGAGCAGCTTGCGTCCTCAATTTCAGAGAATGGAGTCCTTCAGCCCATACTTGTAAGAAAGTACGGTGATGGAAGATATCAGATTATCGCAGGAGAAAGACGCTTCCGAGCTACAAAGCTGGCAGGGCTTTCCGAAATCCCGGCAATTGTGCTTGAGCATGATGACAAAAAAGCCGCTGAAATTGCTCTTATAGAGAATGTTCAGCGTGAAGATTTAAATCCGCTTGAAGAAGCTCTTGGATACAAGGCTCTCGCAGAAGAATATGATATGACTCAAGAAGAGCTTTCAAACAGGGTAGGCAAGAGCAGAAGCGCTATCGCAAACACTCTTCGTCTGCTTGACCTTCCCGACGAAATTCTCACTCTGGTTGCGTCAAAGGAGCTTAGCGCAGGACACGCGCGCACTCTTCTGGGTGTAAAGGACAGAGACAACATGATCCTCCTTGCACAGAGAGCAGTCGAGGATGACCTTTCGGTAAGAGTCCTTGAGGAAGAGGTCAAACGCATTAACAAGCCAAAAAAGGAAGAGGTGGAGGAAGAAATTCCTGTTGTAGATTACTTCCGCGAGCTTGAAATACGCGTGCAGTCACACCTTGGCAGAAAGGTTAAAATCGACGGCAAAGGAAGAAAGAAAACAATCACTCTTTCCTACGAGGATAACGAGGACCTTGATGAGGTTTTAAAGCTTCTTTGCGGAAATGATTTTCTCGAGCGTTTATAATTTACGAAATTTTTAAAATTTATATATATAAAACTATACAAATTTGTATTAAAATATATATAAAAAACACACAGGATTTTTCAGTATGTACGAGTTTTATAAAAAATTCTTCTCTCTCAATTTAAAGGATTATCCAAACATAAATATTGATTTTCCAATAACAATTCTTCTGTTTGCCTTAGCCTTTGCTTTTATTACTGTTATTATAATAGTTAACTTCCGCAGAAACAGAATAGAGCTGTTGATTCGACAGTTAAAAAGACGCGAGGCCATCTCCGAGGAATCTGCATTAACTCTGTCAGAGATAAAGTTAGATAGCTTTATCTTCAAAAAATTACTTTCGGCTGAAGGACAGCTGACAAAGCTTGTCGGAAGGGCAGGGGAGAAAAAATACACATACGAAGAATACATAGCATTAACCAAAAACGGTGGAAAGGGAGAGTCTATCAACTTCAGTAACGCTCGCTTTTATTTACGCAAAGAAAGCGAAGAAAGGGTGACTCATATTTTGGAGAGCGGCTCGCCGACTGTTTTAAACACAATATTGCTTTGTGTTCTTGTCTTGGCTGTGTTTGTTTGCATAAGCCTGATTATGCCCGGAATACTCAATCTCATTAACAACCTTTTAGAAACTAAATAAAAAAGCGCATAAATGTATTCATTTGTTTACATTTATGCGTTTTATATTATATTGATGCAGCAGAAGTTATGTAATATGTGTTCCCATTTATACAAATCCTCTTTGTTTCTGCTCTGGTTTCAAGAAGTATCATTTCAAGGCAAGGAAGAGAAGTAAAGCCACCGCCATCGCATTTTAAGGCTGCTTCATAAAGAGTCCACTTGGCAGAAAAGCAGTCTGTAAAGGTTGAGTTATACAAAAAAATCTCACCTGTGTCTTTTTTTGCAGTATGGCATTCCCTTTCCTTAACAAAGGGGTAAAACTCGCACCTGCCTTTTTCGTCTAAAGCACAGTATATATATGTTACATCTGTTTCTCTTTCGCAAAAGGTAAGCTCTGAGAAAAATCTTTTTTCAAGCCTTTCAGCTCTCGCAGTATTTATCTCTCTCTCAATATCAACCCCAACACATCCGTCGCAGGATATCGCCACCGCCACAACATCCGAGCTATGAGAAATGCTTACTTTGACACCCGATGACCTATCAAAATACGGCTTACCGTTTGGTTGTCGATTTAAAGGAAGCATACACCCAAACATTTCTGTCATTACGGAGGACAAAAGAAGATATGCCCCACATCTTTCACGTTGCAGGGCGGGGTCCTTGCCCGAAAGAATATGAGATATTATCTCTTCGCCCAGCTTCGGAGCCTCGCTCTTCCCGCTGGGTATTTTTTTTATTATATTTTCAAAACAACCGTCCGAGGACTTTAGCTCGTTTTGATATTTAAGTGCCGCCTCTGAATTGAGGCGGCTTATATCTGCTAAAAAAGTATATATCATACGTCCATTATTACGGGAAGAATCATTGGCTTGCGCTTAGTTTCTTTAAATATAAATCTGGCAAGCTCATCTCTTACCGCACCCTTTATATTTGCGTAATCACGTCTTCCCACTCGAAGAGCGCGCTCAAGCGCCGCCTCGGCAACACGCTTTGAATCTCTCATAAGATCCTCAGATTCCTTAACATAAACAAATACGCGTGATACAATATCGGGGCCGGAAACAATCATCCCTCCAACGGCATCAACAGTTGCAACTACAACCACAAGTCCGTCCTCGGAGAGATGCTTTCTATCTCTCAGAACAACGCTTCCGATGTCACCGACACCCGCTCCGTCCACAAGAACTGCTCCCGCAGGAACGCTGCCGTTAAATCTTGCACCCTTGCGGTCAATTTCAAGAACCTTGCCAAGCTCGGAAACAAATATATTCTCCGAGGGAATACCCATAAACTCGGCAATTTCCTTGTTTGCATAAAGATGTCTGTATTCTCCGTGAATAGGCATAAAGTATTTTGGCTTTGTTAATGCCATCATAAGCTTTATTTCATCTCTGCAGGCGTGGCCGGAAACGTGAACATCCTCGGTAGAGTCATTCACTACCTTAACTCCGTTTTTAACAAGAGCATTTATTATCTTTCCAACCAACTTTTCGTTGCCGGGAATAGCACTGGAGCTGAGTACTACCACGTCATTTGAATTTATTTTAACCTTATCGTGGCCGTCAAAGGCTATCCTGTAAAGAGCAGACATAGGCTCACCCTGGCTACCCGTGGTTATAAGAGTTATTTCTTCCGGTCGGTATTTCTTTATTTCCGAAATATCAATAAGTACACCGTCGGGAAAATCCATATAACCCAGCTCTGCTGCAGCTCCTATAATATTTATCATGCTTCGGCCGAGAACCGCAACCTTTCGGCCATGGTTTGCACTTGCGTTTATTATCTGCTGAACTCTGTGAACATTAGATGAAAATGTTGCAATAATAAGCCTTCTTGATTCATACTGAGCAAAAATACGCTCAAGGGATGAGCCTACCGTTCTCTCCGAGGGGGTAAAGCCCGCTCTTTCGGCATTTGTTGACTCGCAAAGAAGAATTTCAACTCCCCCTCTGCCTATTTCTCCTATTCTGGTTATATCCATCATTTTTCCGTCTATGGGAGAAACGTCTAGCTTAAAGTCTCCTGTGTGAAAAACTGTTCCGAGAGGAGTTTTAAGAGCTATGGCACAGGCATCGGCAATTGAGTGATTTACATGAATAAATTCGGCTCTGAATACTCCGAGATTTATAATATCTCCTGCCTCAACGGTATAAAGCTCAGGATCATGGGGCGGGGGATTTTCATCAAGTTTTCCTTCAATTATACCAAGGGCAAGACGAGTTCCGTATATCGGAACATTTATTTGCGAAAGAACATAGGGCACACCTCCGATATGGTCCTCATGCCCATGGGTTATAAGTATACCTCTTATTTTGTGAGCATTTTTGATAAGATAGGATATGTCCGGAATAACCAGGTCCACACCCAGCATCTCATCATCGGGAAAGCCCATTCCCGCATCGATTACGACAATGTCATCACCATACTCAATAACCGTCATATTTTTGCCGATCTCCTGAAGACCGCCAAGCGACATAATTTTGAGCTTTGTGTCCTTTGCCGATTGTTTTTTTATCTTTGTATTATTCATATATATTAAATTATATTGTTTCCTAACTTAATTAAATTGTATTGCTTAAAATCAAAAAATGTTTGTTAACGAAAAACTAAAAATAAAACGGTCGAACAAATTATGGCCGAGACCGCTGCGCCAAGTAAAAACAAATAAAAACCCTTTAATTTACTTAACCCTTTATCAGAGTTGTCTTTTTTTATATTATCTTCTATTATTCTGTTTGCCTCGAGAACCATATCTCCCTCGGCTGCCCCCTCGGAAGCGGGACTAACTACAAAATAAGCCTCATCAAAAAGTCGGCTTCCCGTATGCTTTAAAAAAATTACTCTTTTTTGATATCCTCTCATCCGAATGCTCCGTTCTTTTTTAAAATTATGGACATTTCTTTTGAAATTATTCACATAGTTATAAAAATGAACGGAGCTAGGATGAGTTAATATGTAAACTATTGTTTTCTTATTTTACTTTTTTGCGAAGAATCTTCCGAAGAATCCGGTCTTTTTCTCTTCCTGAACTGCAGGCTCTGTCTTTACCTCATCAGTCTTCTCTTCATTCACAACAATCTTGAAGTCTTCGGTTTCATCCACCTTTACTTCAGGCTCTGCCTTAGGTGCGGGAGCCGCCTTGGGTGCAGGCTCTGCCTTAGGTGCTGCAGGTGTTGTTTTTTCAATATTCTTCTCTATTTTTTCCTTTGCTTCCTTGGAAATTCTCTTTCTCTTCTTCTTCTCGGGAAGGGGAACGTCGTAATTATCATCGAGAAGATCATCAATAGAGATAGTAAACAGAGTCTTTATCTCAAGAAGCTTCTGCACCTCGGGATATGACTGTCCACTCTCCCACTTATAAACTGCCTGTCTGGATACTCCTACTGCACTTGCGAATTCGTCCTGTGTCAGGCCTCTTGTCTTTCTGAGTATTACGAGTTTTTCCTGAAATGTCATGGTAAATCCTCCTTACCGCCTTTTTGACGGGTTTTTATATTATTATTTATTCATATTTTCATATTGGTCTCTGTATTCATCATACACAATATATGTTTCAGAATTAAGACGCCAGGCTCCGTTTTCTTCTATCATCTTTATTTCATGCTCAAAATCACGTACCTTTACTATCTGGCCGTTTTCTCCGTAGATAGATGCTCTGACCGTTGCCTTTACTATAACTATGTCTCCATCAGCACCTATTGCCTTGGGCTCGGTTATATATTCATAACCGTTTTTTAATTCGTAGTCATAGTTTGTATATACAAAAATGCAAGACTTTCCGTTTTCGTCTTCATCATCAAAATATCTGGTGTAAAATCTTATTGTATCTCCGTCCTTAACCGAACTGAACACATCGGATTTATTCAATGACTCTATATATTTTGATGAGAAAACCTCGGATATTTTTTTCTTTAGCTCATCAACTGTATTTATACCGTAGTGACTAAGAGAAGCTGAAGAGGCCTTTTTGTAATTTTCATTACTCTCTCCCTCTTCCCACTCAAGTCCCTTTCCATAAAGAATTTCATTTAAAGAAAGGGATTTTTCAATAAGAATTTTAGCCGCTTGTTCTACCTCGGCTGCATTATATTCCCTGTCGGGAACATCTTTATCTTCATTATCGGAGCAGGAAAAAAGTGAGAATAAAATAGATATTACAGCAAGAAGAAGTAATAATCTTTTTTTATTCATCTTCTTCCTCCGAGGCTACTGTGTTTTCTTCTTCAATAATCTCGGGTTTTTGTGTGATAGGAGTATTTTCAATCTCCTTTTCAACCGCTACGCTCTCTGCCTCTATCTCCTCTTCCTTTTCAAGTCTTTCAACATTGTTTATTATGGAGCCGTCAGAAAGTCTCATTATAATAACACCGCTTGCGGTTCTTGAATAAACATTGATACCTGAAACAGAGGTTCTTATTATTGTTCCCTCATTGGTGATAAGCATAATATCATCATCCTCAGAAACAGTAATAATTGCTGCAAGCTTTCCTGTCTTTTCGCTGATGTTGTGGCAGGTTACACCTCGACCGCCCCTGTGCTTCATTTCTCTGAAGTCAGAGAAGGATGTTCTCTTACCCATACCGTTTTCGGTAACTGTAAGCATATACTTCTCATCATCAACAAGACAAACACCAACAACAGTATCATCACCCGTAAGAGTAATACCTCTAACACCTCTTGCGCCTCTTCCCATAGAACGAACATTGTTTTCATCAAATCTTACTGCAAGTCCGTTTCTGGTTGCAAGAATAAGAGACTCGTTTCCTGTTGTGTGTCTTACAAAGATAAGCTCGTCATCCTCATCAAGGCTTATTGCAATCTTTCCGGCTTTTCTCTGATACTCAAATTCCTTAAGAAGAGTTCTCTTAATTACACCGAACTTTGTTACCATTGTAAGATATTCTCCCTCGGTAAACTCGGTGATAGGAATAATTGCAGTTACATACTCACCCTCGGTAAGCTCAATGATGTTAACAAGGTTTGTACCCTTTGCGGTTCTTCCAGCCTCGGGAATTCTGTATGCCTTCTTAGCATAAACTCTGCCCTTGTTGGTAAAGAAGCAAAGGAACGAGTGGCTGTTTGCTACTATAACATCCTCAACAAAGTCATCTTCCTTTGTTGTCATTCCTATAACACCCTTGCCGCCTCTGTTTTGAGCCGAGTAAACATCTGCTCTCTGTCGTTTGATGTATCCTGTATGGCTTACGGTAATAACACAGGTGTGTCGTTCAATAAGGTCCTCAAGGTCGATTTCCTCGGTTGCCTCAACAAGCTCGGAGCGTCTTTCATCACCGTATTTTCTCTTTATCTCAAGAAGCTCATCCTTAAGAAGTCCGAAAAGCTTATTTTCATCTGAAAGAATTGCATTAAGGTCGGCAATAAGAACAGTAAGCTTTGCTATTCTGTCTTCAACCTTTTGTCTTTCAAGTCCTGAGAGCTTTCCGAGAGTCATATCAACTATTGCCTGCGCCTGAGCATCGGAAAGTAAGAATCTTGCGCTTAAGGATTCCTTTGCTTCGGGAATTGAAGCGGAGGTCTTTATAATCTTTATTATTTCATCAATATTCTCGGTTGCAATTCTGTATCCCTCGAGAATGTGCATTTCCTTTTGAGCTTTCTCAAGGTCGAATCTTGTTCTTCTCTCTATAACTTCCTTCTGGAAACCTATGTATTTGTCAAGTATAGTTGGCAAATTAAGAGTTTTTGGCTCTCCGCCGTCTATAACAAGCATGTTTACAGAGCAGGTATCCTGAAGCTGAGTGAACTTATAAAGCTGGTTAAGAATAACCTCGGCATTTGCATCACGCCTGTATTCAACCACAATTCTCATACCGCCTCTTCCCGATTCATCGCGAAGAGCTGTAAGACCTTCTATCTTTTTATCCCTATGGAGTGTTGCAATACTCTCAACAAGCATAGCCTTGTTTACCATATAAGGAATTTCTGTAAAGATTATCTGTCTCTTTTCTTCATCTATTGTGGCTCTTGCCCTTATATAAACCTTACCTCTTCCTGTTTCGTAGGCCTCTCTTATACCCCTTGAGCCGTAAATTACAGCAGCAGTAGGGAAGTCGGGACCCTTAATAAACATCATAAGGTCATCAACGGTGCATTCGGGATTATCTATTCTATATACTATTCCATCTATTACCTCTGTGAGATTATGGGGAGGAATATTTGTTGCCATACCAACGGCAATACCGACAGAACCATTAACAAGAAGGTTTGGAAGTCTTGAGGGAAGAACTGTAGGCTCATCTCTCGTATTATCAAAGTTTCTTGTCATAGGAACGACATTCTTTTCAATATCGCTCATCATATAGTCGGCAATTCTTGCCATTCTCGCCTCGGTGTAACGGTATGCAGCCGCGCCGTCACCGTCAACGTTACCGAAGTTTCCGTGACCCTCTATTAAAGGATATCTAAGAGAGAAGTCCTGCGCCATTCTTACCATTGTTCCGTATACGGCACTGTCTCCGTGAGGGTGGTATCTACCGAGAACATTACCTACCGTTGTTGCCGATTTTCTAAATGGCTTTTCGTGAGTAAGGTTGTCCTCATACATGGCATAAAGAATTCTTCTCTGACCCGGCTTCATTCCGTCTCTTACATCAGGAAGAGCTCTTGAGGTAATAACACTCATTGAATACTCAATAAATGACTGCTTTACCTCTTTTTCCATATTTCTCTCTTCAATTTTTTGAAGAGGGAAGGATATATCGCTTGATTGATAATTATGTTCCATAAATTTCTCCGTTAAATATCGAGATTTTCTACAAATTTAGCGTTTTGAGTAATAAACTCTCGTCTTGGCTCAACCATATCACCCATAAGAACAGAGAATATCTCGTCACACTTTATTGCATCCTCAATAGTTACCTTAAGAAGAGTTCTGCGCTCGGGGTCCATTGTTGTTTCCCAAAGCTGTTCTGCATCCATTTCTCCAAGACCCTTATATCTCTCGGATTCAACACCCTTTACTCCAAGCTCCTCAATAGCTCTGTCCTTTTCTTCATCAGAAAAGGCATAACGAAGCTGCTTACCTTTATAAATCTTATAAAGCGGAGGCTGAGCAAGATAAATATGTCCCTCTTCTATAAGAGGTCTCATGTGGCGGAAGAAGAAGGTAAGAAGAAGAATTCTTATATGTGAGCCGTCAACGTCGGCATCGGCCATTATTATAATCTTTCCATATCTTAACTTCTCTATATTAAAGTCATCTCCAATACCGCATCCCAGAGCCTGAATAATAGGAATAAGCGATGTATTTGAATAAACCTTATCAAGTCTTGATTTTTCTACGTTAAGAACCTTACCTCTTAAGGGAAGTATAGCCTGGAAGCGGCTATCACGACAGTTCTTTGCAGAACCTCCCGCAGAATCTCCCTCTACAAGATAAACCTCTGTAAATCTTGAATCTCTTTCGTTACAGTCTGCAAGCTTTCCGGGAAGAGTTGAAACCTCGAGAACATTCTTTTTTCTAGAAATTTCTCTTGCACGTCTTGCTGCCTCTCTTGCTCTGTTTGCCGCCATTGCCTTTTCTATAATCATTTTGGCAGATGAGGGATTTTCTTCAAGAAATTCTTCAAGTTTTGTATAAACTATATTATCAACAAGGCGTCTCATTTCGGAATTTCCGAGCTTTGCCTTTGTCTGTGACTCAAACTGAGCGTCTGTAAGCTTTACCGAAATGATGGCAACAAGTCCTTCTCTTACATCCTCTCCCGAAAGACCCTTGTCGTCACCCTTAATTATTCCCATTTTTCTGGAATAATCGTTTATAGCCCTGGTAAGAGCTGTTTTAAATCCTGTTTCGTGAGTTCCTCCCTCAATTGTCGACATATTATTGGCAAATGATATAAGAACCTCATTATAGCTGTCGTTATACTGCATAGCAACCTCAGCTATTGAGCCTTTTTCTTCACCCTTCATATAAATTACTTCAGGGTGAACTGGAGTTCCTCTTTTTTCATTATTAAGATATTCTACGAAAGAAACTATTCCTCCCTCGTAGTGAAGAATATCTTCTCTCTCTTGACCCACTCTTTCATCAACGAGAATAATTTTTACTCCTGCATTAAGGAAAGACTGCTCTCTCATTCTTGTAAGAAGTGTTTCATATTCAAAAACAGTTTCTTCAAATATTGTAGGATCGGGCTTAAATCTTACATAAACACCATGGCGTCCGTTTGATTCTCCCTCACACTTAAAGTTGCGTGCAACTGCTCCTCTTTCAAATCTCTCGCTATACTTTTTACCGTCTCTGCAGTTTTCAACCTCAAGCCATTCTGAAAGAGCATTTACAACAGATGCTCCAACACCGTGAAGACCTCCGGCAATCTTATATCCATCACCGCCGAATTTTCCACCTGCGTGAAGAACTGTATAAATAACCTCAAGAGTAGGAATCCCCAGCTTTTCATTCATTCCGGAGGGAATACCTCTTCCGTCGTCCTCAACAGATACACTGTTATCGTTATGTAATGTTATTTTTATAGAATTACATTCACCGGCAAGAGCCTCGTCTATAGAGTTATCAACAATCTCATAAACAAGATGATGAAGACCTTTTATAGAAGTTGTACCTATATACATTCCCGGGCGTTTTCTAACAGCCTCAAGACCCTCAAGAACCTGTATTTGACTATCGTCATAACCGTTCTTTTCTATTATTTTTTCTTCCATTTGTCTTTTTTTGCCTTTCTTTTTTATTCTCCATCGTATATATCCTCTTCAGCTCTTGTTTTTAAGCCGACGGATGATATTCTTGAAAGTTTTATTTTATATTTTTTCTTATCTTCTATAAGAACAAAGGAGCGGGGAAGATCATAATCATCATATTCAAGAAGTCCTTCTTTTTCTTTTCGGTTAATAAAATCTTTCCCTATTTTAGAAACGGTTGATGTATCTAAATCAAATATTCCTATTATATTTTTCTTTAGAACACTTTTTCCGTTTCCTATATGTAAAAACATAATTTACTCCCTTATTTCAAATTTTCCTTGCTTTACATCTATTTCTCTGTCAGTAAAGCCTTTACTTTCATCTCTTGAGCAGGAGGTTATTATAAGCTGCTTATCCTTAACACCCGAAAGAATATATTTTCTTCTTTCATCATCAAGCTCTGATAAAACATCATCAAAAAGATATACAGGATATTCTCCCGAAATTTCTCTTATAACCTCACCCTCAGCAAGCTTCATTGAAAGTACAATAGACCTTTGCTGCCCCTGAGATGCAAAAATTCTTGCTTCTTTTTCATTTATAAGAATTTTTATATCATCTCTGTGTGGACCGTAAAGAGTTACTCCGGCAGCAATTTCTCTATCAAGATTTAATTTTAATTTTTCTTTATATATTTCTTTTGCTTTATCTCTTTCACAATATTCATCTATATCAGAATCAAGATATATCTTTATATTTTCTTTACCGCCTGATATTTCATTCATAAATTTATTTGCATAAAATCCAAGCTTTTTTATAAATTCTATCCTTGATATATATATAAATGAAGCATATTCAGCTAAAGACTCTGACCAGCTCTCTATTTCCTTAATATCTACATAAAAACCTTTATTTATCATTTTTAAGAGACAATTTCTATTTTCAAGAGCTTTTTTAAAATCAGAGTAATTTTTTAAATAAGATGAGTAGCATTGTGAAGAAGCAATATTTACAAATTCTCTTCTTTTATCAGGACCATCTTTTAAGAGTCCTAAATCATCCGGATAAAAAAGAACAGATTTAAAGCTACCAATCATTTCACTTACTTTTTTTATATTGTATCCGTTCTTTTTTCTTTTTCTTTCTTTACCGTAAAGAGAATATTCTAAATTTTCTTTACCTATATTACTTTCAAATTCTATAAAAATATTAAATCCCTCTTCACCAAACCTTATAAGCTCAGAGTCATCTCTTCCTCTAAAGGATTTTCCTCTTGAAAAAATATAGATAGCCTCTACAATATTTGTTTTTCCCTGAGCATTATTTCCGTAAAGAAGATTTACTCCGTCAGAGAAATCTATATCACATTCCTCTATATTACGAAAATTTTTTATTTTTAATTTTCTTACTCTCATGCCTGATCATTCATTCTTACAGGCAGTATCATATAGAAGTAATTAAATTCCTCGTCAATTTCGGTAGGCTCGATAGTAATTGCCATATTGGAGCTTTTAAGAGTAATTTTTATATTTTCTCCCTCGGCTACCTTAATACTGTTTATAAGATAACGGCAGTTAAAGCCTATTTCTATATTATTTCCCTCATGAACACAGTCCATTTCATCAAAAACCTTACCGTTAACAGAAGAAGAGGTTATAATAAGGTTCTGTTCCTCTAATGAAAGCTTAACATAGCTTCTTCCGCTACCCTTAATCTTTTCTTCTGCTATTATATTAGCTCTTTCAAGAGAGTCAAGAAGTCTTTCTTTATCAACGGTAACAAAAATATCATTTTCTTTAGGAATAATTCTCTCGTAATTTATATATTCCGAGTCAATAGTTCTTGTAAAGAATATAAGGTCTCCTTTTTTAACTATTGCATGCTTTCTTGAAATAAAGAAGTTTACCTTTTCATCATTTCCGTCAGCAAGATTTTTAGAAAGCTCTCCAAGAGCATGACCGGGAATAATAAATGAATAATCTATTTCAGATGTTCCGATAGAAGAAATATCACAGTTCATAGAGCATCTTGAGAGGGTATAGCTGTCACATGATACAACCTCTATAAAATCTTCTCTTATTCTGAAAAATGCGCCGCAAAGCATAGGTCTGTTGTCAAGCTCCGCAATAGAGTGAGAAACCTTTCCAATCATCATACGAAGTTTTTCGGAAGAAATCTCAAATCCCTTATCGCTTACAAGGTCGGGAAGATTAGGGAAGTCCTCTCCCTTCATAGCATACATAGAGAATGAAGCCTTTCCACATGAAATAGTACAGTTCAGCTTTTCGTTAACCTCTATTGTTATTTCATCCTCAGGAAGAACTCTTATTGTCTGATAAAGTCTTTGAGCATTTATAATGTATTTTCCATCTCTCTCAATAGAAACAGCCTCTATTATTGCTCTTACACCCTTGTTCATATCGTATGTAGAAATTCTTATAGAATTATTATCACAGGTTTCTATAAGAACACCCTCGATAGATGTAATTGTATTTTTATTTGAAACAGTTCCCATAGCGGGAGTAAGTTTATTCATAAGATTGGATTTTAAAACTGTGAATTTCATTTTTCAATTCCTTTCCTCTAACAGAGAGTTTTTTCTATGAATGATGTATTTTTTATTTTAGGTAGGTTTAGAAGTAGTAATGTTTGTTTAAAATGTGGAAAACTTTATAAACCCATGAATTTATTAAGTTTTCTTTAAATTTATTTCCACATTTTTAGTTATTGTAAATTGTTTAAAACTTTTTTCAAGTTATAAACATAGTTTTAAACAGGATTTAAACATAGAAGTTATAAACAATTAAACAACAAAATGTTTATAAATTAAACTATTTTTATTTCCTTAATTAGATTATTTATATCTTCCTCATAATTTTTTTTAGTTTTTATGTTAAGCTCTACTTTATTTATAGAAGAAATAATAGTAGAATGGTCTCGTGAGAATATTTTACCGATAGAAGGAAGAGAAAGATCGGTTATTTTTCTTGCTATGTATATAGCCACGTGTCTTGCGTTAGCTATATTTTCGGTTTTTTTCTTTGATTTTATATCCTCTTCGGAAACACCGTACTTTTTACAAACTGCAGAAAGTATTCTCTCGATAAGGGCGCTTGTAGGAATATTACCCGGGTCTACAATAGATATAATTTGTTCTATCGTTTCTTTTGTAACAAATGCTCCTGTAAGAGATGTAACCGCATAAAGTTTTTTTATTACACCTTCAATTTGTCTTATATTGTTATTTAATCTTTCAGCCATGTAATCAACAAGCTCTGAAGAAAGATCAATACCTAATGACTCGGATTTTTTCTTTATAATAGCTGTTCTTAATTCAAAAGAAGGAGGCTGCACATCAGCAATAAGGCCACCCTCAAATCTTGTTCTCAGTCTTTCTGTAAGAGGATTTATTTCTCTCGGAGGACGGTCTGATGCAAGGATAATCTGCTTTCCTGATTCGTAAAGAGAAGAGAATGTGTGGAAGAATTCCTCTTGGGTTGCTTCCTTTCCTGCAATAAACTGTATGTCGTCTATAAGAAGAACATCAGCGGTTCTGTATTTTTCTTTAAAGGGAGTTGTTGTGCGGTTTCCTATTGACTCAATAAGCTCGTTCATAAAGGACTCGCAGGTTTTATAAATAATTTTAAGATCAGGGCGGTTTTTCTTTATATGATGCATTATTGCATAAAGAAGATGTGTTTTACCAAGTCCTGAATGTCCGTGAATAAACAGAGGGTTTTGGTCCTCGCAGGGATATTTTGCTACTGCAAGGCAGGCAGCTTTTGCAAACTTATTAGACTCTCCCTCAACAAAGTTATCAAAGGTGTATTCGTCAAGAATTGTTTTTTTCTCCGAATTGTCTTTTAGTATTTGTTGAATCTGTTTTTCCTTTTTTATACTCTCTTCTTTATTTACATCATCTTGATTATTAGAGATGAAGTTTTCGGGACTTTTATTAAATTCATCATCACTGTCAAGAGAAATAATTTCTATATCTACAGGGAATCCTATAATTTCTTCCAGTCCCTCTTTTATAACATTTATATATCTTGTGGAAAGTATTTTTTTTCTTAATTTAGTTGGGGTAGAAAATACTGCTTTATCCTCTGTTAAAGAAGTAAGATTAAGGTCTCCAAACCAAAGATCAAATGATGTTTTTGCTGCTTTGGTTCTTATTTTTAATTCTTCTTTAAGTGCTTCGGATATATTTAAAAGCTCGTCCATTAAAAAAATCCTTTCCTCTAAATATTTATTTATATATAACATTTATAATATTATAGCATATATAATAAAAAAATTCAATAAGAAAAGTAAAAAATAATATTTTTTGTAAAATTTAGTTGTCGACAAATAATAAATAAATATTTACATTCTTCTCTGTTTTGTTTTGAATATTGAAGAGAATAAAAGACCAAGAAACAGAGATAATGAAATTCCGGCAGAAGCAGCAGTAAGACCACCTGAAAGTATTCCTAAAAATCCATCCTTTTCAACAGCTTCCTTTACGCCTTTTCCTATATTTGCACCAAATCCTATAAGGGGAACAGAAGCTCCTCTTCCAAAAATTTCAAAGATAAAATCATATATACCGATGCCGTAAAGAAGAACTCCGAGACATACATAGAGAACCAAAATTTTTGCGGGAGTAAGACGGGTAAGGTCAATAAGAAGTTGAGCAGGAATACATATAAGACCACCGCCTATAAAGGCGAGTAATACTGAGGAAACTATATCATCCATATTTTTTATCCTTAATTTTAATTTGTATTTTCTAAATAAAGAAGAGGAGCGATACCATAAATACTTTCCCCTTGAAGGAGGCTTGATGGGCTCATAAGAGCTCCTGTTGATAAAAATAAAACTCTTTTTAATTCTCCTTTTTCAAGAAGAGGCAAAAAGTGAGTGGAGAGAACAGATGCGCTTGTTCCGCATCCCGAGGCACCGCTGTGAACATCCTTTTTTTCAAAATCGTAAAGGAGCATACCACAGTCTGTGTGAAATTTTTCTATACCCGGCTTTTCTTTCTTTAAAATGTCACAAAGAAGCATTGAACCTATCTTTCCAAGGTCGCCCGTAATAATATAATCAAAGTAAGATATTGGATAAGAGGTTTCGGCAAAGTAAGAAAGTATACTGTCTGCGGCGGCAAAAGACATAGCAGCTCCCATGTTGCTTCCATCGCTTGTTGCACCGTCTATAATTTTTCCGGGCATATATTCCTTTACTGCAACCTTTCCTTCTCTTCCAAGTATAAAAGAGCCTGCGGCAGTAGCTGTCCATTGGGCGCTGGGTGTTCTTTGTCCCCCGTATTCTATGGGAGTTCTGAACTGACGCTCGGCGGCAGAATTATGAGAGGTGGTAATGGCAGCACCAAAGCGTATGTCTTTATTTGAATTCATAAAGGATGAAAGAACCATAAGGGATTCTGTACAGGTGGAGCAGGCGCCGTAAACGCCTATATAAGGAATACCAAAGCCCGAGAGGCCAAGACTTGAAGAAACACATTGGTTCTGCAGGTCTCCCGCAACCAGAATATCAATTTCTTCGTGAGAAAGATTGGCTTTAGAAAGGGCTATATTAAGAGAAATTCTTCCCATTTCAGCCTCCGCAAGCTCCCATGTTTTTTGACCGAATTTATCACTTTCATCACAAAAATCAAACTTTTCTCCTAAAGGTCCGTTCCTTTCTTCATATCCTCCCACAGCCGAATAAGAAAAAAATCGTATACTTCCGTCAAGCTCGGTTATTTTTCTCATAAAAATTCCTTTCATTATTTAATTAAAATAGAAATGGGTAAATATAGTAAATAACTCCATAAGCAATTCCTGAACAAAGGCCGAAAAGAATTACAGGACCTGCAATATTAAAGATTTTTGCTCCTACACCAAGAATAAGACCCTCGCTTGAGGAATCCATAGCTTCAGAGACAACAGCGTTAGAAAAACCCGTAACAGGAACTAAAGTTCCGGCGCCGGCATATCGTGCAATTTTATCAAATATTCCAAAGCCCGTAAGAACAGCGGCAATAAATATAAGGATAAGAGTTACAGAAAGGGAAGAAATATCTTCGTCAAATAAAAGCAGAGAGTTAAACAAATAAAATAAGATTTCACCAAAAGCACAAATGCTTCCTCCTACAAAAAACGCAAAGAAAACATCTTTTATTACCGGAGAATTTGGAGAATATTTTTTAATAAGCTCTTTTTTTGAGGAAATGTTCATAACTACCTCGCAAGTATAATTTTATAAGAATTTTTCCACCAAAACCTAAAAATATACCAAAAATGTTGATTATTAAGAAAAAATGTGATAAAATGTAATTACTAGATAAATGTCCGTATGTGACAGAATGGAGAAAAAAATGGAAGAAAAAATAACCGACTTTGATGAAAAAGAAGTAGAAAAAGACAACAAAGAAGAAAAGTTTGCTTATAAAAGTATTTTCAAAGAGAACAAAAACACAAGAGTCTGGTCATTGGCTTCTGTAATAGCTGCTGTATTATCTGTAATATTCTGTTTTTTACCTGTGCTTGGAATAATTTTTTCGCTATTCTCTGTAGCTTTTTCTTTTGTTTCCAGAAGAGTTTTAGGCTATTTTGACGGACTTTCAATAGCCGGACTTGTAATAGGAATTTTCGGTTTTGTTTTTTGTATAGGTTACTCTATATTACAGGCGGTACTCATAAATACAAATTTAATATAAAAAACAGTAAAAAGGCTCGTTAAAAAAAATAACAAATAATGATTAAAAAATCCAACTCGAATGTTAAAAAAATAACACTCAAAAAACACGTATATTTGCCCAAATATTTCATATAAAAAAGAGAGATTTTTTTACTCTCTTTTTTTATTTTTTTATGCTATACAATAATAAAATTCAAGTAGAAAATAAAAACGAAAAATAAAAAATAGCCATAAAAAGTAAATAATTATAGTCAAAATACAGGGAAAAGCAAGAAAAATAATACAAATTTTCAAAAACTAAAAATCAAAAACTACAAATTAACAAAAAACATTATATCGAATAAATAATGGATTTTTCAACAACAGGTGACATTTACCACTCATAAATCATTTATTTTTATTGACAAGAGAACATCAATAATGTATAATATTAGAGTGTAAGAAAATGAAACAAAAAGAGAGGTTAATATATGCCGATTTTCAAGCTTGGAAAAACACATATTCCGCACAGAAAGAATACGGCTAAAATGGCCGCTGTCAGAATGACTCCCCCGGTTGAGGTAAAGATTTCTATGTCACAGCACATAGGTGCTCCTGCCTCGCCTGTTGTTAAGGCAGGGGATAAGGTGTTTGTCGGCACGCTTATCGGAGAAGCATCGGGATATGTGAGTTCACCCGTTCATTCGTCTGTTTCGGGTACTGTTAAAAGAATTGGAGAGTATCTGAATTCCCAAGGAAAGAAGATTCAGGCCGTAATTATTGAGTCAGACGGAGAAATGATTCCCGATCCGTCTATTGCACCACCTATTATAAGAAGCTTTGACGATTTTTCGCAGGCTGTTAGAAACTCCGGTCTTGTAGGACTTGGTGGCGCAGGATTCCCCACAGCTGTTAAGCTTGATGCAGAGAAAAAGGGACTTCTTAAAAAAATTGTAATCAACGGTGCTGAGTGTGAGCCTTATATCACAAGCGACACACGCACAATGCTTGATGACACCGATTATGTAAAAAAGGGTGTTGATCTTCTTCTTAAATACATTTCTGCCGATGAGGTTGTTATAGGAATAGAGGGAAATAAACCCGAGTGCATTGAGGTAATGACATCACTCTTTGCAGACGAGGAGAGGGTAAGGGTTGAAAAATTGCCTCAAACCTATCCTCAGGGCGCAGAAAAAATTCTTATCTATAACACAACAGGGCTGGTTGTTCCCGAGGGGGGACTTCCTTCAGACGTTGGATGCATAGTTATGAATGTAACTTCGGTTGCGTTTATTGCAAAATATGCAGAAACTGGTATGCCCCTTGTTGAAAAGTGCCTGACAGTTGACGGCTCGGGAATAAAAAATCCCATGAATGTTATTGTTCCTATAGGTACTTCTATCAACGATGTTGTAGAATTTACCGGCGGATTCTCTGACGATGTGGCAAAGGTTCTTTACGGTGGACCTATGATGGGTATTGCGGTTTATTCCACGGATGATCCTATTCTAAAAAACAACAATGCGATAGTTGCCCTTTCGTTGAAGGAGGTTAATCATACCGCGTCTAACCCCTGCATTCACTGCGGAAGATGTGTGTCTGCTTGTCCTATGGGACTTAATCCCACTTCTTTTGCAAAGGCACTTAAGGTTGAGGACAAGGATGACAGAGCCTCAAGACTTGAGGAAGCAAAGATAAACCTTTGTATGGAGTGCGGATGTTGCTCTTATGTTTGCCCATCTCGCCGTCCTCTTGTTCAAAATAACAGACTTGCAAAGGCAGATCTCAGAGAAATAAGATCTGCATCAAAAAAGTAAAGGAGGAAAGATATATGAATAAACTGGTAGTTTCGTCCTCCCCCCATATTCATACCCCGAACAGCACAACACGAATAATGCTTGATGTAATTATTGCTCTGTTGCCTGCTGCAATAGCCGGTGTTGTTCTTTTTGGCATTGATGCTCTTGTGGTTGTTGGTATTTGTGTTATCACATCGGTTCTTTCGGAAATGATATTTAACATTGCGGTGAAAAAGGAACAGACGGTAGGCGACCTTTCTGCCGTTGTTACAGGTCTTATCTTAGGACTCAGCCTTCCTGCTGACGCCTCTACCTGGTGGCAGTGTATTATTGCTTCGGTTTTTGCCATAGTTGTGGTTAAATGCTTCTTTGGCGGACTTGGATGTAATTTTGCAAACCCTGCCGCAACCGGAAGAATATTTGTTTTTATTGCCTTTTCCGCATCAATAGGAAGAGGAATTTTGCCGAAGATTGCTGAAGTAACCACCTCGGCAACAACTCTCGAGGCTATTAAAGGAGGCGCACCCGAGGGCTCGCTGCCAAGTCTCCTTGATATGTTCTTGGGACTCAGGGGCGGCGCTATCGGCGAGACCTGTATTCTTGCGCTGGTTATAGGTTATTTGTACCTTGTTTTAAGAGGAGTTATAAAATTTGAAACTCCCTTAATTTATGTGGGAACAGTTTTTGTCCTTTCGCTTATCGGATACGGCACTTTTGAATTGGCTTTGTATCAGATTCTTTCGGGTGCAGTTGTTTATGCGGCGGTATTTATGATAACCGACTACGTAACAACACCAATAACCCGTACAGGAAAAATGATATTCGCATTCGGCTGCGGACTTATTACATTCCTTATCAGATTCTACGGCTCATATCCAGAGGGAGTGTCATTTGCCCTTCTTCTCATGAATATTCTCTCGCCCTATATCGAAAAATGGACAATGAAGCGTCCGCTTGGAGGTAAAAAGGCATGAATTTAATGAAAAAAGAAAACTTTAAGCCCCTTATTGTTCTTTCTGTAATTTGTCTTATTGTTGCTCTTCTTCTCGGCGCTCTCAATATGATAACAGACCCCGAGATAAAAAGACATGCAGAAGAAAAGGCAAACGAATCCTTGCTTGTAGTTCTTCCCGACGGAAAGAATTTTGAAAAAATTGATATCACCGATGCCTACCCCTCTGAGATAACCAGAGCTTATAAGGCAGACGGCGGATATGTTTTTGAAGCCTCGGTAAGAGGAAAAGAAGCCATGTCTGTTATGTGCGGAGTTGGCTCTGACGGAAAGATTGTAAAGGTTGAGATACTCTCTGAGTCTGAGACTCCCGGATATAAAGATAAGGTATTTCCTCTTGTGACGGGTGATAACGGAAAATATAACGGAATGAGCTCACAAACCCTCGATGCAGAGATTGTTTCGGGAGCTACACTTTCCAGCACCGCGATTTATAATGCTGTTAAGGCATCGCTTAATGCTTATGCCATTGCTGCCGGTGGCGAGCAGGTTGGAGGAGATGAAAACCTTACTCCCGAAAAGCCCGCTCCGATAGTTAGCCCAAAGTCTGACGAAGAGCTTCTCGCTTTGGCAAAGGCTCTTGTTCCCAATGCTGATAGCCTTGAGGAGGTATATCTTTGGTCGAAGCCATATAATCTTGTTAAGCTTTATAATGTCGGAGAACAGGGATATGTTGCATACCTTATAACTCTTGGATACGGTGGCATTGTAGCAAACGAGGCTTTCGTTCACATCAGCACTCAGGGTGATATTGTTGCAGTAAATCATGTTACATGTGTTGTAGGTCATGACATTGGACTTGGCGATTTTGCAAAGGACTTTGAGGGCAAGGATTATTGGAATATGGATAGCGTCGAGCTAATAAGCGGTGCTACCGGAACCTCAGGAGACCTTAAATCCGCAATTGCCGATGCAACTCGAGTAGTTGTCGGCCGCTCTCTCAAGAGCGAGGAAAAGCTAAGAGAGCTTATCGACAGATATTTCTATGCTTCTTGTGTTGAAAAAATGGAGCTTTCTGAGAATGCTCCCGATACCCTGAAGGCACTTTACAGAGAAGAAAACGGAAGAGGATATATTGCATATATCGTTACCATAGGCTCTCACAGTAAAGCGCCCGAAAGCGAGGTTATAGTTTACTTTGATAACTTCGGAAAGATAAAGGATGCAGAAATTCTTGTTTGGACTGTAGGTCACGACACCGAGCCGGGTGATTTTGCAGACAGATTAAAGGGACTTACAGAATCCGAGCTTGACGGTGTGGAGCTTGTTTCCGGTTCAACAGGAACATCGGGCAATATTCTTCAGGCTGTTAAGGATGCGCTTCCCTTTGTTCCCGTACATTTTCCTATATATAGAGTTATAGGAATAGCGGCCGTTGCCGTTGCTCTTGTTGCTTCTGTAACCGCTGCAATAATTGTTAAGAAAAGGAGGTCCTTGAAATAATGAGCAGTAACAAAAAGCTTTGGATTTTTCTTAAGGGCCTTATTGCTGAGAATCCGGTTCTCGTACTGGTTCTCGGTACTTGTCCCACCCTTGCGGTATCTACCGGAATAGTTTCGGCGATTTCTATGGGTCTTGCGGCAACTGTGGTTTTGGTTTGCTCTAACATGGTTATTTCGCTTCTTAGAAAGATAATCCCCGATACAGTAAGGATTCCTTGTTACATCGTGGTTATTGCTGCCTTTGTAACTGCTGTACAGATGCTTCTTCAGGCATATCTTCAGCCCATATATGAAATGCTTGGTGTTTATCTTGCGCTTATAGTTGTTAACTGTATTATTCTCGGAAGAGCAGAGATGTATGCAAGAAAAAATAATGTTCTTGATTCGGCTCTTGACGGTCTCGGAATGGGTGTTGGATTCCTCCTTGCTCTTCTTGCTATGGCGATTGTTAGAGAGCTTTTGGGCACGGGTATGATAAATCTTTCTGCCCTTGGCCTAGAGTCTGTAAAAATTCCTGTTCTTTGCGACTATAATATTCCGATTCTTACTCAGGCTCCCGGTGGATTCTTGGTTTACGGTATAATGATTGCCATAGTAAACGCAATAGGACCTAAGAAGGGGGCTGAAAAGAGAAAGAACTTCTCTTGTGAGGGATGTCCCTCGGCAGCTCTTTGCGGAAAGGTAGCCTGCGCTGAAAACGCAGAGCTTGTTTCCACGGCTGAAAATACAGAAAAGGAGGATTCGGATAATGCTTAAGGTTCTTCTTTATACACTTTTTGCAGGAATTTTCGTAAACAACTATGTTCTTCAGAAATTCCTCGGTATCTGTCCCTTCCTCGGAGTATCTAAAAAGTCAAATCAGGCAATGGGTATGGGTATTGCCGTAACATTCGTTATGCTTTGTGCAACTGCGGTTACCTGGCCTATTCAAATCTACATTCTTAACCCTTATGAGCTTGGATATTTGCAAACAATTGTTTTCATTCTTGTTATTGCAGCCCTTGTTCAGTTTGTTGAGATAGTGCTGAAAAAGTTTATTCCGGCTCTTTATAAGTCGCTTGGTGTTTATCTCCCTCTTATAACAACAAACTGCGCTGTGCTGGGTGTTGCGATAAACAACATTACCGATGGATATGGCTTTGTTCAGTCTATGTTTTCGTCGCTGGGTGTAGGACTTGGATTCCTTTTAGCAATGCTTTTGTTTGCGGGTGTGCGCTCGAGAATTGAGAATTGTCCCGCTCCCAAGGCTATGCAGGGACTTCCTGTAACCCTTGTTGCGGCATCTATTGTTTCGCTCGCTTTCTTTGGCTTCTCCGGGGTTGTCGAGGGAATACTCGGAATGTAATAAGGAGGTAAAAAATGTTTGAGTTAATTATTCTGCCTGCCTTGATTCTTCTTGCAATAGCTGTTATATGTGCAATCTTACTTACTCTTGCTTCGGTTTTCTTTGGAGTTAAGGAGGACGAGCGCGCGGTGGCTGTCAGAGAATGTCTCCCCGGTGCAAACTGCGGTGCTTGCGGCTTCTCCGGATGTGACGGATATGCAGCGGCTCTATCTGCGGGTAAGACCGATAACCCCTCGCTCTGTATCCCCGGCGGTGACGGAACAGCAAAGGAAATTGCCAATATATTAGGCCTTGAGGCCGGTGATGTTGTTGAGCAGGTAGCCTATGTTGCCTGCAACGGCTCTTGCTCTCCCGAGGAGCGCAAATACGTGTACGACGGCCCTAAGAGCTGTAAGGCGGCAAAGCAGAGCTTTTCGGGTGACAGATTATGCACCTTTGCCTGCCTTGGCTACGGTGACTGTGCTGCCGTTTGCCCTAGAGATGCAATATGCATAAATGCAGAGAAAAACATTGCAGAGATAGACCCCAGAAGATGTATCGGCTGCGGACTGTGTGTAAAAACCTGTCCAAGCGGCATAATTCATTTGATAAAAGACACGTCAACGGTTGTTGTAAAGTGCAACAACCACAACAAGGGCGCAGATGTACGCAAGGTCTGCCAGAATGGCTGTATAGCCTGCGGCAAGTGCGTAAAGAGCTGTCCTAGCGGTGCAATAACTCTCGTGGATAATATCGCAACAATTGATTACGATAAATGTAACGGCTGCAAAACTTGTCATGATGTATGCCCTGTGCATTGTATTCACGTTGGTAATTTTATCTGCGGCGCCCATTTTGAGTAGTTTTGCGAATTGCGTCGGAGTTTTCGGTCTTGCAATAGGTTTCTATTGCTGGCGACACAAAAATCCTTGCACTTTATCAAAACTGCTCCGAAATTGAAAAATATATAAAATTTTCTGAGGCGCAGAGCTTTTTCAAAAAGCTCTGCAAGTCCCCTAGTTCTTAACTAAAACGGAAAGGAAAAGAGAAAATGCAAAAGAAGATTTTCGGTAATAAAAAGTTAGTTGCCGATATTATTCTTATTGCCGCAATTCTCGTAATAGCCCTTTCCGTTTTTCTTGTTGTTGAGCTGTCGAAAAAGGATGGCTCTTTTGTCCGTGTAAGCATTAACGGTGAGACGGTTGCCCGGTATTCACTTTCGGTTGACGGTGAGTATTCGCTCAATGGGGGCACAAATATTCTTGTTATCGAAAACGGCGAGGCTTACATTAAGTGGGCAGACTGTCCCAGACAAATTTGTGTCAAGGACGGTAAAATATCCCGCACAGGCGAGAGGATAACCTGCCTTGAAAACAGGGTTGTGGTTGAGGTTTTCGGCAAGGGTGATGGGATTTTGGAGGTCTGAGCCAATGAATAATACAAAAAAGCTGACAACACTCTCACTTCTTATAGCCGTGGCGATGATACTTTCTTATGTCGAGTCGCTCATTCCCGCCTTTGTTGCTGTTCCGGGCGTAAAGGTCGGACTTTCAAATATTGCAACAGTTTTTGCTCTTTACACTATCGGGGCTTCCGGGGCGGTTGCTGTGTCTGTTATAAGAGTTTTTCTTTCATCTTTACTTTTCGGTAATTTTGCAATGATGATATACAGCCTTGCGGGGGCGGCACTTGCTCTTTCTTTTATGATTATATTAAAGATTGCCAACATTTTTTCTGAGGTTGGTGTCAGCGTTGCCGGAGGTGTTATGCACAATGCGGGGCAGGTAATTGCCGCTGCGTTTATGATGGAAAATGCGGGCATTGCTTCTTATCTTGTTCCTTTGGTAATTTCGGGAACGGTGGCCGGTGTTGCTATCGGTCTTATTTCGGCACTTCTCATTAAGAGAATAGGCCGATACATGAAAAAACTGTAAAACATAAAAAGGAGCGAAAAAAATCGCTCCTTTTGCTTAAATTTAAGTCCATATGTAAAAAATAAACAGAGCATATACGCATATTTTGTTTGACAAACAGATACTTATATGGTAAAATATTACAGGGTAGAAGTTGGTTATTGCTTCTGTTATAAAAAAGAAAGGCATATTGTGTATGAAACTTAATTACAAAAGAACAATACTTGTCGGATTTGCATTCTTTCTTATCAGTGCATTTTGGCAGGCCTATGATGCAATAGTTCCGCTTGTTTTAACAAACCACTACGGTCTTCCTCAGACTGTTTCGGGTGTTGTTATGTCTGTGGATAACGTGCTTGCGGTATTTATGCTTCCGATTTTCGGTGCTTTGTCGGATAAGGTTATGACAAAAATGGGAAAGCGTACACCCTTTGTGCTTGTGGGCACGGTTGCGGCTGTTCTTTCCTTTATACTTTTAACATTTGTTAACGGAATTCAGCTTAATTCCCTTGCTGAATCGGGTATAGTTGACACCTATAATGCAGCGTCTGAATCCTATAATGCTGTAGTAGAGCAGCTTAATAACAGCTTTGACAGCGGTGCTATTACCGAGGCTTTCAAGAATGCGGGAATTGCAGAGGCCGATCAGGTATTCAATGCTGTTAAGACCGATCTCAGAAATCAGGCGCTTGAAATTACTCTTGAAAACATTTGGCCTCTGGTTGGATTTATCGGAGTTCTTCTTGTTGTTCTTATTGCGATGGCAACCTTCCGTTCTCCTGCTGTTGCTCTTATGCCCGACGTTACCGTAAAGCCCTTAAGATCTAAGGGTAATGCTATAATCAACCTTATGGGAACAGCGGGCGGAATTATAGTTCTTGCTCTCAGCAGTGTTTTTGGAATTTCAAAAAATCTGTATATGTCCTATACAGGATATGTTTTGGCAACCTGTGTCATAATGGTTGTTGGTCTTGTTATTTTCCTTGCGACAGTTAAAGAAAAGAAGTGGGCAGAGGAAATGGAGCTTGATACAGAGCGCCTCGGTCTTAGCGAGGTTGTGGAGACCGACAACGCAGGTAAGAGAGCGCTTGACAGGGCTGAGATGAAGTCCTTGCTCCTTATCCTTGCCTCCGTTGCTCTTTGGTATATAGGCTACAACTCTATTACAAGTAAATATTCGGTTTATTCTATCAACGTTCTTGGTGTTGACTACGGTCTTACCCTCATTGTGGCGCAGGCAGCGGCAATTGTTTCTTACATTCCGGTAGGCTTTGTTGCTTCAAAATTCGGACGTCGTAAAACCATTCTTACCGGTATTGCAATTCTTGCTACCTCGTTCTTTATAGGTAACTTTATCGGCGAGGGTGTAAGCCCTATTGTTATGTACCCGATATTTGCTCTTGCGGGAATTGGTTGGGCTACCATAAACGTAAACTCCTTCCCCATGGTTGTTGAGCTGGCAAAGGGCGGCGAGGTTGGAAAGTACACCGGATATTACTATACCGCATCTATGGCGGCACAGATAGTTGCTCCCATTCTTTCGGGCGCGCTATACGACCTTGGAGATATTCTTACCGACGGAAACGGTATGAGACTTGTATTCTTTGCGTTTGGTACAATATTCGTTGCTCTTTCATTTGTAACCATGTTCTTTGTTAAGCACGGTGATGCAAAGCCCGAGGCGGAGATTCCCCAAATCGACCTTGATTAAATTTTTCCATCCTTTAGTGGAGGTTTTATAAAATGCTTGTACTTCTCATAATTATACTTGTAATCATAGGACTTTATCTTTTGCTTATTCTTCCATCAAAAAACGAGAAGGTAAACGAGTTTGTGGGTGTAAGATATGCTCACAGAGGTCTTCATGATGATAAAATCCCCGAGAACTCTATGGCGGCATTTAGGCGTGCTGTGGATATGGGGTTTGGAATTGAGCTTGATGTCAGACTTTCTAAAGACGGCGAGCTTGTGGTGTTCCACGATGATACATTAGAGCGTATGATTGGCTACCGTGGTTCAACCTTAGACTATACTGCAAAAGAGCTTTCCGAAATGCGTCTGCTTGACAGCGACCAGGGTGTTCCGCTCCTTTCGGAGGTGTTGGAGCTGGTTGACGGTCAGGTACCCCTCCTTGTTGAAATAAAAGAGCTTGCAACCGAGAAGGCTGTTGCTCCCGCAGTAGCTATGATGCTTCGTAGCTATAAGGGACCCTACATTGTAGAGTCCTTTAACCCCCTTTCTCTCGGCAGATTTGCAAAGGTTAACTCTAAGGTACCGAGAGGCATTCTCTCCCAAGGATATCTTAAATATCCTGAGTACAGAGCACCTCTTTACTTTATTTTGCAGTTCTTGCTTCTTAACCGTATTTGCCGCCCTTCCTTTATTGCATTCCACAAAAATCATGCAAAGAAAAATCTTTCCTTTATTCTTGCGCGTCTTATGGGTGCGGCAACCTTTGCCTGGACGGTAAAGAGCGAGGAGGAGGAGAAAAAGGCCTTCCGCGACGGATTTGATACCGTAATCTTTGAGGGATATGTTCCCGGAGAGAAAGCAGAATAAAAATAATCGGTATTTTAAAACAAAACCTCTTGCCCATAAAAGTCGGAGCAAGAGGTTTTTATATATTTTAGATAAGCATAATAAGAAGCGGCATTGTAACTATTGAAAGAAGGGTCGAGACGGTTACAAGGCGTGAAACATAGGTTGCGTCGCAGTCATACTTTTCGGCAAACATTGTTGCGCTGGAGGCCGCGGGAGCGGAAGCCAGAATAAGAACAACAGGGGCAACTGCGCCGCTCATCTCAAGCCCTGTAAGCGCAGCAAGCTTAAGTACACCTACAATCGCGATAGGGAGAAGCACATGCCTCAGCGCTAAGAATAGATACATATATTTGTCGCTGAGCATTCCCTTAAAGCTGATGTCAGGAAGCCTCAGGCCAATAACTATCATAGAAAGGGGAGCAACCAGATTTTTTAGGTGAGTGGCAGTATCCGAAACCAGACTCCACACTACATCGGGAATATAGCTTGTAACAGGGAAAACAAAGAACACAAGACCTATTGCTGCAGCGATGGTAACAGGGTGCAGAAGAGCCTTCATAATAGATGCTCCCTCGGTCTTAGCCTCGTCGTGGTCATCGATACCGTCCTTGTCCTTATCTCTGTTCTTTGTGCATATCATTACACCGAGAGACCAGAGGAAGAGGTTAAAGGTTATGTTGTAGATTGATGCATAAAGTGTTGCGCCGGGGAATGTATCTTCAAGCACCGCATTGATAAGAGGAATTCCCATAAAGGCGGCGTTTGAGAAAATGGTGGCAAAGCGGAGCATTCTGCGTCGACCGTCCTCAGCTCCCTTAAAGAGAAGCATAGCGACTGCTGCAAAAATAGAATGCGCTATAACAGAGAATACGAGAACATACGTGGAATTAACAAGAATATTGATGTCAAAGGGCTTTATGTAAGCCAGGAAAATAAGAGCCGGCTGAGCTATGTAAAGCACAAGGTTTGAAAGCCCCTTGCCAAATCCCTCGGGCATCATTTTGCATTTTTTAAGAATAATTCCCGGAATCATTAAAAGAAACAGGAGCGCTACGTTAAAAATTACGTCACTTACCATAAATACCTCTTTAGTGTTTAATCAAACATAAGAATTATACACCTAATTTCGTCAAAAGTCAATCCCGCGGGGACAATAAACGGTAAAAAACGAGGTATTTTTTGTTAATAAAAATGTTAAATATATATCTATTGACAATTGTTACGCTAAATGTTAAAATTAAAGTGCAAGGATTATTTAATAAATTTTAAGAATTCGATGGTATAAAAATGATTTTTAAATGCTTTGAGAAAACAAAAATAAAAGGCTTTGCCATTCTTGCCGTCGCGGTGCTTTTACTATGCTCATGCACAGACACGCCGCCCGAGAACGCAAACGATACAGTTATCAGCGAAATCTTTGGCTCTGATATAATAATGGGGGACCAAAGCGATAACGGTCCTGTGTTTAACGAGAGTGATTATACTCCGTCTAAGGGGCTGGAATACACCCTGAGCAGCGATAAAAGCTATTACATTGTTTCGGGAATAGGCAATGCCGCGGGTAAAGAAATAGTGATTCCCTCGGAGTATGGGGGAAAGCCCGTTAAGAAAATCGGTGAAAACGCTTTCAGAGGCTGTTCCTTTAACAGTATTGTTATCCCGGATAGCATTACATATGTGGGAGCAGGTGCATTTTATTATTGCTATAATCTGAAGCAGGTTGTTGGTGGCAGAGAAATCAATGTTTTGGCATCCGGGGCATTTGAAAACTGTGCCAGCCTTACCGAATTCACGGTATATAAGGCTATGACGAAAATAAGTGACGATGCTTTTAATAACTGTTATGGCCTTGCCGAAATAAAGGTTACTGCCGCAAATGCTCTTTTTGCATCTATAGACGGAGACCTTTACACCAAGGACGGAAAAACAATTTTAAGATATGCTATTGGCAAACAGGATGATTCGTACACCGTTCCGGACACCGTTTCGGAGATTGCTTCATATGCCTTTGAGGGCGCGTACCGCCTGTCTGATATAGAGTTTGGAAAAGGAGTAACAAAAATAGGCGACGGAGCATTTTACGCATGCTACGGGCTTGTTGAATTGCATCTTCCGGATACAGTACAGGAAATAGGAGCATCGGCATTTTCTTATTGCACAGCTCTCTCAAGAGTAAACACGGGAGGGGCGAGGGTGATATCCGACGGTGCATTTGCAAGGTGCAGAAGCCTTAACACGGTGGTTATAGGCGATAGTGCCGAAAAGCTGGGAAGCTATTTGTTCTATCGTTGTACGAGACTAAGAAATGTTACGATTGGTGCTGCGGCAGACAAAATAGGCGCATATACCTTTGGTGAGTGCTCTTCTCTCAGAGCTGTTGAGCTTGGCGGCATTAGAATGATTGATTCCTATGCATTTTATGAGTGCAGAAGGCTCAGGAGTATAGAAATACCCGACGGTGTTACCGAGATAGGCTACCAGGCATTTTACGGATGTGACGAGCTTAATGACATAACCTTAGGAAAGGGACTTGTTAAAATCGGCAAATATGCCTTTTGCCAAACTGCTATTAGCGAAATAGCGCTACCCGATGGGCTTTTGACTATTGATGATAGTGCATTTGCCGCCTGTGAAAATCTAAACGAGATTATAATTCCCGAAAGTGTTGAGACTATCGGTGCTTATGCATTTTGCGGGTGCACAGACCTTGAAAGAGCGGTAATCGGCAAGGGGATAAAATCTATTGGTTCTTCTGCCTTTTCGGAGTGTGGTGCTCTTACCGATGTTTTATACAGAGGCTCTGCGGCTGAGTTTGAGCTTATTGCTATTGAGAAATATAATAATGCCGTAACCGATTTAAGTATAAAATATAATTATGAAGAATAAAGCATTAAGCGGGGAAGAAATTCTCCGTTTTTTTGCTTATAGTTTCCTTTATCCGCATCATGCAAAAGCATTATCAAAGTTTTTGCGGAGCTTTTTTCAAAAAGCGACCCTACCGTCTTGACTTTATCTTTATGTATGTGATATAATTAGGTGTTAAAATATATTTTCAGGAGAACGATATATGAAATGGACATCACTTAATGACCTTCGTGAAAAGTATCTCTCATTCTTTGAGAGCAAGGGACATTTAAGACTTCCCAGCTTTTCGCTTGTTCCTAACAATGATAAATCTCTTCTTCTTATCAACTCGGGTATGGCACCTATGAAGAAGTTCTTTACCGGTGAGGTAGAGCCTCCCCGTAACAGAGTTTGCACCTGCCAGAAGTGTATTAGAACACCCGACCTTGAGCGAGTTGGACATACCGCACGTCACGGCACATATTTTGAAATGCTTGGTAACTTCTCCTTTGGTGATTACTTTAAGGAAGAGGCTATTCCGTGGGCTTGGGAGTTCTTAACCGAGGCTCTCGAAATTCCCGGCGACCTGCTTTGGCCCTCTGTATATGAGAAAGACGACGAGGCTTATGCTATCTGGAGAGATAAAATAGGTGTTCCCGAAGCTCATATCGTAAGACTTGGTAAAGAGGACAACTTCTGGGAGCACGGCTCAGGCCCCTGCGGTCCCTGCTCGGAAATTTACTTTGACAGAGGACTTAAGTACGGCTGCGGCAGTCCCGACTGTAAGCCCGGCTGTGACTGCGACCGCTTTATGGAGATATGGAATAACGTATTCTCCCAGTTCAATAACGACGGTAACGGCAACTACACCGAGCTTGCACAGAAAAATATTGATACAGGTATGGGTCTTGAGCGTCTTGCCTGCGTTATGCAGGGTGTGGACAACCTCTTTGAGGTTGATACTGTAAGAGCGCTTCTTGACAGAGTTTGTGAGATTGCAGGCAAGAAGTATGGTGAAGATAGGGATGACGACGTTTCTATCCGTGTTATCACCGACCATACACGCTCCGCAACCTTTATGATAAGCGACGGTGTTATTCCCTCAAACGAGGGACGCGGCTACGTTCTTCGTAGAATTATTCGCCGTGCCTGCCGTCACGGAAAGCTCCTCGGAATTAACGGAATGTTTCTTGAGGGACTTTGCAAGATTGTTATTTCTCAGAACGAGGGTGCATACCCCGAGCTTCGTGAGAAGTATGACTATATCCTTAAGGTTATGACCCTTGAGGAAGAGCGCTTTAATACTACTATTGATGCAGGTCTAGGAATTCTCTCGGGAGTTATTGAGGATGCTAAGGCAAAGGGCGAAAACACTATTTCGGGTGCTGATGCCTTTAAGCTCTATGACACATTCGGTTTCCCTGTGGACCTTACACGTGAGATTGCCGAGGAGGCAGGACTTTCTATTGACGAGGATGCTTTTGTGGCTCTTATGAATGAGCAAAAGCAGAGAGCAAGAGCCGCAAGAGGCAATATTTCGGGTTGGACTGATTCTTCAAAATCCCTGCTTGAAAACCTTGCCGCTACCGAGTTTGTCGGTTATGAATTCGACGAGTGTCAGGCAAAGGTGCTTTCTATAATCGTTGACAACGAGGCTGTGGAGACCGCAGGCGAGGGCGAATGCTCGGTTATCTTTGACAAAACTCCCTTCTACGGTGAGGGCGGCGGTCAGGTTGGCGACAGCGGTGTTGTTGCATCAATAGGTACTGTTACCGATACCAAGAAAACAAACGGAATATATATTCACGAGATTACTCTTGACGCATCTATCAGCGTTGGCGACGAGGTAACTCTTAAAATCGATACCGCAAGACGTGATGCCATTAGAAGAAATCACTCTTCTGCACATCTCTTACAGGCGGCTCTCAGAGAGGTTCTTGGCACTCATGTAGAGCAGGCAGGCTCTTACGTTGACGAGCACAGAGTGCGCTTTGACTTTACTCACCTTGCCGCTATGACCCAAGAGGAGATAGCTAAGGTTGAGACTATCGTTAACGCAAACATCCTTAAGGCAGAGGCGGCAGAGACAATTGTTACCACTCCCGATAAGGCAAAACAAATGGGAGCTATGGCTCTCTTCGGTGAGAAGTATGGCGAAATGGTCAGAGTTGTAAAGATTGGCTCATCCTCTACCGAGCTTTGCGGCGGTACTCACGTTTCTAACACAGGTAATATAGGACTCTTTAAGGTAATTTCCGAGTCAAGTGTTGCCGCTGGTGTAAGAAGAATTGAGGGTACAACAGGTCTTGGCGTTCTTGCCCTCATGGCTGAAAAGGAAGAGCTTATCCGCGATACCGCAAAGGAGCTTAAGTCTCCTAACCCTGCGGCAATTGCAAGCAAGGCGGCTTCTGTTCAGGCTGAAATCAAGGAGCTTCGCCGTGAGCTTGACTCTGCAAACACACAGATTGCCAACGCAAAGGCAGAGGCTCTGCTATCCGGGCTTAAAACCGTAGGAAAGTTCAGACTTCTCGCTGCAAAGGTTGAAATGCGTGCCGACCAGGCAAGAGCACTCTCTGATACTGTTAAGGAAAAGTTCTCTGATGCTGTTGCTACTCTTGCGGTAGTAAATGACGGAAAACTTAATATTATTGTCGTAGCAGGCGCTGATGCTGTTAAGGCGGGCGCACATGCCGGCAATATTCTTCGCGAGATTGCTCCTATCCTTGGCGGTAAGGGCGGCGGACGTCCCGACTCGGCAATGGGCGGTGGTAAGGATATCGATAAGATTCCCGAAGCTCTCGCAAAAGCAGAAGAAATTCTTGCTAGCATTTAATAAATTTTAAGGGGCTGTCTTGGATAAGGCAGCCTCTTTTCTGTAAACACCGTTACCTATGTTATTATGCGTGAGCAATCAAAAAATATATAAAAATCATCCTTCCTCGAAAAGAGGAAGGACTTTTTTGTTCGTTTGGCAACAACTAGGAATCCAACGTTTTCGGCTAAACCCGGTTAACCGAAAGCGGGCCATATATATTATAGCCCATATTTGGGCTATTGTCAATATTTGGATTGCAATTTATAATATAACAAAGGGGAAAAATTATGATTATTTACGATAAGCTTTGGAAAACCATGAAAGAAAAGGGAATATCCCAATACAAATTATTGAACGAATATAAAATCAGCGCAGGTCAGCTTGACAGATTAAGAAAGAATTCAGGAGTAAATACAAATACCCTCGACAATCTTTGCAAAATACTTGATTGCAAATTAGAGGATATTGCGGAGTACATTCCCGATGAAAAATAAAGCAATAAAGGCGAGTTATATGGAAAACAAGAATTTTATTTGGGCGCATCTTTTGCACCTTGGAAGTAATATGTGGAACGAGGTTGGCAACACAAGGGGAAGAGAGCATAGGTCAACCCCCTGCGCCTCCGAGATTTTAAGATTTGACCGTCCTCTTTGGGAGGAGCACACCCTGCAGTTAAAGGAAGCGGGGGTAAACACTCTTATAATTGATGTAGCCGAGGCTATGGAGTATAAGTCTCACCCCGAAATTTCAGCCAAGGGAGCATTGACTCACGGGGAGCTTGCGGCAGAGGTAGAGAGGCTTAAGGGTCTTGGCTTTGAGGTTATTCCAAAGCTGAATTTTTCTACCGGTCATGACGTGTGGCTTGGCGACTATTCCCGAATGGTGTCTACCCCTGTCTATTATCAGGTTTGCCGCGACCTTATAAGAGAGGTGTGCCAGGTATTTGAGCCAAAGCACTTTCACCTTGGTATGGACGAAGAGAATATTGAAAATCAGAGAAATCAGATGATTGCAATAGTGCGTCAGCATGAGCTGTGGTGGCATGATTTTTATTACCTTGTGGAATGTGTAGAGGAGTGTGGTGCTCGTCCTTGGATTTGGGCTGATTATTTCTGGTCTCACCCCGAGGAGTGTATAGAAAAAATGCCAAAGTCGGTGGTAATGTGCGGCTGGTATTACTGGAAGTGCTATGGCGAAGCAGTTAAGCGCTCTGAGTATAAGCAAAAAATGTTAAGCTCCTTTGAAAAGCTCTCAGCTCTCGGATATGACCAGGTGCCGACAGCAAGTGTATGGGCAGAGCCGGATAATCTTGAGGAGTTGACCAGATTTTGCGGTGAACGAATAAATCCCGAGCATTGGCTTGGTATGATGCAAACCACCTGGGAGAGAATTGACAAGGACTGGATGCATGTGCATAAAAAGGCGATAAACAGTATAATCAAGGCAAAAGAGATTTATAAGACTCTATAATACTTTTAAAAAACCTCCACGGTAGAAAAGGCAATCTACTGCGGAGGTTTTGCATTTGTTGGGGTGAGTTTTTATTTGGACATATCTACCTCTTCCTTATCGTAAAGAGGAATGTATTTATCCTGGTAATAATTTTCGTGAGTGATTTTGAAGCTGGTGTCGGGAGAGCAGGTAATAACCGCACAGCCTCGCTGATAGCCCTGACCGTCTATTCCCGAATAAGCGCTGTAATCAATGCTGTAACCGTAGGAGAGGGTCACACCCTTGTAGCTAAGAACAAAGTTATTAAGGTGGTCATGGCCGTAGAACATAGCCTTTGTGCTGCCAAGCTCAAGTATGGTCTCGAACATATTTTCGTCAATTTCTGAGCAATAAATAACCTTGTCCTCTTCGCCTGCGTGACCTCGGATATAAGCCACATTTTCGGTATTTTGACTATTATTGTTTACATATTCTTCGTATGCGGTGCGAACTTCCTTTAAAGGAATGTGGAAAAAGAGCATACTTTGTACTGTTTCGAGTTTGGATATATCTGTCGTGAACGAGGACTTGTCAAGGGTGGAGAGAAGATTTTTGTTGTAGCTGTTATAGTATTCTACCGTTTCCTTGTACCATTTTATCTGGTCCTCGTGAATATTGTCATAAATCCAGGAGAGTCCAAGGGGGTCGTCTTCGGTGTATGCATTAGAGTCCATCATAATAAAGCTCTTTGTAACAAGACCTAAGGAGTTTTTGACATTTATTACGTGATTGCCCTCGCCATAAATTTCTGCAGGACCTTTGTCGAAGAGGCAATATTTAAGGTTCTCATTTTCATACATTGTTGCAACCGACGAGCGGTTATAATAATTGTAGCCCTCGGAGTCGTGGTTGCCAAGAGTTACGGTCCAATAAACCCCAAGGTTTTCCATAAGGCGAATAAAATAATCGTGGGCGTATTTGTTGTTTATTGTTCCATACCACGGAACGGCAAAGGAAATGTCGCCTGTAATTATTACAAGGTCGGGCTTCTCCGCACTTATCATAGCTGCAACAGCATTGATTGCCTTTTTGTCCCTATCGGAATTAAGCACGCCGCCTGTAATATGAATATCGGTAAGGTGAAGCACCTTAAAGTCTTCGTCGGTGGTAAAATAGGGGGTGTTTTTTTCATCATATTCGGGTGTCAGCCTGTTTTCCTTTGTTACCGCCTCGAATGTGTCTATGTATTCAAGCATGAAGTGCTCGTTTATCTTGTTAGCTATGGCAAAGCCAAGAAAAACAATGAGCAGTCCTGCCACAATACACATAAGAACTATCAGAAACTTTTTCATTTTTCAATTCCTTTCGTAAATAAACCTATATTTTATCTGTTAAAGCTCCTTTTTCCAAGCTCGGATATAAATTTTTCGTTATCCTTTACACTTATTGTGGTCACATCAAAGCTGTTGTATTTAATATTAACGTGCTCAAAGGAGTTTTTGAGTGACATCATAGACTGGGAGTAAAAGCCCCGTTCAATATATGCGCCTCTTATTTTTTCGTATGGGATTTCTTTCTTTAATATCAAGCCGTATTTTATAAGAAGTGTGCTTTCCCGAAGCTCGGCATAGCCAAACAAGGGAGAAATGACAAAATACAGAACAAAAATAAGGGTTGGAAGTGTTATCCAAAGTGTGGATAAGGAAAATAAAGACGGAATTACCGTTGCACAAAGTGTGAGTGAGACAGTCGGGATGAAAATTATTGCAAAAAGCTTATCAAATTTCGGTTTAAAGCGTATGTTTTCCATTTTCACCTCCTTGGGTTTATATGATTATTATATATTATGTAGCGCAAAAAAGCAATAGGTGGAAAACAAAAATAGCCCTGCCATATTAGCAGAGGCTTATAAAAAACCAAAGCCCCAGAGTGTTACCTCTGGGGTAGCGAAGCGGCCTGAGGGTGTAAGAAAACAACTAAGTGTTGTTTTCCCCCGAAGGTGACCGAGCCGCAGCGAGAATGTCTGGAGCTGACCCGTGTGTTTGAGTTTCAAAGATTCCCACACTTATCGCTTACAAGCAAGCTTGACACGATTTCGTGGGGAATGCGAACCGGATTCTGCGTCGCTCCGCTAGCAGAGCCTACTCGCGAAGCGAGAGTAGCAGCACCAGACAACCCCGAAAAACAAAAATAGCCCTGCCATATTAGCAGAGGCTTATAAAAAACCAAAGCCCCAGAGTGTTACCTCTGGGGTTGTCTGGAGCTGCTACCCGGATTCGGACCGGGGACCTCATCCTTACCAAGGATGTGCTCTACCAGCTGAGCCATAGCAGCATACCACAAGAATATTTCCTCGTGACGCAGATTATTATAGCAAATAAAAATGGGTTTGTCAATACATTTTACAAAAAATATTTTCGCTTAGCAAAAAATAATTCAAAAAGCTATTGACAAAGCCATAAAAATTTGCTAGAATATATGAGCACTTATTTGGAGCATTAGCTCAGTTGGTTAGAGCTACCGGCTCATAACCGGTCGGTCCAAGGTTCGAGTCCTTGATGCTCCACCACGGAAAACGCCACTCTTCGGAGTGGCTTTTTTGTTTTTCGTGGTGGAGCATCAAGACAACGCGGAGCCTTGTTTTCGAGGCAAAGCCGAGAAAAAAGGTTCGCATTCCCGCCGCAGAGCGCGTAGTGCTTGCACTTAAGCGGCAAGGCGAGGAATATTGCCCTGTGAGCAAAATCCTTGATGAAAACGCCACTCTTCGGAGTGGCTTTTTTATTTTTTTGTGGTAGAATGTAAAAAACGGAGGTGAATTGTGACGAATGTGAGAAAAAATCATAAATTTAAGTAAAAGGCATTGACTTAAAATATTTAGTGTGGTAAAATTATAGGCACTTAGATTTTAAATATATTTAAGTCTGCATTATGTAAACGCAGAGAAAGGCAAGGTTAACAATGGAAAACAAAAAGATGAGAGTAGGTATTGTGGGTGCTACCGGTATGGTAGGTCAGAGATTTATTATGCTTCTTAACGATCACCCCTACTTTGAAATAACCGCACTTGTTGCAAGCGCAAGAACAGCGGGAAAGAAATATTCCGAGGCTGTAGACGGAAGATGGAAAATGACCGATGCATGCCCCGAGAGAATTGCGGATATGACAGTTATCTCTTCCGACGATATTGAGACCGTAAAGGGACTTGTTGACTTTGTGTTCTGCGCTGTCAGCCTTAATAAGGACGAGACTCGCGCTCTTGAGGAGAGATACGCAAAGGCAGAGATTCCTGTTGTTTCAAACAACTCCGCACATAGATGGACTCCCGATGTTCCTATGGTAATTCCCGAAATCAATGATTCTCACCTTGAGGTAATAGAGGCACAGAGAAAGAGACTTGGTACAAAGCGCGGATTTATCGCTGTTAAGCCCAACTGCTCTATTCAGGCTTATGTTCCCGAGCTTACTCCTCTTCTTAAGTATGGCATCAAAGAGGTTGTAGCAACCACTTATCAGGCAATTTCCGGAGCAGGAAAGACCTTTAATGAGTGGCCTGAAATGATAGATAACCTTATCCCCTTTATCGGCGGTGAGGAAGAGAAGAGCGAAAAAGAGCCTCTCAGAGTTTGGGGTAAGGTTGAGGACGGCAAAGTTGTACCTGCATCTACACCTGTTATCACAACCCAGTGTCTCAGAGTTCCCGTAACCGACGGACACACCGCTGCCGTTTTTGTTAAGTTTGAGAACAAGCCCTCGAAGGAGCAGATTCTCGAGGATTGGAAGAACTTTAAGGGAAAGCCTCAAATTCTTGAGCTTCCCTCAGCTCCCGCACAGTTTATAACTTACTTTGAAGAGGATAACCGTCCTCAGGCAAAGCTGGACCGTGATATATACGGCGGTATGGGTGTTTCCGCAGGCAGACTCCGTGAGGATACTGTTTACGACTACAAGTTTGTAGGTCTTGCTCACAATACTCTTCGCGGTGCAGCAGGCGGTGCTGTGCTTATTGCAGAGCTTCTTTACAGAGAAGGATACTTTAACTGAGCTGAAAATTAGAAATTTGGGATGAGAAATTGAAAAAATTTACCTGATTTCGCACAAATGAGAATAAAAGCGTCTTTGAAAAGGATAAATCATTCGTCAAGGGCGCTTTTTTGTATATTATTACTATTTTTGGATTAAATTTTTTGTTATCAAAGACCTGACTTCCTATTGAAACGGAGATTAAATCTATGATATAATATATAGGACAAAGAAAAAACTTAAAGAAAGTGAGACAAAAATGAAAAAAGAAATTCAGCTTGACCAAAACGGCAAGCGCAATTTTTCCATTCGCGACAGTGTCGCATACGCCGCAGGTGACCTTGGCTGCAATATGAGCTTCGCTCTCAAGGGCACTATGGCGCTCTTCTGGACACAGGTTATGGGTATGGGGCTTTGGTACTCCCTTCTGCTTATCATTGTTCAGGTTTGGGATGCTATTAACGACCCGCTTATCGGATCTGTTATCGACGCAGATACCCGTAAGTACAAAAGGAACAAGTTCCTCGCTTACATATGGTTTGGATCGATAGGTCTTATAATAGGAGGTGCGTGCTGCTTCCTTCCTTTCCCACAGGCACCTGTTTGGGCTAAGTTCATAATCTTTATTGCAGGTTATGTTGTATGGGATGCATTCTATACAATTGCAAACGTTCCTTACGGATCGCTCCTTTCGCTTATTTCCAAGGAGCCTGCTGACAGAGCTTCTCTTTCTGCATGGCGCTCTATCGGCTCTATGGTGGGCAATATGCTTCCTATGGTTATTCTTCCGTTTATTATTTATAACGCTGACGGATCTCTTAATGGATTTATGGTATTCCTTGCTGCTCTTATAATGGGCGGACTCGGCTTTGTTTGCTTCCAGTTTATGATTCGTAACACCGAGATTCGTGTTGATACAGAGGTTACCCTTAATGAAGAGCAGCCTAAATTCAATGTTTTTGTGGCACTTAAGAACTTTATTTGCAACCGTCCTGCTGTTGGCGCTACTGTTGCGGCAATGGGTATGTTTATCGGTATGCAGGGCGCAACCACGGCGGTTTCTGTTGTTTTCCAGATTTATTTCAAGAATCCTCAGATCTCGGGAATTGTTCAGCTCTTCGCTATGATTCCTATCGTGGTATTCACACCCCTTGCGCGTAAGATGGTTACAAAATACGGCAAAAAGGAGCTTTCTGTAGTAGGATCTATATGCTCTATTGTCGGTGCTGTACTCTTGTTCATTATTACCCCTGATAATACAGGTCTTGACCTTATTGTTTATATTGCCGCTCAGCTTGTTTATAGCCTTGGTCTTGGTATCTACTCTACAGTATCATGGGCTATGATGGGCGATGCTATCGACTACAATGAGTGGAAGACAGGCAAGAGAGAGGAAGGCGTTGTCTACTCGCTCCATTCCTTCTTCAGAAAGCTGGCGCAGGGTGTTGGTCCTGCAGTTGCTCTTGTCATTATGAATGGTCTTGGATATGTTAATAATGCAAACCTTGATGCGGAAGGTAATCCCACAATAGCTCTTCCTGATGCTAGCGGTGAGTTCAGCGCAATTAATGTTGAGTGGCTTGGTTGGGATGTTGCCGTTAATCTTCGTGTCCTTGTTGCTGTTCTCTTCCTTGTTGCTGCTATTATGCAGTTTGTAGGTCTTGCGCTTATCTACAATCTTGACAAGAAAACTCTTGAAAAGATGAATGCAGAGCTTGGTCGCGGCGAGAGCGTTGAAGCTCCCGCAGTAGAGGAAGCATAATCTTTAATATTAAGCGGCTTTTACGGCGTCCGACCATATATTTTGCGTCGGACGCCGTATTTTAAAGCGAAAACGAGTCTATAATACATTAAAAACGAAAGGGAATATAAATGAGACAAATTTATAATTTTAACGCTAAGTGGGCTTTCTCAAAGGAAGCATGCGCTGTTCCCACCGAGGTTTCGTCTAAGTGGAATTTTGTAAATCTTCCTCACTCCTGGAATGCAATTGACGGCCAGGACGGCGGAAATGATTACTACCGTGGAATAGCATATTACGCAAAGACTCTTGACAAAATGGATCTTCCCGAGGCGGACAGATATTATCTTGAGATAAACGGAGCAAATTCCTCAGCCGACGTGTATCTTAACGGCAAGAACCTTGCTCACCACGATGGCGGTTATTCTACCTGGAGAGTTGATATAACCGATGCTCTTGAGAGGGAAAACCTCTTTGTTATCGCTGTTGATAACTCGGCAAATGACAGAGTTTATCCCCAGGTTGCCGACTTCACGTTCTATGGCGGTCTCTATAGAGATGTTAATATCATCTGCGTAAACGAGAGCCACTTTGACCTTGAATATTACGGTGGCCCCGGTATTGCGGTGACTCCCATAGTTGACGGTAAGAATGCTAAGGTTGATGTAGAGGTTTACGTAAAGAACCTTAAGAACGGACAAAAAATCGTATATACCATATATGATAAGGAAGAAAACGTTCTTATGTCGGTAGAGTCTACCGATATAAAGGCTTCCTTTGAAATTAAGGACGTTCACCTCTGGAACGGACTTAAAGACCCTTATCTTTATTGCTGTGAGGCAGAAATCTTTGAGGGCGATAAGCTTCTTGACAATGTTTGCACCCGCTTTGGCTGCCGTACATTTAAGATTGACCCCCAGCGCGGATTTATCCTTAACGGTGAGGAATATTCGCTAAGAGGTGTATCCCGTCACCAGGACAGATGGGGTATTGGTAACGCGCTTCTTCCCGAGCATCATATCGAGGATATGGACCTTATCTGCGAGGTTGGATGTACCACTATTCGCCTTGCTCACTATCAGCATGATCAGTTCTTCTACGACCTTTGCGACGAGCGCGGACTTGTTATCTGGGCAGAGATTCCCTATATCTCTCAGCATATGCCTACCGCGCGTGAGAACACTATCTCACAGATGAAGGAGCTTATAACCCAGAATTATCTCCACCCCTCTATCGTTGTTTGGGGGCTTTCAAACGAGATTACAATGAAGGGCGATACGGACCCCGATCTGCTGGAAAACCACAGAATCTTAAACGACCTTTGTCACGAAATGGATAAGACAAGACTAACCACTATTGCGGCGGTTTCTCCCTGTCCTATTGATAGCCCCTATATTCAGATTCCCGACGTTGTTTCATACAACCACTATTTTGGCTGGTACGGCGGCGACACATCTATGAACGGTCCATGGTTTGACAAGTTCCATGAGACTCACCCCAACATTCCTATCGGCTGCTCCGAGTACGGTTGTGAGGCGCTTAACTGGCATACCTCAAAGCCCACCCAGGGTGACTACACCGAGGAATATCAGGCATATTACCACGAGGAGCTTATAAAACAGCTGTTTACGAGGAAATATATGTGGGCAACCCATGTATGGAATATGTTCGACTTTGGTGCTGATGCAAGAGCAGAGGGCGGCGAGAACGGACAGAACCACAAGGGTCTTGTAACCTTTGACAGAAAGTATAAGAAGGACTCCTTCTATG
>JAZOVF010000004.1:0-129120 GCA_045658565.1 Eubacteriales bacterium
CTTTGTGTTGGAGTTATTGTATATCGCGACAACGTCTCCGTGAAGATTACGCTCGAACCAGTAGGCATCCCAAGTGCCCGAGGAATAGCCCGATGTGCGGTAGTGCATTCCTATAGGCATTCCGCTTTCGTCATAGAGGAAAGGCATAACTACAACACAGTATGAAAGTGCAGACTTACATCTTATATTGTTCATCGCAGCCACATCCCTTTTCGCTAACAAAAGAAACAAAAACGAAATCTATTTTCACTATAATTATATCGTTTTTTGAGGCTTGTGTCAACTTGAACAAATTGGTTATTTACGTTTGTTTTTTCAAAATCGGCATTTTTGACAATTTGAGGTTTTTTCGCTTGTTGAATATAACGAAAAAGAGGCCAAAAAGCCTCTCTTTCAATAGTTTAGAGTTATTGGGTTTCGCTAGTGCTCACCGTTATGGGTTTGCTTAGCAAACGCTAAGAAGTTGCGTTCTTACGGGTCAGAACATAGAGAACTGGTTGGTTTCGGAAAGTCCGTCGAGAACGTGGTTACGGCGGAGAATTTCTATAACTGCTTTAGAAATTCCGGTATGCTCTCTCAGCTCCTCTATTGAGTAGATATCAAAGGAGTTTCTTGCATCAATTATCTTCTCTGCGGCGGTGTCGCCAAGGCCGGGGAGCGAGTTAAAGGGCATTCTGATCTTTCCGTTTTCGGGTAAAAATGCCGAGGCATCGGACTTCTTAAGGTCAACATTCAAGAATTTTACACCTCTTGACATAGCCTCTCTTACCATATAGAGGGTCTGGCAGGTTTCATTCTCCTTTGCCGAGGCTTCCATGCCCTTTGCTTCAATTTCCTTTATGGTATTTTCAACATTATCAAGACCGCCGCCAACAATTTCGGCATCAAAGCCGCCCGGGGCAACCGTGAGGAATGCGGCATAAAACTCCATAGGATAATAAATCTTGTACCAAACCAGACGTATTGCCGACATAACGTATGCTGCGGCATGGGCTTTCGGGAACATGTATTTTATCTTGAGGCATGAGTCTATATACCACTCGGGCACGTTATTTGCCCTCATTATCTCTTTCCACTCGTCGGTAAGTCCCTTACCCTTACGCACGCTCTCCATAATCTTGAATGAAGTGGAGTTATCAAGTCCGTAACGGATAAGAGCGTTCATTATATCGTCTCGACAGCCGATAACGCCCGAAATATCACAAATTCCCTCCTTGATAAGCTCGTCGGCATTACCGAGCCAACAGCCTGTACCGTGGGTAAGGCCGGAAATCTGAAGCAGGTCGGCAAAGTTCTTTGGCTTTGCATCAAGAAGAACCTGCTGGAGAAATCTTGTACCAAACTCGGGAATACCGAATGTTGCAAGCTGAGCGCCTCCGATATCCGAGGGGGTAATTCCCAGAGGTTTTGTTGACACGAACAGCTCGTATATAGTCTTGTCGTTCATTTTAACGTCAAGAACAGAGGTGTTTGTGTATTTTTCAAGCATCTTATACTTGGTCGGAATATCGTGACCAAGCTCATCAAGCTTCAGTATTGTATCGTGGAGATATGAGAACTGGAAGTGGGTGGTTACAGTATCGGCATTCGGGTCGTCGGCAGGGTGCTGGATAGGAGTAAAGTCATAGATGTCATACTCCTTGGGCACAACTATAATACCGCCGGGGTGCTGACCTGTGGTCTTTTTTATACCCATTATCTTAGTTACCATATAACCTATTTGGGCTTTTGGTATCTTTATTTTACGCTCTTCGAGGTATTTTGCGATATAGCCCCATGCGGTCTTGTCAGCAAGACCTGTAATTGTTCCCGCGCGGAACACCTGTCCCTCACCGAACAGCTCCTCGGTATACTTATGAACCTTACCCTGCACGTCGCCCGAGAAGTTAAGGTCTATATCTGGGGACTTGTCACCGTGGAAGCCGAGGAAGGTCTCAAAGGGGATATCATGGCCGTCCTGATAGAGCATTTCACCGCAGACGGGACAAACCTTATCGGGCAGGTCAAAGCCCGAGCCAACAGAGCCGTCGGTAAAGAATTCGGAGTAACGGCACTTTAAGCATCTGTAATGAGGCGGCAGGGGGTTAACCTCGGATATACCCGACATTGTTGCAACAAATGACGAGCCAACCGAGCCTCGCGAGCCAACCTGGTAGCCAAGGCTTTCGGAATAGGCAACAAGCTTTACGGCTATCATATAAAGCACGGCAAAGCCGTTTTTGATAATAGATGTAAGCTCCTTTTCAAGCCTTTTTTCAACAACCTCGGGCAGATTATCACCGTACCAGTCGTGTGCGCGCTTCCAACAGGAGCTTTCAAGCTCCTCCTTAGCTCCCGGCAGGTCAGGCTCATATCTACCCTCGGGAATGGGGCGAATTTTTTCGCACATATCAGCGATTTTATTGGGATTTTCGATTACTACCTCGCGGCAGGCCTCATCGCCAAGATATGAGAATTCCTCAAGCATCTCATCTGTTGTGCGAAGATAGATAGGCTCGTCCTTATCCGCATCCTTAAACTTCATTCCCGCAAGGAGAATTCGCCTGTAAATTTCGTCCTCTTTATTAACAAAGTGAGCGTCACAGGTGGCGCAGACAGGCTTGCCAATCTTTTTGCCAAGCTCATATATTCTGCGGTTTATTTCTCTCAATGCGTCATCGTCTGCAACCCTGCCCTCAGCCACAAGGAAGCGATTGTTGCATATAGGCTGAATTTCAAGGTAATCGTAAAAGGCGGCAATCTCCTCAAGCTCCTCTTCCTTTTTGCCGTCGAGGACAGCATTATAAAGCTCGCCCGAAACACAGGCAGAGCCTATAATAAGCCCCTCTCTGTGCTCTTCTATTACAGATTTTGGCATTCTCGGCACTTTTTTCTGTCTACCGAAGCCACCGTAATAGTCAAGATAGCTGTAAGAAATAAGCTTATAGAGATTTTTAAGTCCCACCTTGTTTTTCGCAAAAACAATAAGGTGATATGCGCTGAGCTTAAGGGGGTCAACCACCTCACCCATAGCCGAATTTACACCGTCAAAGTCGGTTATACCCTCTTTTGTAAGACGGGAGAGCATTTCAATAAAGACTCTGGCGGTAATTTCAGCATCGTCTGAGGCTCTATGGTGGTGGAAATCGCCTAATTTGTAGTGATTTACTATTGTGTCGAGCTTATGGTTTTTAAGCTCGGGGTTAACGAATTTTGAAAGTCCAAGGGTGTCAAGGTAGCTGTTGTTAAAGGGCAGACCGCACCTGTCGGCAGCAACACGGATAAATCCGATGTCGAAGTTTGCATTATGAGCGATAAGAAGCCTGTCCCCCACAAATTCGAGGAACTGTTCTATGGCTTCTCTCTCCTTTGGCGCGCCCTTAACATCATCATCGGTAATAGACGTTAGCTTTGTTATCTCCTCGGGGATAGGGCACTCGGGGTCAACAAAACTGTCAAAGGTCTCCACAACCTCGCCGCCACATATTTTTGCAGCACCTATTTCAATTATCTTGCAGGTGCGGTTTGAAAGACCGGTAGTCTCGATATCAAAGACTACCATTTCCTCATTAAAGGCAGGATAGTTTTTACCGAATATACACTTGGCGGTATCGTTTACATAATAAGCCTCTGTGCCGTAAAGCACCTTAAGGTCAGCACCCGACCCTTCAAGGGCAAGCATAACCTCGGGGAAAGCCTGCACGTTTCCGTGGTCGGTAACGGCAATAGCCTTATGTCCCCAGCGTACTGCTGTATCAATAAGCTCGGCAGGAGTTATTACCGCATCCATCTGGGACATATTTGTATGCAGGTGAAGCTCTACTCGCTTTTCCTCCGCCTTGTCCATTCTCTCCTGGGTCTTTATTCTCTTGATTCCAAAGGGCGAAAGGAATGGCTCGTTGTCAAATTTATCTACCTGAACTCGACCGAGAACTGCAAGCTGGGTTAATTTTTTCTTTCCCTTTTTAACAGCTCCTGCAAGTTCATTTACCCATCCAAGCTCCTCATTTTTCAAAGTTTTCTTTACATAAATGGCAGATGCACCGTCTGAAATGCCTATCATACAGTTGGTTTTGTCACCTGCTCTTGTTTCCTTTGTTGTTACCTCAAAGGCTGTGCCGAGAAAGATTTGTCTGCCGTGAGTTTTAGGTGCATCGGCAAGAGGGGTTGGCTCTAAGACGTCAAAATCCTCACCGAAGATAAGCTCCGACTCACCGAATTTATAGGTGGTCGCGCCTATACGGTAGGTGGTATCGCTGATAACGTCAAGAGTACCTGTTGCCTGGGATATACCCGCCTTTGCCTCAAAGTCGTAGGTTGGGTCATTGGCTCTTGCCTCTTCTTCTCTCTTTCTGGCAAGCTCTCCCCGCTCACGCATCATCTGCTGGCGGCTCTCCTCCTCCGCCTTTTTCATTATATCAACTCTCTTGCGCTCCCACTCCTCGTGGCGCGCTTCAGCCCCCGCACCCTCGACAACCCTTACTGTGCGGATTACGCCATATCTGCTTTTAAGTATATTTGCAAAAATTACTTCGGTATTTGCGCTTCGTACAAAATCTATACCGTTTTGCTCAAAAGGAATTGCTATGGTAACAGTTTCACCGTCATCACGGTATGTAGCACCGCTGAAAAAGCCATGAGTTACCGCACCGCAATATGCCGCCTCAAAGGCTACCTCGTCAAAATATTTTTCATCAAATGCCGAGGGAGGAAAATGAGGTAAAATCTTAAAGGACTCAGCATTATAAAGAGCACGGCACTCGTCCTCAATTTCATATATAAGCTCTGCATCCTCGTGTGAATCAAAAGAAAGGTCGACCTCAACCCTCATTGGCTCTTTGGTATATCTGAAGCGTGCCGAATGTGCGCGCAAAAGCAGCTCCCTCTTCTCTTCTGAGGGAGTATATCTTGAAAATACGTCAAAAAATTTCTTTTCCGCCGGCATAAGACACCTTTTTTTCTTTGTTTTCTTATAGTAGCTTTATTTCTCTTATAAGCTCACTAATTATTTCTTCTTCTTTGATTTTTTTTACTGTTTCGCCTTTTTTAAAGAGTATTGCCTGTCCCGCACCGCCTGCAACACCAATATCGGCTTCTCTTGCTTCACCCGGACCGTTGACAACACAGCCCATTATAGCAACCTTGATGTTCTTTTTGTCAAGGCCCTGCGCTTTTGCTGCCGCCTCAAACTCTTCAACAAGGGAAATCAGGTTAATTTTTGTTCTTCCGCAGGTGGGACAGGAAACAATGTCCATTCCCTGCCTTTCGGACAATCCGAGAGAGGTAAGTATTTCCTTAGCAACTCCTATTTCGGCTGTGGGGTCCTCAGTAAGTGAGACACGAATTGTATCACCGATACCCTGAGAGAGAAGCGCACCTATTCCAACGCTGCTTTTAATCGCTGCTCTGAGCCTTGCACCTGCCTCGGTTACACCGAGATGAAGAGGATAGCTTGTCCTCTGTGCAAGGAGGCGGTTTGCCTCTATCATGGTTTCAACGTCAGATGCCTTAACAGACAGGACTACCTTATGAAAATCTAACTCCTCTAGGATATTTGCGTGCATTATAGCACTCTCAGCCAGAGCCTCGGCACATGGGCCGCCGTATTTTTTTAACATGGCTTCGTCAACCGAGCCTGAGTTTACTCCTATACGGATTGGTATATCCCTCTCTCTTGCCGCCTCTGCAACAAGGCGTGTTTTCTCGATAGAGCCGATATTCCCGGGATTTATTCTGATTTTATCAACCCCTGCTTCAACCGCGGCAAGGGCTATTTTATAATTAAAGTGTATGTCTGCCACAAGGGGCATTTTTATTCCTCTGCGTTTCAGTTCTGCAAAGGTGAATACAGACTCTGTATCGGGGGCGGTAAGACGTAGAATATCGCATCCGCTCTCCTGAAGAGAGAGAGCCTGGCGGTAGCAGGCCTCTACATCGTGAGTATCTGTATTAAGCATTGACTGAACTGTTATGGGAGCACTGCCGCCTATTAAAAGACTGCCGACACGCACTTCGTTTGTCTTTCTTCTGTATGAATTATAATCCATAAATCTCCCCGACCGTGACACAAAAGGTCATCGGCCTATAATCTTAAAAATGTCTTTAAACATTACGAGAACAGAAAGTCCCAAAAGGAGCATTAGCGCAACGGCATTTATTGTGTTCTCGATTTTAGGAGGAATTCTCTTTTTTGTAACTATCTCGGCAAGCAGAACAAGCGACCTACCTCCGTCAAGTGCGGGTATAGGCAAAAGGTTCATTATTCCGAGGTTTACACTTATAAATCCTGCAAGATATATAAGGTTTAAAATATCGGTTCTTGCCGCCTCTCCGATAGCCTCTGAAATTCCAACAGGGCCGGAGACAGCCTCAACCGAAAATCGACCCGTAATAAGGTCAAATAGCGACTCAACGCACATTTTTACAAGCAAGAAGGTCTTTCTTACCGAGTAATCAATAAAGAAAAGGGGATTTTTTTCTACAATGTTAACACTAAAATCCCTGACACCGAATACCTGACCGCTCTCTGTGGCGGTAGGAAAAACAACATCTTTGATCTCGGTCTCTTTTCCCTCTCTCAATACCAAAAGGTCACAAGGCTCATTACCCGAGCGCATTATCTCATAGGAAAGGTCGTCAAGATATTTAACACCTCTGCCGTTTACCGAAAGTATAGTATCGCCCGGCATAAGCCCCGACGTTTCGGATGAAACAACTCCCTCGTCTCTGTCATAAAACCTGCCTACGGTAGTTCCCCCTACATCAATAAACACGGTAAGAATAACCATAGCAACAAAGCCAACGAGGATATTTGTAAGAGGCCCCGCAAGGGAAATCATAAGCCTTTGCCAGGCGGGCTTTTTATCAAAGGAATTCGGGTCATCGCTTTCATCACTCTCCCCCTCCATAGCTACAAAGCCACCGAGAGGAAACATAGCGAGGCTATAACGTATACCTGTTTTTTTGGAATCGTACCAGACAAGCCTCGGACCCATTCCGAGAGAAAACTCGTTAATTTTTACCTTAAAAATACGGGCAAAAATATAGTGGCCAAACTCGTGGATAAAAATAAGAAAGCCAAGGACCAAAACAGCCCAGAAAATTGTTGAAAGAATTTGCAAAATTTACTCCTTGATATATGATTTTGCTATTTTACGCGCCTCTTTTGCCGCGCCGAGAATGTCACCGAGAGATGTGAGCTTAGCTGCATCTGTCATTTTTTCATAAGTGCTTATAACAACGTCGGATATTTCATTAAACGAGAGCCTGCCGAAGAGGAATGCCGAAACTGCCTCCTCGTCTGCCGCATTAAGCACACCGCCCATAGCGCCTCCGTCAGATGCCGCCCTCCTTGCAAGGTCAAGCAGCGGGAATGTCTCGGTGTCGGGTGTGGCAAAGGTGAGCTTTCCTAGCCTTGTAAAATCAAGTGGCTCAATTACCGCCTCGCATCTTTCGGGATAATCTACCGCATACTGCACGCAGGCGCGCATATCGGGAACAGACATTTCGCCTATCACCGCATTATCAGCATATTCAACTGCTGAATGAAGTATGCTCTCACGGTGTATCAAAATTTCTATTTCTTCACTAGGAACAGAGAAAAGATGCGCCGCCTCAATAAGCTCAAAGCCCTTGTTCATAAGGGTTGCCGAGTCTACGGTTATCTTTTTACCCATTTTCCAGGTTGGGTGCGCTAGGGTATCCTCAAGAGTTACCTTGGCAAGCTCCTCTCTCGTTTTGCCGAAAAATGGCCCGCCTGAGGCAGTAAGCAGTATGCGCTTTATCTCCGAGTGCTTACCCGAAAGAAGCGACTGGAATATAGCTGAGTGCTCACTGTCAACAGGTAATATTTCAACACCCTTTTTCTTAGCTTCAGCCATAACTATGTCGCCTGCAATAACAAGCGACTCCTTGTTCGCAAGGGCAAGTCTCTTTCCGCTTTCAATAACCGCAAGTGTGGGCAAAAGTCCTGCTTCGCCGAGAATTGAATTTACTACCGTTTCTGCCCTGCTCTCCTGTATGCCGTAAAGTATTCCCTCTTGTCCCGAAAGAACTTTTACATCGGTGTCCCCAAGGCGTACCCGAAGCTCGGAAGCAGCAGTCTCGTCTGCCATGGCAACAAAGCGTGGCTTAAATCTGCGGGCAGCCGCTTCGGTATTACTAACATCGCTGTTTGAGGATAAAAAATCAACCTCATATCCTCTTATCAAGGCCACATCCTGCGCCTGTGTTCCAACAGAGCCGGTTGCGCCGAGAATTGCAATTTTTTTCATTGTATTCTCCGTTTTATGGTTTCAAAAACCGCCACACATCAAGGCGCGGCGGTTTAAAGCTATCCTTTATTGGATAATGTCTTAATTAAAAGGTGATGCCCAAAGGCATATCATAACCAGCGGAAGCGAAACTGCCAGAATAGAATCAAATCTATCCATTATACCGCCATGTCCGGGAAGAAGCTTTCCGTAATCCTTTATTCCATATTCACGCTTAATAAGCGAGGCGATAAGGTCGCCTATCTGAGAGACAACAGAAAGTACAACGGCAATCACAACAAGAAGCGGGTAGTTTGCCTGAAGTTCGGTGTAGTGAGAAACTACCGCTCCGTATATAACGAAACAAATTACAGCAAAAACAATTCCGCCAACAGAGCCTTCTATACTCTTCTTAGGGCTGACATCGGGTATAAGCTTGTGCTTTCCGATAAGAGAGCCGACAAGATACGCGCCAACATCTGTACCCCAAGCCGAAAGAAAAACAAGGAAGAAGCAGAATGTTCCCTTCTCGTTTGTACCGTCGGTTATGTATCTCAAAAGACAGAGTGCGGTAAAGGACATTACAACATAGGTAACAGATAGAAAGACCTCCGCAACCTTAGAAAATTTAATCTCTCCCTTTGAAAATACAGCAATAGCCATAATATAAAGCATATATGCAAAAACCGCGGCAACGGCAAATAGCATATAATTTTTCTGAAACTCGGGATTCTTGTCAAGAAAAACATCGTGAGTCAATATGGGCAAAGCCAATGCCATAACATAAGCCGGCAGAGATATCTTCCACAGCTTATGAACTCCGATAACTCGAAGAAGCTCAAAAACGGCCATTACCGAAACAAGACCGAGAACGATAGGATATACCAAATATTTTGAAAGAATCAGAACAGGTACCATTACGGCAAGAAGTATTGCCGATGTGATAGTACGTATTTTCATTGTATTAAAAAATCCTCTGTTTATGCTTTATTTGTTTCATCGGGGTCGAGACCGCCAAAGCGGCGGTTTCTTTTATAAAAATGCTCTATACACCTGTCAATATCATCGTTTGTAAAATCGGGCCAGAGAGTATCAAGAATTATAAATTCGGAATAAGCAATTTGCCAAAGCAGGAAGTTTGAGACTCTGAAATCGCCGCCTGTACGTATAACAAGGTCGGGGTCGGGAGACCCTGCGGTATATACATACCTTGACAAAATCTCCTCAGTAAGCTCTGTATGACCGTCTTTTATCGCAGCGTTTGCCGCATTGACAATATCGGCACGGCCGCCATAGTTAAACGCAACATTACAGACAAAGGGGCGTCCCGCCGAAAGCTGCTCTATCTCAATACACTTGTTTTTCAGCTTTTCGGAAAGCTGTGACTTATCACCTATCATCCGCATACAAAAGCTTTCGTCTTCCTTAACGATCTTTAAAACAACGGTATCGAGATAGTGGTAGAAAAGCTCCATAAGCATATCTACCTCGTGCTTTGGTCTTTTCCAATTCTCGGTAGAAAAGGCGTAAAGAGTTACGTGATGTATTCCAAGGTCGCGAAAATGCTCAAGTATTCCCTGAACAATCTTTGCCCCTGCCTTATGGCCCGCTGTTCTGTCAAGACCTCCGGCCTTTGCCCAACGGCCGTTTCCGTCCATTATTATAGCAACCGAATCCAGCTTTTTTTCTTCGCTCTTATCATTGCCGAAAATCTTCAATGCAAAACTCCTTATCGGGAGATTATATCTCCATTATTTCCTTAGTCTTTGCAGCGGTAAGGGTATCAATCTCTTTGATATACTTATCAGTAAGATCCTGAACAAGCTTATCAGACTGCTTAGCCTCGTCCTCGGTCATAACCGAGTTCTTCTTGTCAGCCTTTACCTTATCGTTTGCATCACGGCGGATGTTACGGATTGCAACCTTTGCATCCTCGCCAAGCTTTGCTATCTGCTTAGAAAGCTCTTTTCTTCTCTCCTCTGTTGTGGGAGGAAAGTTAAGACGGATAGCAGTTCCGTCGCTCTGGGGATTTATGCCAAGGTCGGATGTGAGAATAGCCTTCTCAATTCCCTTGATTGCAGACTTATCCCAAGCGGTAATAACTATTGTACGGGCATCTGTCACCTTTATCTCAGCTATTGCGGAAATAGCTGTGGGAGAGCCGTAATAGTCTACATTTATTTTCTTAAGAACGTCGGGATTTGCTCTTCCCGCTCTTATAGTGGAGAGGTTTTCGGAATAGGAAGCAATGGATTTTTTCATTTTTGCTTCGTAATCTTTAGTATCAAGTTTCATTTTATTCCTTGCCTTTCTTATTTTTTATTCTGCCAGAATTATGGTGCCAACACGCTCGCCTCTCAGAGCCTTTACGATATCCTCAGGCGTGGTAAAGCCGAAAACGTGTATAGGAAGGTTGTTTGACATAGAGAAGGCCGCGGCTGTTGAGTCGATAGCCTTAAGGTTCATTGCCAGCATCTCGGAGGCCTTAACGCGCTCCAGCTTTTTGGCATCGGGATTTTTTCTCGGGTCGTCGGTATAAATATAGTCAACATTCTTTGCCATAAACATAGCATCTGCAGATATCTCGGCAGCTCTTACTACTCCTGCCGTATCGGTGGAGAGAAAAGGAATACCAAGCCCTGCTCCGAAGATAACTATTTTACCGCTCTCAAGTGCGCGAATTGCCTTGTCTGCCGAGTATCCTTCGGCAAAGGGCATCATAGGCACTGCGGTCATAACCTCAGCCTGCGCCCCCGCGCGTGTGAGAGCATCCTTAAGATAAATAGAGTTGATAACTGTGGCAAGCATTCCCATATGGTCGGCTGCGGTATGGTTCATTTCAGTACCGCTTCTGCCCCTCCATATATTACCTGCGCCTACAACAACGGCAATCTCAAGACCGTCATCGGCACATTGCTTTATTGCAGCGGCAACCCTGTCAACATAGGGGCCGTCGTAAATCTCGCTTTGCAGACCGTTTGCTAAAGCCTCGCCCGAAAGCTTTAATAATATTCTTTTCATATCCCGAACCTTCCCTGAAAACTTTATTTTACTTCTTGAGAGCTATCGCACGGCGTGCGTTCTCGGCAATATTTGCCGCGGTGAGACCGTACATTTCAAGAAGCTCGGGAACCTTACCGCTTCTACCAAAGGTGTCTTTAACACCAACACGCATTACGGGAACGGGACAGGTCTCGGAAAGAGCCTCGCAAACAGCTGCGCCAAGGCCGCCGATAATACTGTGCTCCTCTGCGGTAACAATAGCGCCTGTCTTTGCAGCAGCCTTAGCAAGAAGCTCTGTATCAAGAGGCTTTATTGTATGAATGTTGATAACACCTGCAGAAATGCCCTCAGCGGCAAGAATATCAGCCGCCTCAAGTGCCAAGTGAACCATATATCCGTTTGCTACTATGGTAACATCATTACCCTCGCGGTATGTAACACCCTTACCAAGCTCGAACTTGTAGTCTGCCATTTCAGCGGTAAGGTCCGGAACTGCAAATCTGCCAAAACGGAGATAGCAGGGACCGTCGTGAAGAAGAGCTGCCTCAATAGCTGCATAAGCCTCGGTAGCGTCTGCGGGAGAAATAACTGTCATACCCGGAATGGTACGCATAAGAGCAAGGTCCTCGCTGCACTGGTGGGTTGCGCCGTCCTCACCAACGGTGATAGATGCGTGAGTACCTACAATATTAACATTAAGGTGAGGATAACCGATAGAGTTTCTTATCTGCTCATAGGCTCTGCCTGCCGCAAACATAGCAAAGGAGGTTGCAAACACCTTCTGTCCTGTTGCAGCAATACCTGCCGCAACGCTTACCATATTGCCCTCGGCAATACCGCAGTCGAAGAATCTCTCGGGGAATTTCTTTTTAAACACGCCTGTCTTTGTTGCTGCCGCAAGGTCAGCATCAAGAACCACAAAATCATATTTTTCGCCTAAGGTAGCAAGAGCTGCGCCGTAGGCTTCTCTGGTTGCTTTTTTATCTGCCATTGTTCTACTCCTCCTTATTTCAAGCTCTCGGCAATTTTCTCAAGATCCTCTATAGCGACCTTGTAAAGGTCCTCCTTGGGAGCCTGACCGTGCCACTCGCACTGGTTTTCCATATAGGAAACGCCCTTACCCTTAACCGACTTTGCAATAATAACGGTGGGCTTGCCCTTAACTGTTTTAGCCTCGGCAAATGCTGCCTCGATAGCATCAAGGTCGTGAGCGCATATAGAAATTACATGCCAACCAAATGCGCGGAACTTCTCGTCATGAGGAGTGGGGTTCATAACCTCAGCAATAGGTCCGTCTATCTGCAGGCCGTTCCAGTCAACAACAGCAACAAGGTTATCAAGCTTGTAATGAGCCGCGAACATAGCAGCCTCCCAAACCTGTCCCTCCTCGCTCTCACCGTCGCCAAGAACGGTGTAAACACGGTAATCCTTATTGTTTATCTTGCCCGAGAGAGCCATACCGCATGCTGCGGAGAAGCCGAGACCGAGAGAGCCGGTTGTCATATCAACACCGGGAGTTCCCTTCATATCGGGGTGACCCTGGAGATAAGATGTTGTTTTTCTGAGAGTTTTAAGGTCCTTCTTGGGGAAGAAGCCGCGCTCAGCAAGAGCTGCATAAAGAACGGGCGCTGTATGTCCCTTAGAGAGAACAAAGCGGTCACGATCCTCCCACCTAGGATTTTTAGGATCTACGCGAAGCTCCTCAAAATAAAGATACGCCATAACGTCGGCTATGGAGAGAGATCCGCCGGGATGACCACAGCCTGCATTATAGACGCCCTCAATAACGTCGATGCGGATGTCATTCGCTATGCGAGAAAGTTCCAATTGTTTTTTCTTGTCCATTGTTGCTCCTTTACCATACTATGTGGTTAGAATATTTAATAATTTTTGAGACATTGTTATTTGGTGCCATTTAACACCGTTTCTATTATTTTACTACAAATAAATATAAAAGTCAATATATATATATAACTTTACCGTTAAAAATTAGTTATAATAGAAGATGATATTCGGTAAAAGCAAACACAAAAAATAAAACACGGCTGGTAGTCCAACCGTGTTTAGAAGCATGCTAATAAAATCAATATCTGCGACGGGTTTTGATTTGTACAACAAGACCCTCAATAGCAAAGGCACCCCAGATTATGTAATTAACTATCTCGGGAAGCGGGAACACAACATAAATCGCCCACATAGCGATGTACGAACCTACAACAGAGGTAACTGCCATTTCAACCCACTTACGGAATATGAATGCAACAACCGCAGTAGCAACAGCAGCGCCAAGACCTATGATCATAGCTGTAGAGCTTCCGAACAGGGTATTGCACAAGGGATAAACAAAGAGATAAGCAATATATCCGAATACTCCGGCATAACCTACATAATAAATAGGAAGGAACAAAACAGCACCGATAGCCGCAAATACAATACCGACCACAACGGGGTCTATGGATATAAAGGATTTAAGGAACTCAAAGCCGTCAACGAAAGCAGCCATACGGGGCGCAAGATAAACCGCACCTCCAAGGAAGCCAATAGCGGAAATACCCAATACAAGCGGAATAGCCAGCAGCTTTTTACCGAAATTGGATAAAACCAAAGCAATTGCTAAAAGTATACCCGCCCAAACAAGAGACGGAAGCCCCTCTGCAAACTCAGTAACATACTGAATAGCTTTGTCAACGTAAGGATGTGTATATATCTTGAAAAGAAGCTCTTTCATTGCCGAAAAATCGAATTCGGCAGTAATTATTTGTTCAAACGTGGGCATTTATGTAAAAACTACCTCTCTTCCGGCACATTTTTTTATATTATAGCACACGAAAATGTAGAAGTCAATAGGATTTATTTTTTTCTTTCATAATTTTGTAAAAAAGTACGTCAGAAACATATATTTCATAAAAGCACTTGACATTTCGCTTTTTCTATGGTATCATATATGATACATAACGCTTTGAGCAGAGGCTCGGCGATTAAAACTAGGAGGAATCATGGACGACGGCGCGGACGCGGATAATTGTCCCGATTGTATAATCAAATATTCGTCTATTCAGGCTTAGCCGCACACATTTTTTGGGTACGGTTATGCCTTTTTTTGCTGTTTTTTCGTACAGCTTCTCGTTATGAATAAAAATCAAAATTGGAAAGGTATTTTTTCAAAACTGTTATGGAACCTCATCTAGTGACCTATCTTGTGATAATCGTTATTTGCGTGATTATGTCGGCTTATTTCTCGGCAACCGAGACCGCATTTTCCACATTCAACAAAATCAGAGTCAAGACCATGGCCGAAAAAGGAAACAAGAAAGCCGCCCTCGCTCTTAGGCTTGAGGACAGCTACGACTCGCTTATTTCTACAATACTAATAGGTAACAACATAGTAAACATTCTCGGTGCGTCTCTGGGTACACTTTTCTTTACAGGACTTATCAAGTCAAACCCCGACCTTGCGGCAACCGTTTCAACCGTGGTTATCACCGTAGTAGTTCTTATATTCGGAGAAATCTCTCCCAAAACTATTGCAAAAAACATGCCCGAGAAGTTTGTACTCTTCTCTGCTCCGATAATCAATTTTCTCAGAATAATACTCACCCCCTTTAACTTTATATTCAAGGCGTGGCAAAATCTTCTTTCTAAGATATTCAAGTCCTCTGACGACAAGGGTATGACAGAAGAAGAGCTTATTTCAATTATTGAAGAGGCCGAGGAAGAGGGCGGAATTGACGAGGAGGAAGGCTCGCTTATCAAGAGTGCCATCGAATTCGGCGACCTTGAGGTTGGCGACATCTTCACTCCCAGACGTGATATAACCGCTCTGCCTGCCGATGCAGACAAGGCAACCATTGCAAAAACCTTTGCTGAGTCGGGCTATTCAAGAATTCCTATTTACGAGGACGACCTTGACAACGTTATAGGTATTCTCTACTACAAAGACTTTTACACTAAAGCATTTGGCAAAAATGCTCCCATTACCGATATAATCAAGCCTGTTATGTTCGTTGCAACCACTCAACAGGTAAACGAGCTTATGAAGGAGCTGCAGGAAAAGCAGCTGCACCTTGCCGTTGTTACCGACGAGTACGGCTCTACCGCAGGTATTGTTACACTTGAGGATATTCTTGAGGAGATTGTCGGCGAAATTTGGGATGAGCACGACGAGGTTATCGAGGAGATAAAGGAGATAGGCGAAAAGGAATACATAGTATCCGGAAAAGCCAATACCGACAAGCTCTTTGACCTTCTTGACATAACCGTAGATGAAGAGAGCGACCTTGTAACCATTAACGGCTGGGCTATGGAGGCTCTGGGCAGACTTCCCGAGGTTGGCGACGTATTTGAAGAGCACGGACTTAAGGTTGAGGTGCTTGAGCTTGACGGCCGCCGAATTGAGAATGTCCACGTAACAGATCTTCGTGAAGATGAAAGCGAAGAAAACGATGACGAAGACGAGAAAAAGAAAGATGCAACAGATGGAGAACAGCAGACTTTCTTTAAAAATTGACAACTAGATTTTACATTTTAATGCCTCAAGCGTTATTTTCGCTTGAGGCATTTTTTATTCTCTGATTATTTTTCCTACATCATCGGTTATAAGATCTTCTCCGTTCTGACCGTTGACATTAACATTTATCAAGCTCAGAATAATACGGCAGCTCCTTTTGCCGCTCAAAGCACGCCGAGGTGGAAGAAACAAATATAGATTTTATCCTAGAAACTACGCCTTTTATTTTTAATACATTTTTTCATATTTATTGTCGTATTTCAATACCGATTTTTTTCTTTTTGCATTTTCAAGCAGAATATACACCCCAACCGTAACAGAGACAGCAAACAATATTTTCATAAAGAGCCAAAATCCCGTGCTTCCTTTTCCGCCCGAATAAAAAAGCGAACTAACAGCAAAGCAAGAAATAAGACTTGATAAAAAAGGTACTGCCAGAGAGGAAACAAAATTTATCTTAAACTTTATTTTTTTACGAAGCCTTATAACAGAAAGAAGAAAATTATACCCCTCCATAATGACTATTACCAGCGCATAGCCCATGATGCCCATACGCGGAATTAAAAACAAAACAAGAATAACCGACAAGCAGGAGTCGGTTATGTTTACCCACATTGAGAAAACATGCTCGCCTATTCCCTTTAAAATCGAGTCTGTAACATGGTCGAGATACATTATAGGGATAACCAAAGCCAGAGTTGATATATAGTACCCCGCATCGTAGGAATTGTATATTACATACCCCAGCTCCTCGGCAAACATATAAATAAGGGTTGCGGTTATTATGGCATAGGAGAGGGTTGTGTTCATAGCGCTTGATGCAATACGCTGCATTCTCTCGCTTCTGCCTGCCGCCATATCCTCGGCAAATTCAGGCACAAGAAGTCCCGAAAATGACGACAGAGGCGACATTGGGTAAAGAATAAGAGGCAGAGCCATTCCGTGAAGCGTTCCATAATGGGAATATGCCTCCGACTCGCTCTCTCCGCTCTCTCTCAGCTTTCTTGGGATAAGTATATGCTCAATATTTAGCAGCACCGAGCGCACATAGGCTGAAAGTGCTAGGGGTAATGCCATTTTTGCAACCTCGGCGATTTCGGGTACACAGGGTGCATTTGATTTTGTATTTTTTCTCCTGTCAAACAGATATTCGCCGAATATAAAGACAAAAGCGATAATTTCGGTAAAGGTTATTCCAAGGCATAGGGCAGAAACCGATTTTAATACGCCCTCTCCCGATACTCTTGTAACAAGAATAACGGTTAATGCAATTTTGAAAAACTGGGCAATAACCTGAACCGCTGCGTTAAAGCCTACTCTCTTTACTCCAACAAAATAACCCGAAAAAACCGAGCCAAAGGCTATTGGCACAAGAGAAAAGGAAAGAATTTTAAGCGACTGCGCCGTTCTGGCGTCACCAAGCACAGCTCCGCCGAGAAAATCAGCTCCAAAAAACAAAAAAAGGGTTGCAAGAGAGCCGAAAACAAGAGCATAAATCAAAGCTCCCCTCAATATGCGTCCTATCTCATTTGGTCTGCCGTCGCCTATTCTTGAGGCGGTAAGCCTTGTTACCGTAAGACTTATTCCCGATGTTGCAAAGGTCACGGCAAAGGAATACACCGTCATAACTATTGTATATATTCCCGTTCCCTCCGCGCCCACCGCCCTGGAAACAAACGCACCGAAAAACATAGATACGGTACGCATAGCAAGAGCAACAGCAGTAAGCATTGCCCCGCTTTTAAAAAATTTGTATTTTGAACTACTCATAAGCCTCGCTCCGAGGGCAAAAAATAGAAAAAAGCCCCTCATAACAAGGTATGAGAGGCTCGTCTTATAAATTCTATTATTTAATGTAATTTTCAAGGATATATTTTGCAGAGTGCTCCTCGTTTGAGCAAATCTCCTCGTCTGCAACCGAAATAAGCTCCGGCATAGAGTTAGCCATAGCAAGACCAAGACCCGCCGCCTCTATCATCTCAATATCATTCTTTGAGTCGCCAACGGCAATAACCTCCGATATATCTCTTTTTAACATTTTTGCAAGAGAAACGAGGGCATTACCCTTGCCCGCCTTTTTGTAATACACCTCAATATTGTTTTTATCCGAGGCAGCAATACTTACCTCACCAAGGGCGCGAAGCCTCTCGGTGCATTCAAGAAGCTCGCTGTAGCTGTGGAAGAATACGCAGAACAGCTCTACTTCACCGCTCTCCTTTGCATCAAGAAGGCAGTCGGGCAAAAACTCACCCTTAATGTTAATAAGATTTTCAAAAGCGGGTGTTACATTGTTATAGACGTATGTTTCGTGACTATGCTTCCCCTCATCGAGATATACCTCGCCTGCTTTATGCACCATAGGCAAAATCTCATAGTCCTTTAAAATTTCAACACATTGATGTACGGTTTTCTCCGGAATATAGCTTGTAACAACAGGCAAAAGCGTTGACTTTTCGTATATTACAGAGCCGTCCGAGCAGGAAACGTACTTTATATAAGGATTATTCATAACCTCCTCGGGCATTTCGGAAAGACATCTTCCCGACGAGGCAACAAAATCTATCCCCATATCCATCATTTTGCGTATGGCCTCGGCATTCTCTTTGCTGATATTTTTATCATCATCAAGGAGCGTTCCGTCAAGGTCGCTGACAACAACCTTATAATTTTTCATTTTTTCTTCCTTTATATCTGTTATATTTATTGCTATTATAGCACAAACATAAGCCAATATAAATAGCTTTTACATTTTTTTTATTTTTTTTTAAAAACTACTTGCTTTTTTTAAATCGATATGGTATAATAATTCTCGCTGATTTGTGTAATCAAATAAATTTATATAAAATTACGCTCGAAAGAGCGGGATTTTTGGAGGTGTCAAAATGGCTAAGTGCAGTATCTGCGGTAAGGGCGTTACCTTCGGACACAACGTGTCTCACTCTAACCGTAAGACCAACAGAACCTGGAAGCCCAACATTCGTAGAGTTAAAGCTAAAGTTAACGGCGCTAACACTACCGTTTATGTTTGCTCCCGTTGCCTTCGCTCAGGAAAGGTTGAGCGCGTTTAAGGTGTCAAAAACTCTGCTAAAGGCAGAGTTTTTTGATTTTTATGGAGCTTTTGAGGTTGCCCGAGGCAAGAAAGGAGCTTTATGACAAGTGTTTTGATTGACGGCAGAATGAGTGATGAGTGCGAGCGCGCTCTTGTGCTTCGCGGCTTTTATCCCATACGTCTGACTCGCCATGCGGGACTTCCCGAGGCTATATCCTCTCACCCCGACAGTCTTGTTTTTTATCATAAAAACGCGCTTATTTCCCCCTCGGAATATTGCGAGTGTGCGCCCTATGTTTTTACCGACATAAGGGACAGACACCCTGATATAAAACTGATTTTTTCGGCAGACGAGCTGGGGAATAAATATCCTCTGGACTGCAAAATGAATGCAAGAGTACATAATGGACATCTTTTTGCAAGAGAAAAAAGTGTTTCTTCGTCTATTACAGACTATTGCCTGACGCTCGGCTACAGTATCGTCAATGTATCACAGGGATACCCCGCCTGTTCTTCTCTTACATTCGGCGCGGCTGCAATAACTGCCGACCGCGGAATGCATACGGCTTTTACAAATGCGGGGATTGACTCTTACCTTATTGAAGCCGGTGGCATCTCGCTCCCCCCTTATGATTACGGATTTATCGGCGGTGCGACGGGGGTATATAAGGATAAAATTTATTTTATCGGCGACTACAAGACCCACCCCTCGGCAGATATTATCAAAGAAGCTATAGAGCACCACGGCTTTACCCCCGTATCTCTAACCGACGGTCCCCTCGTCGACCTTGGGGGACTTATCTTTCTTGAATAAAACGCTTAAGATGACCGAGGCTAGCGGAAGAATAATAAGCCCCATGACCCCGAACAACGCAAATCCCACATAAAGGCTGATAAGAGTGACTATCGGGTGCATATCCAGGCTTTTGCCCAGGATTTTCGGTTCTACAAGCTCACGTGTTACGGTATAAACCACAAACAGGATAATAAGCCCCACTCCCACCTGCGCCTTTCCTATTATGAAAGAAAAAATACTCCAGGGCACAAGAACAACTCCCACCCCAAGAACAGGCAACAGGTCAAGAAATGCCACCGCAAGAGCAATTATTAAAGCATCCTCAACACCTATAACAAGAAAGCCGCAAAGGAGCAAAGCAAAGGTAATAAGCATTATTTGTAAATAAGACTTTACATATTTACCTGCAATATCAAACAGATTACCCCTTAGCGACGAAAGTTTGTTTTTTATTTTGCTTGGTAAAACGCTTTTTATAAAGCCGTTAATCTTTTCAAGGTCGATGGCAAAGTAGATAAGGGATATAAGGGTTATAACAAGAAACACAAGAGCCTTTGGCAAAAAGCTCACTGCCGATGTTATAATACCCCCAAGGAGCGAAAGTAGCGACGAGAGCACCTCTCTTACAGCTTCTCTTATTCCCTGGGCTACCCCCTCGGGAACTCTTCCCTCAATAAATGGCAATGTGGGTGAAGAAAAGCCGGACAAGAAAAGATAAAGCTCGCCTCTGTCTGCAATATCTGCAAGGGCGCGGCTGATAAAATCCACAAGACCGTATATCAAAAGAGATAATCCACCGAATATAAATATAACGGCGCTTATGGCGAGCACAGGTCTTACTACACAAGGGCTTATTCTTGTCTTAGACGAAATTTTATCGGCAGGCCCCCTTACCGCAAAGGCGACAAACCAAGCAATTATAAACGGAGACAAGAGCGGAAGAATATATCCCATAAGCATAAAGAATACAAATCCTGCCCCAATTACAGCAATAAGAATTAAAACTATATATTCTAATCTTTCTTTATTCATTCCCTGCCCCCAATCAGCCTTTCTAAAATAATTATAAGCAATTTTTACTAAAATATAACAATCATACAAAGGAGAACACAAAAATGGTAGTAATCGAAATGGAAAACGGCGGTAAAATCCAGCTTGAGCTATGCCCCGATGCGGCTCCCGTAACCGTAAAGAACTTTGAAAAGCTTGTCTCGGAGGGCTTTTATGACGGGCTCACCTTCCACAGAGTAATTCCGGGATTTATGGTTCAGGGCGGCGACCCTCTTGGCAACGGAATGGGCGGTGCTGACGAAAACATCAAGGGTGAGTTCAGAGCCAACGGACATAATAATCCCATAAAGCACACAAGAGGCGTTATATCTATGGCGCGTGCCTTTGACCCCAACTCCGCATCCTCTCAGTTCTTTATTATGCACGCTGATGCGCCTCACCTTGACGGTCAGTATGCGGCATTCGGAAAGGTTGTTTCGGGAATAGAGGTTGTTGACGAGATTGCATCTATCCCCACCGACTATAACGACAGACCAAAGATTGCGGTAAGAATTAAAAAGGCATATATTGTATAATAAAACAAAGTAATTTTCAAGAAATTGTAATAAAACAAAAAACTCCGTTATAATTTAGGTAATACCTACTTTAACGGAGTATTTTTTATGCTTGATGAAAACGAAAAGAAATATCTGTCAATTTTGTCTGAAAAATACGGCTGCGCCGATGCCGCCTCGGCAGAGGTGATAAGCCTTGCATCAAAGCTATGCTTACCAAAGGGTACAGAGCATTTTTTAAGCGACCTGCACGGTGAATACGATGCATATTCCCACATAAGGCGGTCGGCATCGGGGGTTATAAGGCGAAAAATCGATTTGCTTTTTGAAGATGAGCTTTCGGAAGAAGAGCGCTCAGGCCTTGCAACGCTTATTTATTACCCCGAAAAGAAGATTGAAAATATTATGCCCGATAAAGCGGAGAGCGTTATAAAAAGGCTTTTTTCTATTCTTGGTATAATAAGTGAAAAATACACAAGAGAGAGGGTAAGGGCAACACTTTTAGAGGCGGGCGACCTTGGGCGGATAATATACGAGCTTATGTACAATCCCTCAGCCAACCTTGATTATACTATAAAAACGGTTTTAAGAATAAACAAAGAAAAGGATGTTATTTTCTCCCTCTCCATTGCAATACGGCGACTTGCCGTTGACAGGCTGCATATAGTTGGCGACATCTTTGACCGCGGCCCAAGACCCGACAAAATCCTTGAGGAGCTTTCTGTCGAGAAAAATGTGGATATCCAATGGGGCAACCACGATATTTTGTGGATGGGTGCAGCCTCAGGCTCGGCTCTTTGTATTATGGGGGCGCTTTTTAATTCCTTAAGCTACCGCAACCTTGATTTTTTAGAGGCAGGTTACGGCATATCCCTGCGCCCTCTTGCCGAATTTGCCGAAAGAAGCTACTCGGGTGATGCTCTTATCCCCTTTTATCCTAAGGGAGACGAGGGTGGCAGGCTGATACTAAGCGGCACAGACGAGCTTATCGCCTCAATGCGCTGTGCCGTCTCAATCATAATGTGGAAATTAGAGGGTGATACGATACTCCGTAACCCCTCATTCGATATGAACGACAGACTCATTCTTGATAAAATTAAGGATAACAAAATCACACTTAACGGTATAGAGTATACACTTCCCTCCGAATGCTTTGTTACGGTAGACAAGAGCGACCCCTATAAGCTTAACAAGAGCGAGGAGGATATAACAAAATACCTTGTCAGTGCATTTGTCGGCTCAGAAAAGCTATCAAGGCATATATTCTTTTTATACAGGAATGGCAGTATGTACAAAGTTTATAACCGAAATCTTATTTTTCACGGCTGTGTTCCTATGGATAAGTCGGGTGAATTTCTCCCTCTCGAGGCGGCGGGAGGCAGACAAGGGCGAGAGCTTATGGACTACTGCGACACCGTGGCAAGGCGTGCGTTTTTTTCTCCCAATGGCAGTAAAGAAAAAAATGATGCCCTTGACTTTATGTGGTTTTTGTGGTGCGGAAAAAACTCTCCTCTCTCGGGAAGAGAAAAAATCACCACCTTTGAGAGAATATTTATTCCCGACAAAAGGGCACATACCGAGCCAAAGAATTCCTACTATAAGATATGGAATAGCCCTGCACTTGCGGAAAAGGTGCTGTCAGAATTCGGCATTTCGGGAGCGCGCTCACACATAATAAACGGTCATATCCCCGTAAAAAAAGGTGAAAATCCAATAAAGGCAGGGGGCAGACTTATACTAATTGACGGTGGATTTTGTCACGCATTTCTCGGACGCACGGGCATTGCAGGCTACACCCTGATATACAATTCCGAGGGAATGAGAATTTCTGCCCACAACCCATTTCCGGGTATCTGGGCAGCGGTAGAAAAAAATGCCGACATTGCCTACGATACCGCCGTTTTTGAAACCTCAAAAGAGCGTATCAAGGTTATAAACACCGACGAGGGCACAAAAATAATAGACAAAATTTCCGACCTTATGCTACTAAAGGAAGCGTACGAAAAGGGAGAAATAACAGAAAATTTGAATATGTAATAATTCTTTGTATAAAAAATCAGAAAAGCATTTTTTTCGGGCTTTTCTGATTTTTTCTTTATTTTATTATATATTTTGCTACCTCGTCGGGAGATTTGAGGGTAGCGGTAAACCCTGCCCCATTAAGCTCCTCCTCCGACCCGTGTCCCCAAAGCACACCTATAGAATCTATTCCGGTAATTTTTGCCCCTTCTGCATCGTATTTTCTGTCTCCGACAAGAACTGACGTAGATTTTTCAGCACCTACGGCATCAAGGGCGCGAGTGAGTATCTGCCATTTCAAGTCCTCCGAGCCGTTCATTGATGCGCCGGCAATATAATCAAAATATTTATCCAGCCCGAAGAGCCGCAGCACACGTTTTGCCGTTTCTTCGGGTTTTGAGGTTGCGACGACCAGCTTTTTTCCACAGGATTTCAGTCCCTTAAGAAGAGGCTCAATGCCGGGATATACCTCGTTATCCCACCAGCCGTAGATATTGTAATATTCGCGAAAAACATCTACTGCATAAGACGCCTCATCAAATGTCCAGCCAAAATCCTTCTGCCATTCGTCATACAGGGGCGGGCCGATATAACGCTTTAAGGACTCGCGAGACTCATACCTTACACCAAGCCTTTTGAAGGCATATACAAAGGCGGAAAGAAGCCCCCGCTCTGGGTTTGTCAGCGTTCCGTCAAGGTCAAATGCCACAACCTTATATTTACTCATTTTCGTAAACCTCCTTTATCTCGCAAAGGCGTGAAATAAGCTCTTGTCTCACCGCCTCGGGAGCAATTATACGCATATCCCTGCCAAAGCCTAATACCCAGGCATAAAAGTTAGGGCTGAGCATTACTCTGATGGATACCCGAAAACCAAAATCGCTCTTTATAAAGGTGTGCTCTCTGCCAAAGCGGTCAACAATTACACCCGATAGCCTCTCTCGGCATTCAAGTGTAACAAGCTCCTCCCTGCCTCCGTACATACCAAAAACCTTGCTCGAATATGTAGCGGAGTTAAAGCGGTCAAGGGTAGACTCCTTGCTTCTCTGCTCCTCGCTGAGACTTATATCTGCCATTTTATCAATGCGGAAGTTTTTGTTTGTCTCCTCCCTCTCGTCAAAGGCAACAAGATAATAATTCTCGTCATTTCTTACAAGTGATACGGGACTTGTAAGGTACAACGCACCCTCGTGTCGATATACCCTCTGCTTATTTACTCCGTAATCAAAATAACGGAAGGTTATTTTTTTATTTTCGTTTATCGCCTTGTGGAGAAGCTCGATATTCTCGGGAACAGAATCGTTCATAGTCTTTATTCTGTCCTCAACATAAACCTGTCTCGAAAGCTCCCCAGCTCTGTGTCTGCCTGCAAAAAAGCGGAGCTTATCGATTATCTCGCGGCTCTTCTCTGCCGTAACGAATTTTGACGAAGCCACAGCATCTGCAAGAATTTTTAATTCCGCCATGTCAAAGCTGCGGCTTAAGAGAGAATATTTTGGCGGTCTTGTGGGCAAGGTAATAACGTCAAGACCAAGCTCACCAAGAGTTATTATATCGTCATAAATGCTTTTACGCTCGGCAGAAATACCGTATTCCGAGAGCGCAGAAATTATCTCAGGCATAGACAACCCATGTTCCTCGTCTGTTTCTCTGATTAGTATTTCTATAAGCCTTATAAGCTTTTGCTTTTGTTTTTCTGAACGAGCCATTTTTTTCATCTGTCCTTAATGTTTTTTTATATTATAATGTAAAACGGCTCTTTTGTCAAGGTTGTTGTACCAAATAAAGGACAGATAAAAAACCGCCTCGGGAAAAATCCCGAGACGGAATAAAAATCTTAATCAATGTGGTGTACTTTAATCTCGAAAATTTTAAGAGAGTTTTCTCGCTTCCGATGCGAAGACGTATACGAATACGTCGAGCGAGAATCGGGGAAAATCACCAAAAATTTCAGGTTAACTTGCAAGACTCGTTCTAATCTAGAAAGTTTTGAGGGAGTTTTCTCACTTCCGATGCGAAGACGTATACGAATACGTCGAGCGAGGATCGGGGAAAATCACCCAAAATTTCAGATTAGCAAACGCCCTGCGCCTTCATTGCATCAGCAACCTTGATAAATCCTGCGATGTTTGCGCCTGCAACAAGGTCGTCGCCAAGTCCGTACTTGTTAGCAGCAGCAACAGATGCATCAAAGATGTTCTTCATAATCATCTTAAGCTTTGCGTCAACCTCTTCTGCAGTCCAGGAGTAACGCATGGAGTTCTGGCTCATCTCAAGACCGGAGGTAGCAACACCGCCCGCGTTAACAGCCTTAGAGGGAGCAACGATAACGCCTGCATTCTTAAGCATAGCAACTGCCTCGTTGGTGGTGGGCATATTAGAAACCTCAACATAGTACTTTATGCCGTTTGCGATAATCTTCTCGGCATCAGCCTCGCGAACCTCGTTCTGAGTTGCACAGGGCATAAGAATGTCTGCCTTAACGCCCCAAGGCTTTTCGCCCTTGAAGAAGGGAACACCAAACTTGTCTGCGTAATCCTCAACTCTGTTACGGCAGGAAGCACGCATCTCAAGCATATAGTTAATCTTTTCTTCGGTTACAACACCCTCTTCGTCATATACGTAGCCGTCGGGACCGGAAATAGCGATAACCTTACCGCCAAGCTCCGCAACCTTTTTACAAGTACCCCAAGCAACGTTACCGAAGCCGGAAACAACAACGGTCTTGCCCTTGATATCATCGCCGAAGTGCTTAAGCATTTCAACAGCGTAGTAAACTGCGCCGTAGCCGGTAGCCTCGGGACGGATAAGAGAGCCGCCGTAGGTAAGACCCTTACCGGTAAGAACGCCGGTAAACTCATCTCTGAGTCTCTTATACTGACCGAAGAGATAACCAATTTCACGTGCGCCAACACCGATGTCGCCTGCGGGAACGTCGGTATCTGCACCTATGTACTTCTGAAGCTCGGTCATAAAGGACTGGCAGAAGCGCATAACCTCTGCATCAGGCTTGCCCTGAGGGTCAAAGTCTGCACCGCCCTTACCGCCGCCCATAGGGAGAGAGGTGAGGGAGTTCTTAAAGGTCTGCTCAAAGCCGAGGAACTTGATTATAGACTCGTTTACAGAGGGGTGGAATCTGAGACCGCCCTTGTAAGGACCGATAGCGGAATTAAACTGAATACGGAAGCCGCGGTTAACCTGAACCTTACCGCTGTCATCAACCCACGGAACACGGAACTTGATGATTCTCTCAGGCTCTACCATACGCTCGATAACACCGCTGGTGATATACTCGGGGCTTTGCTCGAGAACAGGCTCGATAGACTCAAAAACCTCTTTTACAGTCTGGTGGAACTCAGACTCACCGGGGTTTCTTCTGATAACGGTTTCCATTAAATCGTTAAGATACTGAAGCTTAAACATAACATTTCTCCTAAACAAAAATATGTATACTTTAATATAGCACAAAAGAAAAAGAAAATCAATAGAGTACAAAATATTTTTGTGTGTTTTTTGCATTTTTTTATGTTTTTTCTTGCAAAAAAGGGGTAAAAATCGTTAAATATTTATCAATTGGCTCTTTTTATGCAACCATCGCTGCAAAAACGGCAAAATCTAAAAGGCGGATTTTTTCTTGGAAAACTCTTTACAAAAGGGCGGCAGGTGGTCCTCGCTGAGGCTTCCCGCAAAGGCTACAATATATTATACTCTTTCCTCAGCTTTGGCAAAGGCTGTGGGAATTTTGACAACCCCTATATTTACAAGAATTCTTACAGGCGAGGATTACGGCAAATACACCTTTTATATGAGCTGGCTGGGGCTTTGCACAACTATTTGCACATCTGTTATATCCCAGGCGGTAATTTACAGGGGACTTGAAAAATTCAAAGCTCAAAAGGATGAATTTATTTTTTCTTCTTTCACCCTTGTAATCGGCTTTACGGCTGTGTTTTGCTTACTATTGTTTGCATTTTATGATATATTAGACTTAACAAGAGGAATAATTCTGCTTCTTATGATTCAGCTTTTTTGCGATGCTTCGGTAGGAATTTATCAGACAGTCAGGAGATATGACTACAGCTACCGCGCGCTTTCTGTTATAAATGCGGTTTCGGTCGTGGCAACACCGCTCCTTTCGGCTATTTTGATTTTTGGGGCAAAAATCGGGTACAGGGGCAGAATTTTTGCACTTCTTTTAGTCAGTCTTATGATTGCATCGCCACACGTTGCCCGTGTTTTGCGTAACGGAAAGGAAAAATTCAACAAAAAAATAGCCCTCTATATTTCAAGACGCTCACTTCCCCTCTTGCCACACGCGGCATCTGTTGCGGTAGGGGCGGAGATAGACAAGCTTATGATTACGGCAGCTCTCGGAGCTGAGGCACTTGCAAAATACTCGGTTGCACATACACTTGGGCTTGGCATAGGCTTTGCTGTCAGCGCTCTTGCCTCGGCTCTTTACCCTTGGGTTATACGAAAGCTATCTTCGGGCTGCGACGAGGCTGTTGAGCCGATTTCCTCTGCTATACTGAACGCCCTTGGCGCGCTTGCGATGATAATAGCCCTTCTTGTGCCCGAGATATTTATGTTTCTCGCCCCTCCCGAGTATTCCGATGCACGTCTTGCCACAATCCCTCTGCTTCTCAGCACTATTCCCAGCTTTTCATCATCATTTATAACCCTCGGAATAGTCCATGCAGAGCATAGCGGCTACACATCTGTTTCGGCTATTGCCTCTGTTGTTGTGAGCGTAATTTTGAACAGCATTCTTATTCCACGTCTTGAATATGTGGGCGCTGCCCTCTCGTTGCTTTTATCAAGCCTTGTGACCCTCGGGGTAAATTATGTATTTCTTAAGCGAATAGGGCTTGATAGCATTTTTTCTCAAAAGGCATTTTTCAAATCCCTTCTTATAACCTCTGCCGTTGCAGTCGCCACACCCCTCATATATTCCTACCTCGCCCTGCGTATTCTCGGGCTTGTGCTCCCGGTAACAATACTCTTTTATACCTTTTTCGGGATTCGGGAGTTTATTTTAGAGGAGTGAAGCAAACTTTTTTATTAGGGAATAAAAAGATAATTCAGCGGCAAATTAAAATTATCTCTTACTCTAAACAGAATATTAACCTTTACGGTCTCGGGCAAAATTCCTTTTTCTATTTCGCTTAAATCATTTTTGCTTATATTCAGCTTCTCCGCCATTTCCTCCTCGCTGAGTCCAAGGCTCTTTCTCAGTTTTTTCACATTTGTACAAACTATTCGTGTTTGTTCTTCGGGACAGAATTTCATAATATTTCTCCTTTTGGTTGTTTTTACTTGCATTATAACACATAAAAACAAAAAGTGTTGAATTTAGTTCACATGTGGAATAACTTTTTTTAATTTGGTAAAATCCAAAGATAATTCAACCGACAAACACCTCACTCACAGGCAATCCGTCTTGAAATAGTGAAATAAAATTCGCCCTATGAAAATATATGTGCCACGGTGTTTAGCCGTGGCACATTTCATGCTTGCGAAGCAAGTATTTCATTCGCTCTGCGAATTTCGTTTGCCCAATGGCAAATTTCATTGTATTAAGCAAATTTCATTTGCTTAATACATACCGCTCATGTCGGGTGCAGCAGGAGCTGCTGCCTTCTCTTCCTTCTTATCCGAAACAACCGCCTCGGTGGTAAGAACGGTGGATGCGATAGATGCTGCGTTCTGGAGAGCAGAACGTGTAACCTTTGCGGGGTCTACAATACCGCACTCGAGCATGTCACAGTACTTCTCGTTGTATGCATCGAAGCCAAAGCCAGCCTTGCCGGACTCACGAACCTTTGCTACAACAACAGAGCCGTCAAGACCTGCGTTCTCGGCAATCTGCTTCATGGGAGCAGTGAGAGCCTTAACGACAATCATAGCACCTGTCTTTTCGTCACCCTCAAGGGTGTTGGCAACAGCCTCAACTGCGCCGATAATGTTTACAAGAGCTGCGCCGCCGCCTGCAACGATACCCTCTTCAACAGCAGCCTTAGTTGCGTTAAGAGCGTCCTCAATGCGGAGCTTCTTTTCTTTCATTTCAACCTCGGTAGCAGCACCAACCTTGATAACCGCAACACCGCCTGCAAGCTTTGCAAGACGCTCGGTGAGCTTCTCCTTATCAAACTCGGAGGTAGTAACCTCGATTGCACTCTTTATCTGATTTACTCTGTCGGCAATAGCCTGCTTGTCGCCTGCGCCGCCAACGATGATGGTATTTTCCTTATTAACCTTAACCTGTCTTGCACGGCCGAGCTGAGCAACCGATGCGTCCTTAAGCTCAAGACCAAGGTCAGAGGTGATTACCTCGCCGCCTGTAAGGGTTGCGATATCAAGGAGCATTTCCTTACGTCTGTCGCCAAAGCCGGGAGCCTTAACCGCAACAACGGTGAATGTACCTCTGAGCTTGTTAAGAACAAGGGTAGTAAGAGCCTCGCCCTCAACGTCCTCAGCAATGATAAGGAGCTTTTTGCCCGACTGAACTATCTGCTCAAGGAGAGGAAGAAGGTCCTGGATAGAGGAAATCTTCTTGTCGGTGATAAGGATAAGGCAGTCGTCGAGAACAGCCTCCATCTTATCTGTATCGGTTGCAAGATAGGGGGAGAGGTAGCCTCTGTCAAACTGCATACCCTCAACAACCTCGGAGTAGGTCTCGGCAGACTTGGATTCCTCAACGGTGATAACGCCGTCGGAGCTAACCTTATCCATAGCGTCTGCGATAAGACGTCCTATTGTTTCGTCAGATGCGGAAATTGCACCAACTCTTGCAATATCCTCAGAGCCTGAAACAGCCTTTGCCTGCTTTTTAAGCTCGGCAACTGCCGCATCGGTAGCCTTGAAGATACCCTTACGGAGTACCATGGGGTTAGCACCTGCGGTAACGTTCTTCATTCCCTCGTGGATAAGCGCCTGAGCAAGAAGAGTTGCGGTTGTTGTACCGTCACCTGCCGCATCGTTTGTCTTGGTTGCAACCTCTCTTACAAGACCTGCGCCCATGTTCTCTGCTGCAGAGTCAAGCTCAATCTCCTTTGCGATAGTTACACCGTCGTTGGTGATAAGGGGTGCGCCGAATTTCTTCTCAAGCACTACGTTTCTGCCCTTAGGACCAAGGGTTATCTTTACTGTATCGGCAAGCTTATCAACACCGCGAAGAAGCGCGGCTCTTGCATCCATGCCGTAAATTATTTCTTTTGCCATTTTGGATTATATTCCTTTCGTGTTTTTAATATAAGTTTTGCTGATGAATTTTTGGTGAAGCGCAAGGATTTTGTGCCGCCAGCGGTAGAAACCTACCGCAAGGTGAAAAACTCCGCCACGATTCGCAAAAATTACTCAACAACTGCCAGAATGTCGGACTGACTTACAATAGTATATTCAACTCCGTCAAGCTTAACGTTTGTTCCTGTATACTTGCCTGTAATAACCTTGTCGCCAACCTTAAGGGTCATTACAACCTCCTTGCCGTCAACAAGTCCGCCGGGGCCAACCGCAACAATCTCGGAAAGGTCGGGCTTCTCCTGTGCTGAGCCGGGGAGAATGATGCCTGCCTTGGTGGTCTCAACCGCCTCAACCTGCTTAAGCACTACTTTATCAAGTAAGGGTCTAAGTTTCATTTTTAATTTTTTCTCCTTTGGATTTTAGGTTAGCACTCGAAAAAGAAGAGTGCTAATACTTACAGGATATATTCTATACTATGCTTTAAAAAAAATCAATAGATTTCCTGTTTTTTCACAATTTATTAACATTTGGATATTTTTATACCATATCCCGCTTCAGAATTTCCATAATTTTCTTTTCTTCTCTTGAAACCTTTACCTGTGAGAGGCCGAGAATTTTGGCGGTCTCCGACTGAGAAAGGTCACGGAAATACCGAAGAATAATTAGCTTTTTTCGCTCTGGGGAGAGCTTTTCGATAGCCAGTCTTAGGGCGAATTTATTAAAATCTCTTGCTTCTGCATCCTCGTCGCATATCATACTGCCGAGAGTTGCGGTATCATCGTCATCAAATGCCCGCTCGTCAAGAGAACGGGGCGGAACAGAAGAAAATATAGCCGAGGCGGCATCCTGGGGCGAAATTCCAACAGCCTTTGCAACCGAGGCAATATCCGACTCCTCTCCTGCGGCAAGCCTGCGCTCACGCTCTGCGTTAAGGAGTCCTGCCAGACGTTTTTCTTCTCTGGAAACCTTTATGATGCCGTCGTCTCGGAGAAATCTTCGGATTTCCCCGAAAATCAGAGGCACGGCATAGGTGGAAAAGGCGCATCCGTGTGAAAAATCAAAGGTACGCATAGCCTTTACAAGCCCGAGGCTTCCGCACTCCACAAGGTCGCTCATATCGGCTCCCCTGCCTGCAAATCTGCCGGCTATACTGTAAACCAAGGGCATATTAAGCTTTGCAAGCTCTTCGCCCGACTCTCTGTCCCCTGCCCTGAATGCCTGCAGAAGGTCAAGATTTTTGTCATAGGGGTGTTTTTTTTCGGTTTTTATCATTTTATCAAGCCTTCGGTCAGGGCTTAAGGATTTTCCTCATCAGGACTGTTGTACCTCTGCCCAGCTTTGATTTTACGCTTAGGCCGTCGGTAAAGCTCTCCATAACGAGAAAGCCCATGCCGCATCTCTCGCCTAACTCGCCGGTGGTAAAGCTTGGCGCTCTGGCTGCCTTTACATCCTCGATGCCACAGCCGTTGTCGGATATTTCCACCGTAACCTCACGGTTATCATAGAGTCTTGCGGATATGTATATCTGACCCCACTGCCCATCGGGGAGTCCCCTATAGGCATGAACTATACAGTTTGTAACCGCCTCGCTTACCGCGCACCTGAGGTCGCCAAGCTCCTCAACAGTTGGCGACAGCTCTGCCACAAAGGCCGAGATTATTGAACGCGCGGTTGCCTCGTTTACGCTCCTTGCAGGCAGGCGAAGCTTCATTTCGTTTATAATTCTCTTCATTTTTTTGAGAAATTCCTTCCTTTTATTTATATGTCTATTTCACTACCGAGAGATTTTTTACCCTCTCGAGGCCTGAGAGTCTTATAAGACGCATAAGCTGGTCGGAGGCTCCCGTTACTCTTACCGAGGCTCCTATTCCCTCGGCAACAGAGCATCTGCCGAGTATCAGCCCAAGGCCCGAGCTATCCATAAATCCTACTCCTGAAAAATCAAGCACTAAAATCTCAGGCTTTTTTAGAAACAGCTCCGAGTCTATACGTTCTCTTATACGGCGGGCGGTGTGGTGGTCTATTTCTGCCGTCAGGCTGACTGTAAGAGTACGCTCTCCCTGGTGAAAAATTACGTCCCTTTGCATTTTTTTATTCCTTTCTTTTGCTTTTATGTAATTTTAACACACTTACTGTACGAATATTGTCGCACTGAGGCGACATATACTTATTTGTCGGTACAAAATTATCCGTTTATTAAGTAAAGCCCTTTTGCAATATTGTATATTGCCTCCTGCTTTCTTATTTTATAGGTAGTTTCGCTGATGCAGCTTATATCGCTGTAACCGTAACCTCGCCTTTCACCAATGTCCGATATCATACCGGTTACCATTTTTTCTTCAACAATTTCAGCAACCGCATCATATATCTTATAATTGTAGTATTTCAGCTCGTTTTCTACCCTGCCGACAGCTGTGTGATTTTCAATTATTTCCCGTCTGCGGGGATAATCAAGACATAGAGCGCGCACAAGCACACCTACGGTATCAGGTATCAGTATCCCAGGGCGCATCTCGTTTCTAACAGCTCCTCTCTTAATTCCTCAATTCTCTCGCCAAATGAGTTAAGCCTTTCAAGAGCCTCTCTCGCCTCACCTGCGATATCCTCCAGCACAGGAACCCATAAGGCAGGGTCTCGGTGGTCTGAGGAGCTTACAAGCTCCATAAGTACATTTCTCACAGTAAGTCTTTCTTCAATCTCACGAAGCTCCGCCCGAAGCTCGCTTATGTCAGAGCGTATTTCCTCACATCCCCGATAGAGCCTTGGGGGCGCACCCTCATACGGGTCTCTTGATAACATCATAAACATTTTCTCCTTTCTACATCCTTGTTTTTTGTCACTTTTAACGTCACCAGAAAAATCGTGTAACTTGTTACGTGACAATTATAGCAGGTTTTCTGTCACCTGTCAAGTGATTTTATTCACTTTTTTGAAAAAACTATTGCATTTCAGGTGACAATATGATACAATATAATCACAAAAACGATTTTTTCACAAAAAAGGTGACAAAATCGGACAAATATACACCTTTTTTTAAAACGAGAGGATATAAATTATATGTTATCCAACAAGCTAAAAGAACTACGCAGAGAAAAAAGCATGACCCTTGAGGAGCTTGCCGAGCGTGTAGGCACATCAAGACAGACCATTCACAGGTACGAAAACGGAAAAATATCAAACATTCCGCCCGAGAAGGTCGAGGCTCTTGCATCTGCCTTAGGAACTACCCCTTCCGAGCTTATGGGTTGGGGCAGCGGAATTTATGAAAAATATGACAATGTTGCTCCCATTTCTATTAAAAGGATACCTATTCTCGGTGAGATAGCCTGCGGAGAGCCGATTTATGCAGAGGAGGAGCACGAGAGCTTTATTTCGGCAAATGCCGACATCGATGCGGATTTTTGCCTCAGAGCACACGGCGACTCTATGATAGGCGCGAGAATATTTGACGGAGATATTGTCTTTATCCGCTCGCAGTCGGCTGTTGACAACGGTGAGATTGCCGCAGTAATAATAAACGACGAGGCAACCCTAAAGCGTGTTTACTTTTATCCCGAGGAGGGAAAGCTTATTCTCTCTCCCGAAAACCCTAGATATGCGCCCTTAGTTTATGTAAAGGACGAGCTTAACAGTATAAAAATTCTAGGCAAGGCCATTGCCTTTCAGAGCACGGTGATATAGCTATGTTTTATCAAAGAAAAGCAGACGAAGAGCGGCATTTGTATTTCAAGAGATACACCAAAACAAATTATCCGGGCTACGGCCCTCTTCCCCACTTTCACGGCAGTATTGAAATTTTTATTGTTGAGCATGGCTCCTATACAATCTACTCAGGCGGCAAGGAAACCGTGCTGACAGCGGGAGACATAGCATTCATTGACAGATTTACTCCTCACACATCCGGGGTCACAGAGCTTTGCGAAAGCCTCTCGGTTTATGTTATAGTTGCCAGCAGTAAATATTTTTCCTCTGTTGATTGGCTGCACGAATGTACCCTCAAATCATTTGTACCTAGGAGCGCCGGATTTGACAAAATTTTGGAAGTCATAAAATCTGTATATTCGCTGTCAGAGGAGCTTGACGAAAATGCAAAGTGCGGCTTCGTCACATTGCTTCTCGGGCTTTTGCATTCCTATATGGGAGAGGTGCCGAGACGCAAGGGTGGGCAAAGCGAGATGGTAATAGAACTTATGCAGTATATAGGTGAAAACTATGCCGAAAACATTACTCTCGATAGTCTAAGCGCCAAATTCGGCTATGAAAAGACATATATTTCCTCAACGCTTAATAAGGCTATCAATATGAATTTAAGGGAATATATCAATAGACTGAGAATTTCTGAGGTTAAAAGAGAGCTGGCAAAGAATCCGGAGGAACCTATTTACAAAATTGCGGAAAAGTGCGGATACACCAGCCAAAACACATTTTACCGCGCTCTTAAGCGATACAGAGAGGAATAAAAACACAACTTTTGACAGTATGTATCAAACTTTTGCGATTGCAAATATACCGCTCTTTATGCTAGTATATAAGTGTTAGACTAATTTACAAAAAAAGGAGTTACACTATGACAAACGGTATTTTTACAGTAGCAATTCTCGGTGTTGGCGCAAGAGGCGGCAATGTTTACGGCAAGCTGATGAAGAAGCAGCCCGACAAATATAAGATAACCCACCTTTGCGATATGAGAAAGGATAGGCTTGACTATTACGGTGAGCTCTTCGATGTTCCGAAAAGTCAAAGATACACAAGCGAAGAGGATATATTTGCTGAAAGAAAAGCGGATATTCTTGTTATCGGAACACAGGATAATGACCATGTAAGACATGCAATACGCGCATTTGAGACAGGATATGACATTCTTGTGGAAAAGCCCCTCTCCGATAATGAAGAGGAGTGCTTAAAGCTCCTTGAAGCACAGAAAAAATCCGGCTGTAAGGCTCTTGTTTGCCATGTTTTGCGCTATGCTCCCGCATACAGGAAGCTTTATGAGATAGTTAATAGCGGAATACTCGGTAAAATAGTATCTATCAACTGGACCGAGCCTGTTGCGTACTGGCACCAAGCCCACAGCTATGTGAGAGGAAACTGGAGAAACACAGATATTGCAGCGCCTATGATTCTTGCAAAATGCTGCCACGACCTTGACCTTATACAGTGGTTTGCAAAGTCGAAATGCCGTTCGGTATCGTCTGTTGGCTCGCTTGACTTCTTTAAGCCCGAGTGCGCTCCCGAGGGTGCGACAAAGCACTGCACAGACTGCCCTCACAAGAACAGCTGCCCCTACAGTGCATACAAAATCTACTGGGAAAAATGGGAAAAAGAAGGACGTCCCGAAACAGGCTGGCCCGTAAGTGCGGTGTGCCAGGAGCCTGTAAAGGAAAAGGAATTTTTAAATGCTCTGAAGAACGGCCCCTACGGCAGATGCGTTTTTCATTGCGACAACAATGTTGTTGACCATCAGACTGTACAAATGCTCTTCGAGAACGACATTACCGCAACCCTACATATGACAGCCTTTACTGCGACAGGCGGCAGACGGGTTACGCTCTTTGGTACTTACGGTGAGGTAAGTATGGACAGCAACAAAAACATCGTTGTATCAGTATTCGGCAAACCAGACGAGGTAATAGACGTTAGCACCCTTATCGACTCTTCTTACGGCCACGGCGGCGGAGACTATATACTGATAAATACTCTTTACGATATGCTTATGGGAAATAGTGCTATGGAAACCTCTCTTGAAGCATCGATAGAAAGCCACCTTATGGGAATTAAGGCCGAGGAGTCACGCCTTGCAGGCGGTGAGCTTAAGCTTGTACACGGATAATTTCAACGAAAAGACATTCATGAAAATCTATATAGTATGGGAAAGAAAACATTATGAAAACAGGCGTTCCGATACATGAATACAGGCGTCTCTACCCCCTAGAGCAGGTGCCTGAAAAAATGCGCGCTCACGGATTGGATGCGGTAGACTATTCGGATATATATAATACAGAAAGTAAGCTTTTTCAGCTTGACGAGGACGAGTTTAAAAAGACCTTGACATACGAGCGAGGTGTTCTTGAAAACGGCGGTATTACAGTTGGTCAAATTCACGGCCCCTGGCGCTATCCCCCCAAGGATGATAGCATAGACGAGCGTGCAAAATGGCTTGAAGCAATGAAAAAGGGTGTACGTGCAGCCGCTTACCTCGGTGCGCCGTATATGGTGGTTCATCCTTTAATGCCATACGGCACAGGTGGAATCGAGCACGCGGAGGAGATCTTTTGTATTAACGCCGATCATTTTACAAAGCTTTGCGAATATGCTGAAGACTACCCCGTTACCGTCTGTCTTGAAAATATGCCCTATCCTCTGTTCCCCATCAGCACAGTAAGTCAGGTGCTCGGCTTTGTAAAGCATATTAGCAAAAAGAATTTCAAGGTATGTCTTGACACCGGTCACGCAAATGTTCTGGGAACTGAACCGGGTGAGATGGTCAGACTTCTCGGCTCTTATCTTGCCGCCCTGCACGTTCACGATAATAACGGAAAATCCGACGCTCACCTGCACGTGGGCGAAGGAGCTATAGATTGGCGGGACTTCTCGAAAGCTCTGCACGAAATTGCCTTTTCGGGAGTTGTTTCCGCTGAGCCGAACATTCGAGGCGACTATACACCGGAGCAGATTAACGAGCGCCAGGCACTTCTTGCAAAAAATCTTAGAAAAATCGCAGACAATTTTCAAGACTAACCAATATGAATAAAAAATATCCGAGCTCATCACTGAACTCGGATATTTTTTAAGTTTTAACGCAATACCAAATAATTCATCCCCATTAGAAGCCTAAGGGAGAAGAAAACGCCCAAGACAAGGCGCACCGAGAAACGCAGGCGACGGTGTAGTTACGTACTCCGAGCCGAGTATCACAGGAGCAACGATGTATTGGACGTTTTATTTCTCTTAGGAGGGCTGTTTGCCGAAGTATGCCTGTATACCTCCATCAACGTAGAGGATCTGACCGTTTACAAAGTTAGATGCCTCGGATGCCAGGAATACTGCGGGGCCTGCAAGGTCCTCGGGATCGCCCCAACGGCCTGCGGGAGTCTTACTGTCGGTGATAAAGCTATCGAAGGGATGCTTGGAACCGTCTGCCTGTCTCTCTCTGAGAGGTGCAGTCTGGGGAGTAGCTATGTAACCGGGGCCGATGCCGTTACACTGAATGTTGTACTGGCCGTACTCGGAAGCAATGTTTCTGGTAAGCATCTTAAGACCGCCCTTTGCGGAAGCGTATGCGGAAACGGTTTCACGTCCGAACTCACTCATCATAGTGCAGATGTTGATGATCTTACCCGATCTCTGCTTAATCATAGAGGGAAGAACCGCCTTAGATACGATGAAGGGTGCGTTAAGGTCAACGTCGATAACCTGACGGAACTCCTCTGCCTTCATATCAATCATAGGAATTCTCTTAATGATACCTGCGTTATTTACGAGAATGTCGATAACGCCGACTTCCTTTTCAATCTTCGCAACCATTTCGTTTACTGCATCCTCGTCGGTAACGTCGCAAACGTAACCCTTAGCGTCGATGCCGTCTGCCTTATAGGAAGCAAGTCCGCGGTCTACAAACTCCTGCTTAATATCGTTGAAAACTATCTTTGCGCCGGCTGCCGCAAGTCCCTTTGCGATAGCGTAGCCGATGCCGTAGGATGCGCCTGTAATAAGAGCAATCTTGCCTTCAAGGCTAAAATTTTCTGTGTAAGCCATTTTTTTATGTTCTCCTTTTAATAATATGTTCAGAATGAAATGTTGCATGCGCAACTTGAAATGATTCTGACGAATCTTGAAATACGCCTACTCGGCGCATGAAATGAAATCCGCAGTGCGGATTTCATTGCGAATTGCTTAGCGCAATTCGCGGGTCTCGATATGGTCCATATCGGTGAATTCCTGCTTCTCACCGCACATAGCCCAGATGAAGGAATAGTTCTTTGTACCAACGCCCGAGTGGATAGACCAAGAGGGAGAGATAACCGCTTCCTCGTTGTGCATAATGATGTGTCTTGTCTCCTTAGGCTCGCCCATCATGTGGAATACAGCATCGTTGGGTCCCATATCAAGGTAAAGATAAACCTCCATACGTCTGTCGTGGGTGTGGAAGGGCATGGTGTTCCAGTTAGAGCCAACCTCAAGCTCGGTAAGTCCCATTGCAAGCTGGCAGGACTTGATTACCTCGGGGTGGATGTACTGGTTAATTACTCTCTTGTTGCAGTCCTCAACGCTACCGCAAGGAACCTTACGCGCCTTGGTGATATCTATCTTAACGATAGGATACTCGGTGTGCGCGGGGCAAGAGGTGATGTAGAACTTTGCGGGATTGGTCTGATCTACACTTCTGAACTTTAAGTCCTTGTGTCCCTTACCAACGTAGATACCGTCTCTGGGGTTCATCTCGTAGGTCTCACCGTCAATGGTGATAACACCGGGGCCACCGATGTTAATACAGCCAAGCTCACGTCTCTCAAGGAAATACTCTGCTGCAAGCTCCTTGCCTGCCTGGAGAGTAAGGGTTGCCTCAACCGGCTTCATTCCTATTACTATAATTCTGTCAGTATGGCTGTAAACCATTCTAATATTGTCCTTTGTGAAGAGGTTTGCTATGTGGAATTCCTCTCTGAGTCTGTCTGTGGTATAATACTTGACGTCTTTTGCATTGGATGCGTCTCTTACTTCCATTCCGTTGTTCTCCTTTTTAATATAATTTCCGTAAACTTCCATTTGTGAAAGGGCTGCAAACGAGAGTGAGCCGTCCTCAAGACGCTGCTGCTTAAGACCGGTGAGTCTCACCATTTCAGTAACCTTTCTATCAAACTCAAAGACTTGACCCTCGGCGGTTTTAGTTAGCTCTACGTGGGTGCGAGTTCCGTCTGAGAACTCAAGGTCGGCTTCCTTCCAGTATGTATCGTGGGGGAAGTCGGCACGAATGAAGATAACCACCTTTGATACCTCAACAGGTGCGCCGAAGCGAATCTCAAACTCAAGGTCCTCACGAAGTCCGCCGCCCCAGGAGTGATAGGGGTATGCACCGTGATTTGAGTTGTCGCACACACCGTCAATAGCATTACGCTCAAAGAAGCAAGGCTCTTCTCTTGTTACAAAGTTTGCCCAAGCGTGGGGGAAATACTTAAATACGTTGTGGCGTGCGTGAGCGTTGAGCGAAAGACATCTTTCCTCGTATATCTCGCTGTCGGTAGGCTCTGCCACCATAAATCTATGGCTGTCGCCCGTGAATGCGCCGGGTGCATAGCAGGACTTAAGCTCACGCCCCTCGGGGATTATAAACTCAAATATGCCGTCGGGTACAAAAACAATAGATTCAGCAAGGCTCTCATCAAGCTTCATTTTAACATAAGTAGAGTCGGCAAGCTCCAGACGAATCTTGTCACCTGGCTCATACTCGCCATTGTAGCGCTCGTCTATCTCGTCACCAAAGGCACGAAACTTAACGTCACCGTTTGCTCTTATTAACTTTAAGATAATAATTGTTCTTTACCTCCTGTGAATTTTTGCCATTATGTATATGATAACATTTTTTAAATCATCATGTATATTATAACATTTTTTTAAAAATAAATCAATGGGTTTTGAAAAAAGTTGGAGAGGGTGAGGAGAACTTTTTTGAAAACAATTAAAAAGCCTTCCCTGTTGGGGAAGGCTTTCGTCAATGCAATTTCCTCTGTGTATCAATAAGACCTGCAAGATAATCAAGAGATACGTTGTAATATCTCGCAAGAGTTATCAGGTGATGAAGAGGAATTTCTTGCATGCCTCTCTCATAACGAGCATATTGCTGATATTTCATGCCGAGAATTTCGGCTATGTCGGTTTGGTTTTTGTCATTATCTTCTCTCAAATCTCTGATTCTCGGATAAAAATGCATGGTAAAATCTCCTATTTGAGCCGCAGAAACGGCATTTTTTGTGCAATACATAGATTTTATCATACAAACGCATTATTTTGTTTGAAATCCAACCAAATGGTTGGTGTACACATTTAAGCCTTCTCTGCCAAAAAGGCTTGCGGACCGTCGGGGACGCCGGTCCCTACAAATTGTACATACATTTTTCTCCTTGGAGATGTTTATTCTGACATCATTTTTTTCGCAACATGTTTGCTCTGATTGTAGGGACCGGCGTCCCCGACAGTCCGTTGCAGCATTACTAAAATCCATCTCAATTTTTTAACAACTGATCAATAGTAAAATTAACCAAACGAAAATTTATAGTGTATAATGTTGTTATATAATCACCTCAAAGGAGCATTTTACAAAATGAACAGTACATAACACAATTGACACGCACTCCGATTGTCGGGAAACAAATTCCGAGTTGTCGCTACACAAACTACTTTTACAAAAGGAAAAGAGGCTGTTCGCAGCCTCTTTTTAAGTTATAAGTTTAGAGTTGTATTTAAATACATATTTCACAGCAAGGCACGCCTCTGGTGAAAAAAGAGCAAGTAAGACAAGGCAAAGCGAGCGACCGAGATGAAGCCGTAGTTGCCTACGGCGATTTGAGGAAGTCGATGCTTTAACACAGTATTACGAAGCTATTTTTTATCAGAGTTCGTTGGTGGCATTCCAGGTAGGATAAAGCTCCCTCCACACATCAGTATGTGCCTCGCAGTCAAGGTAGTGAGCAAAGCCCTGAATTTCCTCTTCGGTAGTGCAGGCGTTGCGAATTCTGTTGTGATAATATTCTCTCTCGGGGTCGGTGCAGAATGCGTGCCAGCCGTCGCGCCAAGTACCGTCGAGGAGAGATGCGTTTCTCGCTTCAAACTCGGACATAATCTCGGCAGCCTTAGCGCCTCTTGCAAGGTCACAGCCTGTCTCGGTAGCTACGATAGGATAGAACTTAATCTTTACACCGTCGTCAATATTAAGCTCCACAAGGAGAGAGGTGTACCAGCACTCGGGGCAATCATATTTGGGGAATACAAAGTTGAAGTTACCCTGTCCGTAAACGATATGTCCGCCCTCAAACTCCTCATAGCAGCCGATGCAGTGGCTGTGCTGAGCAAGAACAACATCTGCTCCGCAGAGCACCATTTCGTGAGCAAGGTTACGGAGTCTTGGCGAGGGATAACGGCAATATTCCTTACCGCCGTGGTAGATGCAGATAAGGTAATCGCAATTCTTCTTTGTTTCTCTTATATCCTGCATTGTAAGGAATGGGTCAAAGGGGTTTGCGCCCATTCTGTCAGGGGTTGCGTATGTATATTCGTGCTCGCAGACGTTTACTATACCGATTTTCTTGCCGTCCTGCTCAAAATAGTAGGATTTTCTTGAATCGGTATCGTTTTCACCTATTCCCGTGTAAGGAAGTCCGGCTTTTTCAAGAGCTTCTTTAGTATCAAGAAGTCCGCGAATTCCAAAGTCAAAAACGTGGTTATTGGAAAGCATAACATCGGTTACGCCAAGCTTAACAAGAGCATTTGTACACTCGGGATCGCACTTAATGTTAGGACCGAATTTCTTTATTGCTCCGTCGGATTTGGTAAGAGCGCACTCAAGGTTGATTATTACCCTGTCTGCCTCCTCTGCAAGAGTGCATATATCTCCGAAGAGAGCCTTTGTATCTCCTTTAACGAATAGGTCGTTTGTTACGACGGTTGGAACGGTATCAGCGCCTATTAAAAGTTTCATTTGCTATTTCTCCTTTGCGGTCAAAGTTTTCACCTCAATTATAGCAGATAGTTAAAATAAATCAAGTGTTTTTCAAAAAAACTATAGCTTTTACGTATAAAAAAATTGATTTGTAACACAAATTGTGGTACAATATTAGGTAAAGAAAGAAACGGAGGTTAAAATGGAACGAAAATATATTGCAATAGATTTAAAATCCTTTTATGCCTCTGTTGAGTGCCGAGACAGAGGGCTTGACCCTCTTACAACGAACCTTGTTGTTGCGGATATTTCAAGAACAGAAAAAACCATAGGCCTTGCGGTGTCACCGTCGCTTAAGTCATTTGGTGTTCCGGGAAGACCAAGGCTCTTTGAGGTTGTGGCAAGGGTTAAAGAGGTCAATCGTGAGCGACAGATAAAGGCGGGAGGCAGACTTTGGGGCAAGTCCTGTGATTATAACGAGCTTACAAAGAACCCTGCCCTGGCTGTCGATTATATCACAGCTCCCCCGAGAATGGCAAGATATATTGAATACAGCACCGAAATTTATAAGGTGTACTTAAAGTACATTTCTGCCGAGGACATTCATGTTTATTCCATAGACGAGGTGTTTATGGATGTTACAAAATATCTGAAAAGCTATCGTATGACGGCAAAGGAGCTATGCGAAAAAATAATTTCCGAGGTGCTTTTTACCACGGGAATTACCGCAACGGCAGGAATAGGTACAAATCTCTACCTTGCAAAGGTGGCTATGGACATTGTGGCAAAGCATCTGCCCGCTGACGAGCGAGGGGTAAGGATTGCCGAGCTTGATGAAATGAGCTACCGCAGACTTTTGTGGAATCACCGTCCCTTAACCGACTTTTGGCGGGTGGGTCCCGGGTATTCAAAAAAACTTGAGGCTATGGGACTTATCACTATGGGGGATATTGCAAAATGCTCTGTCGGACGCGAGTGCGACTATTACAACGAGGAGCTTTTATACAAGGCTTTCGGTGTAAATGCCGAGCTTCTTATCGACCATGCATGGGGGTATGAGAGCTGTACTATGGGGGATATAAAGGCTTATAAGCCTTCGGCATCAAGCCTTGGCTCAGGGCAGGTTTTGCACTGTGCATACGAGTTTGACAAGGCAAGGCTTGTTACCCTTGAAATGGCAGACCAGCTCTCTCTTGACCTTGTGGAAAAGGGGCTTGTCTGCGGCGGCCTGACTCTAACTGTCGGGTATGATGCCGAAAATGTAAAGAGTGGCGGCGAGGGGCTTGAAGTCACCCGAGATTATTACGGCAGAGCCGTTCCTAGGCATGCTCACGGAACAACAAGATTTAAAAATTACACATCGCTTACTTCCGAGATTTTAGATGCTGCCAGCTCACTTTTTGACGAAATTGTAAATAAGAATTTACTTATAAGGCGAATTTCTCTTACCGCCTGCAATACTTTCTCTGAAGAGGAGCTTAAAAAAATTCCGAAAGTGGAGCAGCTTGATATATTCTCGGCTGAGGAGGCTGAGGCAGACAACACCGAGGAAAGAAAGCGAGAAAGGCAGATACAAAACGCTCTTCTTGACATAAAGCACAGGTATGGGAAAAATGCTATCGTCAAGGGCATGAGCCTTGAAGATGGTGCAACGGGAATAGACAGAAACAGGCAGATAGGGGGACACAAGGCATAATGAAAAAAAGCTATGATGATATTATAGACCTGCCCTGCCCCACATCCGAGCGTCACCCACGCATGGCAAGAGCAGACAGGGCGGCACAGTTTGCCCCCTTTGCGGCGCTTACGGGATATGACCTTGCAATTTTTGAAGCGGCAAGACTTACCGAAAGAGAGGTAATGCTCAGCGAGGACATGAGAGAGAGGCTTGACAGGTGGCACAAGCTCCTTGTTGACATAAGAGATGCTATGCCCCTTCTTAAGATTACCTACTATCAGCCCGACAAAAGAAAGGCTGGCGGAAGCTACAAGACTGCTGTCGGACATCTTACTGCATATAATGAATATAACAAGACGGTGACAATTGATAACGGTGAAACAATTTCTCTTATCGATATCAAAGAAATAGACTCCGAGCTTTTCCGCGGGATGTTTGATGAGTCTTATATTTAACGGCTTTTTATAATGAAAATTAAAAATAAGATTGACAAATGAAAATATTTGTGATAAAATATCTTCGTTAATTCCTCGGGGAAGAGTAGCGCATCTCAGGGTATCAAGAGAGCGGGCGGTTGGTGTAAGCCTGTTACATGGGTGTGTGAAGGTAGCCCTAAGAGTATTCGGGAAGAAAAGACAGGTAAATTCGGAATGCGAAATTCAAAATTCAAAATTGGCTGTCCCATTAGACCCCGACGGTAAGCACCGTTATATGCGTAAGCGAGGGAGCTTTTTGCTCTGAATTTGGGTGGTACCGCGAGTCTTTCGTCCCAAGTAGTGCTTTTGCACTGCTTGGGACTTTTTTATGCCTCCCCTGTGTAAGGGGAGGGGGACCGCAAGGCGGTGGAGGGGTTGTATGATTTCAAAGCATAACGCAGATCTTCTATCAAACGCAAGATCCTTAAGAAAAAATATGACTCCCGAAGAAAAGCACCTATGGTATGATTTTTTGAGAGCATATCCCATAAGATTTAGACGGCAAAAGATTTTGGGGAAATACATCACCGATTTTTATTGTGCAGAAGCCAAACTTGTTATTGAACTAGACGGTTCCGGACACTACACGCCAGATGCAAAGCAGTATGACGTAGAAAGAACAAAATTTCTTGAAGAATACGGCTTGTTGGTTGTTAGAATTCTGAATAAGGAAGTTAACAAAAATTTTTACGGGGTTTGTGAGTACATTGATAGGATAGTAAAGGAACGGATTTAAACAACCCCTCCGTCAGGCATAGCCTGCCACCTCCCCTTACACAGGGGAGGCAACAACCCCTCCGTCAGGCATAGCCTGCCACCTCCCCTTACACAGGGGAGGCAACATTGATAAAATACCGAAAGGAAAAACATAAAAATGAAAGAACTTGCAAAAAACTACAATCCTGCCGAGTTTGAGGACAGGATATACGGGCAGTGGTGCGATAAGGGCTATTTCAAGCCCGATGAGGACTCGAAAAAACCTGCGTTCTCTATCGTTATTCCTCCCCCTAACGTAACAGGTCAGCTCCATATGGGACATGCTCTTGATGAGACTCTTCAGGACATTCTTGTACGTACCAAGCGTATGCAGGGCTACTCTACCCTTTGGGTACCCGGCACAGACCATGCGGGTATTGCTACACAGATTAAGGTTGAGGAAAGACTCCGTGTTGACGAGGGACTTTCTCGCTATGACCTTGGAAGAGATAAATTCCTTGACCGTGTTTGGGCTTGGAAGGACTCCTATGAAGAAAGAATTACAGGTCAGCTTAAAAAACTTGGCGCATCCTGCGACTGGTCCCGCCAGAGATTTACTATGGACGAGGGCTGCTCCAGAGCAGTAAGAGAGGTTTTCGTTAACCTTTACGACAAGGGGCTTATTTACCGCGGTCACAGAATTATTAACTGGTGTCCTCGTTGCCTTACCGCACTTTCCGACGCGGAGGTTGAGTATAAGGACCAGCCCGGGTTCTTCTGGCATATCAAGTACCCCATTAAGGGCGAAGAGGGATATGTTGAGATTGCAACCACCCGTCCAGAGACTATGTTCGGTGATACTGCCGTTGCGGTAAACCCCGAGGACGAGGCTACAAAGCACCTTATCGGAAAGACTCTTATTCTCCCCATTGTTGGCAGAGAGATTCCCGTAATTGCAGACGACTATGTTGAGATAGGCTTCGGTACAGGCTGTGTTAAGATTACCCCTGCTCACGACCCCAACGACTTCCTTGTAGGTCAGAGACATAACCTTGAGCAGATTAAGGTTATGAACGATGATGCCACAATGAACGCATACGCAGGCAAGTATGAGGGTATGGACAGATACACCTGCCGTAAGGCACTTGTCGCTGACCTTGAAGCAGAGGGCTATCTTGTTAAGACTGTGCCTCACGACCACAATGTTGGTACCTGCTACCGTTGCTCTACTACTGTTGAGCCTCTTACCTCCGACCAGTGGTTTGTAAAAATGAAGCCTCTTGCAGAGCCTGCTATCAAGGCTGTTGAGGACGGCTCTATCCGCTTTGTTCCCGAGAGATTCTCTAAGAACTACTTCAACTGGATGAACAACATTCTTGACTGGTGCATTTCACGTCAGCTCTGGTGGGGACACAGAATACCCGCCTTCTACTGCGACGAGTGCGGTCACATGGAGGTTTCCAAGACCGATATTGAAAAGTGCCCCAAGTGCGGCGGCAAGGTAAGACAGGAAGAGGACGTTCTTGACACATGGTTCTCCTCTGCCCTTTGGCCCTTCTCTACTCTCGGCTGGCCCGACAATACCGAGGACCTTAAGAGATATTACCCCACCGACACACTTGTTACCGGCTACGATATAATTACATTCTGGGTATCCCGTATGATATTCTCGGGTCTTGAGCACATGGACGAAAAGCCCTTCTCCACCGTGTTTATTCACGGACTTGTAAGAGACGCACAGGGCAGAAAGATGTCTAAATCTCTCGGCAACGGCATTGACCCCTTAAAGGTTATTGAAGAATACGGTGCTGATGCTTTAAGATTTGCTCTTGCTACCGGTAATGCACCCGGAAACGATATGAGATTCTCTGACGAAAAGATTGAGGCGGCAAGAAACTTTGCAAACAAGCTGTGGAACGCATCAAGATTTGTGCTTATGAATCTTACCGAGAGCGACGAGGAGCTTCTTAAGGAAGCAAATGAAGAGGAGCTTGCTATTGAGGACAAGTGGATTCTTTCTAAGTTCAATGCTCTTGCAAAGACCGTAAACGATAATGTAGCAAACTACGAGCTTGGCGTTGCTCTGGCTGAGATTTATTCATTCAGCTGGGATACCTTCTGCGACTGGTATATTGAGATGGCAAAGAGCCGCATCTTTGAGGGCGGCGCTCCTGCTCTTACCGCAAAGAGAGTTCTTGTTAAGGTTCTTGGCGGCATCTTAAAGCTGCTTCATCCTTATATGCCTTTCATTACCGAGGAAATATATCAGGCTATTCCTCATAAGGACGAGTCTGTTATGATTGCGGCATATCCTGCGTTTGATGCATCACTTTGCTACAAGGCAGAAGAGGAAGATGTTGAGAGAATTATCGGTGCTATAACCGCAATTCGTGCCCGCCGTGCCGAAATGAATGTTCCCCCCTCAAAGAAAGCGAAGCTCTTTGTTGTTACAAAGTATGAGGACACATTCAAGAAAGCCGAAAAGATGCTTATTAAGCTAGCATCAGCCTCCGAGATTATAATCACAGACGAATATACCTCCGACGATGCGGTTATGATTGCTACCGATGCAGGAAGCCTCTACATTCCTCTTGCCGAGGTTATCGACTTCGAGAAGGAAAGAGCAAGACTTACCGCAGAAATGAAAAAGAACGACGGTGAGATTGAGAGAATTGAAAAGAAGCTTTCAAACGAGGGCTTTGTAGCTAAAGCACCCGCCCAGGTTATTGACGGTGAGCGTGCTAAGCTTGCAAAATATCTCGAGGTTCGCGAGTCGCTTAAGGTAGCGCTTGCTAAACTTTCGTAACATATGGAAAAAAAGGGAAAAAATATAGAGGAGCTGGTGATTTTCTCCGGCTCCTTTGAGGATATACCCGAAAACAAAAATATCATAATTTCCGAGGGCTTTGAGGAGATTGGCGAGAACGCCTTTCGTGATTTTGAAAATCTCGAGTCTATTTCACTTCCAAAGAGCCTGAAAAAGATATCCGCTTGCGCTTTTTCGGGATGTAAGAATTTAAAAAAGGTGGTTATGAGCTTCGGAATTGAAGAAATTCTTGACGAGGCATTTTCCTCCTGCCCCTCCCTTACCGAAATTACAATTCCCGACTCGGTAAAAAGGATAGGCGAGGGCTGCTTTGAGGCTTGCGCCTCTCTTTCCAGAATTAAACTTTCGGAGTCTGTTACCATAATTGGCTCAGGGGCTTTTGCATTCTGCTTTAACCTTACCGATGTGACAATTCCCGACTCCTGTATTCTTGTTGAATTTAATGCTTTTTCAAACTGCTTTAACCTTGAAGCAATAAAACTTTCGGACAATATGGGGCTTATCGACGAATCCACATTTGAGGGCTGTAGGTCGCTCAGAGTGGTGGATATGCCAACAAAACTTGTCAAAATCGGTCGCAGAGCCTTTAAAGGCTGCTCATCTCTTGCAAATCTTATTTTGCCGTTTGATGTAAAAAGCATTGGCTTTGACGCCTTTGCTGATTGCTCCTCGCTTTCAAGAATTGCTATCCCGAAGGACCTTTTTGAAATTGAGGATTTTGACATCTTTGGCGGATGTGACAAGCTCACTGAAATATCCTTTGGCGGAACGAGAGAAAAATGGGAATCTATAATGCACGGACGCGCGCTTACTCTGCAAAAGGGCGACCTTACGGTTGTAACTCCTAAAATCAGCTTTATGGGGCTTGAATAATGAAGTATAAATGTCTTGTACTTGACCATGACGATACTGTTGTAAACAGTACTGCCACAATACACTACCCTTGCTTTATCGAATATCTTGAAAAATATTACCCCCTTCTTGCTAAAAACTACACCTTAGAGAGCTATTTTGTTAAGAATTTCCACCCGGGTGTTATAGAGCTTTTCGTGAATGAGATTGGCATGAACGAAGAGGAGCTTGCTCACGAGGAAGCATACTGGCAAGAGTACGTTAAGGGGCATATTCCCACGGCATACCATGGTATGAGAGAAATAATTCGCGATTTCAGAGAGGCGGGCGGTATTATTGCCGTTGACTCCCATTCCTTTACCGAATATATAGTAAGAGACTGGAAGAAAAATGCCCTGCCCGACCCGGATATAATTTACGGCTGGGATATTCCGAAAAATATGAGGAAGCCTGCTCCCGACACCCTCTTTGACCTTATGAAAAGGTTTAACCTGAAGCCCTCTGAGGTGCTGGTGGTTGATGACCTGAAGCCGGGATATGATATGGCGAAATCTGCAGGTGTTACATTCGCCGCGGCAGGGTGGGCTTACGATATTCCCGAAATTGAAAACTTTATGCGAAAAAACTGCGATTATTATCTAAAATCTATTAACGATTTGCGAAACATCTTGTTTTCATAACAAAAAAACATAAAGGCGGTGTAAAAGCCGCTTTTGTTTTCTGCTTTTTACAATATTTTAACTGTATTGACATTAAAGAGAAAAAAGTGTAGAATAATATTATGTAGTGTGTAGTATATATTATTTTATGCCGGAGTGAAAATACATACCCGATTATGGAGAAAATATGGCAGAAATCGAACTTAAAAGTTTAAACGAATGGGCAAGAAGCCCGAAAGAAATGATAAAAAGAGATGAAGAGGTCTACCACGGACGCGTTGGCCGTATTGCCGAGTATATTTCTACTCACGAAGAGATACGTCTTGTGCTTTTGGCAGGTCCCTCAGGCTCGGGAAAGACAACTACCGCAAATCTTATTGCCGACAGGGTGCGTCTTTTAGGTGAAGAGGCTATGGTTATCTCTCTTGATGACTTTTACCTTGACCACGGTGACCCAAATTACCCTAAAAACAGGCTTGGCGACCATGATTACGAGCGACCCGAGTCGCTTAATTTAAGCAAACTTAACGAAACGCTTAAAAAAATTGTTTCGGGCGAGAGCTTTGAAATTCCGAAATACGATTTCAAGCTCGGCAAGTGCGTAAAAACGACGCTCCACCCTGCTATCGAAAGGGGATGTGTTGTAATAGAGGGTCTGCATGCCTTAAATCCCATAATTTCCGACAGTCTGCCTAAAGCCAAAATATTAAAGCTCTTTGTTAGTGTTTCAACAAACATAAACCATGAGGGCAGACGTATTCTCTCGGGAAGAAAAATAAGATTTTTACGCAGAATGGTCCGTGACAGCATTTACAGAGGTGCTGACGCTGTGCGTACCCTTTCTATGTGGCGTGGAGTTCTTGAGGCAGAGGATATTTACCTCTACCCCTTTAAAGCGTCGGCAGACCTTGCCTTTGACACATTCCACTCTTTTGAGCTTGGAGCCATGAAAGACGAGGCAAAAAGGCTTATTACCCCTGAGGTTACGGAGTCCTCGGAGTATGCAAAAATCGTGCTTTCGGCAATAGAGCTTGTAGAAGAAATAGACAATGAAAAAATCCCTTTAAATTCGCTTATACGCGAGTTTATTTCAGGTGGAATTTATAATGACATTTACTAAAGGAAATTAAAATGACAGAAAGAGAATTAAGAGAAATAAAGCGCCGCTTTAGACCTGAACGCTCAAACATACCCAGAATTGTTGGCTGCTTTGTTAACGGAAACGGACAGATTATTTCAAGGATTTCACAGTCCTTAGGTCTTTCTGACGAGGCGGTAAACGAAAAGCTGCTCGGAGTTATGAAAAAATCCCTCTCGGGAGGCCTAGGAACAAACCTTACCGAAATGTCCTTTTCTACAAAGGAGGTCTCTGAGTCTGAGGAGCACGCGCTTCTTATGCAGCTTCGCAGCTCCGAGCTGAAAGACGAGGAAGCACTTAACAAATTTTATAATAAAATTATACAGTCGGTAAAATTTGAGGGTAATTACGTAATTCTTTTAGCAAATGATATATACGATGTATCAAGCCGCTATTCCGACGATGAGGCGGGCGAGAGCTATACTCAGTTCTCCTACATTGTGTGTGCGGTCTGCCCCTTAAAGGATTCGCCCGATGCTCTAACATTCAGAGAGGCTGACAGCCTCTTCCATTCATCGACAGCGGCAGCACTGCTCTGCCCTCCCGAGATGGGGCTTATGTTCCCGCTCTTTGACGACAGGGCGGCTAACATTTACGGCGCGCTTTACTACACAAGAAGTGTTGCGGAAAGCTATCCGGATTTTACTCAGAATATTTTTGGAAAGGGCGCGCCAATGCCTCCAAAAACTCAAAAGGCAACCTTCTCGGGGCTTCTCTCCGACACTCTGGGTGACGAGTGCGACCTTAACCTTGTTCGCTCGGTACACGCTCAGGTTGCCGAAATGGTAGAGGCACACAAGGAGTCACACGACCCCGAGCCTCTCGTTATCACAAAAACGACCGCAAAAAACATACTTGAAAACTGCGGTGTGGGTGAAGAAAAGGTAGAAAAGTTCTGCGAGGCCTTTGACGAGGGCTTTGGCAAAAATGCAACACTTACACCAAAAAATATTGTCTCTCATTCAAAATTTGATGCCGAAATGCCCGCGGTTAAGATAAAGGTGTCTGCAGACCACAGAGATATTGTCTCAACACAGGTAATAAACGGTGAGAAATACATAATGATAAAGGTAACAGGCCCTCTCGAGATAAACGGAATAAATGTTAACATCGATGACTGAGCCGTAAAAGGAGAAAACTATGTTTGAAGAAATAATTGCAGGGATAAATGATGCCCTCTATACCTATATACTGATAATTCTGCTTGTTGGCGGAGGCCTTTACTTCACATTCCGCACAAAATTTTCGCAATTCGGAATGCTTAAGGAGCAATTCAGGGTTGTTGGAGAAAAGCCATCTGAAAACGGCAAGGTTTCCTCATTCCATGCTCTCATGGTTTCAACCGCCTCGCGTGTCGGAACAGGAAACATTGTCGGAGTTGCAACCGCCCTGTGTCTTGGCGGCTACGGCTCGGTTTTCTGGATGTGGGTTATTGCCCTGGTAGGTGCTGCCTCGGCATTTGTCGAAAGCACTCTGGCTCAGATTTATAAGAAGAGGGGTGCCTCAGGCTCATACGGCGGCCCCGCATACTATATCGAGACCGCATTCAAGTGCCGCCCCTTAGCTATCGTATTTTCTATATTGCTTATTGCCACCTACGGCATAGGCTTTAATATGCTGGCTTCCTACAATCTCCAGTCCACCTTTGAAGCATACAGCTTTTACACAGAAGGGGTAACTCCCTGGATAATCGGACTTGTTTTAGCCGTTGTTGTTGGCTACTGTCTTTTCGGCGGCGGCTCGAGAGTTATTAAGATAACCAGCCTTCTTGTTCCGTTTATGGGTGTTGCCTACATTCTTGTTGCCCTTATTGTTGTTGCCCTCAATATTACAAGCCTCCCGGGAGTTTTTGCACGCATCTTCACCGAGGCATTTGACTTTGAGGCAATATTCGGCGGATTTACAGGCTCTTGCGTTATGTACGGAATTAAGAGAGGCTTATTCTCTAACGAAGCAGGTGTTGGCTCAGCTCCAAACGCCTCTGCCTCAGCAGATGTATCTCACCCTGCAAAGCAGGGACTGGTACAGGTTCTCTCTGTATTCATTGACACAATTCTTATCTGCTCGGCAACCGCCTTTATGTGCCTGTGCTCGGGAGTTGAACCTATACAGGGACTCGCAGACGGAGGTGTTTATGTTCAGGCGGCTTTGCAAAATGCTCTTGGCGGCTTTGGTCCTATATTTATTACCGTTGCAATGGTGCTCTTTGCATTCACAACATTACTTGGCAACCTTTATTATGTAAATCAGGCACTCTCCCACATTCTCGGTCACGAGCCGGGCAAATACTTTAACTATGCTTATTATATCTTAGCTTCTCTTATTATATTTGTCGGCGCAGGACTCAGCGCAGGACTGCTGTGGAACATTGCAGATATAACCATGGGACTTATGACTCTTATCAATATGCCTACCATAATAATCTTAGGAAAATACGCTTTCAGAGCACTTTCCGACTACCGTAGACAGAAAAAAGCAGGGCTTTCTCCCGTATTCCACGCAAAGGATATCGACCTGCCCCACCAGGTTGACTACTGGGATTAACTGAATTATTTTTTAATAGAAAAAGAGGGTTGCTCAAGTTCAAAAAACTTGAGCTACCCTCAAAAACGCAAATGGGATAGGGGGATTTGGAGCGGAAATACGTGTTATTCCGACCGTTAGGCGTACGAGTGTACGTCGAGGGAGGAAAACGCGCATAGAAAATGACCTATAATTCAACGGAGAAATTCGCAGAATTTCAACATTATATAGTATTTTTTAGCTCACTTACCAAAATTGAGCTTTTTTCTTTTTGTCATTTTCGGTTACGCCCAAATGCGCCAGCCCATTTTACTTTGCTGCGTAGAGACTTGTCCATATATCCCTCTCGGGCATTTTGCCCTCGGTTTTTATGCGTCTTGCCTCTCTGTCAACAAAGTTTTCAAATGTTGATGTAGTGAATATTTTTCTGCCGTAAACCTCGTCTCCCGTAAAGGCAACCTTAATGGAGGTTTTTTCCTCGGTAACATAGCTTACCTCGCCCGGTGCGGGGTTAAAGAGAATTACCTCTTTAAAATTCCGATGTGTAAGCTCCTCGGGAACTACTATTGGCTCAACGGTTTTTATTTTTCCGCCAACGCTGAAGCCTCTGACAGTAAAAAACCTACCTCTCGGTGCTCTGAAGGTTGCGGTTTTAAAGCGGGAAAACCTTACGGTAAAGCGCTCTGATGCAAAATGAACAACATTACCCACACCCCCGCCGTTATATGTACGAACAAGGTATATCTCCCCCATAATATCTACCAAAAGCTCGGGAGAAGTCGGCACATTCATAGTGGAAAGCAAGGGATTTTTCAGCACCTTTACACTAACACCGGAAATTTTTCCTATCCTTTTTATACTCCTAAAGAGATTTATTCTCTTTAAAACAAGGGTACAAATGGTAAACAGCCATGCAAGAATGGCGATAATTAAAATAAACTCAATTATTTTCGTCATGCCATCACCCCACATACTGAATATCCGAGAGCCAAAGCACCCGCCATATATCAATGGCACGAATGCCCGAAAGTATTCTTGCGGCAAAGAACAATGCCGCCATAAAGAGATAGCCGAGAGGTATTCCAAAAGCCTCGCATATTATTCTTGTAGGCTCAAAGGGCATATTGATAAGCGACTGTAGTCCCTCGGGCAAGAAGTCGAGAAATGGCAAAGCGAAAATATCAAGAAGCAAAAGCGGCAGAGGTATAACTAAAGCCGCCAGAATATCGGGATAAATATAACGCGGGAAATAAATTAACATCCCCTCGCCGAGAGCATACTTTCCCTCGGTTTTGGTTATCATGTACTCCATTCTCTCGTTTTCAAGCCTTATCGAAACATAAGAGAGAATGAAAATGGAAATGCTGACCGATATTACACTTAAAACAAGGTAAAAACGCTCGTAGTCCTCACGCTCATTAACAAAATTATACTCGGGAACAAGCCTCGGGAACCACCGAAGAAATGCAGGATAAATCAGAGAATTTACCACAAACGATACAGCACCCAGTATAAGAAACGCAAGGCACCATATCAAAAAACCTATAAAAACAGCCCTAAGATACTTCATATCAGTACATCTTAATGCAGTTGGATACGGCTATCTCAACATACATCTCGGGGTCAAAGTCTATAAGCAGCTCCTGGAAAAAGTCGGTTACAGGCTGCTCGGTGAAATAGTGGCCTGCTTCAACAAGATTTATTCCCATTTCGGCAGCCTCAACCATCATATTATAGCTTATTCTGCCCGAAAGGTAGGTGTCTGCACCTGCATCTATTGCCGACTTTACAAAGTCCTTGCCGTCACCGCCTACAACCGCAACACGTCTTACGGGATTTAAGCCGTCGGAATATCTCACCATATCAGAGCCGAGAGTCTGCTTTACCCTGTAAACAAAGTCCTCAAGGGTTATCTCCTCGTCAATATCGCCAACTCTGCCAAGTCTGCCCTCGCCAAAGCCTTCGGCATTAAAGATACCAAGCAGGTCGCAGAGAATGTCGTTTACTCCTCCTACTACCTTGTCGGCTCTCGAGTGGAACGAGAAAACGCTGACTCCGCTCTCGATTAGCTTAATAATTTTTCTTGAAACATTTCCCGAGTCTGTTACACTCGATATAGGTCTGAATATTAAAGGGTGGTGGGAGATAATAAGGTCAAATCCGCGGTCTATTGCATAATCAACTATCTCCTCGGTTACATCAAGGCTGACAAGCACTCGCTTTACCTCAGCTTTAGTGTCGGGGCAGCACATCATACCGTCATTGTCCCACTCCTCACGAAGTGCGACAGGCATCTTTTCTTCAAGATAGTCGTAAAGCTCCTTTAAGGTCATCTTTATTTCCTTTCATTTTTCAAAATACTTACAGCCTCGCTGAGGCCTTTGAGAAGCTCCTCGTCGGCAGATGACTCTGCGCCGCTTTGTTTTTTGCCCTCTACCATACGCAAAGTAGACTTTATTTTGCCCTCAAGATAGGCAATTTGTGAACTTTTGTTTACAAATCTTAGATAATCCGTGCCTGTTTCGGCTTCTGTCTCTGACAAAATGCGGCGCTCTCCTGTATAGCTTACCAGCATGGCAACATAATGTCTGTGCCCCTCTGAGGAATATACCTCGCAGGATATATCAAAGCCGTTTTCGGCAAGGTATTTACGCAACACCGCCTGCTTTGTCATAGGCTGGAGTATAAGCCTTACACCCGGATTTTTGAGCTGGGGGGCTTTATCAACAATATCTGCGATAAGCTCACCGCCCATGCCGCATATTGCATAACAGTCAATTCCCTTGCCCGAAAGTGCGGCGGCACCGTCGGTAAGAACAAACTCTATTTTTTCCGAAAGGCCTGCTTCCCTCGCATTGCGCTCGGCAGACTCAAGAGGGCCTTTATTTATATCAGAGCATACCGCGCGCTCGATACGCTTTTCTCTTAGCAAAAAGATAGGCAGGTGCGCATGGTCTGTGCCAATATCGGCAAACACCGCGCCCTGCCCTACAAGCTCTGCGACAGAGAGAAGGCGCGCATTTAGTGCGCCAAGACTCATTTCTTCGACTCGAGGTATGCGTTGATCTTAGCTACCAGCTCGTCAGCGTTTGTGCCGTGAACGAGGCAGGCATCCTCGATAGACTCGCCTCTGGAGTGAGGACAGCCGAGGCAATGCATTCCAATCTCGAAGAAGAAGCGAGCGGTCTCAACATCAAAGTCAAGAATGTCGCCGATAAGTGTGTCTTTTGTTACGTTCATTTCTTTTTTCCTTCCTGTAACTGTTTTAACAGGAATAGTATAACATACATAAGCAGAAAAATCAATATTTATTTTAAAGTTTTACACCAAGGTAAAAATTTTCATCTTTTCTATTTACAAGTATGAATTTTTGTGGTAAAATAATCTTGCCAAACAAAACCGAATATTTATTTAGGATAAACGCCCTGTTTTTTGATAGGGGGTTTTGTACCCTTTTTCATTTTTATGTGTAAGACGGGAATAATAAGGCAAAAGCGCTTATTCCACCGGCTTGCATATGGTGTTTATCCGTGAAGTTTGGTTTTGTTTGGCGACAATTGGAGTTAGCGTTTTTCGGTGCGGTGACTTCGGTTGCCGCATCTTTTATTTTTAAGGAGTTAACATTGTGTATAAAAACATTGGATGGAAAATAAAGTTATTAGCTATAGCAACTTTCCCCTTTATAACAACGGCATCTATAGTCATAGCATTGTACCTAATGTATTCTAACAAAAACCTCATTCCTGTTGCTTTGATCATTATTCTGGTCGGTTCAGTCACTTCATTGATATCTTCATTGTTTATTTATGGATTCGGAGAGCTTATTGATAAAGCTATCGAAATCGAGCGCAATACCAGCGCATACAAAAAATCTTATTCTCCTAATTCCCTAAAAAAATATGCCAAACAAAATCAAAAAAGTTTGAATAAAAAGGCTGAATTAGATGAAAATTTATATCATAACGTAACCTGTCCAAATTGCTCCGAGGAACTGTACTATTTGGATTCTGAACTTAACTCTGCTAAACAAGTTACATGTCCATACTGTGATCACGAGTTTATAATCAGATAACTGTTTTTGTTGCACAGTAGACCGAAATATCTGTGTGAAATCCAGCGAGCCTTGAAACACAGGCTCGCTTTTTCATATGAATAAACAAATCTGTCATTCCGAAACCGTATACTCTCCCCGAAGACGATAACTAATACTGAGGAATCTCCTATACCGAACCGCTTGCAAGTTAAGACTTTTTCAAAGGTGTATTATTCAGAAGCTCCTCTGCCAAAATCTAAAAGATATAAGGCTTCAAAAAGGAGATCCCTCGTTTTCGGCTCTACGTCTCCGAATCTGACCTCTGCCGCTCGGGATGACAACTACGCTCGGGCAATCGAATTTTCGGAGTTTAAAACAATATTTTCTCTCCCCTCTTTACATTTTTATTATTTTATGTTAAAATATATCGGTAAAGTTATAATTATCTAAAAATGGCAGTCGCCAAGGGGCGGCGGAACGGAGTAATTTATGATTGTTGCGCTTGAAGAAGCGAAGAGAAAGCTGACGGCTCTTTTTGACGTAGTTAAAGAGCTTGGAAATCAGTTAAGAATAGAGGAAGTCAAGGAGAAGTGTGCAGAGCTTGAGCGTGAGACTCTTGTTCAGGACTTCTGGAACGATGCGGAAAAGTCTTCAAAAAAACTTCAGGAAATAAAGCAATTAAAAGACAAGTATGAGAGTTACGAAGAACTTTCTGCAAGACTTGAGGACACCTTTACCCTTTGCGAGATGGCAATCGAGGCAAACGATGAGGACTCTGTCGAAGAGGTTGTTTCGGAGACCGAGTTTATCGAGACCGAGGCTGAGAAAAAGAGAATTGAGGTTCTTCTTTCCGGTCAGTATGATAAAAATAACGCAATTCTCTCACTTCACCCGGGTGCGGGCGGAACTGAGGCACAGGACTGGGCTTCTATGCTTTACCGTATGTACACCCGTTGGGGCGAGGCGCACGGCTTTAATGTTAAACTTATTGACTGGCTTGACGGCGACGAGGCGGGAATAAAGTCGGCTACCATTATGATTGAGGGTATGAACGCTTACGGCTACCTTAAGAGCGAGAACGGCGTTCACCGTCTTGTCAGAGTTTCACCCTTTGACGCATCGGGCAGACGTCACACCTCCTTTGCATCTGTTGAGGTTATGCCGGAATTTGAGGATGACGATACTATTGTTATCCGTGACGAGGACATTGATGTAACCGCTCACCGTTCTTCGGGCGCGGGCGGTCAGCATATTAACAAGACCGACTCGGCTATCCGTATTGTGCATAAGCCCACAGGAATTGTTGTTGGATGTCAGACAGAGCGAAGCCAGCTTCAGAACAAGGAAACGGCAATGAAGATGCTTAAGGCAAAGCTTATGGAAATTAAGCTGCGCGAAAAGCTGGACAGAATTGAGGACATTCAGGGCAACAAGGCTAATATCGAATGGGGCAGCCAGATTAGAAGCTATGTATTTATGCCCTACACTCTGGCTAAGGACACCAGAACCGGCTATGAGGACGGAAATATCGATGCCGTTATGGACGGAGAAATTGACGGATTTATTAACGCATATCTCAAACACATATCAGCTAACGGCGAGGAAAAATAATGAAAAACGGTCAAATTTGGTACGATATCGACGGTAACGACATACAGGCACACGGCGGATGCATTATCAAGCACGGTGACACCTACTATTGGTACGGTGAGCACAAGGGCGGCGAAACTAAGATTTCTCACCTTGTTTCGGGCGCTGAGGTTGCTAGAGTTGATGTTATCGGTGTTTCCTGCTATTCTTCAAAGAATTTAAGAGATTGGAAGTACGAGGGTCTGGCTCTTGAAGCCGACAAGAATGACGAAAACAGCCCTATTCATACATCTAAGGTTGTTGAACGCCCTAAGGTTATTTATAACGAAAAAACAGGCAAATTTGTTATGTGGTTCCATGCAGAAAGAGCCGACTACTCCTTTGCCGGGGTTGGTGTTGCGGTCTCCGATACTCCCGTGGGTCCCTTTGAATTTAAGTTTGCCAAAGTCCCTAACAAACAGGACTCCCGCGATATGACTATCTATAAGGATAAGGATGGCACAGCCTACCTCTTCCACTCGGCTAACCGCAACAAGACAATGAACATTGCACGTCTTACCGATGACTATACCGACGTTGACGGCTTCTACGTTTCGGTGCTGGAGGACCAGGAGCGTGAAGCCCCCGCCCTATTCTATAAAGACGGAATGTACTATATGGTAAGCTCGGGCTGCACAGGCTGGGCACCCAATGCGGCGCTCTTTGCTATCTGCCCACACCTGCTCGGAAAATGGAAGCTTATCGACAACCCCTGTGAGGGAAAATTTGCAAGACAAACATTCTTCGGTCAGTCGAGCTATATATTCGAGGCGGAGGGTAAGTTTTACCTTATGCTTGACCACTGGAATTCGGGAGATTTAAGAAACTCGGGTTACTCGATACTCCCTATCGAAATTACAGACGACAATTGCCTTATTATTCCTTGGCAGGAGGAGTGGCAGGGTATTTAACGTTGTGCCTTAAGGGAACAACGCATCGATATAAATCCGCTGCCGCAGATTTTCGAGATACGCTTACGCATTCGATATGTGCTGTCGCACTCGATATGCTCACTGCGCGAGCGCGGATTTATATCATATCGAGTTTGAGCGAAGCGAAAACATATCGAATTTGCCGCGAGGCAAATATATCAAGCCGAACAGCGTGAGGCATATCGATAATTTAATAATCGAATTTGTCAAGAAAAGAGGACAGAGAGTGCAAAAACATTCTCTGTCCTTTTGCTGTCGGTGGGTACTACATTCTGTTAAACTAAAAAACTGTCCTTTAGAATACAGCCCATTAAGGTCGGATTTTTCGTTTAAAAGATTTTTGCGGGTGCAGGGGCTTTTTGCAAAAAGCCCCTGCGTTATTCCCTACTTACCTATATACTTTCTCACACGGAGGGATACACCGCAGGAGTCGGCGATTTTTTTACATTCCTCAATTTCATCATCCGTCAGTGCCTCGTCAACCACAGAAAATGCCACATTGGGAACATAGTCCTTTACTCTTTTGGCAAAGTTCAAAATAGCATCAAAGGCTGATTTTCCAAAGGCGCTCTGACAGACCTTCGCATACTTCTCAGCCGTGGGAGCATTAAGGCTTATTGAAACCGAGTCGAATGCGTTCTTATAAAAGGGTGCTGTATCATAGCCTAAGATTAGGTCAGACTGACCGTTTGTGTTTATTCTGATTTTTACCCCCGGGTGCTTTTCCTTTACCGCAAGGGCTACGGCTCTTGCATCGCGAAGCCTGACACTAGGCTCACCGTAACCGCAAAAGACTATCTCGGAATACTTAGCAATATCTCTTTCGAGAATTGAGTCGGTTATCTCCTGCACCGTCGGCTCGCGCTCAAGCCAGAGGGGGTCTGAGCCATAAGCTCCGTCACCGTTGTTGCGAATACAGAATACACAGCGGTTTGAGCACTTGTTTGTTATATTGACGTAGAGAGAATTCTCTACCTCATAAGTAATACACATTGATTTTTTCATGATGTTTTCTCTTTTATTTTATATTGAAAAAGCGCTTTGCGTTATTGGCGGTTAATTCCGCGCACTCCTCCTCGGTTATGCCGAAAATACCTGCAAGGGCAGCATTGGTATATTTAAGATTGCCCGAGTGATTTAAAGAACCGCGCAGGGGGTGGGGTGCAAGATAGGGGCAGTCGGTTTCGATAAGCACCTTGTCGTGGGGCAGTCTTGACGCAACCTCACGGGGCTTTCTCGCATTGGTAAAGGTGAGTGTACCTGAGAAAGAAATCATATATCCTAGGGATACAAGCTCCTCTGCCATTTCTGCCGAGCCGGAGAAGCTATGAAGCACACCCTTTACATCGGGAAATCTGCGAATCATTTCCATTACATCCCCGTGGGAGTCTCTGTCGTGAATGCAGATTGGCATTTTTAAAGCTCTCGCAAGCTCCATTTGGGCTTCAAAATAACGGTGCTGTCTTTCCTTGTCTGTGTCGGGATAGTGATAGTCAAGTCCAATTTCACCAAGGCAGACGCACTTATTTGACTTGTCCTTTATTAAGGCTTCAATGTCGGATAGCTCTTTGTTAAGGTCGGAAAGGAAGCGGGTGTCCGATGGGTGAATACCTATTGCGGTATACATGTTCTCATGTTTTTTTGCCTGCTCTGCCGCCTGTCTTGAGGTGCTTGGGTCTGTGCCTACATTTATTATATGAGAGACGCTTTCCGAAAGGAGGGTGTCAAGCAAAACGCCGACACCCTCCGCACATTCCTCGGAAAATCTCTCGTCATAGTAATGAGCGTGAGAATCGAAGTATTTCATTAGTGTATTCTGTCTCCGTTCTTTGCCGCGGCGTCAAGGAACACCACCTTAACGTCCTCTTCACCGGATGCAAGAAGCATACCGTAGCTGTCAACTCCGCAGAGCTTTGCGGGCTTTAAGTTTGTTATAAGGCACACCTTTTTGCCGATAAGCTCATCGGGAGTATAGAACTTTGCAATTCCCGAAACAACCTGACGCTTCTCGTAGCCCAGGTCAACCTGGAGTTTGAGGAGCTTCTTTGCCTTGGGAATAGGCTCGGCAGAAAGAATTTCGGCAACGCGAAGCTCAACTGCAGAGAATGCGTCAATGCCTATTTCTGCCTCGTGCTCCGGCTCTTCTATGGGCTTTGCTGCCTCGGCTGCCGCCTTAATTTTTGCTTCCATTTCCTCAAGGAACTTCTTTTCGTCAATTCTGGCAAAGAGGGTGAATGCCTCGCCGAGAGGCTTTCCTGCTTCAAGGGCGCCAAAGGAAGAAACAGACGCGAAATCGGTCTTATCTGTACCAAGCTGGGCGAAGATATTCTTTGCGGTCCCCGGAATATAGGGAGCAAGAAGAACAGCTCCTACTCTTATAACCTCGAGGAGATTATAAATTACTGTTGCAAGGCGGGGCTTGTCACTTTCATTCTTTGCAAGTGCCCAAGGCATTGTTTCGTCAATGTACTTGTTAGCACGTCTTAGCATTGTGAATATCTCATCAAGAGAGTCTGCCACGTGATATGCGTTCATAAGCTTTACAGACTCGGAAATGCCCTTCTCTACTGCCGCCTTAAGCTCCTCGTCAATAGGCTCACACTTTTCGGGAGCGGGAACTATGCCGTCAAAGTACTTCTTTGTCATTGCGTGGGTACGGCTGACAAGGTTGCCAAGATTGTTGGCAAGGTCGTTATTGTATCTTGAAATAACCGCCTCGTAGGTTATAGAGCCGTCAGAGTTATAGGGCATCTCGGAGAGGGCGTAATATCTTACCGCATCAACACCGAATGTCTCGGCAAGCTCGTCGGCAAACACAACATTGCCCTTGGACTTTGACATCTTGTCGTTGCCAAAGTTGAACCATGGGTGACCGAACACCTTTTTAGGCAAAGGTAAGTCAAGTGCCATAAGGAATATAGGCCAGTAGATTGTGTGGAATCTAAGAATATCCTTACCGATAATATGAACGTCGGCAGGCCACCACTTTTTAAACTTCTCGGACTGCTCCTCAAAGGTCTTGTCGGGGTCGTAGCCTATTGCGGTAATGTAGTTTGTAAGAGCGTCAAGCCAAACGTAGGTTACGTGCTTTGAGTCAAAGTCAACAGGAATTCCCCACTTAAATGATGTTCTGGAAACACAGAGGTCCTGGAGTCCCGCATTAAGGAAGTTGTTTACCATTTCCTTTTTACGGCTCTCCGGCTCGATGCATCCGGGGTTGTCCTCAATGTGCTTGATAAGACGGTCGGCATATTTTGACATCTTGAAGAAGTAGGCTTCCTCTCTCGCCTGGGTTACAGGACGTCCGCAGTCGGGGCAAATGCCACCTGCCGCCTGTGTCTCGGTAAAGAAGGACTCGCAGGGGGTGCAGTACCAGCCCTCATAGAAGCCCTTGTATATATCGCCTTTATCGTAGAATTTCTTGAATATCTTTTTAACAGCGGCTACGTGATAGTCGTCTGTGGTACGGATGAAATGGTCGTATTCAACACCCATAAGGTCCCAAATCTTCTTGATTTCGCCCGAAACTCCGTCAACATAAGCCTGAGGGGTTATTCCTGCCTCGGTTGCAAGATTTTCAATCTTTTGTCCGTGCTCGTCTGTGCCTGTGCAGAGAAAAACATCCTTGCCCTGACTCTTCTGGAATCTTGCAAATGCGTCGGACATTATGATTTCGTAAGTGTTGCCGAAGTGAGGCTTACGTGATGCGTATGCTATCGCTGTTGTGAGATAAAACTTTTCCATTTTATTGTCTCCTTTTATATGCCGGCTAATGGAACCCGCATAGTATTTCATTTTATTATTTTAACACAGTTTTATAGAAAATACAATAGCAAATTTAAAATTCGGAATTCAAAATCCGAGAAAAAAGGCTTCCCCTTGGGTAAAGGAGTCTTACGGATGATGTGACAACCGCACAAAACTGTCATCCCGAGCGATAGAATTTAGAGACGTAGACGCAGAGTCAAAAACGAGGGATCTCCTTTTCCGAACCGCCTAAAGTTTATGGTTTTCAAGGATGTGCCAATGAAATCGAACTACAAGTCGCCTCTACGACTCAAACTTGCCAAAGACTAAAGGGTAAAAGGCTCCGAGAAGGAGATCCCTCAGGAACGGTCTGCGTCTTCGGGAAAGATTAACGGTTTCGGGATGACACCTCATCACCGCTCTGCGGAGCTTCCACTCGAGGGGAAGCCTTATGATATGTTCGACTTATTCGGCGGGAGCAAGCCGCCCGCCCTTCGGTTAACAAATAATTCATCTTCCATTTTCTTTCAATTTTCATCCTTCAATTTTCAATTTAATTTGTATTGACTTTTGTGACAAACAATGCTACAATATATATTGGTTTAATGTTTGTATTTACAGAAGGGCGGGTGCGCTTTGTGAAAAGATATTTTCCGAGACTTTTGGGAAATGATAAAACTAAAGAGCGCATTGGCTCGGCAATAGAGTGCGGCACTCTGCCTCACGCTTTTCTTATAGGCGGTGAGTCGGGCTCGGGAAAGACTACTCTGGCGACAGAGATTGCGGCAGCGCTTAACTGCGAGAGGCGGGGCGAAGAAAACGCACCCCTGCCCTGCGGAGAGTGCGGCTGTTGTAAAAGAATTTACTCAGGCAACTTCCCCGACCTTAAGGTGCTCTCAAAGCCAAAGGACAGGGCGACCTTAGGTGTTGATGCCATAAAGGATTTCAGAGAGGACATGTTCCTTTCGTCCACCGAGTCGGATTACAAAATTTATGTTATTGATGATGCGGAATGTATGACCACCGAGGCGCAAAATGCTCTCCTAAAGGTGCTTGAGGAGCCTCCGTCAAGCGTTATTATAATGATGCTTGCCAAGGAGTGCGACAAAATTCTTACCACCATCAAGAGCCGAGCACAATATATTCCCATGGCTCGCTTTAACGAGAGGGAGCTTGAAGCATACCTTTTAAGCATGTCAAGCGAGGCAAGGGAGCTTAAGTCAGCTAGCCCCGAGGGCTTCGGTGCTGTTATTATGAGTGCTGACGGCAGGCTTGGACAGGCACTCAGGCTTTCTGATAAAAAATATGCCGCCGAGTGCGCTGAGGAACGCTCCGACACTATCCGCATAATAAGGTGCATTACAGGAAAACGCAGCTACAGGGAAATAAACGAGGCTCTGTCTTATCTGCCAACAAAGCGTCAGGAGCTGCTCATGTCTCTTGAGAGGCTTATATCGGCTATAAGAGACCTTGTTGTAACAAAGTCATCTGTCTCCTCTCCCCTGCTCTTCTTTACATCGGCAGAGGAAGCCAAGGAAAGCCTTGGACAGGCTTCGGTAAAGCGGCTGATGTGTGCTTATGACGAGATATGTAAAGTGCACGAGCTTTGCTCAAAAAATGCAAATGTTACAAATCTTATATCAAGTCTTGCGGCAAGTATAAGATTTATCTAGTTTGATTGAAAGGAAGATAATATGTCTGAAGAAATAAAAAGCACACCCGAGGTCTCTGAGGAAAGCGAGACTGTCGAGGTTGTGGGAATAAACTTCCGCGAGGCGGGAAAGGTTTATTACTTCTCACCCGGAAAGTTTAAGCTCAACACAGGAGAGAGCGTTATAGTTGAAACTGCAAGAGGCGTTGAGCTTGGCACCGTTAAACTTGCAAACAAGATTATATCCGCAAAGGATATTGTTTCACCCTTAAAGCCTATTACCAGAATTGCAACCAAGGAAGACCTTATTAAAAATGAAAAAAACCGCAAGGCAGAAGAGGATGCTGCGGTTATATGCAAAAAGAAAATCGAGGCTCACGGCCTTGAAATGAGCCTTGTGGGAGTTGAATACACATTTGATAACTCAAAGCTCATATTCTACTTTACCTGCGAGTCCCGCGTTGACTTCAGAGAGCTGGTTAAGGACCTTGCATCCACATTCAGAACAAGAATAGAGCTTCGCCAGATAGGTATACGCGATGAAGCAAAGATGATGGGCGGTCTTGGTATCTGCGGCAGAAAATTCTGCTGTGCGGGCTTCCTCTCCGACTTTGTTCAGGTGTCTATCAAGATGGCAAAGGAGCAAAACTTCTCTCTTAACTCGGCTAAGGTATCGGGTGCCTGCGGCAGACTTATGTGCTGCTTAAGATATGAGCACGAGACCTACGAGGAGGCTATAAGAAACACTCCCCCTGTTGGCTCGGTTGTTTCTACCAAGGACGGCACAGGTACGGTTGTTGAGACAAAGCCTCTGACAAAGGATATTAAGGTTAAGTTCTCGGATAACGAAAAAGAGGTTATAAGACCCTATAAGTGCGATGACGTAAAGGTTATCTCCCGTCCTCAGAAAAAGCAATCTAAAGACGAGGGCGATGACGAAATCATCGAAGAGGATTGATTTCTCCTCATAAATTTTGACTGTTTTTTCACTTTTTTTTGAAAAAGTATTGATTTTTTTTGAAGATATGTTAGAATATATGTGACAACTAATTATGGAGGTTATCAAAATGGCATACAAGATTTCCGATGAGTGCATCAGCTGTGGTGCATGTGTAGACGCTTGCCCTACCGGTTGCATTTCCGAGGGTGATGGCAAATACGTAATCAACGCTGACGAGTGCGTTAGCTGCGGCTCTTGCGCAGACGCATGTCCTGTTAGCGCACCCGCTGAGGAATAATTTTTCCTTTGGCAGGAACATAAAAAAAGCGGGGTTACTCTCCGCTTTTTTTAATATAAACCGAGGTTTTTATGGAACGCTGTGACTATGTTAACGATTCAATAAGGCTTATTCAGAATACAGAGGGCTTAACCTTTGGCACCGATGCCCTTCTGCTTGCGGGATATATTACAGGCAAACGAGAGCGAGGCCTTGAGCTTGGGGGCGGCAGCGGCATAATCTCTATGCTTCTTTTAACCAGAAACAAGCTTGAAAATGCGGTAGCCCTTGAGGTGCAGGAGGAATATGCCGACCTGATACGGCGTAATGCCGAGCTAAATTCCCTGAATGACAGGCTGACTGCCGTACATTGTGACCTAAGAGAATATAAATCCGACTTGGAATATGACCTGATTTTTACAAATCCGCCTTATATGAAAACAACAAGCGGCAAATCAAACGAGCTTGATAAAAAAAATATCGCCCGCCACGAGGTTAAGGGTGACATTGGTGACTTCTGCAAGGCAGGAGGCAAACTTCTTAAATTCGGCGGCTCTTTTGCTGTAGTTTACCGCCCTGACAGACTAGCCGACCTTATGGCAGCCCTGAGGGGGGCATCTCTTGAGGTGAAGAGAATGACCTTTGTACACGCAGATACAGAGTCAGAGTCATCTATGGTTCTTATCGAAGCAAAAAAGGGCGGAAAAAGCGGAATGCAGCTAACAAGGCCCTTAATAATTTATTCGGATAAAAGCCACAGCGAATATTCCTGTGATATGAAATATATAATGGAAAACGGAAGCTTTCCCGATTACTTCAAGAGATAGCTTTCAAGGAATAATTATGGATAACACAAAAAACAAGGTAGAGAACTCTACCCTATATCTGGTAGCAACTCCGATAGGAAATCTTGCGGATGTCTCGGACAGAGCAAAAAAGGTGCTGTCGGAGGTGAGCTTTGTTGCCGCTGAGGACACAAGAAATTCATTTAAGCTGCTCTCTGCGCTCGGAATACAGGCAGAGCTTGTCAGCTACCACGAGCACAACAAGCATTCAAGCGGAGAAAGAATAATAGCAAGGCTACTTTCGGGCGAGTCCTGCGCTCTGATTACAGATGCGGGCATGCCTGCAATAAGCGACCCAGGTGAGGATATTGTAAGGCTTGCGGCAGATGCGGGAATTAAGGTTACTGTTGTTCCCGGTGCCTGCGCTGCGGTTTCTGCCCTTTCGCTCTCAGGGCTTTCTACCTCAAAATTTGTCTTTGAAGGATTTTTACCCGTTAAGGGCAGCGAGAGAAAAAAACGCCTTGATGTGCTTTCAAAAGAGGAACGCACAATGATTGTTTACGAGGCACCTCACAAGCTGAAAAACACCCTCGACGACCTTGCAAAAGCCTTTGGTGAAGAGAGAAAAATATCACTCTGCCGCGAATTAACAAAGCTAAACGAAGAAATAGAACGACTGACGCTTGGCGAAGCGGTGAAAAGATACAGCGAAAAAGAGCCTCGCGGAGAATATGTTCTTATAATCGAGGGGGGCACAGGCGAGAGGGACTCCGACTTCAATTCTCTGTCACCCGAGGAGCATATTGAAAGATATATTTCCCTTGGAATGTCGAAAATGGATGCAATAAAGCAGGCGGCAAAGGACAGAGGTGTTCCAAAGTCTGAGCTATACAGGCTTATGACAAACGACTAAAGCCCCATCTTCTTCGGCCGAGTTTTTTTACGCTCGGCCATTTTTCTTGCATTTTTTTGTTATTTATCTTCTTTTTTGACAAAAAATGTGCTATAATGAATTTACAAACACAACTGCATAGGAGAGACAATCCTTTTATGACTGTTAACGAAAACACAAAAAAGACCCTGATACGTCTTGTTCTTTCGGGTATTGTAATAGGTGGCGTAATTCTTGTGGGATACTTTATTTTGAAGCATTTCGGTATTACAAGCCTTTCCCAGGAGGAGATACAAACATCTATTGCTTCCACGGGAGCTATTGCACCCTTAGTCTTTATTTTTGCATCATTCTTACAAGTTACGTTTATTCCCATTCCAAGCACTGTAACCATTCTTGCGGGCAGCTTTCTCTTCGGTGCTCTTCCCTCTTTCTTCTATTCATTTATCGGTATACTTCTCGGTGCGCTTTTAGCCTTTGCTCTCGGCAGGCTTATCGGACGTCCGTACATAAACTGGGTTGCGGGAGGTCAAGAGACAGCCGACACCTGGCTTGCAAAGCTTAAGGGAAGAGAAAATGTCTTTCTTTTCTTTGCTTTTCTTCTTCCTGTTTTCCCCGATGACCTGCTCTGCTCGGTTGCGGGAATGCTTCCTGTTAAATTTCCTGTATTCGTTGTAATGCAGGTTATTACCAGAATAACATCTATCGGCGCTACTCTTATTTTTATGTCGGGAACTTTTATTCCCTATGAGGGCTGGGGTCTTTGGGTTATCGGCGCACTTATTGTCATAGCCCTTGCGGCATTTATACTCAGTATGATATATGCGGTGAAGCTAAACGAGATGTTTGATTCCATGATTCAGAAAATCAGCGCAAAATTCAAGAGAGAAAAATGAATACATCGGCTTATTTAAAAAAATATGCACCGAATCTTTCGGGCAAGATTGTCGCCATAAGCGGCGCAACAGGTGGCCTCGGAAACGCTCTTTGCCGCCACCTTGCTTCTCTCGGGGCATCTCTTGTTATGCTTGACAGAAACAAAGAACGCTCACTGAAATTTGCCGAAGCATTAAAATCTGAGTTTCCAAGCCTAAAAACCGCATACATTCACCTTGACCTTGAGGATATCGCCTCTGTAATAGAGGCCGCGGAAGAGCTTGAAAAAGAGCCGCCCGACTATCTTATCCTCAATGCAGGCGCGTACCACATTCCGAGAAAGAAATGCTCCACAGGATATAACAATGTTTTTCAGATAAACTTTTCTTCCCCCTACTATCTTGCCGAAAGGCTGAGAGAAAAGGTGGCAAGAAGGGGCGGAAAAATAATTGCTGTTGGCAGTATTGCTCATACATATTCCAAGGCTGACAAAACGGACACCGACTTTTCTTTAAGAAAAAAATCCAGCCTTGTTTACGGAAACGCTAAGCGTTTTCTTATGTACTCGCTTACAGCCCTGAACGACCCGACGGTAGCAATCGCCCACCCGGGCATAACCTTTACCAACATTACAGCCCACTACCCAAAGCTGATTTTTGCCATTATAAAGCACCCTATGAAGGTTATTTTTATGAAGCCCAAGTCAGCCTCCCTCAGCGTGATTTATGCAATGGGCAAGCAGGTTGCCACCGACTTCTGGGTAGGTCCCCGTCTTTTCGGAATATGGGGAAAGCCGAAGGCCGTGAAGCTTAAAAGCATATCCCAAGAAGAGTATTCGTTTATAAAGTCGGTTGCCCACAAAAATGCGGAAATAATTGAAAATTCATAAAGAAAAAGCAGTCTCTGTTAAGCCTGAAACTTTGGAGACTGCCTTTGTTTTTATGCCGTTTTTTGTTTTTTCTCCCTTATTCTCCAACAGACAAAGCTATAACTGTCGTTAAGAAGAAAGCCAAGGAAGCAGAACACCATCGATATAGCCGACGGGTCGCCTAGCGCCGCGCTTACCCATAGAACTATCAAGACGATATCGTTAAACACATACCCGAGAGCAAAGTAGGGTGAGCGCAAAACCGTAAGTCCTGCGGCAAGGAAGGATGTTGCGATAGAAAATGTGCTCCATATTATGTTTGACGTTCCGAGATAAGAAAGCAAAAAATACATGAAGGTTGTAACAACAGCCGTAAGGGGTAACAGCAACAGCCAATCACGCCATTTAAGTCTGCGGATACTGACCTCACCGCTATCGCCGTAAGGATTTTTGTACCAGGTAATTATAGCAAAGGCGGCAAGCGGAAGAGATAGAAAAATGCATATTGCCGTTTCGCCATAGTAGCCTTGAAAATAAGAAACCACACCGTAAAGGACCGCAAAGGATGCAAGAAGCACCTGCCCCAAAACCTGCCCCTTAGCAACAAATATAATTGCGGTAACACCGAGAAGCGAGGTTATACTGTTGATAAGTCCGCCGGCAGGGGAAAGAAAGTAGGAAATTACAATCAGTAAAATCGAAATCCCCCAGACAAATATATCTGTTCGCCCAAGAGAACCGAAATATTTTTTCATAAAACACCTTTAAATTAAACACTTTTTCTGAATTCTTATGTAATTTTAGCACAAAAAGTTTGCTTTGTCAATTCAAATATTTTTTATTAAGATTTAAAATATATATTGTTTTTTCGGCATATTTGTGTTACAATTATGATTGTATAATTATCGAAAGGCGGTAAACTTATGCAAGACGAGAAAAAAAACACCGCAAATACCGACGAAATTTTGAATATTGAACAGACGGCAGCTATGCCGGAGGAAGATAAAGCAGTAAAGATTGCGAAGCCTAAGCCAAGACGAAGCAAAAAAGACGTGACACCCGTTTCGGAAAGCACATCAGAGACAGATGCGGGCAAAAAAAGCGAAGGCATAACAGACTCAAAGACAGCTGTTGAGGATAATATTCTTGATGCTCCCTCTCTTGACTCTCTTATTATCGACGACGCTCCCCTATCCCCTGCCGACAAGACAGAGGAAAACGGCAGATTTGACGATTTTCTTGCAGATTATAAAAACGTAATCAAAAAAACACTTTCTGCCGCAAAGGCAGCATTCTCAAAGGACAGCCTTAGCGAAGCCGAAAGCACATCCGAAAAGCAGGATACAGAGGCTGAGGAAGGCGGCGAGGAAGGCTTGATTATCGAGGACAGCGACACTCCTCAGCTCTCTATGAATATCGATGAGAAAATGCTCCCCGAGGAGGAGATGTTTTTTGACGACCCTGAGGAATCAAAGGATATCTATGACCCCGAAAAGCCAAGGATTATTGATAATATTTTTGACTTTGTGGAGCTTTTCATTTTCACGCTGGCAGCAGTGCTTGTTTTAACAACCTTCTTCTTCAAGCACACGATAGTAGACGGTCCGTCTATGATGAACACCCTGCACCACGGTGAGCATCTTATTATTTCCGACCTCTTCTACACCCCAGAGAGAGGCGACATTGTTGTTTTTGCCGATTATTCAGCAGGTCAGACAGAGCCTTATGTTAAGCGTGTTATAGCTGTTGCGGGCGACACGGTAACTGTTGACGGAAAAGGCGGCGTAAAAGTAAACGGAGAAAAAATAGACGAGAGCGATTACGTATTTATCGACGGAAAAATACCGTATGACGGTAAAACGGTAATTGTGCCCGAGGGCGAGGTATTTGTTCTCGGTGACCACCGAAACAATTCCTATGATTCGGCGTCCTTCCCCCACGGAACAATTAAGGTTGACAGTATTCTCGGCAAGGTGCTCTTCCGTATTTATCCCTTTGATAAAATAGGAACGGTTAAGTAAATTTTAATTATTGAAAAAGGAGACTCGGACAAGTGGCAACAAATCCTATACAGTGGTTCCCCGGCCATATGGCAAAAACAAAGCGCTTGATGCGCGAGTGTTTGCCTGAGGTTGATATAATTCTCGAGCTGCTTGATGCGAGAATTCCATATAGCTCAAAAAATCCCGAAATTGAGGGGCTTATAGGCACAAAGCCCAAAATTACAGTTTTGACAAAGGCAACTCTTGCCGACCCCGATATCAGCCGCCTGTGGCGCGACTACTACTTGGCAAGGGGACAAAAGACCGTTATTATCGACTCCACCGCAAATATGGGAATAGACTCCCTTGAGGCGGCGGTAAAAGAGGTGCTGGCCGAAAAAATAGAACGCTATAACGATAAGGGAATGTCGGGCAGACGCCTTAAGGCTATGATTGTGGGAATTCCCAATGTTGGAAAATCCTCGCTTATCAACCGCATTGCGGGAAGCAAAAAGGCAAAGGTTGAGGACAGACCGGGTGTTACTATGACAAAGCAATGGGTGCCTACAAGCATCGGGCTTGACCTCCTTGATATGCCCGGTGTTCTCTGGCCTAAGTTTGAGGATGAGCGAGTTGGCGAAAATCTTGCTATGACGGGAGCTATACGTGACAGAATTCTCGACACCGAGGAGATTGCCATGCTCCTTTGCTTAAGACTCTACGAAACCGCAAAAGAGGCATTTCTTACAAGATACAAGCTGAAGGACGTGGAGTGTCAGGGGCTTGGCGGCTACGACCTCTTTGAGCTTGTAGGCAGAAAGCGCGGCTTTCTTATCAGCGGCGGTGAGATAAATCATCAGAGAACGGCTGAAATGCTCCTTGACGAGTTCAGGGGCGGAAAAATAGGCCGTATTTCACTTGAAAAACCATAACAAGTACAGAGGTAACTATGCCAAGCTTTGAATATGAAGAAAAACTTTATGCCGAGGGTTACAGCGCAGTTTGCGGATGTGACGAGGCAGGCAGAGGGCCTCTGTGCGGTCCTGTTGTTGCGGCGGCGGTTATACTGCCAAAAGACCTTGTTATAGAGGGGCTTAACGACTCAAAAAAGTTGACAGAAAAAAAGAGAGAAAAGCTCTTCGACATAATCAAGGAAAAGGCTGTTGCCTATGCTATCGCCGAGGCTTCACCCGAGGAGATTGACGATATAAACATACTCAATGCATCTATGCTTGCTATGTGCAGGGCAGTTGAGGCTCTTCCCTCTCCCGCAGACTTTGCGCTGATAGACGGCAACTGCTCACGCGGCTTTAAAATTCCTACCGAGACGGTTGTAAAGGGTGACGCTAAGAGCTATTCCATAGCGGCGGCATCAATACTTGCTAAGGTTACAAGAGACAGGCAATGTACAGAGCTTGACAAGGCATATCCCGAGTACGGTATTGCAAAGCACAAGGGATATCCCACAAAGGAGCATATGGATGCGGTAAGACAGCACGGTCCGGCTCCCATTTACAGAAAAAGCTTTCTCAAATTTCTTGACAAATGAAAATTCTTGAAATACTTACTCCGAAACGCAAAACGGGCAACATCGGCGAGGCGGCTGCCGCTAAATATCTGAGACGGCAAGGCTACCGTATACTTGAAAGAAATTTTGTGACAGACAATGCCGAAATAGACATAATTGCGAAGAAGGACAATCTTATCGCCTTTGTTGAGGTAAAGACAAGGACATTGGGGCACGAGAATCCAAAGGAGCCTCGCCCCGCATCGGCTGTTACTCCCGAAAAGCAACGAAGGATTATTCGCGCAGCCTCATATTACTTAAGTCACAATCGGCATAATGCAAGGTCAAGATTTGACATTATCGAGGTTTTTCTTGAAGAAAACAGAAAAAAGCCAAAGGAAATAAAGCATCTTTTAGGCACCTTTGACTTGAATACAGCATACACAAAACCCCACCAAGAAAGGAAATAAAATGAAATACGTAAGCACAAGAGGCGCAGAGTCTTATGGCGTCAGCTCTGCATATGCAATAAAGACAGGACTTGCTTCAGACGGCGGTCTCTATATGCCCGAGAGCATTCCCGAAATAGGACTTGATTTTATAAAGGAGCTTGCAGGGCTTGCCTATCCCGAAAGAGCTGCAAAAATTCTTTCGCTCTTCCTTACCGACTATACCTACGAGGAGCTTTTGGAGGATGCCAAGGGAGCATATTCCGAGGACAAGTTTATCCCCTCCCCCGCGCCTGTCAGCTCTCTCGGAAACGACAGATATATGCTTGAATTATGGCACGGTCCTACCTGTGCCTTTAAGGATATGGCTCTTCAGATTATGCCGAGACTCTTCTCGAGAGCCTTAAAGAAGTGTGACGAGAGCCGCGAGGCGCTTATTCTTGTTGCAACCTCGGGTGACACAGGAAAGGCGGCTCTTGAGGGCTACCGCGATGTTCCCGGAACTAAAATAAAGGTATTTTACCCTATCGACGGAGTAAGCCGTGTGCAAAAGCTGCAGATGCAGACCCAGGAGGGTAAAAATGTTTCGGTCTCGGGAATTGTAGGCAACTTTGACGATGCTCAAACAGGAGTTAAGACTATATTCTCCGACTCGGATTTTGCAAAGGAGCTTTCAGAGGGCGGTGTGTTCCTCTCCAGCGCAAACTCCATTAACTGGGGCAGACTTGTTCCTCAGATAGTTTATTATATTTCGGCATACTGCGATATGTACAAAAGCGGCATTATCGAGCTTGGCGAAACAATAGATGTTTGTGTTCCCACAGGAAACTTCGGCAATATCTTTGCAGGCTTTATTGCAAAGCTGATGGGAGTAAAGATAGGAAAGCTTGTTTGTGCCTCCAATATGAACAATGTTCTGACCGACTTTATAAAAACCGGTGAATATAACAAAAACCGCGACTTCCACCCGACAATTTCTCCCTCTATGGATATTCTTATATCCTCTAACCTTGAGCGTCTTATTTATGTTCTTTTGGGCAAGGAAAAAACCGCAGAATATATGAAGAAGCTTGCCGACGAGGGAAGATATCAGCTTACTGCCGAGGAGCTATCTAAGGTGCAGGAGCACTTTGTCGGATACTTTACCGACGAGGAGCTTTGTAAAGCTACTGTTGCCGAGGTTTATAAAAAATCAAACAGCCTTATAGACACCCACACATCCGTTGCCGTTAACGCAGCAGAGCGCTATGCAGATGACTACAAGACTGAATGCAAGATGCTTGTTGTTTCAACCGCATCTCCCTATAAATTTGCGGCAGACGTTCTTCTTTCTCTTACAGGCTCAAAGCCGGAGGATGACCTTATGGCTCTCGAGGAGCTTAACAAATACACCTCTGTGGATATTCCCGCGCCTCTTGCAGGAATTCTTACAAAGAAGGCAATTCATACCGAAATTATAGAGCGCACGGAAATGAAGAGTACTGTAAGGGGTTTTGCGCTGAAATAATCAGCACTCCTTGGGCTTAAAGGTTGCACAGTTTGTATTTGCCGAGCATGTAGCATCCTTAGGACCTACCGCAATCGTACCTGCGCAGCAGCTGTTATGGGTGGTGTGGTATACGCAGTTCTTTACATCACATACAATTCCCTTGATCTGCTTGTTCATATCGCAGCTTGCGTCTGTTTTCTGATTCTTGTTTTCCATTATTTGTACCTCTCTTTACTTTTTGCCTTTTGGCATAGTAATTATTACCGCGATTTATGTCATTTATTCCGTAAACACAAAAACTAAGAGAAAGGAGTGATGTTTTACGGCTCTTTATACAATAGCAGACCTGCATCTCTCCACTCTTGATAAGACTAACAAGTCTATGGAGGTTTTCGGACAGAGGTGGGCTGATTATATTAACAGAATAGAGGTCAACTGGCGCCGCCTTGTTGAAGAGGGCGACACGGTTATCATCCCCGGTGATGTATCCTGGGCGCTATCTCTTGAAGAGGCAGAGTCTGACCTTAAATTTCTTAACTCCCTGCCGGGTAAAAAAATTCTCGGCAAGGGCAACCACGACTTCTGGTGGTGCACTATGAAAAAGCACAGGGCATTTTTTGAAAAGTGCGGAATTACAACCATTGATTTTCTTTTCAACAATGCTCACGAGCTTGACGAGGTGATAATAGCCGGCACCCGCGGCTGGTATAATGACAGCGATGCGACAAATGCGCCTGACAATGCCGATTTTGAAAAGCTCTCTAACAGAGAGTGCTTAAGGCTGAAAGCAAGTCTTGATGCAGCGGCAAGGCTTAAGGAGGAGTCGGGCAAGGAAATAATAGTTTTTATGCACTTTCCCCCTTATTGGAACGGTAAGGAATCCGAGGGGCTTATGAGCTTGCTAAGAGAATACGGCATAAAAAAGGTCTATTACGGACACATACACGGAAACTACACAGTAGCTCCGACATTCGTTTATGACGGTATAGAAATGAGCATTGTGTCGGCAGACTACTTGAAGTTTATTCCCAAAATCGTTAAATAGTAACGAAAATTATAAAATTTATTTAGACATCTTGACAAAAGCCAAAATTTGGTGTAAAATGATGTGGTTAGCTAAGTTTATTATTAAAATAAAATAAATGTCTCTCTTGGAGGAAAAGAAATGAGCCTTATTAAAAAGGAACTTACCGAGAAGTCCGGATTTACTATGGAATTCTCCGTAAGCAAGGAAGTTTACGAAAAAGCTGAAAACGAAGCATACAAGAAGCAGGTTAAGTCTATAACCGTTCCCGGCTTCAGAAAGGGAAAGGCTCCCAAGTCTATTATCGAAAAGTACTACGGCAAGGGCGTGTTCTTTGAGGATGCTATCAATGCTTGCATTCCCGACGCTTTTGAAGAGGCTGTTAAGGAAGCAGGCCTTGATATTGTTGGTCAGCCCCAGTTTGACCTTGTTTCAAACGACGGTGATATAGTTCTTAAGGCAATTGGCTTTGTTAAGCCCGAGGTTACTATCGAGGGTTATGCAGGCATCGCTGTTGAGAAAAAGGTTGATGCAGTTTCTGACGCTGACGTTGACGCAGAGGTTGAAAATGCAAGAAAGAGAAATGCAAGAACTGTTGATGTAACCGACAGAGCTGCTGCTATGGGCGATATTGCAAATATCGACTACGAAGGCTCGGTTGACGGTGTTCCCTTCAACGGTGGCAAGGGCGAGGGTCATGACCTTACTCTCGGCTCAGGCGCATTCATTCCCGGCTTTGAGGAGCAGATTGTAGGAAAGACTGTCGGCGAGGAGTTTGACGTTAATGTTACCTTCCCCGAGGAGTATCACGCAAAGGAGCTTGCAGGCAAGGCAGCTATCTTCAAGACCAAGCTCAACGCCCTTAAGGTTGAGGAGCTTCCCGCTCTTGACGATGAATTCGTAAAAGATGTTTCAGAATTTGATACACTTGATGAATATAAAGCCGACATCAAGGCTAAAATGGTAAAGAGAAACGAGGATAAGGCAGACGCAGAGGTTGAGAACGCTCTTGCTGAGGCTCTTATGGAAAAGCTCGTAGCTGAGATTCCCGAGGTTATGTTCCAGGCTGAAACCGAGAACTTTGTTCGCGACTATGACAACCGTCTCCGTCAGAACGGCCTTGACCTTTCTACTTACTTCAAGTATACCGGCCTTACTCTCGAGGCTCTCAGAGAGCAGATGAGACCTCAGGCTGAAAAGCAGGTTAAGATGCGTCTTGCTCTTGAGAAGATTGCTTCTCTTGAGAATCTTCAGGTTTCCGAGGAGGAGATTGAGGGCGAGTACAAGAGAATTTCCGAGGCTTACGGCGTAGAGCTTGAGCAGGTTAAGGGAATGATCGCTGCCGAGGATATCAAGGCTGACATGCTTGTTGGCGCTGCTATGAAGTTCGTTAAGGACAACGCTAAGATTGGCGCTAAGAAGAAGGCTGCTCCCAAGAAGAAGGCTGCAGCAAAGCCCGCAGAGGAGGCAGCTGAGGCTCCCGCTGAGGAAAAGCCCGCAGCAAAGAAGCCTGCCGCAAAAAAGACTACTACCGCAAAGAAAAAGGCAGAGCCTAAGGCAGAATAATTTAATAAAATAACATCAGCCGACGGTCGTAACATTTTAACAGACTGTCGGCTGTTATAAAATAATAATAAAGGTAGGAAAAACACATGGCACTTGTACCTGTTGTTGTTGAGCAAACCTCCAGAGGTGAGCGCTCTTATGACATTTATTCAAGACTTTTGAATGACAGAATTATCTTTCTTTCTGATGAAGTAAACGACGTTACAGCATCTCTGGTTGTGGCTCAGCTTCTTTATCTTGAGGCACAGGACCCTGACAAGGACATACATCTTTATATAAACAGCCCCGGCGGCTCTATCTCTGCAGGTATGGCTATTTATGACACTATGAACTACATCAAGTGTGACGTACCCACAATCTGTGTCGGTATGGCGGCATCTATGGGCGCATTCCTCCTCTCCAGCGGAGCAAAGGGCAAGAGATATGCTCTCCCCAACGCCGAGGTTATGATTCATCAGCCTCTCGGCGGTATGCAGGGTCAGGCAAGTGACATAAAGATTCACGCAGACCATATTATAAGAATCAGAGCAAAGCTTAATCAGCTTCTCTCCGAGCAGACAGGCAAGCCCCTGAAAACCATTGAGAAGGATACCGAGCGCGACAACTTTATGACTGCTGAGGAAGCCCTCGAATACGGTCTTGTTGACAAGGTTATTACTAAAAAGGATATTTAAGTTATGGCTGAAAAGGAAACGGACGTACTTCGCGAATGCGCCTTTTGCGGAAGGAGCGAAGCAGAGGTCAGCTTTCTTATTCCCGCAAGGGACGGAAAGACATATATTTGCGACAGCTGTATAGAGCTGTGCTCGGATTTTATAGAGGAGCACCTCAAGTCGCTGGAGCAGACTGACGAGGCAGAGGCATTAAGCTTTGACACCCTGCCCCGCCCCAAAGAGATTAAGGCGATGCTCGACGAGCATGTTATAGGACAAAATGATGCAAAGCTGGCTCTCGCTGTTGCGGTATACAACCACTATAAGCGTATTCTCACTATTGAGGAGGCTGAAAAGAACCGCAAAAAGGCGGGAAGGCTTGTAAACGATACTCCCGATGACGGAATTGAGATTCAAAAGTCAAATGTTCTTCTTCTCGGTCCTACCGGTGTTGGTAAAACCTATATTGCACAAACTTTAGCTAAAAGTTTTAAAGTTCCCTTTGCTATCGCAGATGCAACAACTCTTACCGAGGCGGGATATGTTGGCGAGGATGTTGAAAACATTCTGTTAAGACTTATTCAGGCTGCCGACTATGATGTTGAGAGAGCCGAGCACGGAATTATCTATATCGACGAGATAGACAAGATATCCCGAAAGGGCGAAAACCGCTCTATCACCCGTGACGTTTCGGGCGAGGGTGTTCAGCAGGCTCTTCTTAAAATTCTTGAGGGAACTGTGGCAAACGTGCCTCCCCAGGGCGGCAGAAAGCACCCAAACCAGGAGTTTATTCAGATAAACACAAAGAATATTCTCTTTATCTGCGGCGGAGCATTTGACGGAATTGAGTCTATTATTGAAAAGCGTAAAGGCTCACAGCAAATAGGCTTTAACACCGACAAGACCACAAAAAAAGAAAAGGTCGAAAAGGGTGTTTACAAGGATGTTATCGCCCACGACGTGGTAAAATACGGACTTATCCCCGAGCTTGTAGGCAGACTTCCCGTAATCGTGTCGCTTGACAATCTTGACAAGGATGCTCTTGTTAGAATAATAAAAGAGCCTAAAAACGCTCTTTCAAAGCAGTATGTAAAGCTCCTGAAAATGGACGGAATAGAGCTTGAATTTGAGGAAGAGGCATTTGCCGCTATTGCACAGCTGGCAGTTGAGAGAGAAACAGGAGCAAGAGGACTTCGCTCTATTATGGAGTCGATAATGCTTGAGCCAATGTATTCCCTGCCCTCCGAAAAGGATGTAGAAAAAATCATCATCACCGCTGATTTCGTAAACAAAAAAGCTCCGCTTACTATTGTTCGACGTTCCGAGGCTCTTCCCAGCCCCGAACAAAAATAAACAGTTTTCGTTTTGAAACATAATATCGAAAGCGCTCCGATTAAACTTCGTCGGAGCGCTTTTTGTGTAAGAAAAACAGTCTGGTGCGCTTGATTTTGGTTATTTTGTACAAGTTGCAAAAATATTTCAAAAAAACTTTAGATATTTTTCAAAAAAACTATTGACAAGCGAAAAGAAATATGTTATATTTAAGATGCAAGAAGCCAAAGAGACAATCGAAAAGTCGAAAGAACAAAACGAAATAAAAAAAGAAAAGGAAATAATTTAATCAGATTGTTTTAAAGGCTCAATAAAAGAAACGGAGGATACGCCAATGCAGCTTAACGAAGAACCTTTCCACTTTAATACCTGCCGCTTTGAGAATGGCAAAATAGCGCGTGTTTTGTGCATTGCGACAGGTATCCGAAAAAACAGAATAATATCAGTGTGATAAAAAGACACAAATATACAGTCTGCAAAAGCAGATAACAAAAAGAAACGGTACTTTATATCGAATAGGTTTTATTTATCACAAAACAATTAAACGCGATAATATATAATTTAGGTTATGAAATGTTTTAAAAGAGGCTTTGACGCCGAAAAATGATTTAATTTAGCGGGTAGCACAGATGTGAGTTTGGGCTACCCGCTTTTTATTGTTAACACAAGCAAAAGCACCCGACAGCTTTACACTATCGGGCGTTTTTTGACATACAGTTATTTTTCGGCTGCCGCGGGGTCGCCTTTAACAAAGGTCTTTGTAAGATGTCCGACATATACGTTATCTATGTAAAGGTCGGCATTTGTATCTGTTCCGCGCTCATAGGAGGTAAGGTATATCATAGGAGCTGCTTCGCTTCCCTTATTGGTAAAAATGTCATAAACAAACCTGTTATTTACAAACACCTTCAGAGTTGTATTATCATAATAATGCTCAAATCTTATTGTAGACCACTCACCTATCGGAGTACCGAGAGGAATGTATGCGCCTCCAACCTTCATACATAGCTTATGCCCTGTTCCGTATGATGCATTATAGCCGTTGCTGCAATAAATTGTATAGGTCTGATTTGCAATCTTTATTTGGAGAGGATAAGAGCTGCCTGCATCGTTAAGCATGAAATCAAATTCAAACACCGTTACATTATAAGATGAGGGATATGCCTGCTCGTATTTAGCAATCATCGCTTGATTCTCCGCATCGCCGTCCTCAAAACGGAGCGAGCCGTCGGCTATCTCAAATCGCCCTGTTTTTCCGATGTAGGATGTAGTAGACGACGAAATTTGAGTAATTTTGTCATAATCATAACGGCCACCCGCCTCTGAAGAAAGGAAGTATTCACCCTTAGCGTCGGAATAAACGGGAGATAGCGACATTTGTCCGCTAACCGTTATTTTGTCACCGTCATCAATAACTTTTGCAGTTATTTCTTCGCCATAGGCGGTAACGGTCCACTTGTCCAAAAATCTTTTATCACCGGAAAGGGTCTCGTCTGCGGTAACGGTTGTTTCAAAGCTGTTGGCAGAAAGCATTGAATCGGTCTTATTGGCAAGAACAGCATGACTTCCGCCTATGTAGCTATATTCCGAAACGAGAGTAATATTCTGCTCTCCGTAATAATTTTTAAACAGCTCCTGAGAGCTTTCGGCATAGGCAAGATAATTAAGATAAAGAGATTTTTGTCTTGTGGCAAGGGCATCATCCGAGGATGCGTTTATTATCCCGTCAGAATAAAGACGCTCAAAGAAATATTCGGCTACACTATAGCTAAGAGGCTCGCTTTCTCTATCGCCGGACTTAACAACAACAGTAACATTATCACATACCGCGCTTGCCGGAACTCCCTCTATTGTGAAAACCAGCGCTCCGCTTATGCCATTTACCGACACCGTTGATTCCTTATATTCGGATATTGTTTTTTCGATACCGTCGGCTTTTGTTACAATAAGCCTTACATCATTTTTATCAATCCCAACAGGAGATACCGCAAACTGTATTGCCGTTTTATCGTTATAGAAAATATTCTTTCCTACGATTTTAGGAACAACCTGCTCACCAGCCCCGCTTGCAACTGCAAAAGCGGACACAAGTATAATAAGAAAAAGCGCGAAAACAAAGAGCTTTAAAGTTTTTGAACTGTTCATTATTCTTTTCCTTCTTAAGTTTTTTGTTTTGTAATACGTCACTTATTTTATCATATATTGTCGAAATTGTAAATAGTTTTTGTCTTTTTTGGGTAAAAATTAAAAAACGGCCTGCGAAAGCGGCAGACCGTCAACAACTATTTGTTAGTTCTATAATAAATGTTGGGGTACGTGCTCAACAAAAAAAGACGGCCTGCAGGTGACCGTCTTTTTTTATTAGGGAGATGAAATTACTTAACTTCAACCTCTGCGCCTGCAGCCTTAAGCTGTTCAGCGATCTTGTCAGCCTCATCCTTAGCAACACCCTCTTTGAGAGTCTTGGGAGCAGCCTCAACAAGGTCCTTAGCGTCCTTAAGACCAAGACCGGTAAGCTCACGAACAACCTTGATAACGTTGAGCTTGGAAGCGCCAGCGTTCTTAAGGATAACGTCGAACTCGGTCTTCTCCTCAACGGGAGCTGCTGCTGCAGCGCCGGGAGCTGCTGCTACTGCAACGGGAGCTGCGGATACGCCGAATTCCTCCTCAAGTGCCTTTACGAGATCTGCGAGTTCAAGAATGGTAAGACCCTTAACAAGCTCAAGGATCTGAGTAGACTTTTCGTTCATTTTAAAATCCTCCGAAATTTTCGTATTATTTTTAATTTAATAATGTAGTGCAGAAATTAAGCCTCTGCGGGAGCTTCTGCGGGAGCTGCATCCTCTGCGGGTGCTGCCTCTCCGTCTTTGTCGATAATAGCCTGAAGTACATAAGCAAAGCTGTAAAGGGAAGACTGAAGACTGCCCATCATCTTGCCGATAAGAACTTCCTTAGAAGGAGTAGCTGCGAGAGACTCAACGCCTGCCTGGTCAAGAACGCCTCCGTCAACAAAACCTGCCTTGATTTCAAAGCACTCAATTTTGTCAGCGAACTGCTTCATGATCTTTGCGGGAGCGAGGGGATCTTCCTGGCTGATTGCGATAGCGGTCATACCGGAAAGGTACTGCTTCATATCGCTGTAGCCTGCGATGTCGCATGCTCTGCCTGTGAGGGTGTTCTTCATAACGGTGTATTCTACACCGGCCTTACGAAGAGCTGCACGGAGCTCGGTGTCTTCAGAAACCTTAATGCCTTCGTATTTAACAAGTACGCCTGCCTGTGCGGACTGCATCTTAGCGGCGAGTGTTTCAACGACTTGCTTCTTTTCTTCAAGAATCTTATTGCTTGGCATTGTTTCACCTCCATAAAAAATCAATAAAAAACATCCTTTTCCGAAAAAGGCACACTACCTCCCGAGAAAAGGACAACAAAAATACGTTAATATTTAAGTTTTCTTCACCTCGGCAGGAAAGCCTTACGCTTTTACCGGAACCTGCTGTCTTAGGATACCTATGGTATTATACACGATTAAATCCCTTTTGTCAAGAGGGTTTTTGAATTTTTTTAATTTTTTTCTAAATTTTGCGGATAGGAGACAAGGTGTTGGGGTTTGAAACAGGGCGGGAGCAAGCCCCCCGCCCTGTTTTGATATTATTCGTAAAGAGGATATTTTTCGCAAAGGGCAGCAACGCGCTTCTTTGCCTCCTCTGCGTTATTCTCATAGTCCTTAAGAGTCATACCGATAATCTTTGCGATTTCAGCCATGTCCTCTTCCTTAAAGCCGCGAGTGGTGGTAGCCGCTGTGCCAAGACGAACTCCGCTGGTGATGAAGGGGCTTTTTGGGTCAAAGGGAATTGCATTCTTGTTGCAGGTAATACCAATCTCGTCAAGGAGATGCTCAGCCTCTTTACCTGTGTCAACCTTCATTCCTGTAAGGTTAACAAGCATAAGGTGGTTGTCTGTACCGTCCGAAACAAGCTTAAAACCCTCTGCGAGAAGTCCCTTAGCAAGAGCTGCCGCATTCTTCACTATCTGATCGGCATAAGCCTTAAATTCGGGCTTAAGAGCCTCACCGAAGCAAACCGCCTTTGCCGCAATGGTGTGCATAAGAGGACCGCCCTGAATACCGGGGAAGATTGCCTTGTTTATTCTTTTTGCAAGCTCCTCGTCGTTAGTGAGAATAAGACCGCCTCTCGGACCTCTTAAGGTCTTGTGAGTGGTGGTTGTGGTAACGTGAGCGTATGGAACAGGCGAGGGGTGTGCACCTGTTGCAACAAGACCTGCAATATGCGCCATATCTACCATAAGGTAAGCGCCTACCTTGTCTGCAATCTCGCGAAATCTCTTGAAGTCGATAATTCTGGGGTATGCGGAAGCGCCTGCAAGAATGAGCTTAGGCTTGCATTCGGTAGCAAGTCTTTCAACCTCGTTATAGTCAATTCTGCCGTCAGCCTCAGAAACACCGTATGGAACAATGTTCCAATACTTACCCGACATATTTACAGGCGAGCCGTGAGAGAGGTGGCCTCCGTGAGCCAAATTCATAGAAAGAACGGTGTCACCTGTCTCAAGAAGAGCGAAGAACACAGCCATATTAGCCTGTGCACCCGAGTGGGGCTGAACATTAGCATATCCTGCGCCGAACAGCTCCTTTGCTCTCTCGATAGCAATAGTTTCAACAACGTCTACATGCTCGCATCCGCCGTAATATCTCTTAGAGGGATAGCCCTCGGCATATTTGTTGGTAAGAGTTGTGCCGTTAGCCTCCATAACAACCTCGGATACGAAGTTCTCGGAAGCAATAAGCTCAATTTTGTTCCTCTGTCTTGAGGTCTCTGACATAACGGCAGCATAAATTTCAGGGTCATTTGTTTTAAGAAGATTGTATTCTCTCATTTTTCTTTCCTTCTTTTTATTTAATTACCAGTATATTATACATCAATTACATAACTTTGTCAATAGCCGGACAGTAAGCTTTAGTGAATGTTTTTCGCTGCAAAAAAACGCCGAAAAAAAACAATGTGTTTTTGTGCTTTTACTTTATTTTTTTACATTTTCAGCTATGCTTTTTCTTCTCTGTAACAGATATTTGTGTCTAACCTCGGTGATAAATCGCTGCACCCTTTCGGATTGATAATCTCTGTATGTCCAGGGGAGCTTATGCCACTGTCCTCTTGCAAAAAAGAGGGTCATCTCGGTGTAAATTCCGTCTTTTAATGGAATGCGGAAGCCCGCTTTTTTTGTAGTAGCCAGCAAGAGCCTGCCGTGGTTGATAAATCCCGGGTCAAGATTAACACGTCTGCCGCCGCCTACCGAAAGCATATTTTCAATCTCGTTGGTTCTTATCTTTATATCCGCCTGTCTTGCAGGGTCGACAGTATTTTTAAAGCTGTAAATTCTTCTCAGGCCCTCACCGCCCATTTCCTCGTCATAGTAGTCGGAAAATCCCTTAGAGAATGAGAATTCCTCGCTGACATCCTCAATTTCGCCAAACTCCTCGACCAGAATGGCAATAGCCCTCTCCATAAGCTCTCTGTCGCTGTAAATCACACCAACGATGAGCTTTTCTTCTTCAAAATCATAAACCGCGCCCATAAAACACTCCGAAAAATTAGTTTACCCTTCTATTTTATAACATTTTTCCGATTAAGTCAAGAGATGTGAAGCGGTAGACAAAAAAACACGGAATTTGCGCTTTTTCATACAATAAAAATAGCGGCGCAAGCCGCAAAAAGAAAAAGGAAACGAAAAAATGTTAAAAAATCAGAACGGTTATCCCGCGGTAGACCGCACCGCCTATGGCAGAGCCGCTGTAATAAGGTGTAATTCTGTAGGCGGGGAAAATTCAGGGAATGGAGACATGAGCTATTCCGAGGGCTGCTCTAAGTTAGAGGGTGCGCCCCTTGCATATGTTTATTCCCCCGACCAGCGTTTCAGACTCCTTTATTCGTCTAAGGATGCTCTGGCACACGGAACTCTTTTTGAAGAGCTTTATAAGCCTATGGAGGTCTACGGAAATGAATAAGGAAAGAAGAAATAACCTGCCGCAAAATATGCAGAATATTAACGAAGATTACGGCGAAAATATGCACGGTACGGCTAACGACTACACGAGAGCGCCCAGCCGCATATCAAAAGAGCGTTACGAGAATATGAGCGCCGCCGAGCTTCTTGAAGAAATCCGCGCACTCTCCTTTGTTAAGGTGGAGCTTGAGCTGTTTCTCGACACTCACCCCTCGTCGCAGAAAGCCCTTGACTACTATCAGCAAACAATAGAGGCGCTTGATATGCTTTATGAAATTTATCACGAAAAGTTCGGCCCCCTGGTAGCAAGCGGAGTTACAAATCCCGATACATGGACCTGGGTAAACGCTCCCTGGCCCTGGCAGGTAGGAAACGGTGCCCCCGAGAAGAGAGGTAGAGGATAATTTATGTGGATTTATGAAAAAAAGCTGCAGTACCCGGTAAAAATAGCAAATCCTAACCCTAAGCTTGCAGGCATGATAATCACAGCCCTTGGCGGCCCTAATCCCTTTTTATTATAACTATCATCAGCACACAAAAAGCACCCATTTGGGGTGCTTTTATTTTCGTTTGATTATTCGTGGTTAATCTTTGGCTCATCTGCAACGAAAGAGGTAATGTCTCCGTATTTATCACCAAGCTTCATATAGATTTTTTCTTCGACGAACTTAACATATTGTCTTAGATAGTTAGACCTCGCTTTATACTGTCTCACCTCAACAGTGTTATATGCTCTCGCTCCCTTGTCGTAGCCTTTAGCCATTCTAAAGAGGAGCATCGTCAGCTTGAATACGGTATATATAACTCTCGCAAGCGTTATATCCTTTGTAAGAGTTATAGCTATCGAAACGGACAAAAGTCCCGTGAACAGAATAGCAAAAGCCGTCTCAATGATATTCTTTCTGCTATGGAGATATTGATCGCCCGAAAGGGGAACGCCGCCTCTCGCAGTATACTCTCCGTTATAAAGAAGAATAGCCTCGTTAAGCTCTATCGGCTTGAGCTGCCGAATCTTCTCTAGCTTCCTCGCCTTGTTCCATCCATACTTAGCACGAAGCTTCTCTTTTGGAAGGTCTTTAATCTCCTCCCACATCTTTGGAGTTATGCGAAGCATCCTGAGCCTGAAATGAACAGCCTGCTGCATCTCAACGTCTATCTGCCAATCGCAGAATATACCCATAAGAAGAGTGCCAATATCCCCGACCTTAGTAAACAAATCGTCAAACTCGCCCTTTGCTTCAACATACTCTGTATCAAGCTTTCCTCCGTCAGTACCGAGACGTATCATCATTATCTCGCCAACGGAAAATAGCAACACGGTAGTAATGCCATCTCCTATCATATACGTGCTGATAACGATATTACCAAAGTCTGTCCAAACAAAGCCTATAAGGAGCAGGGGAACGAGCATACATATAAACAGAGTTAAATTCTTTCCGAGAATATGGGCAAAGCTCTTTGACTTTACGTTATAATCCTTTTGAAAGTCAGCTACCCGGTCACTCGCTTCCTGTATTTTCTCAAGTTCCATTATTCTCGTCCTCCTTCTTTCCGTAGCGGTTTTCCGCTATATATGTAAGAACAGTACCTATAGCAGAGCCAACAAGTCCCATCCAAAAAACGGTTGTAAGGTCCTGAATGAATTTGCTGATATACAACAGGATATATGCCACGATAAGCATAACGAGCCATACAACAAGAGGCGGAGCATGCCTGAGCTTCATCTTGTCCTGCATACAGTCAAAGACGGTCTTTCGGAATATGACGGCAAGCACGATAAGGCAGATAATACCGCCTGCACCTACCGAATGCCCTGCCCCGTGCCTCACCGTCCATATGGGAAAATGCTCCAACACCGCATAGATAGGCAAACTGCAAGATATGATTATAGATAAAACCTTGAACACTTTATATAGTGTTTTACGCTTCTTCTCCGACATCTTCCTTCACCTCCTCGGTGGTTGCCGGAAGCAACATTTTAGCCGCATTTTCAGCCTCGATTTCAGCCTTTTCCTCGGCTTCGATTATAGCATTAACAGCAGCAACGTGACGTGCGCCAAGCTCTTCTTTTTTATAGTTGGGAACATTAGCAAGTGCAATAAGCTCCGCTATCTCGTTGGAAAGCTCTGTGACAGATTTGCTCTCGATCTTGAGATAGTTCTTTATCTCAACAAACTCCCTCTCAAGTAAAGCCTTTTCCTCTGCCGTAGTCTTATAAGCCTCAAGCAGAGCCTTTATCTGCTCGTCATACTGAACAACCGCACCCGAGGCATCCCGCATCTGTGCAAGTGCATCCCCCATAAAGCTCGTAGAATCCTTCGCCACCGTAATAGCATTGTTATTCAGCGTACCCATGGACCTATTAAGCAACTTATGCTTCCTCTTCTGATAGAAGCAAGACATAATAAGAGTAACAACGACCGATATCTCCTCAAGATGAGAGAGTATCCAATCCTCAAAGTTTTCCGAAAACAGATTTTTAAGGTGATCCCACTCGGTTGCTATTTTCTCAGTCTCAGAGGCTGAAATTTCGCCCTCTGCGACCGTTTCCTCTTCGAGGGTAGAATCCCCCTCCTCTACCGTCTCTCCCTCGGCGTAAGCTACAAGAGGCAACGCACAGAAGAGCATAAGCACAAGAATAACTGCAAGTATTTTTTTCATTTTGTTTCTCCTTATTTAATTAAAAAGTTAAGTGAGTCGGTGTCAAATATTTTTTTGAGTTTGTCAATGTCAGCTTTGATGTCATCGCGTTCCTTCTCTGCTGTATCAGCTCTGACGTGAAGCTCCATAAGCTCCACTCTTGCAGAAGAGGGCGGCAATATACGCCCATTGCGTACCGACACCCGCTCGAGTGTATAAGTATCACCGTCTGAGATATATGTTGCGGCATAGTCTCCTGATGCTCCGTAAAATATAATAGGCATAACACAGTCTTCGTCGGACACATTTATCTCACAGTTTCCGATCTTAAGCACTCCAACCTTATCGCACCTAATTCGTTTATTGTCACCGCCGTATATAAGTCCGGTCTTGTTTCTAAAAAGCTGAATATTCACCTTTTCCTCCTTTTAGTGTTGTTTTTTTATTAAATTGAAAAATTACGATAACTTATAAGCAACGACTTGACTAATGCCTCCATAGTCGTTTGTCATAGTATTATGCTTTGTGATAGCGATTTCTTGACCGCCGTTATACAGTACAAAGTCTCTATCGAATGTCGGGCAATATATAATCTTTGGAGTAGCATCAACTCTTACGACTCCCAATGGACAGCATACCCTTAGTGGGAAATGTGAAACTTCGCCATGAAGTTCGATATACCACAATCCTGTTTCCAATGTATCACCAATGCTCAAATAGTATTTAGAGCCTACTCCCATTTTGTCATTCCAAGCAGCTTTCTCCGCATCTGTTACCGTTCTATAGCTTGTACTTTGTTTAAGCTGCGAAAGAGCAGTAGGTACAGTAGGCTTTCCTGTAAGTGAAGCATACGTTCCATTAAAACTAGCGTTAGTAGAATTGATTGTTTCAACCTGAGTTGCCTGTGCTTCTGTAATATTACCAAAAGAGTTGAGCGCTTTGTCTACATAGCCCTTATTAGCAACGTCCATATCTTCTTCAGGTGCTTTACCTATTATTGCTCTACCATCCGTAAGAACTTCAAAAGCATTAGAACGAGCATTTTCAGATTCACCATTACCAACGATGAATAAGGCATTAGCATCTTCAGCATTAAACTTACCGATAGCAGTCTGAGCTTCAGCCGAAGCTATAGTATTCTTGCCGCCAGCGTGAGAATAAGCAGCTTTTGCTTGAGTTTCAAATCCTTCTGCATGAGCATAAGTTTTACTTGCTACTGTTGAATAACCCTCAGCATGAGCAGAACTAGCTGTTGCTTGTGTTGAATAACCCTCAGCATGAGCTGCAAATCCTGTTGCTTGTGTTTGAAATCCTTCTGCATGGGAGCGTTCACCATACGCTTCGGTTTTGTATCCTTCTGCATGAGAATAGTTTCCAATAGCTTCAGTGCTATATCCTTCTGCGTGGCTACGAGCACCTGTAGCGTGAGTCATATTGCCTTCAGCATGAGCATATTTACCAGATGCTTCGGTTTTGTATCCTTCTGCATGAGCACCTAATCCACTTGCTATAGTAGATGTGCCTTCAGCGTGAGCAAACTCTCCAGTTGCTTTAGTATCTGCTCCTTCCGAATGAGCACAAGAAGCTAATGCTTGAGTTCTTAATCCTTCTGCATGACTATTAATATCACCAGCTATTGTCTCCCGTCCTTCTGCGTGTGCAGCATCTCCAATAGCTACGGTATATTCACCTTCTGCGTGTGCGGCAACACCTGTTATGTTACCATTAGTAATGGCAACACTTGCATCAGTGATGTCAAAAAAGGGCACCAAATCTGGCTTTTTAAAAATACTTAAATAATACTCTTTACCTTCAGATACCTCAAATGAGGTATCAACTGTAATTGTGTTAGTAGTAGCATCTATGGAAGTTATCTTACCGATTTTAGGAATTACTTGATGAGAATTCGACTCATATATAGAATATACATCATTTACTGCAAGTTTACTGGTGTTAAATAAAACAAACTGCTTATTGTTCGCATCAATACTCGAAATCTTACGCCAACCTATACCAGCAGTATTATCCCAACCCTCAGCATGAGCTGCACTACCTATTGCATAATTAAATCTACCTTCTGTATGAGAGCGGTATCCTAAAGATTTATTATCATGACCCTCTGCGTGAGCAGCATAATTAGCAATATTACCTCTGCCTTCGGTGTGAGCATATTTACCATTAGTTATATTATCACGACCCTCAGAATGTGAAGCATCTGCAAGAGCCTTGGTATTACGACCTTCAGTATGAGCACCTGTGCCTATATTTTTAACACCAATTGTAGGTTTTTCTGCAACTCTGAAATAGCTACTAGCTAAGTAAGAGTCACCGTTTGTTGTGCCAGGCTCACTTCCGCTAAGCAACTTAAGGAAGTTATCAACCGTTACTACATTACCGTTCAATGCGGTTATGGTGCCAAAGTTATCAATGGTAGTTTTGAGAAATATCGAGAATACATCTCCAACCGCATAACCCGCAGCTTCAAGGCTATCATAATCACCTATATCAAGGGTATAAGTTTTTGCGTTTTCATTGTAAGCGGTTATCTGGAAGCCTTTTGAACCTGCTACAGTTCCATCACCAAAAGCGGTGCCACTTATAGCATAAGCTGTAGACTCGCCATAATTGTTTATAGAGTCATCGCCCTTTTGAGCAATACTAAAATCAGCTTCACCTTTTTTTATATTGCTATCATTGCCAATTTCTTTTTTTAATTTACTTATATCTTCGGGAGTATAATAATCAATACCCTTTATAGGAGTATAACCGTTCTTGCCCCTGGCTAAAACTCCGGTATCATTTTCCCCGATGAACCAGTTACCGTTTTCTCCGATATGCGGAGCAACGCCTTGCGGTCCTTCAGGGCCTCTTTCACCCTGCGGTCCAACCTCGCCGCGAATACCTTGAGCGCCCGACAGGTCGTTTAAGAATTGATATGTCGTCTCTGTCTTAACGTAGAGGCGCGAGTTATCCGGGTCATTTTCATCCTCCGTGCTTATTATAACGAATGCGCCTATTTTAACACCGTCAGTCGCATGTCCCGTAAGCATTTCCGCAATGCTTGAAAAGGTCTTCGATATCTGAATACCGTCTCCTCGCTCGCCCTTCTCGCCCCTCTCGCCTTTTAGGTCTGCGAATGACGTACCCGCCGCCGAGTGTATAATCAGATTAGTTCCTTTCCACTCGTGAAAAACCGATACTCCCGCAGGGCCTGTCGCTCCGTCGGGAACAAAAAAGGTTTCTACGCCCTTAGCGTCAGTAACATTAACCTCATGCCCTCCCACCGTTTTCACAACCGATATCAGCGGAGAAACACCATCCCTGCCGTCTACACCGTCTTTGCCGTCAAACTCGCCGCTATCATGCTTGTCTTCGATGACCTTTTTAAGCTCAGCCATTTCCGTTAAAGCTTTATTGGTATTAACCTGCCGCAGGTTTTCCGCAGCTTCTCTTTCAAGCTCAGCTGCTTGTCTTTTCGCCTCTTGTCTGAATATCTCATCAAGCTCTGCAACATCGTTATCAGGAAGAGTTATTTCCTCACCGTTGACAACTCTTGGCGCAGCATCCATCATGAATTTCGGAGAAGCTATAGGCTTTCCCTCGGCGTTATAAAGTATGATTTGGCATTCGTATAGCCCCTGCACCGGACAGGTATCCTCCTCGAACGAATATATAACACATCCGCTATCAGGTTCAACAATACAACCACGCAAAAACTCGGTATATGTAGGTCTTTTACAGGCAAAGTTTGCGATAGTTCCTTCGCTTATCTCGTAAGGTCTCCCGCCATCCGAGAAGCTTATCCGTAACTCTCTGTCAAAGTCCGCAACAGTTACCGGCAAAGTAATCTGTGACTGCGTCGAGTGCAAGTCCAGCATGAATGTATATCTTGACGTCGCCATTTCCGTCCTCCTTTTTTGCTTTTATAATAACAAAAAAGAGAGGGGATACTAAATCCCCCCTCGCGCGGTTTTTACGGATATTCTTTTCCTCGCTCCTCAGCTTCCTTTTTCTTACCTTTGTGGTAATTGTATTCCGCCTCGAAAGCAGCCTTTATCAGCTCAGGCTCAAATTTTCCTTCCTCAACTACGTCAAGGAACAAATCCCAATAGGTGCCATCGTCACCCTCAAGCATCGCCAAAGCCGCCTCCTCAAGCCTCGGATCATTGTCGCGTAGCGCCTTGCGCAGAGCCGTATCAATAGCCTTCTGGTCTGCATAAAGCCTCGATGCCTTCTCGATCTTCTCGGCATCTCCCTCTATGTAAGCGTTGTAAAGCCTTGTTGCATTCGGCTTCGTGAGTCCTGCCTCAAAGGAAAGAAGCTCGCCGTTAGCAAAGTCCTCTGCGTGAAGCCTTATAGCCTCAATAAGCCTCGTTACGTTATTAACAGGCAAGCCAAGCACCGAACCCGCCTTTGTCAGAATCTTATTAAACGCCGCTTCGGTAGGCATTTCTCCGTCCTTTGCGGAATTTGCCACCGCCGTTATAGCATCAATAAGATCCTGCACCGCCGTAAGTGTGAGATTATCTGCGCTGTCAGGCGTCTCACCATTCATTATTGCAAAGAAGGAGCCTGCTATTTCACCTCCGAACAAAGGCAGCGCGTAACTCACAAGATCAGCTGCCAGGTCAGCGCCCTGCACATTCAGCCAGCTTTCAGCATCTATCTCGTCGTCCTCATCGTCACGGTACCTGTTTACCTTGTACCGTAACAACGCAAACACCGTAGTCATAAGGCTGCCCCAACAGGCAGACATAACGTTTGCGTATATCGTTCTTGCAAGCGCTGCCTTATTCTCCTTGCTCGGATCAGCCTTGCACTCACCCAACGCATTCTGAAGCTGTCCCGCCCCTTGATAAAGGTCGGTTTTGAATACACCGAGCATATCCGAAAGAATATCCTTCCTCTTCTGTATCTCCGGGCGGTGAAGCGCGTCGGTCATACTCTGGGTATTCTCGATAACGTCATCGTAAAACTCAGCAGTAGCCTCAAGAAGAGCCTCACCCTTGAGTCCGGTCCTCTTTGCAACATCCTGCTTTGCATACTTCCATAGCGACAGCGCAACCATAGAGTCCATACCCGCTATCCATTTTGTAGGATTAATGGCGGTCGGCAGCTTGCTTACAAGTCTGCTAAGCCCCTTTTTTCTCGCCTCGGTAGTCAGAGTGTAAAGCTCTGCGTCCGAGAGTCCCTGCCTTCTCATCCACGCCGTAGCGGTGTATTTATCCACCTCTGCGGCAATTTTCTTATGATTAGCCATAGTATAGACAAGGTTAGCTATCATTCTTGCGGGATCTCTCCAGCGAAGCATCGAGGTAGCCGAGAACATTGAGCCTATCTGCTTCGCCACAACAGAGCCGTTTAACATAAAGGTTGAACTGATAACATTGCCCTTTACCTTTTTGTAATGATCGCTCTGTCTGTCTATTCTCGCGCCCTGCACGTCCTTGACCGCCTGCGTCATTACCGATTTGCCGGTACTGCCCCAGTTTCGTCCGATCATCTCCTGCACGGTAGTGCTGCCGTCGCTGGCCTTAACGTTCCATACCTTGTTGAAGTTACGGATAGGCACCGCAAGACCGTAAATGTTACCCACCTGCTCAATATGCCTCTCAAGCACATTGTTAAGCCCTGTGATAATAAGCGGCTGAGTAGCGCCCGCCTTAATATCCTTCAGCATTCCGTATCCGCTTATGGTCTGTTGAATATCGTTTTCCGAGGTAATCTCTCTGACAACAAAGTCCTTGTTAACCTCGTAAGGAATGTACTTTTTGCCCGTAGCAACAAGCCTGTGCTTCAGCACCATATTGGTGTTGTTAATAGCGTTCTTCGCCATCACGTCAAAGAAGTATTCCGAAGCCACCATATAGTCCTGCGCCCACTTGTCTTTTGCAAGCTCGGCTCTGAACTGCTCGGCAAGCATAGCGCCTATGGTAATACTGTGCGCGTTCTTTGGATCTATAGCCTCTCCGAGTTTACCTTTATTAAGCATATCCAGGTCAGCAAAGGTAAATCCACCGTCGCTGACGTGGTGAAGCTTGTCGTTTTCCAGCTCTCTGTTGTAGGACATAATAGCCTGCATCATCTGCATTTTAGAGACGTGGAATTTTCTGCCTTCCTTGTCAACGTATTCCTTGCCGTAGGGCTTGTAGATAGCATCCTCGTATTTCTTCGCATTAGAGCCGGAGGTCAACTCCTCAAAGCTCTTGTGCGCTTCCATAACAAACTTGTTTTTATGCCTTACACCAAGCTCAAGCTCACGGAACATCTTTACGAGAGGAGAGTCCTTCTCGTAATTTGCCATTCTCTTGACGTTGCGAAGAGGAGAAAGCGAAAGATCGATAAACCTTGCCTTCGTACTATTCTCGCCCTTGCCCTTGCGCTTTACGGTAATATCCTTCTGCCCTGCGATGATCTTGTCCCCGGCATCGTAAACCAGGTCAGCCTCACCCCAACCAATAAGCCTTCTCGCGTCTCTCAGCGTTTCCTCAATAGCTCTCATGGTGGTGTAAAGCTCGTTAAGCTCACCGAGGGTCATCTCGGAAATATGCTTGCCGGAGAACTCACGCCTGAGATCGTCAAGATACTCCTGTATTTCCTCGTCATACTCGCCCGAATACATAGGATCGGGATTGTTCTTCAGCGCCTTATACTCGTCGCTTAGCTTAAAGAGTCTTTGCATCTGCTCATTTCTCGCCTGCTGCGCCTTGTTAATAGAGCCGTCAGCCTTGTAGAGCGGGGCATCGGTATCCACCAGTTTGCAGACCTCCACCATAGCAGACACCAAATCTGCAGGCACGTACTGCCTCTCGGTAGGATGCTCGAGCGTAGAAATGAACTTGTCCTTAAGAGCCTTTATCTTATGCCTCTCTGCTGTCTTGTGCCTGCCCTCTGTAGCCCTTGCCCTCGACTCCTGGTATTGCTTCTTCGTCTCGGCAAGTCTGGCCTCGGAGCGTTCTCTTAGTCTTGCAAGATCTTTCTTGCCCTGTTCCGCGACTCTTGCCTTTTCGCGCTCCATAACCTTTTTTAGAGCCTTCGCTGACTCGAGCTTAAGCAACCTCTTATCCGCAAGATGTATTTCCTCGGTTAAACTTGCCTTTTCTTTTTGAAGCAGTTTCACGTATTCCGCATTTTTCTTGTCCTTAGAGAGCGCCTTAATATCCGAATCTATATCCGCTATCCTGCGCTCCGCCTTGCCTATGGTCTCCAGCATAGCTCTGTAATCGGTTAGAATACCTCTCTCGCTCGGATAGCTTGTAATACTCTCAAGAGCAGAAGCAAGCAGCTCACGGTTAGACATCTCTTTTTCCAAAGAAACTCTCTTTTTGACTTCCTTATCTGTAACTGCCTCTCTCTCGGCTCGCTCATTTATGTAGTCAATAAGGTCAAGCTCTCTTGAGGCTTTGCCCTCGCCTTGTTGTGATGCAAAAAAGCTATCGGTAGCAGTCTTTACTTCGTCATAGTCACGGAGAAATGGACGAACGTCGTTGTCTATGTCACCTGCATAAACATGCCCTACAATGTAAGCATATATCTCCTCATTCAAGCCGTCCCAAGAATCGTCGTCAATTTCTACTTCCTTGTTAAAATAATCTTTTTCTATCTTGCTTTCAAAAGCTATAAACTCGCGAGAGCTGAAGTCTATATTATCAGTAATAATATCAACAAGGTCTTTTCTTAACGCTGAACCTCGCCAATAATGGAAGGCCTCGTGTCCAGCTACTTCAATAGGATTTCGGCCTGTCTCGTTATCAACAAATACACAAACTCCCACAAAAGTGGAAGCTCCTGCATCATATATAGTTGTTGTACCATTGAAATTTGATTTTAGTCCCTCGTGAATTATTCCTTTGATTCCGAGCTTTCCGAGTTCTTCTTTGGTTTTCTGGGCGTTTTCGGTAACAGACCTACAAACCTTGTAGGCGTAGGCAATTTTCCCTCTCTCTCCAACTGTGCAGTTCGCCTCATACGCTGCTCGATTAAACTCATCTCTTGTTTCTTTTCTTGTGACATAAACTTCTGTCTCCTTTTCGTAAACAGTGCCTTTCTTTAGTTCCCGACTCGCCTTACCCTCAGGCGATCCTCTCGTCTGCGTAGGTGCTTTTGTCTCGTTCTCTGCTGCAGCCTTAATCTCCTCAATCATAGGTTCCATAAAGTCACTTATGATCTCGTCACCGGCAAAGATATTCATATCTCCGAGAGAGTCACAAATACACTCCTCCCAAACCTCGTCAGCATCAAGACCCGTTCCTCTGTATGCCTCAGCATAAGTCTGCGCCACGCTGTCAATAGCCTCTTTGCCGACCTTTTCTTCAAGACGTTTTCTCACCGCCTTAATGTCAACCTGACCTTTGGCTATCTTATCGTGGCCCATCTCGTGACGTGCAAACTGCTTTGACGTGAAGTATTCGTGGTCTGCTCTTATAAGCATTTGGTTTCCGAGGACGTATGCATGCACACCGGATATTGAGCCGTTTTTCTCCTCGATAAGAATATCGTCGCCTACAAAGACCTTTGCATTAAGTCCCTGCGCCTTTGCCTCGGCTACCGCTTCCTTAATCTCGGGAGTATAGTCCTGCTCGTCAATAACCCTTACCTTCTGCTGCTTCGAGCCGTTCAGTATGCCAAGATCGGCAACTCTTACTTCTCGTCCTCGCCCCTCATCAATGAGGCGAGCCACTTCACTATCTGCGGGTCTGCCTCTACCTTCTCGCCATTCCTGATTCTGTCCTGCTCCGCCTTCCACTCGGGATACTTGTCCTTCGGGATTCGCACCTGCAAGCCGTTCGCGGCCCTGGCGTAAATATACGCTTTCTGTGTCTGTCTTACCTTCATTTGTAATAGACTCACTTTCTGTATTTATTATACCACCCTCGGCGGTGTTTTGCAATGCCGTATTTTCGGATTTTGTCGCTTTAGAAGCGACGTTTCTTGACTGCAAACCTGCGTCATAAGCATGAAGCAATGCCCTGCCTGTAACACCGCTATCCGCCGACAGCCTCGTTACCTCTTTAATCTGCGCATCCTCTCTTCCAAGCATAAATGCCTGATCGAAAGCCATAATGTATTCGGATGGTGAAACGCTTCCGTCATAGTCCTTAATCATTATGCTTGCAGTATCTTCTGTAAAGCCCTCTATCCTGCCGACCTTATCCTTTGCCGCCTGCTCAATAAGCTTACCGCTTTCTGCAAGTACATTCTGCCTTCCCCTTTGTTCGGAGGGGAAGGTGGCATCGTTAGATGACGGATGAGGTGTAGTCTCACCTCTTGCATTCTCAGAATTTGTATTGCTACTCTCCCGCCTGTTATAAACGTCAGCATTAACGCGCTTTGTGCCTATTCCCTCCGCCCAAGATGAAGAATACTGCCCCGACCGAATATTCTCACGGTTAAGCTCGTTTGCAACGCGCTCCGAAACCTTACTTTCCTTAAGGAGCTTCGACTCTTTGTGTGTCAGCTCCTCGCCCTTAACCTGCTTCGTCAGAGCATCAGCAATAGCCGAAACGTCACCCGTCTCCCCCAGCTCCGTAAGCCTCGACTCAACAGCAGATTTTATTTTAGACGTGTCCTGATTTATGTATGCCCTTTCGTTATTACTAACCATAGAGTAAAGGTCTGCGCCCGATACCTTCTTTCCGGCATCTATACGGCTCTGCGCCCTCTGCGCTGCCTTGCTGTCAGGATTAAGCTCCAGAGCCTCTGTAACAAGCCCCTGCGGATTTGAGCCATACTGCGCTTTTGCGTTCTTAATGCCTATTCCGGTGTTGATAGCACCGGGCAAACCCTCAAGCGCACCTGCCGAAAGAGCGCCAAGCATTCCGGAGTATATGATATCCTCCCATTCTGCCGCCTCGTACTCTTCACCGGTAGCTAAAGATTTTAACCTAGGCTCAAGCCATGTTTGTGTTGCTTCCTCCACAGCCTCACTCGCAAGCTTTCCTCCATACTGAATTGCCAACCTGGCCATTGCGTTATCCATTCCCGCAACCAGCTTAGAAAATGCTTTGCCTGTAAGCTTACCGCCAAGCTTGCTGATACCGCCAAGCGCATAAGATAAAACGCTCTCGGAAGCACCGACCAAAAGACCGTAAGCCCTCGCCTGGTTAACGTCGTATCCCTGCTTCAGCATATCTGAGTAAGCATTACCGGCAGATGAAACGCCCATAGTCAGAGCACCGCCTATTCCACCTGTAAGTGAGCCAACCAAAAGAGACGGAGCCATATTACCAATAGAGCTGCTAAGGTCATTTACAACCTGCCATACTCCCTCGTTGTCCTCTCTTAAATATGAATCGGCAATCTGAACTGTACCGGGAGCTACTCCCTCTTGCCCGAATATTCCTCTGACAAAGTTTTCCACACCCTGCACACCGCCTTGAACACCGGCGCCAAAGGAATAAAGCGGCTCAAAAATTGTATTATTAAACAGCTCTGCCTCCGCTTTTGCCGCTCTGCTTTGCAAATCCAGATAATTTAAATACTCGTCAGCAGTCTTTTTATCGCCCTTACCTATGTAGTAGTTGTATATAGACTTTTCCTCATCGCTCATGTGCTTGTTTATCCAAACAGCCATATTCGATATGCTTTTATCACCGCCAACATCGTTAAGGCCCGCAAAAATCGCGTTAGTCTCAGCAAAGGTGACCATATTGTTTATAGGCTCTTCTTCACCAAGAAGCCACCCGATCCACTCCGGTCTCTCCTTCGCCGCATAATATCCGGGATTAGAAACATTCTTGCCTGCATCCACGTAACTCGCAAAATCCTTATCGGAAAGGACAGACTTATAATCCTCTCCCTTTTTCCAGTATGCGTAAACGTCACTGTCCGCAAACTGATTATAAAAATCATTTACCGAGCTATACCCCGACTGGAGCGAGGAGAGAGAGTCCTGCCAGCTCTTCTCCTCATCTGCCGTGTATTTTGTGCCATAAAATCTACTTGCCTCGCGCAGAGCATTGCCGGAAGAAGTATAAGAGTCAATAGCAGTCTTATACTTTGCTCTATCCTCGGTAGAAAGCCAGTCACCTCTCTTTATCTTCTCCTGGTACTCGTTGAGGATATCAAGAGCTTCATTATTAGCATATTGCCAGCTGCTTATTGCGCTCCTGTTATAGCCATTATATTTTGTCGAATTAAACGTGCTACGCTTTACTGCGGACTTCGCATTGCTTGTCGCTTGAAATGTTGCCATTTTACACCTCATTTTTTAAAGTTAAAATTAATTCCCGATAAAAACTCATCCCAATCGAGTGATTCACTAATGGCATTGACGTATTCTTTCAAAGCGGCATCATAAAAAGGATTATCGCTGCTTGTACTGTCGCTTATATTTTGGGATGTATCTCCGAGGGAATTTCCGTTCGTGTTTTGCGATGGCGTGGATTTTTTATACGTCATATACTCGTTATTCGCAGCATCCCAAATCCACATCTCCCCCTTACCGTCTTTATAAACCGGTGTCTTTACACCGTTTACGACGTCTTCAAGACCGGTTTTGGCCAGGTGTCCATACTGTTTATTGCCGTTATAATAACCCGTCACGTTATCAGGCTGATATCCATTATCAAAAGTACCATTTGCGCAATCTGGATTTTTCGTTCCTGTATAAGGATTTACGCCCGCCTGTAGAGTAACCTCCTTACCGTCTATGTTCCAGGTAACCTCATTTGCATACTTGCTATCACTTGCATTATCGTTTTTCTGATAAGAAGACATCGTTATAGTCTTCAGTTTTCCACTGCTGTCAAAAAGGCTCGTATCCGTAGTCGTAAGCCCCGCAATGTCCGAAAGCTCATAAGGAACGTCCTGCCCCCCAAGCGTACCGCCGCCCTCATATGTAGCCGTTGTAGGAGTAGGCTCCGGGTTATACAGTCCACCCTCACCGTAGAGTTTGTCCCACTGATCACCCTCTCTGTCAAACTGATCCTGCCAATTATCCTGCTCCTGCTTGTCCTTGTTAGTCATATAGCCGTCCTCGCCGTACATATTTTCAAACTCCTTGTCGTACATATCCGACTCATGAGCCTGAGAATCCTCTTGCATTTCCTTTCCGTAAGCCTGTGAATCGTCCTGCATCTTGATATCGTGCGCCTCCGAAGCCTCACGCTCTGAAGTGTTGTACTCCTGGGAGGCTTCACGCTCAGAAGTATTGTATTCTTGCGCGTCATCCTGCATATTAACATCATGAGCTCTATCAAGCGCATTCTCGCTCTTTGTAAAGTCCTGCGCATCGTCCTGCATTTTGACGTCATGGTCAAGACCGTCATAGAAGTGCTTATCGTCCTGATCAAGTGCTGCATAATTGTACTCCATCTGCTTATCCCATTGACTATCCGCAACTGCGTCTCTACCCGCCTGATACTCAAAGTTTCTCTCGTCAATAGCCCTGTTATAATCCTGCGCCTCGCGATCCGCCAGCATCTCGTACTGTTGATACATCTGATCTCCCTCGGCAATATAGCGCTGAACAGCTCTGTCATAAAGGTCCATACCAACCTCATTAAGCCCCTGCATCTGCGAAGCGTATGCCTGCTGACCTACCATCTGACCGTAAGACGAGCCGTAACCGCCTGTCATAGCCGCCGCCTGCGCCATAGCGTTCTGCATACCGAGATTGGCTTGATTTTTATACATATCCGCATATTGCTGATACATAGCATCGCCGTTCATATCGTACTCAAACTTCTCTCGGTTCAGTATCTTGCCCATAATGCCGTCAAGCTCTGCCTTCCAGCGCGAGTCCGGAACAGCCCCCGACATTTCAGCCGCCCTATTTCCGGCATTAACACCCGCCTCGGGCTGCTTCACCGTTCCAACTGCCGCCGCATCAGCACTTGCCATTTCCTCAGCCCTGTATTTATCATATTCGGCAAGCCAGTCTGTCTCCTGCTGATTGATAGCCGGCTGCTGTTGTCTCGTCAAAGCATTGTTTTGCTGCTGCATCTGCTGTTGATTCGTGTTTTTTCCTCCGTTTCTTGCCGTATCGTACAAAGTCTTTACACCGTTATATGCCGCATTACCCGCATTTTGCACGTTCTGCACAAGATTTTGACCCTTTTTCTTTAAATCATCTAGAAAACTCATCTTTATCACCTCAAACTAAAAGTTGTTTTTTCTTCTGCGGCAATAAGCTGACCGCCATCGCCTATGCTTAATTTGTATCTTTTTCCTGTTGAAATATCGTCAAGATAGATTCCACCGCGGAAATAAGCTGTATTATATACCTCAAAAGCGTTCTTTTCGGTAGTATATCCCCCAAAAGCTATGGAGTTATCCTCTCCGTTCCTGTCCATAAACACCGCCTCTGTAGGTATAGCTAATAGTATACTTCCCACGCCCTCAAGCGCATCTATAACCGATAGCTCAACGTAGTAAATGCTCTCCTTATCAATCTCAATGCCGCTTACCTGATCGTATGAGTTTGAAGCAGAACCCTCTGCAAGCAAGGTGATATAATCGCTATAAGTCCCGCTTACTCCAACCTTCAGCCTGCATCGAAGCTCACATTTATTGTTTCCTGCCAGAGAGGAAAATCTTTTCGCCGCAGATACCTTAATTTTATCCCTGATGTCGCCGGATTCTCTTTCGATATATACCGCCGTTTGCCCGTCTATTGGCGCTACCGCAGGCAGTAAATACGCCTCAAAATTAACGTTCTTCGTCTGACTCCTGCTAAAGCCCCTTTGGTCTTTTACCGTTGCCGTAATCGTAACGGTCCCGGATGTGTTCACTATTCCTGATGAGGCTCCGCTTTCATAAGTCGAGCTTCCCAGAGTCCACTCGCGCGATACAATCCCCGATGCGTACTGTCCCGTTGCGCTTATTGCGGCTGTAATTCCGCTCTTACCTTGAACGAACAAATCACTTTTGCCAAGCAATACTACCGTCGGCGCACAGCTTATACCGTCTATCTTGGGTTTCGTACTGTCATTTTCGGGAATTTTCAGATCCAACTCCAGCGTCGGCTGCTCACTCATCAAAGACGAATATCCAGAGTCCTTATAGGTAAGCAGCGTCATTTTTAGCTTTGTGTTGACTGTCGCAGGATACCTCTCGTATATTTTTTTTAACTGCTCTCCGGAAAAAGTCAAAGTCTTGCTTACCGCCCCTGCGCTTGCGCCTATCGTCTCTGTACACACCTCGCTCGCAACACCGTTCACAATACTGTCTATCCTTACCTTTGAGTAATAAATACTGACAGGAGGAGTAAAGTTATAGCTTATAACACCGTCAACGTATCCCGTATTGCTTGCAAACGAGTTAAGTGACGGAAGGTTGCTTAGCACAGTCACCGTCTTGGATACGCTGTTCGTGAAGCCTCTTGAATCTGTTACGATTCCGGTTATGGTTACGTTACCGCTTGTCTCAAACACGTCTGACGTAGCAACGCCGCCGCTTGCAGCGTAGTCCTTGCCTTCCACCCTCAGTACGTAGGACTTAACAGAGGCTCCGTATTTCGCCGCCCCGGTGAAGCTCGCCTGTACCTTTGTTTTGCCCTTCATATTGTACCCGCTCGTTGTCGGCGCTTCAGTCGTATTCATCGTTAGTGTGGGCTTTGTAATGCTATTGCTGTAGATGGTATAGTTTAACGAGTATCTTTGGTCCTTTTCGACAGACCAGCCTAAACCAAAATAATTGTGTTCAAGCTCAAGTCTAACGTATCCTGTAGTACTATCGGGATATGGCGTTATGAAATATTGAATTTTATCTGAGTCCTCTATAGCAAACGTCAGGGTTTCTTCTCCCTCTGTATATATATCGAAGCAATATCCTGCCGCGTTATAAACCCGCACACGTAAATCACGCAGATGAGAGGTTTCTGTAACCTTGGCTTCAATGATTGTATAGTCTCTCGAGTCTTTATACGTTGTTACCTCCATATCACACGCTCCTATCTCCTATCCATTTCGTTGTTATATTTCCTCTTGCATCGACTGTATCTATAAACATCCCTGTCTGCTGCTTCTTCTCTATTACAACGTTATCTGCAAGCAAGGAGTTGTTGTTCAGCTCCGCTCCCGGCTGTCCGTTCTGGTCGTAAAGTACAACCCTCTCCGAAGAAAAACGCCCGATACTCTTCGTTGCCACGCTTCCGTCGCTTTCCTCAAGTCCTATCTCAATGCCGTATTCCTTTTTTCTCTCTGAGGTCTCACCGAGAAATCCTGCCTTAATATATCCCTGGCTTTTACGAATAAGTGCATAGTCCTTCTCGTATTGGTAAACGTTTCCGTATTCGTTTAGCTTATCGTCAACCTTGCCTACATCCTCGTCTATCTTTGCATCAAGTTCAGCTTTTATGGTCTCGGTGTAGGTGTGGTTTACCTCTATATCCGTGCTATGTACGTCAAGTCTGCTATTAACCTCCGCTACGTAAGTGTTATAATCTGCCTTATCCACGTACTTATCGTCTGCATCCGCCTTATACCCTTCAAAATCCGTCGTAGCAACGTATTTACCTTCCGAAAGTATCATTGAGTCTATCTGCTTGTAATAGGACTCAACGATATCTGCCGACTTAACAATAAAAGACTTTATAGCATTAAAGGTAAGTTCCGCCTCCTCTTCTGTCGGAGGTCTTGATTCGCTTGGTACCGAGGCGCCTTGGTTAATAATTGTGGTGGTATTGTTGGTTATACCGCCTCCGCCACCCAATATTCCGTTTCCCTCAATGTTGTCAGCAAAATATTGAAGCTGCTCCCTTAACTGATAAAGATAGCTCCGAATACCGAGCAGCATTTCGTGGTCGTTACCCGTTATATTAGGTTGCCTAAAATCCATTTATATTTTTACCTCCTAACTTGCCGCAGGCAAATTTCACGTCCGATCTCGGACATTTCACGCCGCAAGGCATTTCACTTGCCAAAGGCAAATTTCATTGTAGCGAGGAACCTCGCTACTTATCGCTCCCCCATTCTACAGTCTTACAGATAGAGAATATTTTAGCCTCGCCAACTCCAACCACCCTCAGCCTCAGGTGGTCGCACCTTTTTGGCTTGATAGAAACAGGAAAGCTTTTAATATTAACACCCGTCATATTAAATAAATGCTCCCAGCTTCCGCCGGAATCATACTCGGCATAAAAGCTCACCGCCGCGCCAACCTCAAGCTTCATTCTGACGTCAAGCCTCGATATATATTTCTTGTCGGGAGTATCCGTACCGATAAGCCCGGTCACAACCTCCCATTTTATGGGATTAGGCTCGGGCGTTCCCGTTCCCTTCACCGTCTTAATCTGATTGTCTGCATAGTCTATGTAATAAAGATCGCCTCGGCAGTTGCAGAAAACCACCGCCTCTGTGGCATCCTCTCTGTGCCATGTGCCTTTTTTTGTATCGTAAACAAAGAGGCTGTATTCCCCCTCTTCATCCTTCATCGATACGTAATACTTGTTACCAAGATATCCGGCTCGTGCATCGCTATAAGATTTATCGCCAAGCGCCCCCGATACTTCCATAGGCAAAGAGCCGTCGTATGCCATTATCCCGGCGCGTCCCTTGTAATAAACAACCTCGTTTACAATAGAGATACTTCTGTCACATCCCTTTTGTACGCCTCTGCAGGCAGTTGTCTGTACCTGATAATTTGCGGGGTAGTTGCCGTATATCTTGTGCATACAGTTTTCTTTAAAGAATATGGGATATCCGAGATGCGTCACCCCTCCTGTAAAGTATCCGTCTGTACCAACAGTTACCGCGTAGGAGTCAGAGGCTATACCCTGATAGCTCTGCCAATTTTTAAAGTCGCCAATCTTGCAGCAATATATCTCGTTTACATATGCGCCGTAAGCTTTTACAAGCCCTCCCGCCGTCGCATCATACTTCATTCCCTGGTAAGAAGCTCCGTATCGGCAGCCCCAAAGTCTATTCTGTGATTCTATAACGAAATCCATATCGGGCATCCAACGGCTCACTCCAATAGGAGTGGTTTGCATAACAGCGCCTTCACCGCTTTCTATAAGCCCTGTGACAATAATATAATCTCTATCCTTGCCGATAATAACCGTCGAAGCATTCAGAGCTTGAAGGCTTTCGTCTGTAATACCCGAGATTGTAACCGCATCTCCCACATTGAACTTTACGCCTATTCCATCTGCGGCAATACGCACATAGGTGGTAGCAATCGCAGTCCACATATCCGTCGATGACGAATACACCTTTAGCGCATGAGGAGTATCCGACGTATCTATCCAGTAAGCGCCGTTTACCTCCGTAGGCGGAGTATCTCCAATATGAGGAGTAATTGCGCTGCCATCCGCAAGGCTAAGATAAAACGCAGCCTCCTCTCCGATATAATGAGCCTCAATCTCTCCTTTATCCGTCTCGTCCATAGTGTTGTAATACTTCTTGTCGGGAAGTATAATAACGTATGAGCCCATCGATACAAGAAGCTTTGGCTTTACCTTCTTGGTCTCATCCTCATACTCTACCGTAAGCTCGAAATTCTCAACAGGTTTCTTGTTTATATAAAATTTCCCGTTATCCACATAACACAGCGCATCCTTTGCGATAAGTCCTTGGGGTTTTGACGTTTCTGAAACGTATATTCCTCTTTTACATCTTGGCGAAAGTAAAGGATAATTATCCCCTGACATATTAGTCATGTCATAAAACTCTCCCTCGCCTATACGCAAATTGTGATTATAACCGAGAAAAACATCAAGCCACTCCCGTGACGTCTCTATCTCATTAAGCGTAGGATAGTACATACCTCATCCTTTCTAGAAATTAGTAAATTTTGCTTCGTTTATTGGTTTATGCTCTCTATGATAGGCAGCCGCAAAGCTGTTAAGCGCATTGTTATACAACACTATCGCATTATTATACTTCTTGTACTCGCCGTTAGCATAGTCTATCATAGCCTCAAGCCATCTGATATAAACGTCTTCATAAGGCACTTCAACTATCAGCTTACACATAAGAGAGCTTTCGTCGTAGCCCTTAAAAATTATATTTTCACCACCCTCGTGGGTGTCTATTATCTCCTTTTTAATAACTCCGTCAAGAGTAGAAAGCCACTTGAGTTTCTCTCTTTGACTGTATCCGTTGGGCTTCACAGCGTCAACGTGATTTATCGCTTCCATTACTGTCATAATGAACTCCTTATTCAAAGAATGGGGAGTCTTATATTAAGCTCCCCATTACTGTGTTTTTATGCTTTCTGTTCCTGTTCCTCAGGGAATTTGACCTTTTTAGCCTCTTTAAGCATTTTCTCAGAGGTCTTGTACTGCTTATCCTGTGCTCTCATAGAGCGATCATACTCATACTTAACAGCAGGAGGCACTTTAGAGGTTGTTCCTTTAGGAAGAACATAGTTTTTACCGTTTACGCTGATGATAAGATTCTCCTCGTCATTCGCATATCCGCGCGGAACATAGAGATCCACAAGCTTATTATTATTAGCCATAATTTAAACCTTTCCTTTCTTTTAATCCGAGGGAGGGGCAAGTGTACCCCGCCCTCGTTCTATCTTAGTTTTCTTCGTCAATAGCGCTGTAAGAAGAACAGCTCATTACACGAAGCACTCTCTCGGTATAAAGCATTGTTGCGCCGTTGGTCTCGAACTTGTAGCCAACAGTGCTGTACTGCTCAAGAGGACCGCCAACCTGAGACTTATCCTTAACGATCATCTGAAGAGCGCCGCCCTCGGGATCAATGATGCCGAAGCCATCCTTGCCGAAGAAATAGGTTGCATAGGTCTTGCCGCCTGCCTTGTTGGTGTAATCTTCTCCGCCCAGAACAGGAGCAAATACATTCTCAATGAAACGTACATTGTGAAGCTCGCCGATCTCGCCGTTAAAGATTTCTTTTGTATCAGCATACTTATGTACATCAAGCCATCCCTTGCTGTTACGAAGATCCTCAGCAACAGAAGGATGAATTACAGCGCAGTACTTGCCGCCTATAGTAGGCACCTTATCCTTCTTCAGCTTTGTTGCCGCTCTGTTTACCATTCTGCCGGTAAGCATGCTCATTACGGTATCAGAAGCTTCCATCTCGCTGGGCATAGTAGGAGTTTCGCCGCTCTTCTTCTCATCTTCGATATTTACGTTATCGCAGTAAAGAACGTTGGTGTTGGTAAGAAGCGCGTCGCGGATAAGAGTTTCCTGAGTCTCTGCGGCAGATGCGCCCATTTCCTCAGTTGCGCCGAGAATAGTATTGTCATATGCACGAAGCTCAAGAGTATCGGTGATCGCAGTATAAGTACCGTACTGACCGATACCGCCGGTCTTTGTGCTCATACCGAATTTCTGACCGGTAGGGATAACACCTTCCTGAAGCTTGTCAGCCTTAGCAAAGGTGTTCCACTTTCTCCACTCCACATTGTTACCGTGCTTTGCGGGAAGAGTCTGCTTTTTTCCGAACTGAGCGTAGATCATCTCCGTGCGAGCATTCTCAAGCAGCTCGGTATCATAGAAGGTCTTAAGCTCTCCGGAAAGAGAGTGTGTAGAATCAAAAGGTGTACTTTCACCTGTATGTGCGTTAACGTAGCCGTTAGTAAGTGTGTTTACCACACTGCCGGCTTCAGCAAAAAGCTGAAGATTAAATTTTGCAAAAATTTCTTTCATTTTATTTCTCCTTCAAAAAATTGTGTTGAATTGCGAGGAGAAATGTTCCGTCTTTAATTCCTAATTTCGAATTACGAATTTTTTTACTGTCCGGGATACACTTTCTCCCCTCGTGCAGCAGCCTCTCTGATCCGCTTTTTAAAAGCTTCTCTCTGTTCTCTGCTTGCATTACGGTAATCAAACGTACTCACGGAAGGAGCCTGTGAGGATGCGCCCGATTCATCAGGACGCCTTGAGCCTGACTGAATAGCGTTAGAGATTTTCTCTGCGGTCTTCTGTGCCGCAACCTGCATCTGCGCCGCCGCTATTTCCTTGCGGTGTACGGCATAGTATGCGTCCTCAACGCTGAGCCCCACCTTGGGATCGACGAGCCGCTTAAATATAGGATTCTGAAGCTCTGTTCTCAGATCAAATCCGGGGAACATAGCCTTCATAGCCTGCGCCTGCTGGTCCAGCCTCATTATGTGATTGCGGTTGGCCTGCTGCTGAATGGTAATGTTCTCTGCTTCCTTATACCTTTCCACCTCACGCTCAAGCTGATCAACTCTCTTTGCGGTCTCAACGCTTGTACCCATTTCCATAGCTTTCTGCTCGTAATAGGCATCATCATTCTCTATTGCCTTCGCCAAAGCCGCATAATCCATGTTCTTTGAGTCAAGACCGTACTTTCTCGCCATAAGCTCAATAGCGGGAGTCATAGCCGCAAGCGCATCCTTTGCGGGTTTGTCCGCCTTTAGCCTTGCCTTAATCATGCTCTGCATCTCGCTGTCATAGGCTCTCTTGTACTCGGGATCTTGTTTTATCTCATCCCAGCTCATTCTTGCGGTAGAGACGTTTGTGTCCTTACCCTCTTCCGTAGGGGTGCTGACATCTGCGGTCGCGGTCACCGCCTCAGCTGCGCTCTTAGCCTCTGCAGTCGGCATATGAGCGGCATACTTACTCGCTCTCTGTTTTGCTTTACCCTCAGGAACACCCAACTCCCTCAGTCTCTGCTCGGCGGCAGCAGTCGCATCAACGCCCGTAGCCTGTCCTCCACCCTCACCGGCAGATCCTGCGCCCGATGCTCCCGCACCTGTGCCCTCACCGCCGAAGAACTGAAGACTAAGCTTAAGTAATTTTGTCATAACAATGACCTTTCTTTGTTTTTTCTGCCGCTTAGGCCGGCGAATCCATAATAAAAGTGAAAAGTGAAGAGTGAAAAGTGAAGAGTGAAGGAAGTTTTTCACTTAGGCGAAAAACAACCGAAATTATTCACTATTCATCATTCATTATTCACTGTTAATTATCATTATTTCATCTTAAATTTCCTCTTATTTCGTAAGAGATATTATCGGGATGATCTCTTGCAAGAAGCTCAAATCCCGCACACAGCGAGTCAAACACCAGTGTCACCGAGCTCTTATACCTTCTAGGAGGTTCGCAAGCTATAAGCGCGTCGCCCTCATCCAGCTTTATACTCGGATATCTTATCTGACCCGCATTATGCATATTCTTAACGAATACAGCAAGCGTAAACACAAGCGTTGATACTGAAGCGCAAACAAGGTCCTGCCCCGGATCACCGCTCCTTGCGTGCCCCGTAATGCTTACACGGCTTAAATCTCTGTGATAAACCACCTTAACCATATCTTAACTCCTTTAAGTAGTTGAACTGCAAAACTAAAATCAATTTCGAATTCCGATTTTCGAATTTTTACGTGCCCGGCTGTGATGCCGCATTAGCTCTCTCTCGTGCCTTTTCAACAACTCCGTGCTCCTTCTTCTTCAGCCCTGCAATATTGTCGCTCTCAGAACCCCCAAAGCTCACCTTGTTCGCTCCGGTGAACCCCTCGCTCTCGGGCATTCCTGACGCTCCCGGTGTCTCAATATTCGGAGCCTGTCCTGTGGTAGCCTGTATATCAGCGGCAATCTGCATAACATACTCTGGAGCTGACTTTTTAGCAAGCATCAAAGCAAGTTGCATATACTGTCCGAGCTTATCAAACATCATGCCGTTCTGACTTATCTTCTGCATAATGGCGTCCTTGCCGTCAAAGTCCATCATATCAAGGCACATAAGCGCCTGATCCGACATCTGCGGGTTACAGAAGCCCAGTTTGAAGAACTGCAGCGCAAGCTCATTCTGGGTAACCTTTGTATAAACATTAGCCTTCTGCGCCGTCACCTTTACGTCAAAGAGAGGTGTTCTCATCCCCATCTCCACGCCAAAGTCATTCCCCTGCTCCTTAGGTTGTATTCCGTAATTGGTGTAGCTTATGTACTGCTCCATACCAAACTGACCGAGCACACGGAACTTACGTGGCATATCGTAAAACTGACGAATCAGCTCAATGCAAAGCTCCACTATCTTAGCGTAAGCTCTGTAAGAGCCTTTTGTGGAGTCTCTTGAGCCCTTTCCGCTTGCCTCCTGCAAAGCCGCAATAGCCGAAGCTGCCGTCACACCCGAGGGTGTCGCGCCGGTAGAGGCGTCTGTATTACCGCTCGTTTCCTTAAGCTCGTTTACATCCCACTGTAAGAGGTTCATATAGGAGCCATCAATAGGCTTGTGCTCTATCTGTCTGATAGATGCCTCGTCAACGCTTCCCGCAACCTTAACCATAGTCTTATCAAGGTCGAGAAACTCCTCCTCGTTGATATTTCCGTCAATACGCGAGAAATATCTCGGCAGAGCGCCTGCTCTCGCGCTTCTTACGAATGAGGTCTTGAGTATATCCATCTCGGTCTGTACGTTCTGACCTATATCCACGTATCCGTAGCCGCAGGGCGAGCCCTTAACGGGATAAAGAGGATCAAATACGTAAGGATACAGTCCGTGATCGTAAAGACCGGTCTCTGCCATTGAAGGACCTGACGGGACCATTACAGGCTGTCCCATCATGTCAAAAACAGGGTTACCCGCCTCGTTCTTTTTCTGCTCCTCGGGGCGTTCCGTCTCATTCTCGGTAGCATAAAGAACAACATCACCAACGTACTTTATGTACTGAAGCGTTTCCTTGCCTCTCACGTACTTGTGGTAGTAAACCTCAATGACGGTGGCCTTGTTCTCTGTGTCAGGCTTATCATCGTCAAGGAACTTGCTTGCAATAAATGCGTCCCCCTTAATACCGCCCTGAAGCTGCTCGGGGAATCTCTCCTGGAGCACGTCCTTATCCCACAGCTCCGTGTGGAACACGTATCTCGACTTCTGTATATCGGTAATGCCCGGCTCCCAAAATACGTTAAGCAGATTTACGCACTCAACACTTATGTCACCCAGGCCGTTCAGCTTGTTTTTATCCCATACGACCTTGTAAGCGCCTGTGCCGCTCTTCATCTTATCCCACATAGCTTCGTTGTAGGTAGACTCGAAGTGATTCTGCTCCAGCACGCAAGGAATGATAGCAGAGAGCATTCTTGCCTCTCCCCTGTCCCCTGCCTCTCTCGGCAGTATGTTAGGCTCGGGATAAGCCTCCATAGCGTCAGCATGCTTCTGTACGATATTGTTATGAAGCCAAGCAGACTTACTCACAAAGCCCTTTGCCATAAGGGAGCTGTCCTTCTGCTCCTCCGAGGCATTATGCATCTTCCACCAATTCTCCGAGGCGATAATACGGCTTTCTAAATTACTCTTGCCTGACTTATATTTCTGCAATATCCTTGTCAGCTCCATAAGCTGCTCCGAGCCTATAGGCTTTGCCACCGGCAAATCCACCGTACCGGCACCCATATCCGCAGAAGGTATCCCCTTGTTTTGCATATTCGGATTTAATATCTCCATTTACTCTCCTTTACAATTTCGAATTCCGAATTTATCTGTACCCTCTCACGAGTACGTTTTTATTGTTCTTAAACTGATCCAGCGGGTCAGACATAATAATCTTCTTCTCGGGCAGTATAATAGGCTTGATAGGTCTCGACATACAGGTATACCGTATCTCATCGGGACAATGGTCCTCAAGCTTCGTGTCTATATCCTCGGGATGCGTCTCGGAATACATCATCAAAGGTATGGTCCGCCTCGACGTCTCGCAGGTCTTGAAGAAATACATTCTCGGGTATCCGTTCTCATCGAACTGCAGCCTGTAATGCACCTGCATCCACCCGGCAATACGCTCGTGTTCCCCGGGAGTAAAGTAAATACCGTACCTCATAGCCGTCTCCGCTATGCTCTCTCCTCTCGAGCCGTCCCATATCGCAGGATCTGCAACGCCATCGGTTATCCTCCTGCCCTCAAGCTGCGGGTGCGACCTCTCCAGCTCCGCAATATATCTGAACTGCTCGTCGGGAGTCCACTTGTTACCCTCGTCTGGCACACCGTTCCAGCCGTACACGTCCATAAACCTATACAGTACTCCGTCAGGATCAATAGCCCAATATCCAAGACTCCAGGGCTTATTGTAGCCGAAGTCATAGGACCGCATGATATTCCAATACCTAGGTATCTCAAAAGGCTCAATAACGTGAGTAAACCGCCTCTGCCTGTATGCCTCCTCAGGAGTAATCCCCGCCGCTGCACAAAGCTTGATATCGGGAGTATCTCTAAAGTCCTCGAAAAACTGTCCCTCGTATATATCCCACCGTCCGTATAGCCAAGCCTCGCGTATCTTTGGAGGCAGAGCCTCAAGCTGCTTTATGTAGTCGGGCTGAGCCGCCATAAGAGCCTTGTTATCGGTTACAAGAGCCTGAATAAAGACGTAATCCTCGGGATTCTCCCCCGCCTCATACTTCTTATCAATAAATAGCCTCTTAAAATATCCGTGTGATACTCCTCCGGGGTTGCAGGTGTAATAAACTCGCTTCGGAAAGCTATTAACACCACGCACGCAGGCAATTATCTTCTTTATCCACTCCTCTTTAAGCTGTGTAGCCTCGTCAAGAAAGATAACGTCATACTCTGCGCCCTGATATTGCATAAGGTCGTTATCATTGTTGCAGTAGCCGAACTTGATTGTGCTGCCGTTAAGGAAGGTGAACACCTTCTCGCTCTTGTTATAGGAAGCAACACTGTATAAATCATCTCTTAAAGGGTTTATATGGTTGTTTATCAGCTCGGGATAAGTACGTCTCACTATAAGCGTCTTAATGCCCTTGTAGACACCGCAGAGAATCTTAGCCTTTGTTCTTACTCCCCAAGATTTTCCTCCGCCTCTTGCACCGCCATAATTCACGTGCTTTTTATCTGCCGTAAGGAACTGATATTGCTTATCGCTTATCTGACTAAGGTCTACAATAGCATTCATCGCTTAAACTCCTCCGGGAGCCCTGTAATGACGAAATCGGGCATTTTCTTCTTGCTCTCGTCTAGTTCAGCCTCGCGCCGAAGCTTATCGATCCGCGCCTCCTGCTCTCTGATATCGGCCTCGGACTTGATACCTTTGCATTCCTTGAGATATTTCATCGTGGTCGCCATTTCTTTGAGAAGTGTGGGATGCCATTTATCAACATCGTCTATTGTTTCCTCCGCCTTATCAAGCAGCTTATCTACAAGGCGAAAATACTTGTCGTCTATCTTAGCGCTCTTCTCGCTGACAGCGTCGATAATTTTCTTTGTGGTTTTGTTGTGATTATGTTGTCTCAGCTTATACCACTGTTCCGCAACAGCGCGGTCCTTAAGCGTGTTGAAGGAAACTCCGTGTTTATCTGCCAGTTTTCGATAGCTTGTGTTTCCTGATATATACTCGGCTTTAATTTTCTGCCACTCAACCACGTAAAGCCTCCTTTTCTCGTTTATGCCTATATTCTAAAACATCAAAGCTTCAAAACTAAATCCCCCTCCATACAAAAAAATGCAAAATGCAGAATTCAAAACACAAAATTTACTCTGCATTCATCACTCTGCACTCTGCTAAAACTTATCACTCTTGGCTATACTGCCTGTAAATAATATCGTAAAGCGGGCACCTTTTGCACCCCTCAAGACTATTACAATGCCTGTCCTTATGTATCTTAAGCAGTTCATGCCGGGCAAAAGAAGTTTGAAGGCTGCAGGACTTGCAATATCCCTCGCACCTTATCTTTGTAGCCTCCTCCTGCTTATAGAAAGGACAAACAACCTCCTTAGAAATGTAACCTTGCATTAAGCCTCACACCTCCCTGCAAGATAATCGAGTGACACGCCAAGAGCCTCGGCGATACACATAGCGTTAAATAACCTTGGGTCAGCTCTGTCAAGCTCATATTTGCAAAGCCCCTGTCTCGTCAGCCCCACCTTCCTCGCAAGCTCTGACTGACTTAACCCAAGCTCCTCACGCTTCGCCCGGATTCTCTCACCCACCGTCATAAGCTTCTCCTTCCTTTAGCATATCCTTTACCTTTTCATTAACGGTATACTCCACCATATACCCGAGAGTATGAGAAGCGCCCATCCACTTGTAATAGGTCGCAATCCTCCTCGCAAGCTCCCTCACACCGTCCTCGTAGCCTTTCCGGTAGTCATCCATCATCGACCTCCCCGGAAAGCTTCTCCGCAAGCCTCGAAGCCTCTCTTTGATAGAATTCAGCTGTTTTCTCAATGTCACGAAGCCTCTCATTTTCCTCGGGGAGTTCCTTGATTTTCTGCTCCTGCGAGTTTATGAGGGCGAGGGCATTTTTAAAGAACGCTCTCGGTCTGCCTATGCACCCACTTCTCAATTCTTTGCTTTTTATCACGCAATCACTGCAATCTTTCCTGTTAATGCAATGCTCCAAAGCCTTTTTTATCTGTTCCGCATTAAGATTTTCCATTTTCGCTCCTTTCAGCAAGCACCGCCATATTGTAACCGCTATTGACAAATTCAACGGTCAATGCGTGGTTTACTCTGTTTCCGAGATAGGTGTATATCGTTTCCATATCGTCCTCGGTAAAATCAGTTCCGAGATAATCATTTATGCCATTGAGCATAAAATTGTGAAATCTCTCGTTTTTTTGATTGCTATTGAACGGGCAAGTTTTATACGCTCCCCGTGAAAGCCATTCCAAAACCTTGCATTTTACATCAAATTCCGTTTCGCAATCTTCCAAACGAAAATACTCGTTTGCTTCTTTGTGTGCTATAAATTCAAGACCGCTATTTATAAAACTTCGTGGGAAAGCTCTATTAAGTTCTTTTGTGATGATAGAATTAACCATTTTTCGTTCCTTTCAAAAGTTCGGATTTAGAAGAACATCAATCCTTGATTTTAGTTCCTCGTTCTCGGCTTTTAACTTTAGATTTTCGGTCTTTAATCGGTCTACCTTCCTATGGAGTCCGGCAATGCTTTTGCCGACCTCGCAAGACTCGCAACTGCCATAGTCCCAACAATTTTTATGGTGAGGGCATTTTCTGTTTTTCATTTTCGCTCCTTTCAATCAGCTTCAATATCATTTCGGGACTTTCGCTTACTCTTATGAAACTATCCTCGCCAAAATCAACTATGCTCGCATCTATATGACCTCGTGTGCTATAAGGCACTACAAACTTAATTCTCTCGGTATTTACAAGTATTGTGCCGTCTTCGATACCTGTTAATTTGATTATCATTCCTCTCTCCTTTCGCCGTAACTGCAATAATCGGTAGGCTTCACTTCCTCGGAATAATACCCTCGTCTGTCGCATTTATAAATGTCTTCACCGTCAACATATCTGCAATAAGCACAATCCTTGCACCTCACAACCTCAACCACATCGGCGGTGGGCATCTCATCAAGTTGCTTTTTTGTGACGAGCCTAATTTCTTCGTCTGTTTCGGCATCAAACCCAACAACAAATGGGATTTTATCTAAATCAACATATCGACTCATTCCACACCACCTTTTCCTATGCTCTCAAATTCTTTTTTTACTTCGTTTAGTTTAGTTTCAAAATGACTTTTAAGTAACTCCATACACTCTCTGTCAACCGTCAAATGACCGCCAAAGGATATACCACCGCCATCAATGTGTATTTTGTTTTTTCCAGCGTCACGAAAGAAAAATTTTGTTATCATTCCGCATCCTTTTTTACTCAATGCTCCATCCAAAAGAGAGATATTTTCGGAGATTTCCTCTATTTTCTTGCTCAATTCATTACCTTTTTGCAAATCTTCTCTTGTCATTCCGTGTCCTCGCTTTTCTTCTTATTTTTCTTCTTGCACTTATGCCCCAACGAAGGTTTATAAAACAAACCGCAATTTTCACATTCGCATACCGTGCTTTCTATTCCAGGTCGGCAGGAAAACCATTCTTTTGTTTTTTCATCGAAGCTAACAAAAATTCTCATTTCCCTTCCTCCGTGTATTTCTTTTTGTAATGGAGATAGTCCTCTGCTCGAATAGCATAGTACACTTCACCGCCCTTAAAGTCCGCAATTGACAAGCTCGTTTCAATCTCCGCAAAGATTCTCTCGGCAACCTCGGAAGCCTTGCGGTAGCCTGCGTTGTAAAGATATTTTGCAATATTTTCGCTATGTTCGGCATATGTGGGACACTCTCCCACCCACATATCGTGTTTCGCTTGGTCAATGATTTTCGCCATTTCCTCAATCTGCTTTTCTTTTTCCATTTTCAGCTCCTTTCAGCATCTTCTCATACTTCCCAAGAGCCTCAACCTCTGCCCTTGTAAGGATGATAGCACCCTCGGGAATTATCTCTTCCACAAGACGAACAGCAAGATCCTTAAGATATTCCTCATAGGTCTTCCCAGCAATAGGCACAGACCTTAGCGTATCAATAATCTTATCCATCATCCCCGATTACCTCCTCAATCTTAATAATCTCATACTTAGGATAAGTCCTGTAAAACAACTGCTTTGCCGCATACTTAGACGCCGCCTCGATCTCAACCTCGAAAAGCTTCAGCACCTTTTTGTACGTTATTTTATATTTTTTAAGCATAGCCGTTTAGCCTTTCTTCGATCTGCCTGATAATCTCACCGCCGTAGTCATTCTTGGTGTAGTCGATAAACTCCTCCAGGGTGTACTCCCCTTCAAGATCAATGCCGTGATTTTTTACAAAGGACTTTCGCCCGAATTCACAGGAGCCGGTCAACTTGTGATGCCATTCGTAGAAAAGCCGCGCCTTGTATTTAACACCCGGCTTGAATTCTTTCAGAAAGACCTCGATTTTTTCTTCCGAGTCCATATCCTCAAAAATTTTGTCCTGCAATGCCTTTATTGCATCCCCGGCCGTATCACCGTGAGCAAATTTATTCTCGCCTTTTGCGATAAAACAAGGCTTTATGGTAAGGTCGCCGTTTATAGCGAAGCCTTTTGCCAGGTTGCCGTGAACCTTTAAAATAACAGTCGGCATCTCGTCTATGTAATAAACTTTTTGACCGTTAAAAGATATTAAGCCATAGCCATAGCCAGAGCCAGAGCCATAGCCAGAGCCAGAGCCATAGCCATAGCCAGAGCCAGAGCCAGAGCCAGAGCCAGAGCCATCGCCATAGCCATAGCCAGAGCCAGAGCCAGAGCCAGAGCCAGAGCCAGAGCCAGAGCCAGAGCCATCGCCATAGCCATAGCCAGAGCCAGAGCCAGAGCCAGAGCCAGAGCCAGAGCCATAATCAAGTGTCAAAAAACGATTAATCGCCTTGGTTAATCCTTCCATACCGCCACCCCGCTAATGCTCTCTACTGCCTTGTCCGCGCAAGGTATAATCTGAATAGGTGAAGCAATAGCCATCTCGGGGATAACTACGGTAAATTTACAGTTACGCGGCTTTTTTGTTCCCTCAAGCGCAAGCTGCTCAACGGCGCAAGCACCGTCCCAGTACCAAAGCTTACGAACGTCAGTCATAATGACCTCGTCTTTATTTGCTTCCTTAATCTTGCCGAAGAACACACCTGCTCTGTCTGTCCTTACGATGTAATACTGATTTTCTACGATTTTCATTTTTCTTTTTCTCCTTTGTTTTTTGATATTTATTTGTTTGTATTTTCTTCCCCATAGCTACGTTCCAAAGCTCTTTCAAAAGCCTCGTTAACGTCAAAGTTTCCGTATCTTGCCTTATCGGCTTCGACCTTTCGCTCGCTGTTACACCAGGAGAGGAATTTTTGTTTCCAATTTTGTATCAGCCCACCGCCCTTGTCGCGCCAATCTGCAGCATTGTAATACGCATAGAACTTATTAGCTAAATCCTCGTGCCCGTTTTCCCGGGCATAATCAACAACCTCCTCAAGCGTGGGAGGAGAGCAAGCTTCTTTCTCTATACTCTCTTTCTTGTAATTATTTTTATTTCTGTTATCTGTTCTCTGTTCTCTGTTCTCTTTATATTTATCTCTCTCTGGTGGACAATTGTCCACCTTTTGTCCACCCCCCGCATTCGGGAGCCTGCCTACGTGCTCGCGTTGCTCTTTTCTTTGCAGCTCCTTTTTCTCAGCTCCGTAGCTCTGCGATCCCACAAGTCTGTCAAACCCGGCTATAGCAAGAACACCGTCACAAGTTTCATAGATCAAACCTAGCTGCTTGTAAAGCTCCAGCGCTATTCTGACTATATCCACCGAGAACCACTTACAGTCCCTTTGTATCTTTTCGATATCGTAAGGAACCATCATTTCTCCGAGCCGCCTTGCCAGTATTCCGCCGTTATTCACGGTCTTAAGACAAAGCATCTGATACAGCACAACGTAATTGGCGCCGTCCTTCTGACCCATCAGAAAATCTACCGTATCACTGGTCATAAATCTGTCTGACAGCTTTATCCAGTAAAATCTCCCCTTGTCATATTCAGCCAAAAACAGCACCTCCCAACAGCAACATATCAATAGGTTTCATTATGCATTTCTTCTTCCTTTCTGTTGCATAACAACGTTTAAAGCTCTTGCAACAAACCTTTTCGCTCCAAGATCACAGAGTTTTCCAAACTTCTCGCCAAATCCATGCCCCCAAGAGGCGCTGGATATATCAACATAAACAATTAAGCAAGGATCTTCCCAAAGATTTTCAAAGTAGGAATAATCTTCCTCGATATCATAATCCTCAGAACGAAAGCTCCCTATCTCAATCTCGAAGGTGAAAACCTTGTTATTAGGTGCCTTCACTTTTCTCTTGATTTTGAATAGAGCCCTTTTCTTTGCCGCCTCATCAAGAGCATTCAATTCTTCATCTGAAAACGGCATATTATGTATTCCTGCACTGTTGTGATTGTGATAATTCTTTATCCCCTGATTGATAACACCAGCCCCACCTACATAAGCACCGCATTCAGGGCAATAGCCACCGTGACCGATATTAGCACACCATACTTCTTTTGCCTCATCTTCTGCTTGCTCAGGAGTCAATCGCCAGGAATACATACCTGTAAAGCCGAGAAAGTGTTTGCACCGACCGCATATCAGCCTTCCTTGCGTTTGGGTAGTAACATCCTCGTCAATGTTGTATTCCCACTTGCACAACGGAGGAATTCTTTCAAAAAAGCTTATTTGTCCATTTACTTGACAACCGCTCATAAGTTTGCACGCTCTTTTTCCTTGATTTTTTCCTCAATATTTAGCACCATATTTGCACAGTCAAAGAGAAAATCTCCCGTTGCCTCTGCCTTAATAACTAACGAAAATCCGCCCGCGTCATACGTGCCGACAACCTCATTTTCAAACTGCGTTATTGTGAGTCTGTTCATTTATCGCTCACTTCCCGCAAGCAGTGACCTTGATACCCTTCGGCACCGCATCACTTACCTTGCTTATAAATTTTTCCTCGTGGCTGGTCGAATCCGAAAGATGTAATAGATGTATCTCCCGGCACTCTGATAAATCAAGGGTACGAAGATAGTCGCATAATGTGTCTATCTCCATATGTGAATTGGTAATGCGGTGTCTTACCTTTTCGGGCAGCTTCTCAGATCGCTCAAGGATCTCCTTGTCATAATTTGCCTCGATAGCTAGAATATTAAGTCCCGGGAACCTATAACGCAAATTCACCGTATCCGTTGCAAAAGCAAGCACGTCACCGTCAACACGGCTCTTAATGAGAAAGCCAAGCGGCTCCGCTGCATCATGAAAGGTGGTAAAAGGTACGATGTCAAAGCTCCCCACGTTAAACTGCTCCATGCTCTCTATAAGCATCACCGCCTCTGTATCAAGGGCCTCAGCCGTTCCATAGCTCATATAGACCTCCATACCGCTCTTTATAAGCTCGTCCACACTCTTCGCGTGGTCTTTATGCTCGTGGCTTACAAGGCAGGCCTTGAACTCCGAGAGAGAAAATCCCGACAGCTTCTGCAGCTTCTTGTGGGATATCCCGCACTCAAGCAGAATGCGGGTATCCTTGTCACTTACCATGTAGGCGTTACCGCCGGAGGATGATGTCAAAGACTCAAATTTCATATCGGGCACTCGCTTTCCGCCGAAGGCGCTTTGATCTCAACCGGCGTATCGGGAGCATGATCCTTCTGATACTGCGAGGACTTCTTAATCTTATCCTGTATCCATGCAGGAAGCTCTGCAAATACTGCATCATTCCAATTTTCCATATCCCATGTTTTCATTGGCGTTTTTGTGGTCGGTGCCGGCAATCCGGGAAACAGCGGCATAATTGTATCGATATTTGCATATTCTCCGGTCTCATTAAGCAAGACGTTTATCATAGCAGACTTGCCAATCTGCGTCAGTGGATCAAATTCACCAAACGCTTCATCTGAATATTGAACGCCATTCCATGAAGAAATAAACGCCCTTAGATTACTATTGCTCTTACCGCTAATAGTAAACTCTCTGCTTAACTGACGAGGTTCCTGTTTCCCATCAACCTCAATCGTAACCGACGGAATATCGAATGTAATCATCAATTTTGGAGAATAGTTTTTGTATTTTTCACTATATTGCTCACCTAAATCATACACTCCAACACATACGGCTAAATACTGTCCTGCCGGTACAGGAGGAATTGCCGGCTTTGCTCTGTCTTTAATTTTCATATTCTACCCTTAGCTCCTTATCATCTTTTGATACCGCAAGTCTTATAACCTGCCCAACACTTCTTTCCAGTCTTGTAACGCTCTCCGCATTATCCACAAACAGCGGAACAGTCACGCCATAGGCGCGTGAAAGTGTATTGATAATGTCAATTCCAACGTTGATTTTCGCACCATTGTTTACATTTATGTAGGGTACATTATTGAAAACAACATCGCAGCGGTCCTCTATACCGCCGTTTGCCTGCTCGCGGAACAGACGAAAACGCGCTATACGGAACATATTATTTATGCTGTCCTCGACAAATTTAGTCTTATATCTTGAATACTCGTCAATAAGGTAAAGCATTCCCTCAATAGCCTCAAGGCAGGCTGCGGCATTCTTTGCGTCCTCCCGCAGCTCCTCGATTCTCTTCCTCGAATACTCAAGCAGAGATTCCTTGCTGATAATCTCCATATGCCCCTTAATCTCGCACTTCAGCGCATCAATACGGGAGCGCAAATCTTCTCTTAAAGCCGACGTATTCATTGCCATATCGGCAAGTTCCCCCTCCAGAATACGTAGCTTGTCCTCGAGGGCTGTGCGGCGCTCTGAATATCCATCCATATCGGCAGGCTCTTTAACGTCATTCTTCGCTACCCTTATGCGGCTCTCAACTGCGGTTATCTCCCCATCAAGCGTTTCAATTTCCGCCCTGGTGTTATCTATTCTCTGCTCTGCTGCCGCCTTGGATGCTTTAAGAGCATTTGCGGTCTGCTCTATCTCTCTCAGCCTTGCCTGCTTGTCCAAATCAAACTTACTTGCCGCATCACTCACCTGCTTGGCAGGGAGAGCCTGGCCGCAGGTAGGACAGCTCGTTCCTGTAAAAGTCTCGCCATTAACCGCGATCCAACGCGCTCGGGAAGCATCTATATCACGTGAAAGAGTTAAAATATAAGCCTTGTCGTTCTCAAACATTTGTTTTTTTGCGCTTAACTGTGAGGTAAGTTTTGCAAGATTGCTTCTCATTCCTGCAAGATCAGGTGAGTTAGCCATCTGTTTTAAGCGAAAAGCATTATTCTCTGCCTGCAGGCTGTTGTATTCCAATCTTGCCTCGCGGATTTCCATACGCTTGTTATCAGAAGCGCTGTCATGCTCAATAGCTACTATCTGAGCTTCAAGCTCCGCGCATCTCGAGTTCAGCGCCGCAGCCTCTGCCCTGGCTTTATCAAAGTCAAGAGCCGCAACGTCCTCAATAGTCTTTTCGCACTCGTTAATGCGTGCGGGAAGCTCATTTTTTACACCAACAAAGCCCCGTTTTTCCGAGAGCAGCTTCTTCTTGTAATCCTCGACGGTGAGCTTCCCCATACTCTTAATAAGAGGCTCAAATCTCTCGTCAGTCGCAAGTATCTGACTGTCATCCATAACCCCGGCAACACGGAACAGCACCGCCCGCCTCTCCTGCCAGGAAAGATCATTGGGGAAATAGCTGATGTTGGTTAAAAGCTTGAAAGTATCTTCACTTACGATCTCTTCTACCTTGTCGGAGAAAGCATTTTTCTTTACGGGTACACCGTCTATAAAATAATCGGAAGTATTCCCATCGTATGTAGTCTCAGCACTTCCTCTCTTGGTAGTCCATACCTCTTTAAGCGTTCTGCGGAGGCTGATCTCCTCACCGTCCACAAGCAGCACAGCCTCCACTTCTGTAAGCGCATTGTGGTCTTTTACCTTTCCGCCCTCGCCGAGAGGTTTAATTTCAATGCTTTTTTCACCGTTGCCGTGACTGTCACAGGAGAAAAGCAACCACATTAAACTGTCATAAACACTCGTCTTTCCTGTGCCGTTATCTCCCAGCAAAGAAGTGTTTCTTCCGTTGAAGTCTATCTTCAAATGCGAATGGCACTTAAAATTTTCAAGAGCCAGCCTTTTAATTCGTATGTCTCTCATTATTTTTTCTCCTTTTCTTTAATATCGCAAGCGATCTCGCCCGGATACGCTAACTCAAAATTTACTAAAGCATCCGTATAGCTTTTTCCTTCGACAACAGTCTCCTTATAATTCACTGCGTCGGAAGTATGTATAACTATCCATTTGTTATCTTTGGTTTGCATTTTCATTGTTTTTTGTTCCTTTTCCGCCTGTTATTACATTGAGCTTTTTGATCTATCCATCTGCAATTATCAGGTGAATATCCTTTGTCATTGTCTATGCGATCAATGGTACACTGACCATATGGAGCATTCTCGTCATATCCGTTTGCCATAGCCCAATCATAAAAGGCTTGGAAATCGTTCAGCCACTCATCACATAATGTAATACCACGTCCTCCGTAATCATCATAGTTTTTATTGTGGCTATTTTCACAACGGCTTTTCATTGAAAGCCATACTTGATATAACCTGCTCTCGCTCATTCCGTGTTTAGTCGCTCTTTTGCGTTTTGTATCAAGATCATAACAACCGCAACTTTGTGTATGCCCGTTTTTCAAACTAGCGGCCCTAACCTTTGTTGTTTCGCCGCAATCACAAAAACATAAATAAACGCGATGCATCTGACCATTTGAAATGTAATTATCCGATTCCCTTATAACTGTTAACCTTCCAAAACGTTTCCCTGTCAGGTTGTTTGAATCAAGGTTTTTAGTTTGGAGATGTCCGCAACTCTTTGTTCTTCCGCACGTTAAATTGTTTCCGGGAATATTTACTATTTTCCCGCAATCACATTTACAGACCCATTTACTGCGCTTTATTCCACTAGGATAAATGTGATCTGGCGCTTGTGATATAACTGTAAGATATCCAAAGCGCTGTCCTATTAGGTTGTTTCTTTTACTCATTCCGCTAATTCCCTGCTTTTTATTTTCTGAAATTCAGTAATATGGTTGCTGTAGTACTCGCTCATACTCTCCGAGAGCCTGTCAGCAATTCTCTGCACCTGCTCGGGAGTCAGCTTTTCTACCTGCATCCCGCCGATATGTAACGTAACTGTTAGCCTTCCCCTCGCTCGGACCCCCCCAAAGCTCATTTTATTCGCTTCAGGGAACCCCACGTTAGAAGGGGGACCCCCTTGGGTGGATGAGGTTGTTTTTTTATTTTCCATATTTCCCTCCTGAAGATTCGCTCACGGCTATCTTATTCAGAACACATCTTATCTGTCACAACGAACAAGCCGGTCGCTGATAATCTTTTTGCCGGATACAACACCACCGGGCCAATGTACAAACTTATTTCTAACGTTGGGATAGAGAGTAACTATTTCCTTTTCGTCATTCCAATATCCCTTGTAAGCTCCTACCAAAAGCCCGTTTTCATCCCTTTCCAGAATGTCCGCCGCCTTGCCCGGCGCAAGCGCCTGCATTGCCCTAAACGTAGTATCAGCCATCCTCTTTCTCCTGTCTGTAAATTTCTGCCACCGCAGCAATAAAGTGCGCATTTGTCGCCTTTCCTTTGCAGGAATCAAGAGTGTTTCCGAACACCTCATATATCATATCCGGAGTCATAATATCAAAAGCCCGCTCGCAAGCATGTCTGATTGCTCTCTCAACATTCGCGGTTCTTCTGTTAAACTTTCTTGCGACAGCAGGATAAATTGTTGTCGTAACTTTTCTAATCACCGACTTATCCTCGGCAACCATTTTCACAGCCTCGCCAATATACTCAAATCCCTGCAGATGAGGCTGCACACCGCATTTCAATAATACTTTGTATAGTTTTCTATCCATTTTGTTTCTCCTTTGTCTTGACTAAATACTTATTTTGTGGTACAATAGGAGTGCGATTATAGGTGGTTTACTATTCGCACTCTTGACCGTTGCGCTCTGCAAAGCGTAGCGGTCTTTTCTTTTTCGCTCTTGTTGATTTTTATTCAACAAACGTCGCAAAAAAAATACGTTCCTTTTCGGTCTTGTTTAGCTTAAACAAAACGCCAATGATTCCCATTTCACTCACTCTAAACTCACTTTTATTATGAATTTTATTAAAAAGCGCCGTTTTTGAAAGCGAAATCTTCTCCGAAAGCGATTCCAAAGTATAACCATTTTTTCTCATAACTTCTTGAAACGCTTTCGTATCAACTCTTGTTCTTTCCATATTATCCTCCTTTCGTTGAATTAAATTCTACACCCATTCTACACCTTTTTGTGTAGAATGTCAAGACCTTTTTCAAAAAAAGTTGAATTATTTTTCAAAAAATGTTGATTTTCATTCTCCATTATGATATAATGAAGCAAACGGAGGAATTGATATGGAATATTTAGTTGAAATGGGTATGAGAATCAAGCAATTACGGCAAAGGCTCAACCTAACGCAAGAAGAATTGGCTCAAAAAGCCGGTTACACATCTCGTTCAAGCATCAATAAAATAGAAAAGGGATTGGTCGATATTCCACAGTCTAAAGTGGCAGACCTCGCTGACGCTCTTGGCACCACCCCCGCTTATCTTATGGGCTGGGAAAACTCTAATTATCGAATCGGTGATCGCGCAGCTAAGTCACTTGCTAAAAACATAAAATTATATCGAGAAAAGGCAGAAATCTCCGCACAAGATATGGCTGATCTTTTGGGATTAGACGAAAAAACTTTTTTAAGTATAGAACGTGCAGAATACAAATTAGATAAGGAAACGATCTTTAACATTTGTGACATACTGCATATTACCCCCGACTTTCTTGATGGCATAATAACCGAACGTTTAGATGAAGGAGACATCGACGCCGAATACTGTTATACGAGAATTATTGACCATCATCGTTCCCCTCCACACCGCGTCCCCGTTCTCGGCTACGTTGCCGCAGGAATACCAATCTCAGCAGTAGAGGATATAATAGATTATGAAGAGCTTGCGCCTGATATGGTCAAGGACGGCGCCGAATACTTTGCCCTACAGATCAAGGGACAGTCTATGGAGCCAAAGATCTCCGACGGTGACGTTGTTATTGTTCGCAAGCAGCCCGACGTTGACTCAGGCCAAATAGCCATTGTTTGCGTCAACGGTGACGAAGCTACCTGCAAAAAAATAATGAAGCAGGATAACGGTATCCTGCTCCTCCCTCTTAACCCCGCGTTCGCCCCCACATTCTATTCTAATGAAAATATCGAAAGCATTCCTATCACCATTCTCGGCAGAGTAGTAGAGCTGAGAGCAAAATTTTAAGGAGTAACAATATGAATTGGTCGGAAATTATTTTATCACTAATTATCAATCTGGCTGTAACAGCATTTGGATATCTTCTCGTTCCTGTATTGTACTGTATAAAAGGAGATTCTCTTACCCCAAAACAAATAAAGAAGATAATCATTATAAATGCAGCCTGTGTTTGGATACTATGTTGGTTTATACAGTACTATTACACAGGAGAAGCAAAAGCTTCAGGCGCGGTTTTCCTTTGGTCTTGGGTCGGTTTTATAATTATGAAAAAAAGATTATGCGAATCATGCATTCAAAACAACTCGCATCAAACAAAAACCGAGCCCACATTTGTTAACAAAGATACATCATCCCCTTCTCACCCCCAAAATGAACAGCCACAAAGAGCTTACGTTTACGCAACTGCCGCGAACGGAATTAACGTCAGAATACCGGCAGATAAATACGACGAATGGAAAAAAGAACAAGACCGTATTAGACGCGGCGAAAAGGTAGAGACAGACCCCGAAACAGTAGAACGCTTGGCGGCGCTGATGAAAGGGGAAACAACCGAGTCTCCTACTGCTCAAAACCAAATCACACCTCAAGATTGTTACAACGAAAAGGATCAAAAGATTATGAATATACTTACATCAAAGCGCATAGCTGCAGTTATCTCAATATTCCTTTGCGTTGTACTCTACTTTTTATTGTTAGCTAATGTCTTCACTAAAAAAATTGACACATTTACTGTTTATACCCAGGAAGGTCTTGATGTTATACACGGTAACAGTATGTGTCAAACCAACAAATGGGACGGCCTGGACTACGAGTATTCATTGGACAAAACAAAACCTATAATAGTGACCACAGCTTATGACTGTACAGCCCATTCCTGGTGTACCTTATGCGCAGAAGAAATGAAGAAAATCACCATCACCGAAAAAGACTATATAACCCCTCTCCTTATCAGCCTTCCTATCTCCGCACTAACCTTCGCTATCCTTACGGTTAAAAAGAAACCCTAGTAAAACAAAAAAACCTGCCGGCATTCCAGCACCGACAAGCCCAAAAAGTCAACTAATTCATTCCTAATTCCGAATTTCACATTTCGAATTTTGAAAAAGGAGGCATCTCAATGCCCGACTTGCTTAAAATCGCCGCCGCCTACATACGCGTATCCGACGAGCGCCAGGACGAATATTCCCCCGACTCTCAGCTGAAAAAAATTCGGGAGCACGCATCCCGCAAGGGATATTTTATTCCCGACGAATACGTCTTTTACGATGATGGAATTTCCGGCAAGAGCGTTCGCCGACGTGGAGACTTCAACCGCATGATAGCTCTCGCAAAAGAAAAAGATCACCCCTTCGATATCATCTTCGTTTGGAAATTTTCTCGTTTCGCCCGCAACCAGGAAGAGAGCTTAGTATATAAAAACCTCCTCCGCAAGAAGAACGTCACCGTTGAATCTGTATCCGAGACCATTCCCGAAGGCCCTTACGGCACTCTGATAGAACGCATAATCGAGTGGATGGACGAATTCTACCTTATAAACCTCGGCGCTGAGGTTGTCCGAGGAATGACCGAAAAAGCCTCGCGCGGAGAGCCCACCTGCGCCCCGCCTATCGGTTATTATATGAAAGATAAGAAATACTATCCCGATGAGAAATATGCCCCGGTAGTGCAGGAAATATTCGAGCGTTACGCTGCCGGCGAAGGAGTGCGCAACATTGTCACAAACCTGCGTGACAGAGGCATAAAATCCCCACAAGGCGCTTTAATAGACCAGCGACGTATAGATTATATCCTCCACAACGCCTGCTACGTAGGCAAAATCCGCTGGTCCCCAGACGGCTCAAAGGCAGTGAGCAAAAGGCACTACGATAACGAGAATATAATGGTTGTAGACGGCCACCACGAGCCGCTTATCTCTATGGAAATATGGGAAAAGGTCCAAACCCGCCTTGCAAAAGTAAAGCAACAGTACGGTAAATACCAGCGCCCGGAGCAACCCACATCGCATATGCTCCACGGCCTCGTTAAGTGTAGCTCCTGCGGCGGAACACTTGCAATAGGCGGCAGAAGCGGAAAAAATAACACCCCCTGCCTCCAGTGCTGCAATTACTCCAGAGGCTCTTGCAAAACCTCCCACTCGGTAACACTCCCAAAGATAGAAACAGCCGTCATAGAAGGCCTTAAAACCGCCATAGGAGAAAAGACCTTTACCCTCTCCCCCACACTTCCTAAAAATCGCACAGTCACCCACGAAACCGCCGACTACGATAAGCTCATAGCAGCCGAGGAACGCAAGCTCATACGAGCAAAAGAAGCCTACCTCGCCGAGATAGACTCCATAGAGCAGTACGCAAAGAACAAAGCGGACATCACCGCCCGCATCAAGGACCTCATCGCCAAGCGCAATGCAGCCGGCATAGCCGACAGCACCGCCACAGGCACAGACATAGACGCCCTAGCCGCAAAGGTCTCAGACATCCTCGCCTTTATCACTACCGATAACCCCACCGTCACCCCCGACGCCAAGAACGCAGCCCTCCGCACCATCATCCACCACATTATCTACGATAAAGCTAACTCAAACTTAGCTATTTTCTTTCATCCCTAAAAATTATAATAATTTTCATCTAGGCGGCCCTGACGGTGAGCTGGCTGCCGCTACCCGTTATCTTAACCAGAGATATAATATGCCCGACGGCAGGGTGGTTGCTGTACTGACAGATGTCGGATCGGAAGAGCTTGGCCACATGGAAATGGTGGCTTCTATCGTCTACCAGCTTACAAGAAATTTAAGCCCTGCTGAGATAAAGGCAGGCGGCTTTGATAAATATTACGTTGACCACGGGGCGGGAATTTACCCCTGCTCGGCAGACGGCGTACCATTCGATGCAATGGCGATAGCCTCTAAGGGCGACCCCCTTGCCGATATCCACGAGGATCTGGCAGCCGAGCAAAAGGCGAGAGCAATGTATGACGCAATTCTCCGCCTCTCCGACGACCCCGACGTAAACGACGCGATAAAGTTCCTCCGCCAACGCGAGGTAGTCCACTTCCAGCGCTTCGGCGAAGCGATGCGTATTTTGATGGGAGACTAACCCAAATCTTAAATTAAGCCTTCCCCTCGAGGGTAGCGAAGCGACCTGAGGGTGTAAGAAAACAACTGAGTGTTGTTTTCCCCCGAAGGTGACCGAGCCGCAACGAGATAGGTGGCACGTATAGCGTGATGGATGAGGATGAAAAGGGCGGTTTGAGAAATCAAGCCGTCCTTTTTTCTATGTTTGCGCAAAGTTGTCATCCCGAAAGCGAGAACATCGCTCGGAGACTAAGAGTTAGACTGAGGGATCTCCGCGTGGGAGCCTTTTTCCTTTCAGACTTTGGCAAAGGTAATTTGTAGG
>JAZOVF010000005.1:0-28835 GCA_045658565.1 Eubacteriales bacterium
GATATCCCATCCCTTTAAGGGAGTAAGGTCACTTGTAGACTACGAGTTTGATAGGTCAGAGATGGAAGTGCAGTAATGTATGCAGTTGACTGATACTAATAGACCGAGGGCTTGAACTGCTTTTAGTTCAGGTTCGCACATAACCTTGAGCTTTTCGTTTCTCTTGTTCGGTTTTTAATGAGCATTTTGGAAAATGCCATAATATATATGGGGTCACGCTGATGCGTGGCTTTTTTGTTTTCTCATTTTAAACGCAAATACATTTGCGCTTAAAATATATCGAATTGCAAAGGCGAATATATTCCCCTTTGCAATATATCGAATTTGCCGTAAGGCAAATATATCGAACGACTTGTAAAGTCGTATATCGACAAAAAACGGACTATGGAAATTCTCCGCATCATTTTCTGAAGAGAGTGTTTGCGCTTCGTGAAATTAGTTTATATTCAATTTCATCTGCAAGCAGCCAAATTGTCTATAAATAATTCCACCGCCCGAGCGGGCATAAAAAGCGCAAAGTGAAATGAACGAATAGAGATAATGTATAGAGACAATGTGGTGAGTTAGGAGAGATGTTTCGCCATTTGCTTTCCTCAAGCGGAATTTAAAATCTTGTTATAGGGCGGTGGCTTTATGCCGCCGTTTCTTCCTTTTATGTTAAGGCATACCGCTTGCGCAAATGGTGAATATACTGCGGCGATTTACGCTCTTCGTGCGTGGCGGCTTCACCGCCTTCAGAGGTTTAAAAACCTCCAATCGCCTTGTATGCGGCTCATCGTGGATAGAGATTGAATGAATTCGTAGTTCTTGTGATTTGCTAAATAGCTACGCTTGTATGCGGCTCATTGTGGATAGAGATTGAATGAATTCGTAGTTTTTGTGATTTGCTAAATAGCTACGCTTGTATGCGGCTCATTGTGGATAGAGATTGAATGAATTCGTAGTTTTTGTGATTTATTAAACAGCTACGCTTATATGCGGTACATTGCGGGTGGAGATGGTGTTAGTTAGGAAGGTGTAGAAATTGAAAAAATCAAGAGCTTTATTTCTCTTGTTCGGTTTTTAATGAGCGTTTGCGAAATGCCAGAATATATATGTGGTCTCGCTTAATTTTTCAGGTTTCTTTATTTTGGTGATACAACAAAAATCGCTAATTAAAAGCTTAAAAGTACATATACTATTCGAAAAAGGCATTGACAATCCATGCAAAAAAAATATATAGTATAGCAAATTGAAGTTTTATAAAGGAAAATGAAAAGATGTCAGAAATTTTATCAACACTTCACCCGGCACTGGTATGCCTTATAGTCTGTGTCGCGAAGATAATCGAAATATCAATACAATCATTAAAGACCTGTATGATGGTTAAAGGACAGAGAATGAAGGCGGCAGGGCTTGGCTTTGTCGAATGTGTTATATGGGGTCTTGTTATATCCACAATTATTGGCACTCTCGGCGACAATCTTCTATTGCTTCTCTTCTACTGCATCGGCTATGCGGCAGGTCTCTTTATCGGTGCAACAATAGAAAACAAAATTGCTCTCGGAACATCAAATCTTGAGCTTATCGCAAGTGATGAAAGTACAAAGAAAATTACCGAATATCTTAAGAAAAATAACAGAGGCTACACAGTCTTTGAGGGACATGGCTCTGTTGACAAAATGAATATGATTTTTATTGTTTTACCGAGAAAGGAAACACCCGTAGTTCTTCGCGAGATACGTAAAGTTACCGACAACAAGGTGTTTGTTGTAGCCTCTGAGGTCAGCAAATACGCAGGCGGATACGGAATGGTGAAATAAAAACTTCCATAAAAAATGTTTTTTCCAGCCTTATGAAATCAACTTTACAAATGTCCTTAGTTGATGCATAATATCTTTGTTAGAAGGGCGAAATGCAAAACTCCTAAAGATTAAATTGAAAATCAGAAAGAGAAACTAATAATTAGAAGACAGAAAATAGCAGTAGTTGGATATAGACAAATAGGTAGTTTTTATGCAAACAATGTGTCTATTAACAGCCACAGAATGCTATTTGGAGCCGAAAAATCCCGACTAGACGGCGGAATGCCGATAAAACCTTGAGGCATTAGCTATGAAATACAAATTTGACCACGACCTGCATATACATACCCATCTTTCGGAATGCTCTCGTGACCCCGAGCAGACTCCGGGATACATTCTGGAATATGCAAAGAAAAATAAGCTGCATACGGTTGCTGTCGCCGACCACTACTGGGATAGCGCAGTACCTACCCCATCAAATTGGTACAAACCACAGAACTTTGAAAATGTTTCAAAGTCTCTGCCTCTTCCAAAGGCCGAAGGAATAAAATTCCTCTTTGGCTGTGAAACCGATATGAACAGAGAATTCACTATCGGAATACCGCCCAAGAGGTATGATGATTTTGAGTTTATCATAGTTCTGACAACTCACCTGCACATGAGTACCTTTACCATATATCCCGAGGATGCCGATAGTGAAAGCCGCAGAGCAGATCTTTGGGTAAAGAGGTTTGACAGACTTCTTTCTTCAAATCTTCCGCTACACAAGACGGGTGTTGCTCACCTCGCCTGTCCGCTTATATTTAAATCACCCGAGGGCAGGGAAAGATATCTTAAGACTCTTGATTTGATACCGGAGGGTGAAATGGAGCGCCTCTTTGCCAAGGCTAAGGAGATTGGTATCGGCATAGAGCTTAATATGACCGATATGAGCTTCAGTGATGCTGAGGCCCACCGAGTGCTCCGTATGTTTAAAATTGCAAAATGGCAGGGATGTAAATTCTATCTCGGCACAGATGCCCACCACCCAAAAGACTTTGAAAAAGCGGCAGAGGTGTTTGATAGAGCGATAAATATGCTTGAACTTACGGAGAGTGACAAGCATGAGATTTGCGCGCTTTAATATTCCTATATAACCTAAAAACGCACTTTTATCAGTAATGTTGTAATAATCCCGCCTCCGCTCAAATATATTCTAATACAAAAAGAATTTTTTGGAGGTGGATATGTTTATATATTCAATAAGAGCGTCAACGGTAAAGCTGTTCGGATTTGTTGCCTTGACACTTTTGCTTATCGGAGTAACTCTCGGCTTTGGCGGAGGTGAGGCAGTTATGGCAGCGGCAGGTGAATCGGGAATAAATTTCAGCGGTATAAAAACCAATGAGGACAGAGTAGAATTTATAAACGGTTTTGGCATAAATGTAGAAAGCGAGCCCCTTGAAGAAGAGGCATTTACAATGCCCGAGAATTTTGACAGAGTGATTCTAGGTTACAACGAAATTCAGAAAAAGCAGGGTCTCGACCTTTCAAAGTATGCAAACAAGAGGGTGACAAGGTACACCTATAAGGTAACAAACTACAATTCCGAGGGTGACGTTTACGCAAATCTCTTCGTTTACCGCTCAAAAATTGTTGCCTGCGACGTTTGCTCGGCTTCTCCCACAGGCTTTGTCGTTCCTCTGACTCAGGTGGAAAAAAGCAATCTAAAATAAAAAGAAAACGCTTCCTTGAGACTAAAGTCTCGGGAAGCATTTTTTGACATTAAAGAAATAGTTTAAGGAACTCCAACACCCCGTAAGAAGCAAGAGACATTATAATACCGGAAATAATAACTCCGACAAGCACCGCCAGGAATGAATACTTTTTTTCAACATTAAATAGCGAAGCAATAAGCGAGCCGCACCATGCGCCCGTGCCCGGTAGAGGAATACCGACAAAGAGCATAAGAGCAATAAATATTCCCTTTGTCATCTTCATTTTCGGCAGCCCATCACTTGCTGAAGGTGCATCTCCATCACCGAGAACCTTATCTCTATGCTTGTCTGCCTTTTTTTTCATCCACTGAACAAATGGCCCAAAGAACTTGAATTTTGCAAGAAAATCAAGCATTTTAGGCATAAGCAGCAGTATAAAGGGTACAGGAATCATATTCCCTAAAATCGAGAGAGGCAAATTTAGATAGAAGGGCAGACCTAAAGCCGTACCAACAGGAATAGCACCTCTCAGTTCAATGAAAGGCACCATTGATATGAGCAAAACCCATATTTCAGGTATAGATTGTAAAAAGTTAATTACAGTATCAAGCATTTAATTTCTCGTTTCTGACTTTTTATTTCTCGCATTAAATAAAAACGTCCTTATTTGTTCCGTAGAATATATCATCGTGCTCCGAGATAAGCTTACAGGATTGCTCAAAAATGTGCCAGTCTCTGTTCCGGTCAAACTCGTAGAAATGTCCCCGGACTGAAAGAATCTTAGATTTATTTGGTTTAGGATTTATAAAATCCTCGGAAAGATTTGTTAAATCGGGGTGATTAAGGATGTGAGAGGCAATCTCGGGTCCTTCGTAAATCCTCTTAGCATCAGGGGAGAAGCCTTGTTTCAACAAACAAGCTAAATCTCTCTTTTATAAAACCCGCGCCGAAGATGCGCGGGTTTTTGTAGTCGATATACCGACTTTGTCGGTTCGATATATGGCTTACGCCACTCGATATGTTTGCTTCGCAAACTTGATATATTTTGATTGGCGGGCAATCAAAATAAGATACTACCAGTACTTCTTAAAGTCCGGAATCAGGTATCTTGCAAGAGCCTCGAGATAGAAGAAGTCACCGTATGCTGCACACTCGTCAATACCCTGGCCCTGAGGCTTAGCGTGAGTTACATGGCAGATAAGACCGTCATAGTCTACACCAATGTCGCCTGTGCACTTGTCAATAATTGCCTCAAGCAGCTGTGCGGCAGCAGACTCGAAAATAGCCTTGTCGGGATCGGAATCATCCATCATTCCTACCATTTCAAGGAAACCGCACGCAGAAATAGCACCGGAGGAGGAATCTCTTGGCTCATCACCGTCTACAAAGTCGTAGTCCCAGTAGGGAATACAGTCATCGGGAAGGTGGTTGAGCATAAAGTAAGCAACATTCTTATGTACTTCCTTAATAAAGGGAGCCTTTTCATAGGAATAAGCGATAGGGAAGCCGTAAACACCCCAGGAGTGACCGCGTGACCAGCAAGAATCGTCGGAATTGCCCTGAAGAGTTACACCGTGCATAGGAGCCGATGTCTCGGGGTCGAACTGATAGTGATGGAAAGAGGAACCGTCCTCACGGATAAGGTACTGCTCTGTGGTCTTAACATGGTCGATAGCAGCCTTCTTGTACTCTGGATTGCCTGTAACCTCGGAAGCCCAGCAGAAGTAGGGAGCATTCATAAGAGAGTCCATCATTGTGCGGTATCCGGGAACCCAGCCTTTTCTCCAGCCGGAGTGAGCGCGGATAATAAACTTTCCGTCGTGGGAGTAGCTGGTGTTGTAATAGTAGTCGAATACCTTGAGTGCAAGCTCCTTTGCAGACTCATCGCCGGTAAGCTTGTAAGCGGTAACACAGCCAATAAGATAAACAAAGCCAACGTCATGGTCATCAAGTCCAACCTTGTCTTCCCATCTTGTATAATAGGTCTTAAGCTGCTCGAGAGCAACATTCTTGAAGAACTCGTCGCCTGTCAGCTGATAAGCCAGCCAGAAGCAGCCGGTGTACATACCGCACTCCCAGTTATTGTTTGCTCCCTGTGCATATTTATAATCCTTTGAGCAGGTAGAGGGGAATCCCACGCCTTCCTTTTCAACACGAGCCTTAAGCTTCGCGCAGGCTGCCTTAGCCGCAGCCTCAAGCTTTGCCTTGTCTATTGTGTGAGGCTTAGAGAATCTCTCAGGCCTGTCAAGCTTTAATGTTTCTTTTACCATAGCATTGTCTGCCTTTCAATTTAGTTCGATAGGTCTATTATACCTTAAAATCCTCAATTTGTAAATAGTATTTTCAAAATTGCCGAAGTAAAATATTTAAATAACTACCGTTTCTTCTTGATGTTGTTTATTATGATAGCAGCGGGAATAAATACCGCAATAAAAAGCAATGCCCCAAGAAGTACAGCCAAATCAAAGTAATCCTCGCTAAAAACATCAATTCCAAACAGCAACAGTATCCCCCAGCCGATAAGGAAAGCGATAATTCCAAAGACAATCTCGGCCAATATCTCGAGAGCTAAATCCAAGACTCCTTTTTTAGTAAATTTCTTCATTTTTTATTCTTAGACAAGCTCTGCAAAGTCGGAAATATACCTATTGGAAATTTTCTTTATCTCCTCGGTGTACTCGTCGCTTGACTTGTCATAAACACCGTATACGCTCATTCCCGCATTTTTTGCCGTCATAAGAGCATTAAAATTGTCATCAAGAAAGATTACCTCTTCCACAGGAACTCCGATTTTCTCAGCCGCCATTTTGTAAATTTCAGGATTTGCTTTTGTGGTGTTGAAGTCATCGCAGGACCATACATTGTCAAAAAGCTCAAATATTCCAAGCCTCTTAAGGCAAGGGTCAAGGGTGGCATGGGGACTTGCGGTAAGAACATTAAGAGCGTCGCTCCTCTCCCTAAGTGAGTGTAGAGTTCTTATAACATTTGGCTTTTCTCCAATGTTGTTTGTGTATTCGTATACCATGTTCTCACGCATCTCTCTGACAAGCTCCTCTGCAGTACCGGGAACCCCAAGGTCGATAAAGTATTTTGCAGTGCCGAGATAACCGAGAGGTGTAATTATTTTTACTATATCTTTTTCGTATTTTATGGAGTTTTTGTCAAGTATACTTAACATTACACCGATATATGTGTCCATAGAGTCCACAAGTGTACCGTCAAAATCAAATAGATATATGCTCATTTATCTATACTCCCCGATTATTTCCTTTAAGAGCTTCGGATTGTCTGTCATAATACAGTCGCAGCCAAGTTCAATAAGCCTACGCATCTCATCGGGGTCGTTTATTGTCCAATACTGTACTGCGATGTTTCTCTTGTGCGCTCGGTCAATAATCGATTTTGATTCAAGATTTATTTCAATCCCCAGGTCGTAGCTCATCGGTATCTGCAAGCAGGCAAAGTCGCCCCCGTCAAAAAGGTTTACACCGAGATACTGAGTCAGTATAAAGGCGGCGGCACTACCCGTTGGCGCACCGCGCAAAAGGTCGGGGTAATTTGTCTTAAGCTCTGCTTCGATTTCGTTATGAAATGTACCAATGACAACTCTATCACGGTATTTTGGATATTTATTAAGAGTGTCAGAAAGCTTTTTGCAAGCCTCATAACCCATATCACCGTCATTTTTTATTTCTACAATAAACATCAGCTCCGGATATTCCTCGTAGAATTCTTCAAAAAGCTCATCAACTGTGGCAATCTGAAGGCCCATTCCTGCAATATCTTGGGCATCCTTATATATGCGCTCACCGTTTTCGTTTTCAAAATAATAGCCGAAGTTATATTGTTCAAGCTCGGAGAGGGTCATATCCTTTATGTAGTGTCGGTTGGTCTTATCCTCGCAGAGCGCTTCAACCTCTTCAAGAGAAATATCACCGTTTACATTACAAGTTTCGTCAATATAATCATCGTGGTTGTATACAAGATAGCCGTCTTTGGTAAGATACAGGTCACTCTCCAGTATATCAACGCCTATGGTGCGTACAGCCTCGCGAAAGGCAAGCATTGTGTTTTCGGGATTGTTATCTCCACCGCCTCTGTGGGCTGCAATCATCGGAAGAGCGCCTTCGCCCACTATAAACGGATTGCTTTCTAAATTCTTTTTTGGGGGGATAATATTAATGATTACAAAGAAGAATATGACAGTGATAAGGATAATGCCTGTAATTTTTAGTCCTCTGTGTTGTTTCATTTTCGGTCTCCTTTGGCTTTTGATTGATCAAAGTCTATTGCAGTATTGATAGCTTTCATTTAACATTTTGCTACTTTTGTCCTTTTTACTATTACAAATGCTCCGCCGATGCAAATAACGAAAATACTTACACCGATAAGAGTAACGAACACCGAGGTCCAGTCAAACTGCTCAGCAATAAGCCCTAGGCCATATGAGGAAATTGTACTTCCAAGGTAGCTAAATCCGTTGAGAATACCCGCAATTTTTCCCGAATTTCCCTCTGCTTTAAGTGAAAGCGGCACCATACTGGTGATGATATTGTTTACGCCTGCCATAAGGCATGAGACAATACCGAATATTGCAACGGTAGCTATCAGGAGCGATGCCGAGGAAATCAGCATAAGCACTAAAGCTATAAGAATTGCCGATACAACAAAAAGAAGTGTTACCGATAAAACAAAATCCTTAGTTCTTTTTTGCAGATTTACAGCAACAACCGTACCGAGTATGGCAAGAGTGGGTAAGAGAAGTGTGAGAAGAATAGAAAGCCAGTCGGGTGTTGAATATGTATTTTTTAATATGTCGGGAGTCCAAGCGGTAAGGCCGTCCTTCGTGAAGTTGTTTGCAACCGCAAAGAAGGCAAGCACCGAAATGAGAGGGAGAACAGACGTATGCTTTGTTTTCTCGGGAATATGAGCGGGATGCTCTGTTGCGGGAGCTGATTTTGCAACCTCTCCCTTTGTCAACCTGTTGAAAGAGAAAAGCCAAACAAGAGCAACGATAAACATAGCCGATGCCGCAACAATAAATGTTAAACGGAAGTCAGCGATTGCCGAGAACAAAGCGCTCATTCCGTAAACAATAAATGTTCCTGTGGCAACCGTTGTTCCCATAGCTATAATAGCCGTGTTCATATCCTCATCGTGCATAGTTTCGGAAAGTAGCCTTATAAGCGAGGTCCAGAGGAATGACATAGCAATACCGTTTATGAGCCAAATATACTTTATAAAAGCAAAGTCATCTATCACGGTGACTAAAAAATTCATCGAAGAGGCAACAGCTAATGCTCCGAAAATAACGTATTTTATGTTATACCTTTTACAAAGAAATCCGTTTATCACCTGACCTATACCGTAAGCAAAGAAGAAAAATGAGGAAACCATTCCGCACTCATCTTTCGTCACCCCAAAGGCGGGACCTATCTGTACAATATTGGCATTGTAGCTAAGCTTTCCTATGTAAGAGCAGGTGTAAACCAGCCAGCATAGAGCTATAAGTAAATAAACTTTTCTTTTATTTGTTTTGCTTTTCATTTTACTGCCTTTATGTAAACTTATGTTTTATTTTTATCATATGAAAAGAGCACTCGTATGATTTTATGCAATTTTGAATTTTATGATGGATTTGACACTATCAAGGAAATCACTTTCCATTTAGGAAATCCTTTACTCCGTTATAAATTGTAAGATAGTCGTTTGTTAGCACTGTGTCAATGCCCATTTCAAGGTATCTTCTCGCCTCGTCAACATCATCAGCCCAAAAGACGTTGCAGAGTATTCCGTTTTCGTGAGCCAGCCTTACTGTCTCTTCGTTAAAATAGGGCTTGAAGAGCTGAATTTTGTATGCTCCAAGAGCCTTTGCCCTCTTAACCATAGAAATGGGATCCTCTTTGTTCCCGTCCCAGCCGACACATACCTTAAGCTCAGGAGCATATTCCATAACTTTCTTTATGATACCGTCGTTTGTAGTCATAAAGTAAATATGCTTTTCACAGTCGTATTTGCGCACAAGAGCTACAATTTTTTCAATCATCGGGTCCGAGAAATTCATATCCCAGATTTTTACATGGATATTCATTATTACCCGACCTGCAAATTTCTTTAGAATTTCCTCAAAGGTGGGAATTTTAAGTCCCATAAACTTTTCGCCCTGCTTTGCGCCAAAGTCAAGCGAGAGAAGCTCCTCGTATGTTTTTTCATATATCTTGCCCTCACCGTCAGAAACTCTCTCAAGGGTTGCGTCATGGGCAGAAACCAAAACTCCGTCTTTTGTTGACCACAGGTCAAACTCTATTTCTTCAGCACCGAGAGCCACCGCCGCACCAAAGGCAGGAAGGCTGTTTTCGGGAGCAATTGTATTAAAGCCCCTGTGAGCGCAAAGGCGGGGATAGCCCATAACCTCGTCAAACTTCGATACCGAGGGACCACCGTTGCGGTAAAGCCAGGGTCTGCGTCCCTCTTCTATGTATTCATAGTGCGCCTTGGGAACGCCAAGATGTCCCGCAGGCTTGTAGTATTTTACACTAGGGTCAATGTTGCAGATGCCAAGCCCCGAATCGTTTTTCATATTAAGTATTTCCTCACCCTTTGGCGAAACCACCATGCTGCAACCGCAAACAGGTGAATCGCTCCCTAGCAAAACCGATGCTCTTATAAGATACGCATTTGTCTGGTAGCAGAGGAATTTGTTTATTATCGAAAGGGCCTCGTGGGTGTCGGTGCGCTGAAGAGAGCAGCCAATAATTATATCAAGCTTTTCTCTTGCCATTCTGGCAAAATTCTCGTAAAAATAAAAATCATAACAGGTAAGAAATCCAAAGCGAAGCCCCTCAATTTCCATAACGTAAGGCTCTCTGTATTCATAGCTGTACTCGACGTCAAGCTCGTGACCGCCCATCTCATCCGTTTTTACCTCACTTGGAGCAGGGTGAGCCTTAAAATATCTGCCAATGATATTGCCATCTCGGTCTATTGCGTGAGTAGTGTTTTTGACACCACGCTCGGTCTTGTATCCGCAGTTGACAAAGACTAAAGCCGAGCATCTTTTTGCCGTTTGCTTCGCCTTTTCAATAAGGATATCTGAATGCTTTTCAACCGCATCGCAAAATCCCGACTTGTGCTTAACGTCTGCGGGAGCGTCGGAATATTCGGGAAGAACTATGATGTCAAGGCTTTCGTCACATTCATCAAGCTTTGCCATAAGCTCTTCAAAAAGCTCGTCTACAAGACCTTCATCAAAGGAATATCTCGGCTGAATTATACAAACTTTCATATGTCACCTCTTATATTATGTTTTTAAAAAATTCGCTTTTATATCCGTTTTCGCAAAGCAGACGGAACGCCGCCTCTATCCTGTCCTCAAAATCGGGAATATATCTTTCATAGTCGGGATAAAAATACTGCTCGTGTATCATAACCTTGATGGTCTCGCGTTCAAGCAGTCCCGAAAGATTCGCTTCTATTTCCTCTTTTGTAAAAAGGTTTAATATAACATCAATTCCCGCATATGCTATGCCACATGATGTGACGGACTCGCCTCGTCGTATCCTCTCGCATTCCGCTTCTGTGCTCTGATAAGAGCTTCGCGGTGTATTTTCTGTACCGTAAAGACCGAGAAGTCCCCTGTAACCGTTGTCAAATATAGCCCCAAGTCCCTCGTCGGTAGCCAGGCAGTAATGAACAGTTGTGGTTTTTGCAAGAGATTTTTCTCCCGCAAATCTGAGTATCTCACGATTCACCCGAGAGCAGTCCGCAAATACCTCGTCATACCCTGAGTCCTTGTATGGCTTAACATTTTCAAGCCGTGAGTGGAACGACATTTTAAGCCAGTTGGAATTTTCCTCAAACTCAAACCTATATTTGTCGGTCATGTCCGAAAGGCAAAATCCATCGCATTCATAAAAGAGATTAAGCTGTACCTTAATGCCGAATTTTGCGTGCAGTCTCTTATACATAGCAAGATAAGGATGCTCAAAAATTGAAAAACACCCGCTCGCGCAGATGTCTTTAAAAAATCTTATGTTGTCATCAACTGTGAAAATAAACTTTCTCATTTTACACTTTGGTTTCGTTGTTAAAAACCTATATTATCCTTTGAATATTTCTCGGGTACAAAGTTTTCAAGATTAACGTCACTTGATTTGATTCCAAGCTCTGAACAGATAACGGATAACACCTTACCGCCTATCGTCTCGGTGCCTTCGGGGGTATAGAAGTGAACAGAGTCTGAGCGGTATGAGTCGGGGAATGAGCAACTAAGCGACCACAGGTCGTTTATAACAGTATCATCGCTTGGCAGTACCTCAATAGCTGCCTCATTGTATTTTTTTATAACCGAATTATGTCTGAAAAACTCGGGTTTTGCCATAGCCTCGTTAACCGATGTAGAGGTAGCAAAAACAATCTTTGCATTAGGACAAAGCATACGAATTCTCTTGTGTACTCTGCCTATGGCATTTTTGTAATAATCAATAGTAGTCAGAGGCTCGTCTCCAAAAAGCTCAAGGCAGTCCCAAAGGCCTGCATTCCAGTGTATAAGATCAACATCTTTACCAAATCCCGATTTGTCTATCCACTCGTGTACAAAGCGAAGCACATTTTCAGCATATTGGGAGTTAGTATCGGGATAATACACCTCCGCTACGTTTTTTAGAGCATCCTTTACGTATTTGTCGTAACCCATTCTTATAGAGTCACCGATAAGTATTATTTTTTTCATAGTTTTTTCTTCTCCTCTTTATCACGTTTGGCAAAGCCAAGGACATTCTTATATATTATAGCACTACAGTGCTCTTTTGTCAAGCAAACCGAAAAATTAAGTTCTAAAAAGCTAAAAATACTATGTATTTTTATAAAATCCAGGAAATATGGAAAAGACGAGACCTAAAATATGAGTCCCGTCTGTGGTTTTGCCAATTATTTTGTGTAAGCGGAGATAAAGGCTAAGAATACCGCTTTGTTGTGCTCGTTTGTCTCGAAAAGCCTTTCGGGATGCCACCGATAGTCTCGAAGATACCTCTCCCCCTCAAGGTGCACCGCTTCAACAATGCTGTCGTCAGCCTCAGCCATGACACGAAGCCCCGTGCCCAGCCTCTTTATTTTCGCATATGTTATCTACGGCCGTTTTTCACCTATTGTTAATTTTTGTCGGGATCTAAATCCCCGACTGTCCTAGAAAATGACCAATAGAATCCCTCATCATAATCAGCCTTCCCCTTGAAGGGCAGGTGGCAGTCGCTTGTCAACTGACGAATTAGGTGTATTTTACACTTCCCGGTTTTGTAGCGAATTGCGTTTGTAACCGCATAAAATCTGCGCCTTTTCAATTATGAACATGGTCATCCCCGCAAATTATTGTGTTTTCTTCGTTAGACATACGACACTTTCCACGTGGGTCATAAGACAAAAAGGTATAAAAATCGGTCAAAAACGGGGGTTGTAAAGCCAAAAGGTATATTTTGCGGGGGGGGGGAAGTAACATTTGTCCCTGAAGTGCCGAAGTTTTCTGTGAGTTTCTTGTTTTTTGTGGGTTAAAGGAAACATATCAAAGCCAAAAAACTTTTCACGAAATAGTTGACTTTTTCACGAATTCGTGATATAATGTTGAATATAGAAAGGAGATTGCTATGTCTATCAGTTATAACAAACTTTTTCACGAACTCATTGATAGAGGTATTACATCTGCCACTTTAATGAAAGGTTCTAATTTATCAGCGAACATTTTGACAAGAATGAAAAGAAACGAATATATTTCTTTGGAAAGCATTGAAAAAATCTGTACTTATCTGTCTTGCACTCCGAACGATATTTTGGAATTTATAGAGTCAAATGCAAGTAGCCATGAATTTACCGCCATTTCACTTTTCACAGGAGCAGGTGGAATGGATGTTGGTTTTGAAAGAGCTGGTGTAAAAATTGTACTTGCAAACGAGTTAATGAAGGAAGCATCCGAAACATATTGTGCTAATCGTCCCGCTGCTGTTATGTTGAACGATGACGTTCATAATATTTTCCCTGAGCTTGAAAAATATAAAGGTGTCGACCTCGTATTCGGCGGTCCCCCTTGTCAAGGTTTCTCAATCGCAGGAAAAATGAACCCCGAAGATGAGCGTAGCCAATTGATTTTTACTTTTTTGGATGTTGTGGAGATCGTTCAACCAAAAGCGTTTGTCATGGAAAATGTAAAGGCGCTTGGAGTTTTGGATAAATGGGACGCTGTTAGAAATAGATATTTCGAGCGTACTGCCGAACTGGGCTATACTTGTTATCCATTTGTGTTAAATGCCACTGAGTATGGAGTTTCTCAAAAGCGAGAACGCGTATTTTTTGTTGGCGTAAAAAACGACAGAAATCCCTTTATGAGTAGCCGAATCGAAACTCTGATTGAAGAGCAAAAGCATAAGGCTCCTACTATTCGAGAATTGCTCAAGCCATTAGGTAGGGCTGGGACGAAAATCAATCCTCATACTTGCACTGCGAAAATAACTTTTGCGACACATCCTATTATGAGAAAGTCCCCGTATGCAGGTATGTATTTTAATGGTCAAGGACGTCCGATTGATATTGACGGATACGCCAACACATTACCCGCTTCTATGGGCGGAAATAAAACCCCGTTTATAGACGAAGAGTTTTTATACGGTGATGCGACCGAAGATTGGGTCGTTAAGTATCATAAAGGATTGATGGATGGTTCTATCACGCCAAGCTTTGAAGAAGCTCCTAGTAGACTGCGTCGAATAACTGTAAAAGAAGCCGCTAAAATTCAAACTTTCCCCGATGATTATGTTTTCTGTGGTAGTAAGGGGATGATCTACACACAAATAGGAAATGCCGTACCGTGTAAGCTTGCCGAAATTGTTGCTAAAGCTGTGACAGCGTATTTGAGAGAAGAGTCAAAATAATTCAGATTTCTTCATTCAAACTTTGCCACAACTTTTTAACTGTCTCCGCTGTATTAAAGTCTGATATATAGGTGTTCAGTGCTAAGTAGAACAATTCTCTTGATTCAGCGGTCATTCTTTGCAATGTTTCGGCTACCCATTCCGAGATGTTCCAGTAGTAATATGTAACCTCGCTATAAGAATAGCTGCCCATACATAAGTGTAAATTACTCTTTTTCATTTCCGCCGGGCAATCTTCTGGGCGGCAAATAACAATGACTTCCGAAATGGATTTACCACTGTTTTGCTCATATATTTTCAAACAATCATAAGAATCCCGAATGCGAGCAACGTCGAAAGGCTTTACTGTAATTTCGTAAACCTTGAGAATAACTCCTTCGGGATTCTCTTCGTTTACATCGCCGGGCTTTTTGCTTGTAGTACTGGTTACAGAAGCTCTATCATCACCGCCTGTTACAACTACACCTGTGTGCAACCCGAAATGATAGTTTTTCAGCAGCAGCGCCGAAATCTTTTGAGGAGTATTTCCCGCATCGGGTGCTTTGTGTATAAGTTCATCGCACAAATAATACAACACCTCGGGGTCGGAAGAAGGATCACGCTCAACATTGAATTCTTCAAGATGCACAGATTCGGCAATTAGTCTTCTCAATAACGAAACACCAATATAGTCGACATGAACTCTTGCTGATGATTCAAGGAGCTTGATTATTTTAACAACGTGATCTGCTACGTCTTTTGGACGACGTTGTGCTGCCCAGTTGTCATTTAATCCTTGGGTAGCTTTTGCTACATTAAGCGGTCCTGATTTTCGATGCGGGATGCGTTTTTCTATCAAAAATTCCTTTATAGGTCCTTCAAATAACGCTCGCGGATTACACTCGTACAATTCTTTTGAAGCCTTGTAAGAGGGGTTAAGTTTCATTGCAACCAAAACCACTAAAACTATTTCTCGGAATCCCCACACCGCAGTATTGAATAGACCATCTAAATCACTCTTATACGAAGATTCGTCTATTACACAATCTTTATCCATTGCATTATCGTAAAAACTTTGCAAAATTTGTTTTACTTTGTTGTTTCTTTCGGATACTATCATTGTCTGCTCCTTCGTTTTTATATGTGTTAATTTAATCTTATGTACGTTGGCTTAATACGCCATTTACCGCATTGCAATGTAATGCTTTCGGCTCCTTTTGGAAGCAATTTGTGCGTCAATACAAATCTAAATTCATTTTGGTTATCGTGTTTTGCATCGTGGATAAACAACGGATCCACAAAATTATGTATTTTTTCAAGCCACGAGTCATCCCTTAATTTGTCAAAGTCATAGTAATTTATTTTTTCTCCGCGTATGCCCCAATTGCCTTCTTTGGTGCCTTCGCCTAACAAGCGAAAAAGATCATCTACGTCAAAATATACTAAATGCTTGCCTAATATTTTGTTCTCTGGCGGAATTAAAAATGTTGGTTCTCCTCCATCAAATAATCCATTGTTTTGATTGATTGCGGTACAACAAAATAACGGGACACGCAAGGTTTCTTCGTAGTATTGATAGTATGGGTTGGGGATTTTAATGTTTTCGATATACGCAGGGTGAGTATAAATTGGAATAGTTCCTTCAGAGTATTGACGTTGATTATCTCTTGCCTTCATAAATCTGCCCGCAGCACTGAAATATATGTTTCCCCGCATAAAGCTTTTGGCATATTCTATTTCTTCGAATATTTTATAACATAGCGGCATATCGTTGTTCCTTTTTCGATGTATTTTGATTTTTAATCGGTACGTGGAAACATATCAAAGACTATTTTTATCAGTAATTTTTATGTTGTGATAAAAAATGTGTGATTTTATAGCAAAAATAGCCGTTTTCCCTCAATATGTTTCCCAAAACTGCTGTATTTTGATTTTCGACCATAGGTTGAAAATCACTTTTGTCCCTATGTTAAAATTCGCCCAAACACGAAAAAGAACACCTGTTTTATCGAAAAACACGCTCAAAAGGCTGAAAAATGCCCATTTAAGGGTCAAAATCGCTTATTTTCGGGACAGACACACGACACTTTCGACGTGTCCTGTCGCAGGAAAAAGGTCGAAGGGGGTAACTTCGTTTGTTTCGTAACCCAAAGGTTTAAAGATAGTCAAATCTCTTGCCAATGTTTGCGGATTGCAGGAAATGTAAATAATTCTTTTCGGATTTAGCGTTGAAATATAGTTTATTAGCTCTTCGGTCGTTCCGCCTCTGGGTGGGTCAAGGATAACAATATCCGGCTTTATTTTTTCTCCGCGAAGTCTTTCCGCGTTTTCAAGGAACTTTTCTGCCCCCGATGCGTCACCTGCATAGAATAATGCATTTTTAATACCATTGTTCTGGGCATTAAATTTTGCACAGTCAACAGCCGATTTTACTATTTCAATGCCGATAACCTCTCCCGCCTCGTCAGCCATAGAAAGACCGATAGAGCCTGCACCGCAGTAAAGGTCGAGAACAAGGTCGTCTTTAGTAGGTTTTGCAAGCTCCTTTGCCTTAGCATATAGCAGTTCGGCAGCATCGTGATTTACCTGATAAAATGAGGGTGCAGTTATCTTAAGATTCACTCCCGCGAGGTTGTCGAAAATATAATCTCTGCCAAACAGGGTGATATATTTTTCGCCTAAGATTACATTGGTATTCTCTTTGTTTATATTCAGTAAAATACCAACAGTTTCGGGGAATTTTGCGGTGATAAGCTCTACAATTTCCTCTGAGTAGGGAAGAGATTCACCGTTGATAACAAGGGTAAGCAGTACCTCACCGCTTACTTCACCTCGCCGCAAATAAATATGCCTGATTAAGCCCTCGCCGCTCTCCTCATCATAAACCGAGAGGGAATATTTTTCAAAAAAGCCCCTAAGTTCCTCAAGAATTTCAGAAAAAACAGAGGGCGCAAGTGGACAACAAGATGCCTCGGTAACTCTGTGGCTCTTGGGAGCATAGAATCCAATGACATATCCGTCTTTTGCTTTTGAAACAGGGTATTGCGCCTTGTTGCGGTATTGGCAGGTAGCAGGAGAGCCGACAAGAGGCATAACTTTTACCTCGTCAAGCCCGCTTTTTTTGAAAATCTGTCTTACAGCCTCTTCTTTTAAGTTTTTTTCGTACTCATAAGAAAGGTTTTTGTAAGCGCAGCTCTTGCAGCCATTAACCGAGCACCTGTCCTCGGTGCGCAGCTCCGAGCGCAAAAGATATTCCTCAACCCTGGCTACCGAGTAAGATGAAGTGACCTTAATAACCTTAGCTTTAACCTTGTCGCAGGGAACACAGTCGCTGACAAATATAACCTGTCCGTTTTGTCTGGCAACCCCAAACCCAAGGTTCGTTATATCAGTAATCTCTAAATCAAGAATTTGGTTCTTTTTTAATTTCATTTATTAAAACTCCATGATATGACAATAAAAGTTTGCAAAAATCAGATATAATCTTCCTTAAATCTGTTTCTGTACTCCTTCGGTGTTTCTCCGAAAGCTCCTTTAAAGGTCTTTGCAAAATAAGAAGCATCGGTAAATCCGCAGGCCTCTGCAATCTCAGCGGAGGGCTTGTCCGTCAGCTCAAGCATACGTTTTGCAAGCTTCAGACGGTAGCTTATTATATATTGCCTCAGGGTAATGCCCTTTTTATCCTTTAAAAGCTTGCTTATATAGAATGGATGATAACCGAAAATTGCGCCTATCTCGGTGTTCGAGATTTCGTCGGAGCAGTTTTCTCTAATGTAGGAGTCGAATTCTTCAACCATTCTGGCGGGTAGTGAATGCTCGTCTGCCGTCTCCGCCGCCTTAAGGAGTATTAGCTTTAACATTGCCGAAATCTGTGCACGGTATGCCCCTTCTGCAGAGGTAAATATGTTCGCCATACGGATAAAGCCGTCACGCTCGGCCTCCATATCCTCAAGATGTATGTATTTGTCAAAGGGCGCGTTATCAGCAGTCATGTGGCAAAGCTCGGGTTTGAAATCAATTGCCGCCACAGGTGAAATTCTGTCCTCGCAGCCTGCGTTTTCGTCTGTTAGGTCAAAGGTAATAACCACAGCCCGCATATATTTGCTTTTCAGCCTGTAGGGCACTCCTGCCGGAATATAGAGAAAATGTCCGGGCGAAAGATGACCGAGCTTCTCTCCACCAACGGCAGCCGCAATATCTCCCGACACCATATATATTACCCTTGCGTCATATCCTACGCATTCCTCGCCTCGGCTCGCCTTTTCGTAAAGGGAGGCAGAACGGATATAAGGATTAAGTTTGTTAAAATTCATAGTACAACTCCAATTCAGTACAAGAAATATAAAAAAACAAAGTTTATCGTAAATATTTTACCATTCAAGTGCAAAAAAATCAACCTAAAAGGAGAAAAAAGTGCGTCATTTATAAAAAAACTGATAAAATAAAATATTTTTTAAAAAACCTAAAAAAATATCAAAAAACTACTTGACAAATGCAGAAAAAGATAGTATAATAATATGGCAATCAACCATGGCCGGTTGGTCAAGCGGCTAAGACATCAGCCTCTCACGCTGAAAACATGGGTTCGATTCCCGTACCGGTCACCACAGAATGAGCACTCCAAAAGGAGTGCTTTTTTCATTCTGTGGTGACCGGTACTAGGAATCTCACCCAGCGGCAAAGCCGCATGGGTATTGCCGCTCGCGGATAAATTTACACTATCGCGTCGTACACATTTACCAATAATGCCATCTGCTCGCCAGGCAAGATACCGCATTCGCGGTATGCGAAATATTGCCTCGTCGTCTCCGGTGGAGACCCTGCAAGACGAGGCTGATTCCCGTACCGGTCACTTTCATCACAGTGAGAAAATTTGTATATTCAACTACGATGATAAAATCCCCTTGGAGCTATCCATGGGGATTTCTTTAAAAAGAAAACGCGCTATGAAAAAATCACAGCGCGTCGAGAACAACAAAAAACTTTTCCATTCCTCCACAGAAAAATGTTGTCCTCTAAAATATAATATATCACGGAGAGCAAAAAAATATGTAAAAATTAAAATCATAAATACGGCTTGACAAAAAAGCTTTTTTGTGTTATACTATGACTCGTAAATGGGGGAGTAGTGTACGTTCCACGTAGCAAAGTCAACATTCTGGCTGTATTTAGCCTGGCTTGCTTTAATTCACGAGACTCATGTGCGCCATAGGTGGGCTGTACATGAGAATTTCTTAGGTATAGTCTCGCGGCTATACTTTTTTTGTTCTGTAATGGAGTATCTATGAATTTTCTTCTTGTTTTTAACAGTGCGCTTCTGGGTGTAGGTCTAGCGATGGATGCCTTTTCGGTATCTCTTGCCAACGGTCTTGATGACCCCTGTATGCGTAAGCGAAAAATGTACGGAATTGCGGGCATTTTTGGATTGTTTCAAGGACTTATGCCGCTGCTTGGTTGGGTGTTTGTTCATACACTTGCGGAAATGTTCGAGGTGTTTCAGTCCTTTATTCCTTGGATAGCCCTGGGACTACTTAGCTTTATCGGAGCAAAGATGCTCTTTGACGGAGTTGGTGAGCTGAGATCCGCAGAGGATAAAAGTCAGGTCTGCACACCAAAGCAGATATCCCTTGCTTCTCTTATAGTTCAAGGTATCGCCACTTCTATAGATGCCTTGTCTGTGGGCTTTACCATAGCTGATTACGTTTTTGTAGAGGCACTTGTTTCTTCTCTTATAATCGCTGCTATAACGTTTGTTATCTGCCTTGGCGGTGTAATTATCGGACGTAGGTTTGGCACAGCTATTTCGGGCAAGTCGGCTATATTCGGCGGTGTTATACTTATCGTTATTGGAATTGAAATATTTATAACCTCTTTTATTTAAAAGTCTACATTAATAAATTTATATAAGGAGAAAAAAACATGTTTTCGTTTATTCCAAATACTGTATTCCTTTTGGCATTCGGCTTTATTTTACTTATTAAGGGCGGCGACTGGTTTGTTGATGCGGCAACATCTATTGCAAAAAGATTTCACCTGCCCGAGCTTCTTATAGGAGCAACCGTTGTCTCTATAGGAACTACGCTCCCTGAGGTTATGACCTCTGCTATCGGTGCTGCTGAGGGCAGCGGAGCTATTGCTTACGGCAATGCCATAGGTTCTATTATTTGCAACACTTCGCTTATTGCTGCTTTAACAATTGCCATAAAGCCAGCAAAGGCTGACAAAAAATCGCTTGTATTTCCTGTTTGCTTCTTCTTTGGCGTGGCGGCATTATATGCGGCTTGTGCATACATATTCGGAAGATTTGACCTCTGGATGGGTATACTGCTTCTTCTTGGATTTGTCGTTTATATGATAATCAATGTTATCAATATGAAAAAGAATCCTGTAAGCGAGCCTGAAGAGGAGACCCTGGAGTGTGAGCTGCCTGAAAATAGCTCGGGTCTTGGAATAGTAAAGGATATACTCGTTCTTATTGTTTCTGCTTTGGTTATTGCTGTTGGCGCATATCTCCTTGTCGAAAACGCAACCGAAATAGCTCATGATTTAGGTATTCCTGAAACCATTATTTCACTCACAATAGTTGCTCTCGGCACAAGCCTGCCTGAGCTGGTAACCGCTGTTACAGCGCTTATGAAAGGTCATGGAGCACTCTCGTTGGGCAATATTATAGGTGCTAACATATTCAATCTGGTTCTTGTGTCCGGCGCTGCAATTGCGATCAATCCCTTTGAGGTTCCTTCTGAGGCGACCTTCCTTGGCAACAATGCCTCTCTAATCTTCGATATACCCCTTGTGTTTATTGTAATGGCGGTTATGACAATACCTGCGATCATTCGCGGTAAGCTTGCCAGATGGCAAGGCATAAGCCTTTTGACCATATATGCAGCATACTGCGTTCTGCAGTTTGCCATTCTTCCAAACTTTTCGTAATACTTAATTAAAAGCTGCCTTGCTTAAGAGCGAGGCAGCTTTTTTGCAAAATAAAAAATCCGCCATAGCAGCGGAGCTTAAAAGAGTCTTTGCCGAGGAGTAAAAAGCAAACGAAAAAACAGGAGCAGAATGTTTTTGTGCCAAAGGCTACCTATATCATTTATGCAAAAAAAGATGCCTGCGTTTTTTCGCAGGCATCTTAAAATATTAAACATTTCTGGGTACGTTGGGGTCAATATTCTTTTGCTCCACAAGAGTGTAGTTGAAAGGATAATTGTTATCAACAACATTGTTCTCCATGGGGTAAAGGTGAGCAAGATCTCTGAAGTGCATAATATCACGGCGCCAGAGATAAGCTGTGTTAGGCTCAACGTAGAATACGTGTCTTCCGCCTCTTGCAAATACTATAAGCTTGTTACGTAAGAAGGCACCTCTTATTTCAACTCCTGTAACCTCCTTAAGCTGAATGAGGAAGTTGCGGTAGTTCTTGTAGGTCTTGAAGTTTCCGCCGCTGCAGCTGCTGTCATAGTATTCAAGAGTAGCATGAGTAAGGAACAAACGTCCCCATCTGGGCTCTACAATCCAGGGGAAGTCTCTGTGCTCGTTTTCGGAATTCCAGTTTACGATAGTAACACGGCCCTCGCAAACGATAGCGCCTCTGTCACCGCCTCTCTCGTGAAGAAGACGAAGGCGAACGCCCTTGAAGCTCTTATAAGATGCTTCCTCAATCTTGAGGTAGCTGAGCCAGATAAGAACAGAAATAAGAATACCTGCAATTACACCCAGCACAAGACCGAAGACTATAGACATAGGGTTGAACACGATAGTCAAATCAAAGCTGTATTTGCTCTCGTGGTTCTTGTCGGAAACAATAAGGTCAATCTTGTAGTTTCCAAGCTTGTCAACACCGCCCTGCTCGGTAACGCTCTTGCCGTTAACAAGATAATCAATCTTGAGGTCTTCGGGCTTGTACCCGCCTGCAAACTTGATTTCGGAGTGCTGGGGAAGTATTCCCTTGCCGGTCTTTTGGATAGTCTGCTTTTCAGTATACTTAAGGTTAAGAAGACTGCCGAAGGGAGCCTTTTCAATAACTATTGTAGCTGTCTTTGATGTGGAGTTGTAATTCGCACCGGAGAGAGTTACTGTTACTTCATGTGTTCCCGCATCGGTTGCATATGCCTGAGAAACATTGATTACAATATTCTCACCTGCAGGGATTCCGGTTACGGTAACATTGCTCTGGGGAAGAGTAATGCGGTTGCCTGTGTAGGTTGCTGTAAAGGGTTTGATGCTTACGTTACTGAGAACTATATCACCCTTTTTAATTTCAAGAGTGCGAACAACAGTACCGTCCTCGGGAAGAATGAAGTTCTGAGGAGCATTTACATCGTTGTAAGAGAACTTTGCAACAATGCGGTAAGTACCAACCTTGACAATATTTGCGGGAGTAATACCTGTTTCGGTATTCATTCCCTTTATTGCCTCGTAATAATACTTAGCAGTAACATAATCGGGGAAATTAGCTTTTTTGCTAATGTTAAGAACATTATCGTGCTCGGTAAGAGCCTTACCGGTGTACTTGATTGAAGCGTTGTTGAATGTAAAGTAATCTTTAAGGTCAGCCTTAAGAATTACAAGCTTTGCCTTAATGACGATATCGTTATAATTCTTGTGGCTTATGTGAAGGCTGACATTATATGTACCTGCGTTTTTTGCTTCGTTGCCGGTAGCATCAACATCGATACCTGTATAAATGTATTCACGGGAGATTGCGTTTTGATATATATTCTTGATAAGGTCGGGGAGCTTGTCTTCGTAAATCTGAAGCTCCTTTACCTCGCCGTCATATTCAGCATCGAGTATGTCGGGGAGAGCCTCTTTTGCAGCTTCAAGCTCCGCAGTCGGAACATTAGCCTTAGCAATAGTGAAGGTTTCATAGTCAGAAGTAAAGGTCTTGCCGTTTACGTTGCTGTTTCCGGTTATCTCGAGAGTTACCTTGTAATAGCCTGCATCGCAAACCTTATCAACGGTTGAGTATGTATCTGAGCCAAATGCCTTGTGCTGTATACGGAATTTAACGTTATTCTTAACGCCAAGTGCCTCAAGCTCGGAGCTATCCACAACATCAAGTGTCATTTCGCTGCCGGTGTATGTATCACCTATTGCATCAAGACTAATACCGGGGAAGTTTATGATATTTGCCTTTGTGATAGTGATAAAGCGCTTTCCGTCATGAAGAGGGTTTAGCACTTCTTTGCCGCTTTTATCCACCGCGTATATCCAGATTGTATATGTACCTACATCCTTGGGCCAATCGCTCTCGTTTGTTATAACTCTTGCGGTAGTGGCGCTTTCACCGGTCTTGCCAATCTTAAATACAACATCATATTCCTCGGGAAGAGGAGTTCCTGTTTGAACGTAGAGATTTTTGTCATTCCATCTGGGAATAGATTTGTTTGTTCCATCATAAACAAAGCTATAGCTGCTCTTCTCATCAAAAAGATGAAGATAATACCAAGGGTTAGAGGTATCTACCTCATTGGCAGCAAGTGAGAAGTCAATCTTTTCGTCTATAGCTTCGGGAACGGCAGAGGTCTCCTCCTCGCCTCCTTCAACCAATTCAGCAATGGGCGAAGAGGCTACAGCCTGGAACAAAACATCTCTAAAGCCGAATAAAAGACCGAACAGAGCGCCAACTACTATAGAGCAGATAAACGTCAAAGCAAAAATGCCTCTGAACTTGGCCTTATGGTCTACATCAGGATAGAAGGGGATGCTTTGCATATTCCGGCTCTCGTAAGAGACGGTGGTCTGCGCAAACCTATCCTGCTGAGCTATTGAAGAGGATGTGAAATTTACGTTTGGCATATCAGTAAAACCTTCCTTAAAGAATCGTTTAAATACTTTTATATATTATATTACGATAATTATAACACACTAAAATCGGTTTGTCAATATATCAAACGCTAATTTTAGACAATAATAATTGCCTATTTAAACTTAATTACGCAACAGAATATACAACAAAGCGGAAATTCGTATTTGTAAAACAAATTTCATTTTAACAAAAAGGATTAAATTTTAACAAAACCGATTTAAACAATGACCAAATCGGAGAATTTTCTTGACAATCAATCGTCTATATTCTATAATAAACTCAATAAACTCAATACTGTACACGAGCAAGAGTTGCCCGGAAAGGAAATAAAAAAATGGTATGTAAAAGAAAGTGGGAGGGGGACAGGTGCGTCATAGATATTGACGGCAAAACCCTGGAACCGATAGCATATATGAGCTATGCCCCTCTCAAAGAGAACTTTGATGAGATTAAGGCGAGAGGTGTGCGCCTCTTTATGTTCCCGGTATATGCGGGAGATGAGGGAATAAACATGGAGAGCGGACTGCGCCCCCTCTGTGACAATTTCTTCAAGGGGTACGGAGAGTATGATTTTTCCGTGGTAGACAAGGTTCTTGAGGACCTTTGCCCGACAGGAAAAGAGGATGTTTATGTAATTCCGAGAGTCTGCCTTGAGCCACCTATCTGGTGGCAAAAGCTTCATCCCGATGAGCTGTCACTTGACAGTCGAGGCGAAACCCAGCGCGAGAGCTTTTCGTCTAAGGTATGGCTTGAAGAGATGACAGTTGCTCTCTATGCTCTTATCGACCACCTCTCAGAGTCCAAGTGGTCAGAGAGGATTATAGGCTACCATATAGCTGCAGGTGGTACCGAGGAGTGGGCGCACCACTCAAGATACAGTCACCAGTTCTATGATTACAGTGAAGTAAACCGCAGGGCCTATCATAAATTCCTTATGAACCGTTACGGCAGCCTTGATAGGATTTCCGAGGCTCACGGTAAAAGATATGCTTCTCTAGATTCTATTCAAATTCCTCACCCCATAGAGCGTGAGTATTCCGCAAACGGATATATTCGTGACCCAAAGACCGAGCGCCACGTGCTTGATTTCTTTGATTTCCACAACGAGTCTGTTGCCGATGCTATCTCGTATTTCTGCCATGCGGTAAAGGAATATACAAAGGGCGAGCGCCTGGCAGGCGTATTTTACGGCTATGTAAACTCAATGCCCCAGAACAAAAAGGGGCTTCATGCCTTGGGTAAGGTGATTCGTTGCCCCGATGTTGACTTCCTTTCAACAACAAACTCAGGCCCCTATTGGTATTTCTCCTCTGCGGTAAAGAGTGCAAAGCTCCACGGCAAGATGTGGATATGCGAGGGCGATATACGTACCTGTCTCACAAGCGGCATGGGTAAAAACCTTGCCCACGCAATGCCGGATAACGATTATTACGAATCCTCCGTGTGGCACGGCCCCGCTGACGTAAAGGGAAGCATTGCCTCGTTAACAAAGGCTCTTGCCAGAATTCTTACATCAAATGTTGGTATCTGGTGGTTTGATATGTTTGGCGGTTGGTTCTCCGACCCCGATATGCTTAATGTAATTGAGCGCAGTATACCGCTCTATAATGAGCAGAAAAATGATTTATTCCCCACCGAGGTTGCCGTTTTTGTTGATGAGCGAGGACACAAATACTCCTCTCTTGATGAAAGACGTATGCCTAGGGCTATCTGGGAGCTTTTTGATAACATTAGTCTTTCGGGCTTCTCCTATGACAGTTATCTGCTCTCGGATATATGCGAGGACTCGTTCCCCGCGGATAAATATCGCCTCTGCATTTTTATCTCTGCCTGCGATCCCTCCGACGAGGAAGTTTCTGCAATAGAGAAAAAGTTGAAAAAAGACGGAAAAACTCTCCTCTTCCTTGGAAACAGCGGAGCATATAGTAAGCGTATGTGCGAGTTTGACCTGCTTGTTGACACGTCTCCTAAGGAGCAAAAGGCGGTATTTGAAAATACTGTTTACCCCACAAATATTCTTCCCGCGCCTACTCTTGTTGATGAGCGTGGATACGTAATGTCTCGCTTTGAGGACGGTACCCCTGCGGTAATTTGGCAAATGATGGCGGATTACCATTGTGTACTCTCTCTTCCTATGGCTGTGCCCGCAGTTCTTTTGCGCCGTATAGCACTTCTTGCAGGAGTTCATCTCTTTAACCGTGACGGAGATGCAATATATGCAGGCGGCGAGTATGTCGGAATACTGGCAACCGAAACGGGCTATCGCCGTATATGCCTGCCTGAGCGTGATATGCTGGCGACCGATCCTATAACAGGTGAAAAGGTAACAGTAAACGACCGCTTTGTGGATATGTGGATGGAAAAGGGAGATATGCGTCTGCTTCATTTTGAAAAAGACGAATAAGATTTTGATTGATTTACCCCTCGGCTTTTCGCCGAGGGGTAAACTTTTGTTAGCAAAAAGCTGAATTTTGCAAGAAAATGAGAAAATAATTTATTGTTTTTTATTGACAATAAAGTATAAATGTGCTAGTATGTTTTATGCTATAAAACACAAATCGGAGACAAGAAATGGAAATTATCGACGCACACGCACACATCTATCCCGAAAAAATTGCAGCAAAAGCCACAGATACAATAGGAATTTTTTATGATATAAAAATGGATATGCCCGCAGGAACTGCCGAAAAGCTCCTGGAGAACGGCAAGCGGGCAGGTATTACAAGATACGTTGTACACTCAGTAGCAACAACAGCCCATCAGGTACGCTCTATCAACAACTTTTTGAAGAGTGAGATTGATGCTCACCCCGAGTTCATCGGCTTTATTACTCTCCACCAGGACTTAACCGAGGAAGAAATTAACACCGAGGTTGAATGGGCTTTAGCTAATGGGTTCCACGGAATAAAGCTGCACCCCGATTTTCAGAAGTTTAATATAGATGATGAAATTGCCGAGAAGTTTTACCGTGCCGCTGAGGGAAAGCTGCCGATACTTTTACATATGGGAGATAACCGATACGAGTTTTCAAAGCCACACCGCCTTGTAAAAATGGCAAAAAAATATCCGAAGATTAACTTTATAGCGGCTCACTTTGGCGGTTACAGATGCTGGGATGATTCCCCCGTCTATAATGGTCTCGATAATATATACTTTGACACCTGCTCATCTCTGGCATTTATCAGCACAGAGAAAGCGAAAGAGCTTATAGATATGTTTGGCGCAGACCGCTTCTTCTTCGCCACCGACTTCCCAATGTGGGATGCCACGGCAGAGCTTGAACGCTTCAATAAAATCCCCCTTACCGAAAAGGAAAGGGAAATGATATTCTCAGGAAATATAAAAAGACTCCTTAATATATAAAGGCTTACAAAATACATATTTTTTGACATTTCAAAGACTTCTTAGTATATACGGTACAAAAGTAAAATGCGACCCCTTGCGGAGTCGCATTTTTTCATCCTCCCCCAAGATAGGGTAGCCCAGCGGCACGAGAAAGCCTTCCCAAAGACGTGGGAATGGGGGGCGCTTGCGGTGGATGAGGATGATAAATTGGTATCCTAACCCTTAGGAAAGTGTAGCTTCCGGTTGCAGGCACCATGATGGATGAAGTTTTTTATATGTTCTTTACCTTGCTTATACATTCAGAGCAAAGAGAAAAGTATTTGTTCACGTTGTCCTTCGAGCCACAAAGTCGGCAGGTGTCGCCGCAGGCTCTCAGGGTAATGATGCCGCCGTCGAAGCTCAAAACTACCTCCGAGTCGGTCTCAAGACCTAAAGCCCTCCTGTAATTTTTTGGCAAAACAATTCGCCCCAGCTTGTCCACCTTTTTTATAGTAACGTCCATGACGTACCTCCTGAAAACAAAAAGTGCGCGAACCGAAGCCCGCGCACCGAAAAACGCAAACTTAGTTCTTTGTTGCAACACAAATTCATTCCAGACGGCATGACGAACAAAAGCCTACGTTTTTACCAAACGTAAAGCCGCCTGCAATATGAAATTTGTGTTGCGATATTATTATATCACAAACTACCAAAAAATACAATATGCAATTGAAAAATGTTTTAAATTGCTTCCTACCGACGTCTTCTGTGGTACAAAAAAACTTGATTTCGTATTTACCAAGAACGAAAAAATGCGCCCTCTTGCGAGAGCGCATTTTATATTGCGTTTATTACTTAAGAGCAGCCTGAGCAGCAGCAAGACGTGCGATCGGAACTCTGAAGGGAGAGCAGGATACGTAGTCAAGGCCAATCTTGTGGCAGAACTCTACGGATGTGGGGTCACCGCCGTGCTCACCGCAGATACCAACGTGAAGGTTGGTATTAACAGGTCTACCGAGGGTAACTGCCATATTCATAAGGTTACCAACACCGGTGGTGTCGAGCTTAGCGAAGGGATCGTTCTCGAAGATCTTAGCATCGTAGTAAGCACCGAGGAACTTACCAGCGCCGTCTCTGGAGAAGCCGTAGGTCATCTGAGTAAGGTCGTTAGTACCGAAGCAGAAGAAGACAGCGTTAGCAGCGATCTCGTCAGCAGTCAGACAAGCTCTGGGGATCTCGATCATAGTACCAACCTCGTAGTGAAGGTTTGCACCTGCAGCGGCGATCTCAGCGACAGCAGTCTTTACAACTACCGACTTCACAT
>JAZOVF010000006.1:0-32207 GCA_045658565.1 Eubacteriales bacterium
ACGCTTGTACTGTTAAGATCACAGTAGAGGTTGATGGTAAGGCTGAGCCCTGGCTTTTGCTCTTCAAGAACGAAACACATAACCATCCTACCGAAATTGAACCTTTCGGCGGTGCGGCTACTTGTATCGGCGGTGCTATCCGTGATCCGCTTTCCGGACGTTCCTACGTTTACGGCGCAATGCGTCTTACCGGTGCGGCAGATCCCACAAAGTCTCTTTCCGAGACTCTTGCAGGTAAGCTCCCACAGCGTAAAATAGTTACAACTGCTGCAGCAGGTTATTCCTCTTACGGTAACCAGATTGGTCTTGCAACAGGTATTGTTGACGAAATATATCACGACGGCTATGCCGCAAAGCATATGGAGGTTGGTGCAGTTATTGCTGCAGCTCCCGCAAAAAATGTTAGACGTGAAGTTCCCGCGCCCGGAGATATCGTAATACTTCTTGGCGGAAGAACAGGACGTGACGGCTGCGGCGGTGCAACAGGTTCATCCAAATCCCATAACTTAAAGTCTCTTGAGAACTGCGGTGCAGACGTACAGAAGGGTAATGCTCCCGAGGAGAGAAAGATTCAGCGCCTCTTCAGAAACGCTGAGGTCTCCTCTATGATAAAGAGATGTAACGACTTTGGCGCAGGCGGTGTATCGGTTGCTATCGGTGAGCTTGCAGACGGTCTTGACATCGACCTTAACGCAGTACCCAAGAAGTATGAGGGTCTTGACGGCACCGAGCTTGCTATCTCCGAGTCCCAGGAGAGAATGGCGGTTGTTATCGAGGCAGAGAATAAGGATAGATTCCTCGCTCTTGCAGATTCCGAGAACCTTGAGGCTACCGTTGTTGCAACAGTAAAGGCAGATGCACGTCTTACCATGACATGGAACGGCAAAACTATCGTTGATATTAGCCGCGACTTCCTTAACTCCAACGGAGCAGAGAAGCATATTACCATCGAAGCTCCTAAAATTAACGATTACAATAAGGCAACTCCCAAAAACTTTGCCGAAGGAATGAAGGCTGTTGCCTCTGACCTTAACATCTGCTCTAAGCGCGGTCTTTCCGAGAGATTTGACTCCACTATCGGAGCAGGAACTGTTCTTATGCCCTTTGGCGGTAAGTATCAGCGTACTCCTATTCAGGCAATGGTGCAGAAAATTTCTGTTGAAAAGGCTCACACCGACCTTGCGTCCTTTATGTCCTGGGGCTACAACCCCGAAATTTCCTCGGCTTCCCCCTACCACGGTGCATACCTTGCGGTAGTTGAGTCTGCATCAAAGCTTGTTGCAACCGGAGCTGAGTATAAGGACGTATATCTTACATTCCAGGAGTATTTTGAAAAGCCCGGAAAGGACCCAAAGCGTTGGGGCAAACCCCTTTCGGCTCTTCTTGGTGCATATAAGGCGCAGATGGAGCTGGGAATTGCGGCAATCGGCGGTAAGGACTCTATGTCCGGTTCCTTTGAGAAGCTTGATGTTCCTCCCACACTTATCTCCTTTGCGGTAACAACCGATAAGGCAGAAAATGCTATCTCCCCCGAGTTTAAGGCGGCAGGCCACAAGCTTGTAATACTTAAGCCCGACTATGATGAAAACGGACTTCCCAAGGCTGATTCTCTTCTTGCTCTTTATAAGAAGGTTAATGACCTTATGAGAGCAGGTAAGGTGTTTGCTTCTTATACTCCCACCTTTGGAGGTGTTGCAGAGGCCGTTCTTAAAATGTGTCTTGGTAATAAGCTTGGCTTTGCCTTTGACACAACAGCTACAAGTGAGGATATCTTTGGCTACAACTACGGTGCGTTCCTCCTCGAGGTTGCCGAGAATGAGAGAGCAGGCAATATCGTAGGTATGATAACCGAGGATTACAGCCTTGAATACAAGGGTGAGAAGATCTCCCTTAATGCCCTTGAGAATATTTATGAAGAAAAGCTTGAGGGAATTTATTCCTGCAATATTAAGTTCCCCGAGGAAAAGCCCGAAACTGTTTCCTATAACGCAAAGAAGATTGCAACCCCTGCTATCAAGTGTGCAAAACCCCACGTTCTTATCCCCGTATTCCCCGGTACTAACTGTGAGTACGATTCCGCAAAGGCGGTAAGAGATGCAGGTGCTGACCCTGAAATCTTTGTTATCAATAACCTTACTGCAGACGGTGTTAAGAGATCGGCAGAGACCTTTGCCAAGAAAATTGCAGAGTCACAGGCTATCTTTGTTCCCGGCGGCTTCTCCGGCGGTGACGAGCCTGACGGCTCAGGTAAGTTCATTACCGCATTCTTCAGAGGCGCTGCTGTAAAGGCTGCTGTAACCGACCTGCTTGATAACCGTGACGGACTTATGTGCGGTATCTGTAACGGCTTCCAGGCTCTTGTAAAGCTTGGTCTTGTACCTTTCGGAAAGATTATGGACACCGATGAATCCTGTCCTACTCTTACATTTAACAATATCGCCCGCCACCAGTCAAAGATTGTAAGAACAAGAATTGCTTCTAACAAGTCCCCCTGGCTCTCTCTTTGCAACGTTGGTGATATCGTAAACGTGCCTATCTCTCACGGTGAGGGCAAATTCTTAGCTGACGAAAAGACTCTTGAGAGACTTAAGAAGAATGGTCAGATTGCAACCCAGTATGTTGACGAAAACGGTGATGCAACCTACGATATTCAGTACAACCCCAACGGCTCCTCCTGGGCAATCGAGGGTATCACTTCTCCCGACGGCCGTGTGTTCGGTAAGATGGGTCACTCCGAGCGTATTGGCAAGGACCTGTACAGAAACGTATACGGCGAGTACGACATCAAGATGTTCGCAAGTATGGTTAAGTACTTCAAGGGCTAATTAGTAAAGGCTAAAATTTTCGGATATATTCGGCGCTCCCTCCCACTCGACATAGGTAACTATGCCTTCGGGTCGCGATAACCAAATCTATCTCGAAAATTTAGTGCCTTGCAATGGTAATAGGATAACTATTCCCGGCGGCGGACGATCGCGTGTTCTATCTAAAAATAATCGCGCCTTGCAAAGACAACTGAAAAAACTATTTTCACAAACAAAAAAGAGCTATGAATTTGCAAATGCATTTTCATAACTCTTTTTTCTATAAAGTTTTTGCTGAGCTTTTTAAATAATGTTAACTTGCGGTATATAATACAAACTATTAGCCAATTCCGAAACAACAAGAATAATTATATAATGTTAGTATATAATATTAACTTATAGTTTAGGAGGCGAGAAGTTGGATAAGGCAACTATTGGGGATAGAATAAGAGAGTCGAGAAAGACGAAAGGCTTGACTCAGGAGCAGCTTGCGGAAGTGCTTGACGTGACTCCCTATTATATGGGAGAGCTTGAGCGTGGCAATAAGTTTCCCAGCTTAGACCTGTTTATAAAGCTTGTTGAGGTTCTTGACGTGTCGGCTGATTATCTTCTCAGGGATATTGTTTCGGTCGGAAACGTTTACGGTGATACTAAATTGTCCAGAAAACTAGGCAACTTGACACCTAAACAGAGAGCCGCAGTTGAAGCTTTGATTGATACTTACATAAACTATCTTGACTAAGAAGCCTAAATTTAGGCTTCTTTTTTCGTTGCTTACATATTTCGTGCGTTTTCGACATTTTTTTGTGATATAATAAACTCATAGTTTATAATATTGGCTTGTAGCTTTTGATAAAGGAGATAATTTAATGGATTTTGCGGTGATTAGAAAGATTGATAAGTTGGGGAGAATTGTTATTCCAAAGGATTTTAGAAAAGCATTAGGAGTGGATGTCGATTCCGAACTGATCATTAGATTAAAAGACGGAGTCATAACCGTAAACGCAAATTTAAAAAGAAATACGGATGATGAAAAGCAAATAAAAGAATAATAGCCGAATTGTTTTTTTGCCTATAAGAAAAGAACTATGAATCTGCAAATGCATTTTCATAGTTCTTTTTATATTAAAGTTTTTGCGGAGCTTTTTTAAAAAGCGACTTTATTCGTTCATCAAACTTCCTTAAACCTCAGGCTTCATGGTGGGGAAGAGAATGACCTCACGGATTGTATCATTTCCGGTAAGCATCATAACAGTTCTGTCAACACCGATACCCATACCGCCTGTGGGAGGCATACCGTACTCCATAGCGGTGAGGAAGTCCTCATCAAGCATTTCAGCCTCATCGTCTCCTCTGTCGCGAAGCTCAAGCTGCTTCATAAAGCGCTCACGCTGAACGATGGGGTCGTTAAGCTCGGAGTATGCGTTTGCAAGCTCACTGTGGCAAACAAAGAGCTCGAATCTCTCTGTAACTCTGGGGTCAGCAGGGCTAGCCTTAGTAAGGGGAGAAACCTCAACGGGATACATGGTGATAAAGGTAGGCTGAATAAGCTTTTCTTCAACTCTCTGGTCGAAGCAAGCATAAAGTGCATTACCCCATGTTCTGTCTGCAGTCTCTGCAAGCTCAACGCCGATAGCCTCTGCAGCGGCAACAGCCTCCGCATTATCGGTGATAGCACCGAAGTCAACACCGGTGTATTCCTTAACTGCATCAACCATGGTGAGTCTGCGCCAGCCGGGAGTAAGGTCGATCTTCTCGCCCATCCACTCCAGCTCGTAAGTACCGTGGATAGCCTTTGCCGCACCCGAAATAATACCCTCTGCAATGTCCATCATATCGTGGAAATCAGCATAAGCCTCGTAAAGCTCGATAGAGGTGAACTCGGGATTGTGCTTGGGGTCCATACCCTCGTTACGGAAAATTCTGCCAATCTCATAAACTCTCTCCATACCGCCAACGATAAGACGCTTCAGGGGAAGCTCGGTAGCGATACGCATATACATATCAATGTCAAGAGTGTTGTGGTGGGTTATAAAGGGGCGAGCGGACGCACCGCCAACAATAGTGTTGAGAACGGGAGTCTCAACCTCAATGTAACCGCGCTCATCAAGGTAGTTACGCATAAACTTGATGAACTGAGAACGGATAACGAAGTTTTTCTTAACCTCGGGGTTTACAATAAGGTCAACGTATCTCTGTCTGTATCTCTGCTCGAGATTGGTAAGACCGTGGAACTTCTCGGGGAGGGGAAGAAGAGACTTAGAAAGAAGGGTAGCCTTGGTTGCGTGAACCGAAACCTCACCTGTTCTTGTTCTGAAAAGGTGACCCTCAATTCCGATTATATCGCCGATATCCCACTTCTTGAATGCGGCATAATCCTCTTCTCCAATGCCGTCTCTTGCAATGTAGAGCTGAATCTTTCCCGCTCCGTCAAGGAGGTGTGCAAAGGATGCTTTACCCATAATTCTGCGGCTCACCATTCTGCCCGCAATGCTGATGGTAATGGTCTCGCCCTCAGCGAGTGTTGCTTCCTTTTCTTCAAAGAGTGCGATAGCGTCAACACTCTTGTGTGTGACGTTGTATTTTGTAATTTCAAAGGGGTTTTTGCCCGACTCATAAAGGGCATTCAGCTTCTCGCGGCGAACCGCAAGCTCGCTGGTAGAATTAACGCCTGTCTGATTTGTATTTTCTTGGTTTGACATTTTAGTAGTCCTTTCCACAAATGGGTTTATACGTCTAAGAGTGAATTATTCCTTTGCTCTTGTAACACTCTTTATTTGAAGATGCTGTTCCTTAACTCCTGCAACAACAACCTCGTCGCCAACACCTGCACCGATAAGAGCAATTCCAACGGGTGAGGAGTCAGAAATCTTTCCGTTTTTGGGGTCGGTTTCGTATGAGCCGACAATGTGATATGTGAACTCGCGTCCGCGCTCAACATTGTAAAGCACAACGATGGAGCCAACGCTTATCTTGCTTTCATCGATCTGAGACTCGTCAATAATCTTAGCATTTGCAATCATCTCGCGAAGCTCATCAATTCTTGCGTGAATCTTGCCCTGCTCCTGCTTAGCTTCATCATACTCGGAGTTCTCCGAAAGGTCGCCAAAGGCACGCGCGGTGGAAATCTCCTTTTTATTTTCCTCAACTCTTACGTTTACGAGGTAGTCAAGCTCATCCTGAAGAGCCTTAAAGCCCTGGGGTGTGTAGGTTTTCTTTTCAGCCATTTTAAAAATCTCCTGGTTTTTCTATTAAAATATACGTTTATAAATATTAGTTGCCGTTAATCAGTGTTTTCAGCTCTTCAATTGCTTTTGGAAGCTGCATGTCAATTACCCGATTTTCGTCAATCTCATTTTCAACAACATGGTTGGGAGTAATTCCGCTTATGTGATAATTTTCTCCACTCGGCGGGTTGTAGTAAGCAACAGTCAGTGTTATTGTTGAGCCGTCGTAATATGCGCCCTGAGACTGCATAATTCCTTTACCGTAGGTTTTAGCGCCAACGAGGGTTGCCTTTATGAGGCCGTCTTTATTGTAGTCACGCATTGCCGCAGTAAATAGCTCGCCGGCTGAGGCTGTATACTCGTTACAAAGAACAACCATAGGGCGGGTAATTTTGTGGTCCTCGGTCAGGGGCTTTGATGAATCGGATGGGTCCTTTTTTGTAGGATGGATATCATCGGTGCTCTCGAGCACAGTAAGACCGCCTGTCTTATACTGATATGAAATTATTGGATGTCCGTTGGGAATAAGGTAGGATACAATATCTCTTACCGATGAAACAAATCCGCCAAGATTGTTTCTTAAATCAAAGATATATCCCTTAACGCCTGAGGCCTCAAGAGTGTCAATCGCCTCTGCAAACTGCTTAAAGGTGTTTTCTTTAAAGCCGGCTATCTGAACATAGCCTATGTTATCATCGAGAATCTCGAAAGCAACTGTTTTTTCTTCAACCTCGGCTCTGGTTGCAACAATGTCAATATTAGAGTCACCGCGTTTAACGGTAATCCTTACAGCTGTCCCGATTTCTCCTCTTACAAGGTTAACAACATTAAGATAACCAATCTCTTCAATGCCTTTTCCTTCAACGGCTACAATATAGTCGCCAACCTGAATGCCTGCTTTTTCGGCAGGAGAGTCGATATAAACAGAGGACACCATAAGTGTTTCGGCTTCGTGGTCGTATTCAATAACAACACCGATACCGCCAAATTTGCCACTCATATCCCCGCTGTAATCTTCCTGCTCAACAGGGGTGCGGTAAATGGAGTATGGGTCACCGATAGATTCAACGTAGCAGGTGATAAGTGCATCAGTAACATCGCCCTTGCTTGCTATGTCAATACTATCGTAATATTTTTCAATAAAGGCAAGAGCGGTTATTCTTGCGTGGTTATAAACCGTAGGCATACCACCCTCTAAGTTGAAATTATGCTGAAAAACATTTTCTGCCCAAGTAAACTTAGTTCTGTCAAATTCCGGAAAACCGAAATCAACAAGATAATTCCAGACATATTTGTAGTTTCTGTCTTCTGCGGAGCTTATGTTTTCAATAATATCATCCTTAGAGAGTTCGGCTTTACAGGAGCAAACGCATGACAGAATTACAGCAAGCAGTATTATTGTAACCGATATACGAAGAAGTCGCGAAAATTGTCTTTTTTTCATTTTCTACCTTCTTTTAATACCTGAATATTATATGAAATTTAAATTCAAAAAATGCCTTTACATACTTTGAGGCTGTCTAGCGCTGCTGACAACCTCTTGTATTATACCCTGTCGGGTAAGGCTATGTATCTCAGAACTTGGTGGGCTTTGAAGAAAGATATTTTTTAACCATGAGAGCTACTTTAAAGGTAACTGCATGGTCAAATTCACGAAGGTCAAGCCCTGTGAGCTTTCTTATCTTCTCAAGTCTGTAAACCAAGGTGTTTCTGTGAACAAAGAGCTTTCTTGATGTCTCGGAAACGTTAAGATTGTTTTCAAAGAAGCTCTGAACAGTCATAAGAGTTTCGCGGTCGAGAGACTCAAGAGAGCCTTTCTTAAACACTTCACCGAGGAATATCTCACAAAGAGTTGTGGGAAGCTGATAAATAAGTCTGCCGATGCCGAGGTTCTTGTAGCTCATTATGGGCTTCTCTATATCGAACACCTTACCAACCTCAAGGGCGATTCTCGCCTCTTTATATGCTCTTGCAAGCTCCTTAAGATTTTCAACAATAGATGAAATACCGATAAGAGCGCGGGTTCCGTGCTCTTTTGCCATTCTGTCAAGAATGTCTCTTGCATACTTTTCAATCTCTTCAATTTCAACAGAACGGTCTATCTCGCGAACAATAACAACATCCTGCTCGCTGATGTTGATAACATAATCAGACTCACCGCTTCCGACAAGAGACTCTAATATCTCATAGGGCTTAAGCTCGGGGGAGGGCATAAACTTAGCAACTATAACAACGCGGTTCTCGTCGTTAGAGAAGTGAAGCTCGTTAGACTTAATATAAATGTCGCTGGGGAGAATGTTGTCAAGGATAATGTTCTTGATAAACGAGCCTTTGTCGTACTTCTCGTCATAAAGGCTCTTGATATTGCCGAGGAAGATAGCAAGAAGCTCTGCCATTTTTGCAGCATGTGTATCGTTGCCCTCGACAAAGGTTATACACTCGTTTTTGCCGGCTATATTGATAAAGCGGTAGGTATAATCCTCGTAAACAACGGTTTCAGAGGAGAAGGCAAGCTCCTCTCGTATTCTTTGCTTTGACTCACCTATTTTGGAGAACTCGCTGCAGGCGATTACAATGCCGTTTTCGTCAATTACACCTATTGTACGGCCGATGATATCCTTCATTTGATGTATTACTGTTTGGAACATACGGTTTGACATAAAAAATCCATCCTTAATTGAAGTCAACAAAAAATAAAATCGCTCATAGAGTGCTTTTTTAATGCGCTGAATGACGATTTGTAAATACTGTACTATATTTTAACTCATTTTTTAACATTTTTCAATAGTTTTTTTAAAAAAGTTTAAAAAATTAACAAAAAAAGTGATAAATCTTTGTAAAATATAACAACAGGAGCCTTTTTTTGTGTAAAAAATTCATTTGTTAACACATTTTTAGCTCCTGAAATTTGTTCGGATTGTAAATTATGCAGTTTGCATAAAGCAAAAAAGAGACTTTCTAATAATATATAAGATTAAGGAAGACAAACTCAAAGCTCAAAACGGTATATGAGTGACGAGAGCGCAAAGTCGGGAGCGGTCTCGCATCTTAGAATTCGGCCGCCGAGGCTGACAAGTGAGCATCCCTGTTTTTTTGCCTCTTCTGCCTCTTCGTTAGAAAATCCGCCCTCGCTTCCAACTATAACAGCGGCATCCTTTGGCACAGACACATCGGAGAGCAGGTCCTTAATGCTCTTTTTGGTTTCATCCTCATAGCAGAAAATGCGAAGCTCGATGTCGGATATTTCTTTAAGCATATCACAATATGACATAGGAGCTGTTACTAGGGGGAGTCTGCATCTGCCGCATTGCTTTGCCGCCTCCTCCGCTATTCTGTTTAAGCGCTGAGTTTGTTTTTCCTGTTTTTCAGCCTTTGGACGCTTGATACACCTTGATGACTCAAAGGGAATTATCCTGGTTGCTCCAAGCTCAACGGCTTTTTGCACAACTATCTCGAGCTTGTCTCCCTTGGGGTAAGCCATACACAAAGTTATAGGGAAGGGTGGCTCTGTATTACAGTCAAGCCTTTTTTTGATTTCACACTCGCACTCCTCGTCGCGTATTTTTGAAAGCGTGCATAGAAGGGCATTGCCTCTCCCGTCAGAAACGGTAATTTCGTCTCCTACCGCCATACGTAAGGAGCGGGCTATATGAAAGGCGTCGTCGCCGATGATTTTAACATTCGACTCGGAAATATATTCTTCTGTTACAAAAAATCTAGGCATAAAAGCTCCAAAATGTAAATGATTATTTTCAAAATATGCTTATATTCTTACCAACATTCCTACCCAGTCATTCTCGGTTATCTCTTTTTCAACCGTGAACCCTTGCGCTTTTACAGCTTCTCTTACTTCCTCGGCCCGCTCTCCGATAATTCCGGAAAGAATAAGAGGAGCACCGCATTTAAGATAATCCTTAACATCGGGAAGCATTCTTATAATAATATCTGCAACTATATTTGCAACGCATATATCGTATTTACCGCCCGAAAGGTCAACTCCCCGAAGAAGGTCTGAGACACCAACGGTAATATTATCGCAGCCGTCAGAAAGTGCATTGTCCTTCGCAACCTTTACTGCAACAGGGTCTATGTCGTAGGCGTTGCAGCTGCCAACTCCAAGCTTTGATGCACATATAGAGAGTATTCCCGAGCCTGTTCCAACGTCAAGAAGCCTCTCTCCGCCCTTTATTTCCTCCTGCATAAGACGGATAACCAGCCTTGTGGTCTCGTGAGTTCCTGTTCCAAATGCCATTCCGGGGTCCATGCGGACAATTATCTCGCCCTCTTTCGGGGTGTACTCCTCCCAAGCGGGAACAACTGTGATTTTGCCGAGGTATACAGGCTTGTAATACTGCTTCCAGCTTTCAGCCCAATCATCCTCGTCTATTCCGTCTATTTCAATGGTTGCTTCAATTCCGATAGCGGGAAGTCTTGCTTCAAGAAATGTTTTATACTCAATAAAGCTGCGTTCCTCTGGTACAAAGAGCGAGACCTTAACGGTTTCCTTGTCTGCGTTAAGTATTTCGTCGTCAACAAGCTCACCGTACATTCCGTTTAAAGAGAAATCGCTGTAATCCTCTATCATAAGTCCGTTGTCCAGCATACTCATAACCGCGGTAATGCGGTCAAGGTCCTGTGTTTTACCTACAACTGTTATTTTAGTCCAAGTTTTTGACATGTCAGTACTCCGTTTTCTTTAATTGCTCTCTTTTTATCTTCTTCTACCTGCGCTTTAAGCTCATCGGGGGTATCAAATATCTTCTCGGCTCTGAGATAGCCGAGAAGATAAACCTCGGTTTCGCTATCGTAAAGGTCGCCATCAAAGCCTATTATATGTGTTTCGGCATGGGTCTTTCTTTCACCCATAGTAGGACAGCTGCCTATATTTGTAACTGCGTTATATATCCTGTCTCCGATAGGCACCGCAGAGCGGTAAACTCCTAAGGGAGTAGCCCTGTCTTTGGGAATATCGGTATTTACAGTAGGAAATCCAAGGGAATGTCCAAGGCCTTTGCCCGATAAAACTCTGCCTCGCAGCATATATGGCGCACCAAGCAGACGGTTTGCCTCTTCAATTTTACCAAGAGAAATAAGCTCTCTTATAAGAGTTGCGGAAATAGTGCGTCCGTCGAGAAGCTGCTCGTTTACTGTTATCGATATGCATCCTCTTGCTTCCATAAGCCGCTTCAAGTCACCGACACTCGCCTTTGCACCCTTTCCAAAACGGAAATTAAAGCCTGAAACAGCAAGGGAGACATTCAAATCCTCTGTAATAATCCTTACGAATTCCTCTGGAGAAAGCCCCGAAAGCTCATCAAAGCTGGAGAGAATAACAAAGTCCACACCGCACCGCTCAAGGAGCAAAAGCTTGTCCTCTGTGGAATATATCCTCTCGGAAAGAGGCTTTATAGGGTCGGTTGAATAAAAGGTAAACACCCCGAGAGGAAGACTTTTTTTAATAGCTATGTCCTTAGCCTCTCTCAAAAGCTCCCTGTGGGCAAGTGTTACACCGTCAAAAAATCCAAGTGCCAAAACCGACTCCGAGAGCTTGGGTGCTTTGCCGTATTCATATTTAAAAATTTCCATAAAAGCCCTCCTTTTTCGGTTTTTATCTTTAAAAAATTACATTATAAGCTCGTAAAGCTCAAGAAGCTCTTCTTCTATTTCGCCCTTGCGCCTGTCAATCTCGGCAGCTCTTACATAGTCGCTTGCCGCCTCGCCGAACAGCTCTTTGTCAAGAGCCTCAATCTCGGCCTCAAGCTCGGTAATCCTAGCCTCAGCGCGCTCGCGCTTTTTCTCCTTGGCTCTGCGCTCTGCGTTTTCACGTTTTCGTTCTTCGTAAGAGAGCTTTGAGTCTGTGGGCTGAATGGTTTTTGCTTCCGCCTCCGCTACAGACTGTTTTTTCAGCTCTCTCAAGCGCATATATTCGGTGTATGCCTCGTCGTAGTCCTCGAGGGAATAGTCAAAGAGTCCGCGCTCGTGTGTTGGCGCAAGCTCAATTATTCTGGTTGCAATCCTGTTGATAAAGTATCTGTCGTGAGAAACGGCAATAATCGTTCCGTCAAAGGCTAAGAGCGCATTCTCAAGAGCCTCCGAGGAGCTTATGTCCAGGTGGTTTGTTGGCTCGTCCATCACAAGCAGATTAACCTTTTTAAGTATCAGCTTTGAAAGAGTGAGCCTTGCTCGCTCGCCTCCCGAAAGGGTAGAAACCTTTCGTGCTATATCGTCTGCATCAAAGAGGAACAAAGCTAAAGTTGAACGCAATTCAAGGTCGGTCTTTGTGGGATATTCCCGTCTTAGCTCCTCAAAAACCGTGTTGGAGTCACAAAGTCCACGGTTTTCCTGGTCGTAGTAGCCTATCTTGATGTTGTAGCCCAGAGTAATTTTGCCGTGGGTGGGGGTGAGCATGGAGTTTATCAGCTTCATAAGCGTTGATTTTCCACAGCCGTTTTGCCCAAGGAATAAAACACGCTCGTATCTTCTTACAAGAAATGAAATATTGTTTATAAGCGGCTTTTCGCCATAGGAGAATGAAAGCTCCTTTACTTCCATAACGTCGCCAGCCGACTCTTCCTCGGTTGCAAAGCTGAGCCTTATACTCTTTTCTTCCTTTGGAGCAAGCTCGATTTTTTCCATTCTGGCAAGCTGCTTTTCCTTTGCCCTTATAGTAACAAAGTTGTGCTCTCTGTTACATCTGCGCTGGAACTCAATGTTTGCCTGAATTCTGGCAATCTCTTTTTGCTGCTCCTTGTATCTTTTTTCCAGAGATGCAGCCTCGGCCTCAGCCTCGGCCTTGCATTTTGTATAGCTTCCGTTATATAATCTGGCTTTAGAGTACCTTAACCATAATGTTTTGTTAGTTGTTCTGTCGAGGAAATAGCGGTCGTGTGAGACGATAAGCACCGTCTTTTTGTAATTTGCTATAAAGCTCTCAAGCCAGGATAGGGCATCAATATCAAGGTGGTTTGTAGGCTCATCAAGCATCAGAATATCCGGCTCGGTAGCCAAAAGCCTTGCCAGAGCCAAACGGGTGTACTGACCGCCTGAGAGTGTTCTTATCTTCTGATTTATAAGTGCCTCGTCAAAGCCAAGACGCAAAAGCATACCCTTGCATCTTGAACGGAATTCAAGTCCGCCCTCACGTGCAAAACGGGTGTTTAACTCGTTCAGCGTGTTTGAAAGCGAGAGAGTTTTATCTCCCACGGACTCCGAAAGCTCTTTCTCGCACCGCTCAATCTCCTTTTCAAGCGAAAGAAGAGCAGGAAAGGCGGTATACATATATTCAAGGCAGGAGATTTCTCCGGGCAAAGCCGAGAGGTCGGGGTTTTGTTCGAGGATTCCTACAGTATGTCCCTTTTGAATGTATATAGCTCCTGAGTCGGGTGTGTACTTTCCTGTAAGAATACGGAAAAGCGAGGTTTTTCCTGCACCGTTAACACCGATTATTCCGAGCTTGTCGCCGTCATTTATTGCAAATGATATGTCCTTTAATATAACATCTGTACCGAAGGACAGATTTATGTCCTGAGTTGAAAGCGCAATCATAAATGCAGTCCTCCATAAAATAAAAATAAAAGCAACACAAGTATTGTACCACAAAACGGCAAAAAAATCAACAGCAAATTAAAATGCATAATTATGCATAAAATGTCAATGCATAAACAATGAATATGGTGCATAAAAGCCGAGCGAACAGATTTTGGTTGATTTAAAACATTATAAATTAAGAATATAAGAATAAATATTATAAAAAATAAAAATCAGTTGTGAAAAATGCACAAAAATACTTGTAATCGCTTTGTCTAATGAATGAAAATGCAACAAAAATGAATTTTGTTTCAAAAAACCCTTGACTTTCAGAATTCTAGGGTGTATAATTATGACATCAAAAACAAACGGGCAAACCCCGAATAAGAAAGGAATATAAATAATGAAAAAAATAGTTTCACTTATCCTTGCGCTTACAATGGTGCTGGGTGTGGCATTCACTCTCGCTTCATGTACACCTGAGGAGCAGGACGATGCTGATGTTGTTAAGGTTATAGACATTCCTCTTACTGTTGAGGAATATGCTTTTGCGGTTCCCAAGGGAGACGCAGAAATGCTTACTGCACTTAATAACTTCCTTGCTAAGATTAAAGGCAACGGAACTTTTGATTCAATTATTAACAAGTATTTTGGTGATGGAACACCCAGCGCTGTTACTTCTGCTGCTACAATGAAGACCGACGGTTCGCAGCTTATCGTTGCAACAAACGCAGCATTCGCTCCCTTTGAGTATCTCGAGGGCGAGAACTACTACGGTGTTGACCTTGAAATAATGGCTCTGTTTGCTGAAGAGCTTGGCAAAGAACTTTACATCTACAACATGAACTTTGATGCTGTATGTCTTGCAGTTTCTACTCAGGGTGGTTCTTACGAGGATGAGGACGGCAACACTGTTCAACAGGCAGGTGGAGTTGCTGACGTAGCGGCAGCAGGTCTTACCGTTAATCCTAAGAGAGCGGAAATCCTTGATTTCTCTACCTCGTACTACAACGCATCTCAGATGATTGTTTGCAAGGCTGATGACACCACATTTGACGATTGCAAGACTGCTGATGACGTTATAGCAAAGCTTAATGCTATGGGCTCTGATGTTAAGGTAGGTGTTCAGAACGGTACTACCGGTCAGTTCTTCTGTGAGGGTGATGCTGATTGGGACTTTGAAGGATTTGACTTTACAACCGTTCCGCTTGCTAACGGTGCGCTTGCGGTTCAGGATGTTCTTAACGGCAACCTTAAGTTTGTTGTTATCGACGAGGGACCCGCAAAGGCAATTGCGAAAAAGGTTAACGCAGCTAACTAATCAATTAAATAAAACAGGGAGATTATGCATCTCCCTTGTTTTGTGTTATACAAAGGAATAAATTAATGAAAAAAACAAAAGAATTTGTCAAGGAGCATTGGATAGATGTTTCGGTAGTTACTGTCCTGCTTGCTGCTGTTGCTTACCTCATATATTACATATATGTAAGCTTCCGCTTTGAAAAGAAGATAGATATATTCTATGATTACTTTATTGTCAATGGCGGATATAAGAAGTTCCTCGAGGGCTTGCAGAACACAGCTCTTATAGCAGTGTTAGGTCTTCTTATAGGTATTGTAATAGGAACAGTTATTGCGGTTATTAAGGTAATGCGCCCAACTAACAGACTTGTCATATATGCTCAAAAGACAGCTGGCGCCTACGTTGCAATTTTTCGTGGAACTCCTATAGTTGTTCAGCTTTTGGTGGGATATTTTCTTATTCTCCCTCTTATCGGTGTTAATATGACACACGTAAATGCTTGTATAGTAATATTCGGACTTAACAGCGGAGCATATATATCCGAAATTATGCGAGGCGGAATAAATTCGGTTGATCCCGGTCAGCTTGAGGCGGCAAGAGCCGTAGGTATGCCTTTTTCAACATCTATGCTTAAAATTGTTGTTCCTCAGGCAATAAAGAATATTCTGCCAACCCTTGGAAATGAGTTTATCGCTCTTATCAAGGAAACTGCGGTTGTAGGTTACGTTGGTGCTGTTGATATTACATATGCATTCCAGTATCAGGGAGCCAATTCCTATGAATATATGGTACCATATCTCGTAATGGCATTGATATACATTGTTATAGTTGCATTTATTGCGTTGCTTGTAAAATTAATGGAGAGGAGGCTTGCCAGAAGTGAAAGACGCGCTTAATAATGTTCAAAATATCATTGAGGTTCGCGGGCTTATAAAAAAATACGGTAAGCTTGTTGTCCTTAATGATATAAGTGAAAGCATAGCCGAGGGCGAAAAGGTTGCTATAATCGGGCCATCTGGAAGCGGAAAGTCAACCTTTCTCCGTTGCCTTAACTGTATGGAGGATCCTACGTCGGGCTCTATATGGTTTGAGGGGGTGGATATCGCTGACGAAAAGGTTAATATCAACACTCACAGAGAGCATATCGGAATGGTGTTCCAGCAGTTTAATCTCTTTAACAACAAAACTGTTATTCAGAATATAACCTTGGCGCCTGTGTATGTAGCTCTTAGAAACCTTAAGAAGCAGAAGCGTAAAAACTTTTTTGCACCTTTGACTAATCTTTTCCGCAAGGAAAAATATATTCCTGTTCCTCCTGAAACGACTAAGGCGCAGATAATAAAGGCGACAGAAGAAAAAGCAATTGAGCTTCTTCGCCGTATAGGTCTTGAGGATAAGGCTGATGTTTACCCCTCAACTCTTTCGGGCGGACAGAAGCAGCGTGTTGCAATAGTAAGAGCACTTGCCATGAATCCTAAGGTTATCCTCTTTGACGAGCCTACCTCAGCCCTCGACCCCGAGATGGTAGGTGAGGTTCTAGACCTTATGAAGTCCCTTGCTAAAGAGGGTATGACAATGGTCATGGTAACTCACGAAATGGGATTTGCCAGAGAGGTTGCTGACAGAATACTCTTTATAGATGAAGGAAAAATCAAGGAGCAGGGAACCCCCGAGGAGGTCTTTGACCACCCCAAGGACCCTAGACTCAAGGAATTCCTCTCTAAGGTGCTGTAAATTAAAAAAAGACAAAAAGTCACGGCTTTTGAGTCGTGACTTTTTGCGTATGACGGGTCAAAATAATTTGAGCGGAGTATCTATAAGTCCTGCAATGTAGTCAAGGCTTAAGTTGTAGTATTTTGCCAGCTCAATATATTCATGGGTTTTCATTGTTTTTTCACCGTTTTCAAAAAAGACATACTTTTTGTACAGCGGTGTTAAGTACCCTTGCGATGTCCTCATCTGTCAGTCCTCTTTCTTCTCTGATTTGTCTGAGTCTTAAATAGTGCGCCACGTTTTCTCTCCTTTTGCGATATCCGCCAATGCGGTTTTGTATATAATATCACAAAAAACGAGAAAAGTTCATTTTGTAACACAAGTGTTACAAGATATTTTTCGCACATTATATCAGTTCATAAATAAACATCTTTGGGGCAAAGCAAAAATGCAGCCTTTTGGGGCAGGTGTGATTTTTGCAGAATACGTAGTCGATTGTAACTGAAAGCAGCTTTTTTTATTCGTTTTTGCCTCATGTATTGACTTTACAATAGAAATATACTACAATAATAATAAAACAATCAAAATCGCTTGTTAATACCTATTAAATAAATAGATAAACAATCAAAATCGCTCAAAATTGTTGAAATAACAACTTGCGGTGAGCAAAAGGGGAAAGTATGCTAAAGGAAGAAAGATATGAAGAAATACTAGAGCTTCTCGATGAGGAGAATTACACATCGGCAAAGAGCCTTGCCAAAAGGCTTTATGTCAGTTTGCCTACCATTCGCCGTGACCTTTCCGAGCTTGCGTCAAGGGGGCTTTTAATAAGAAGTCACGGTGGTGCAAAAAGGTTGAACTCTGATCATACTCTGATGCCGGCAAATCACAGAAAAAGCATTTCTCCTATCGAAAAGCGCCGTATTTGCAAGAAGGCCGCGTCAATTTTAACCGACGGAAGTGTGATATTTATAGATGCATCTACGACGGCACTTAACATTGCCGAGTATATCACCGAGCGCAGCTCGATTACGGTTGTAACTAACAGCATAAAACTTGCTCTCTCTCTTTCAAGCAAGGGGGTAAAGTGTTATACCACAGGGGGCGAGCTTCAAAACAACTCCTACGGATTTGCTGGCTCTTATGCCGAGGAAATGATATCGAGGTTTAACTTTGATTTTATGTTTTTCTCTTCTCACGGTGTAAACGATGCAGGTATGATAGTAGATACAACTTCTCCTGCGGAAAATTTCTTAAGACAAGCCGTTTGCCGCCTTTCGGCAAAGAAGGTTTTTTTAGCTGTTCATACAAAGTTCGGTCAAACAGCGCCGTTTAATCTTATGCCGCTTGAAGAGGTTGACCTTGTTATAACAGACAAGGAACCACCAAAAGAAATGTGTGACATTCTCGGAGAAAAGATAGTTATTGCATAATTATTTGACGAAAAAACGAGTACTCGGCTCAGCGCCAATTACTCGTTTTTTGCGTAAATATAAATTAGAGTTTACAAAATCAGCCGATTTTAGCCTTTATCATAGCGTTTGTGGCTTCGCGCATTTTTAAAATTTGTTCTGAATTTGTCGCACATTTGTCAAAGGCAATCTCATATCCGAGAGCATCCTCGACAGTCTTAACAACCTCTTCGTGAGAGTAGAGGCTCTCGCACAGCTGCATAGCTCGCATATCCTGAAGCGCCTCAAAGTAAACAAGTGCTCTCAGCGAGGGGTGGGGTGTTCCGTCTTTTGCCGGATAAACAGAGAAGGGGTCGCCTGCGGGAACCCATTTTTCACCGCTTAATTCAAGATAGGGATTTATTTCTTTAAGGGAGTTCTGACTATTGTAGAAATTGTATCCCCAGTGCAAAAATCCTACAATGTTGTATTTAAACATCTGCATTCCGATGGAGCGATTGCGCCATGAGGGCATTGCAATAAGTCTGTTGGAGACATTAACACACTGTCCGCAGCAATAATATGTCCAAAGATTTTGAACCTTGTTTTCGATAAAAGGCTCTATGTGGTCGTTTGAGGGAATAGGAGTTTTAACAACACCCATTTTATAAAACTCATAGTCCGAGAGGGCATCCATTATAGTATAATCCGATAGAATATCCGAGACGATGCTCTTTGATTTGTTGTAATCTGCAAGCTGATCGACGTTAGGTTCGTCGGAAATGTGGAAGTGACAGCGTTTGTCGTCTCCTCGCTTTTTCATATGGCGGAGCAGTACCTTAAGGAATGTACGGATAAAGGTGCGGTATTCATCACCGTGAGCATCTGTGTCCCAGCCGAATATTTGCTTGTATTCGCCGTCAACCGTTGCCATAATTTTAGGTGCGTGAGTTGCTCCCCACTGTGTAAATAAGTGAGATATTTCAAAATATTTTATTCCCACCCTGTTACACATATCTATCCACTTGTCAAGAAGTTTAAATGAGAAGCTGTATTTGCCGTTTTTAACCTTTACGCCCACAAGCTGAGTGGTAGGTCTTTCTCCGCCTATCTCGGTGTCGAGAGGCGGGGTGAAAACAGGAGTAAGCAGCATATTGATGCCGAGTTCGACTGCTTTTTTTGCAAAATTATCTATGATTTCCCAGTGCCTTTTTGACCATACCGGAACATTGTAATAGGTTGCCAGACAGTCTGTATAGAACCATTGAGTGAATTTTAGTGTCTGTTCGGGAAGAGCAGCATCTATTATCTCGATTTTTACTGAATTTTCTGTTGTTTCACCGCTTCTCGGATCTATGGACTTCAAGGTTAGTGTTTGTTCGCCGATAATGCCCTTGTTGGGTATTGAAATTTCTATCCATATACTGTCAAGAGCATTTGCGGTTGTCCAAACACTCTCACCCTTTTTAAGCGGAATGAGAAGATCGGGGAAAAGTCCCGGGCTTGTGCGCAGATAATTGTCATCATAGCTGGGATTTGTAGGCTTTTCTACGGGAACGTAGCGCACGTCGTAAAGCTTTACGTATTCCGCAAGACCTCCCGATAACGTAGTCGCAAGCTCCTTTCGCATATATATGTCATCGGTCTCTTTGATATAGCTGTAAACCAGCTGTAAAGAGATTTTTTCCCCTCTTAGGGCGGATATATGTGTTATTTCGGGATATTTGTTAAAATCCTCATCGGGAAAGATATTTTCGAGAGAAGAAGTTATTTTTGTTTTTATCATCTTATGATTTCCTTAATCTTATTGGTAATAGAGGTTAGTTGACAGATGCTTCAAGAATTTCGAGGCAACGCTTAAAGTTTTCGGGCAGGGGAGCTTCAAAGCTCATGCGCTCACCTGTCCCCGGGTGAGTCAGAGTAAGTCTGCCTGCGTGAAGCGCCTGACCGTCAAAGAGGGCAGGGTGTAGCTGCTCAAATCTTGTTTTTGTCTTTGAATAAACCGGGTCTCCGAGTAGGGGATGCCCGATGTGTGACATATGAACTCTTATCTGGTGAGTTCTGCCTGTTTCAAGCTCTAGCGCAAGGTGAGTTACCTGACCGTAGCGGCCAACAACTCTGTAATGAGTTACCGCCTCTCTTGCCGAGCCGTCTCTAATTACTGCCATTTTTTTGCGGTCAACAGGATGGCGGCCTATGGGCAAATCAACAGTTCCCTCGTCGACAGAAAAACCACCCGAAACAAGTGCCTGATATTCTCTTGTAATTCCGTGGTGCGAAAGCTCCTCCGAGAGAGCTAAATGTGCCTCGTCGCACTTTGCACAAACAAGAAGCCCCGAGGTGTCCTTATCAATTCGGTGTACAATCCCCGGACGTATAACCCCGCCAATACCCGATAGAGAATCCTTGCAGTGATAGAGCAGGGCATTTACAAGAGTTCCCGTGTAATTTCCGGGAGCCGGGTGTACAACCATTCCCGAGGGCTTGTTTATAACTATTATGTAATCATCCTCATAAATTACATCTAGCGGAATATTTTCGGGCAGAGCTTCGCATGCCTCGCACTCGGGAAGGGTCAGGGAGATTTCGTCACCTTCCTTTACTGCATATTTTTTTGCCTGAGCCTTTCCGAAAACAAGAACAGCGCCCTCTTCAATAATCCTTGCAGCGGAGCTGCGCGAAATTCCCGAAACGCCTGCAATATAAGCGTCAAGGCGAAGCCCCGCTTCGCCTTTATTTACCGTATAAATCATTTTTTATTACCCTTTTGCGCCTTTGATTCCTTGATTATATCCAGCACAAGCGCTAAAACAAGCAGTCCGGCTCCGACACAAACAAAAGAATCCGCACCGTTAAATATAGCATTCCATATACCGCAGAAGTCGATAAAGTCTATAACCTCGCCCATTCCGCTTTCATTAACGTAAAAGCCGAAGCCAAGGCGGTCAATCATGTTGCCGATACCGCCCGAAATTATCATAGATGCGGCAATTCCGTAAAGGCGGTTTTCGGCATGACCGAGGAAAAGATAAAGCAGCATGGCAATTATCATAACAGAAGAAACTGCCATAAATATAACTCTGCCTCCCTCGCTGTCCATAGAGCCGAATGCCGCGCCGTCGTTAGTCGTATAGGTGATATGTAAAAAATCTTCAATAAGGGGAATAGACTGATGAACAGCCATATTTGCAGCAACAATAAATTTAGTCAGCTGGTCAACAACTATTCCAAAGACTATAACGGCAATATATATTACATATTCAACGGGCCTCATTTTCTTTAAGGCCTTGTTTTTTAAATCGGAAAAATTCATATACTCTCCTTAAATCGCAGGTAAAAACATCTGCAAAAGCCAGATTATAAGATAGGTGGCAAAAAAGCTCCAGTCAAAGGGCGTGCCCTGACCGATGTTGAACTTAACCATAAGGGCACGAACAGGTGCAATAAAAGGCTCGGATATAACAGTTGCCAGCATACACACCTTATTATCCTCGGAGCCTGTGAATATGGGTACAAGCATTCGTACTATCATGGCAATCGAAACGACTTCAAGTATTACCTGAACAAATTTTGCCGCAAAATAAAATACTGTTTCCACTAAAACAATCCTTTGTATTCAAGAAAATTCGAGGGGTGTCGAAGAAACGACACCCCAAATGAACATAAAATATTATCCTACCGAAAATACGGAATTACTTATCGTCGGATACGTCAACGTTGTGAGGAGTGATGATATATGTGCTCTTCGAAACGTTCTTGATATCTCCGTCGGTGGAGTAAGTAACACCATTAAGGAAGTCGAGCATTCTGACGGTAGAAGCTGTGTCAAGAACCTCAAGATTAAGTACAACGGTGCAGCCTTCAAGAAGATAGTCGGCAATAGTGCCAACCTCCTCGAATGAAGAGGGACGTACAACCTTAAGCTCAATGTTGCTGGCATCATCGCCGGTATTTGCAACTATGGGAGCAGAACGCTCAACCTTCTCGTATGCTGCATCAATAGCAGGCTCACGCTCCTCGTAGGGCTTGAAGCTGATGTCGGCAGACTCGTCGCGCTCATCTCTCATTTTCTTAAGTTTTTCGCTGAGTGATTCAAACATTTTATTGTCTCCTTTATTTTTTCATAATTTTCATTTTAATTCTTAATAAAGAGTCGTCGGCCTACACGCACAAGTGTTGACCCCTCCTCAATAGCGACACGGTAGCTGTCGCTCATGCCCATGGAGAGAACCCCTTCTCCCACAAAGAGATTTTCTGCCTTCATTTTGTCAAAAAGCTCCTTTGTACGGCGGAAATAGGGACGTATATCTTCCGGCTCATCGCAAACCGGACCCATAGTCATAAGCCCTGATACTGCAAGGTTATCAAATTCGGATAAGGATTTGCAAAAATGTATTGCATCACACGGCATAACGCCGCCCTTTTGTACTTCCTCTGCAGAATTTATCTCTATCAGCACAGGAATAACCCTGTTATATTTTTTCGCTTGGCGGTCTATTTCCTTAGCCAGCTCGTATGAATCAAGCGAGTGAATAAGTGTGACAGACTCGGCTATCATCTTAACCTTGTTGCGTTGCAGATTTCCTATTTCGTGAAGACAAGGGGTAAATCCGGCCTCTTTAAGGAGGTCGCCGCGGCGCTTAAGCTCTTGGGGTCTGTTTTCACCAATATCGGCAGCGCCAAAGCCGGCAAGAGCCAGCAGCTCCTCGTCGCTTCCGCTCTTGGTTACCGCAACTAGAGTGACACTCTGTCCCTTTGGTTCGGCAAGCTCCGAAATCTCTTTCTTCAAATCTGCAAGATTGTCTTTAATGTATTCAAAACCGTTCAAAACAGAAATTCCTTATTAAAAAAATGGCAGAGCCTATTTTATTCACTTAATTATACCATAATGGATACAGGAATTGCAAGGCTTTTTAAAATTTTTTATGAAAATATTCTCTAAAGTAAAATAAAATATTTTTTATTCCCTTTTCTGTATTGATTTTATATTATTTTTATGATACAATATTATGATGAAATGAATTAGAGAAGGAGACAAAAATGCACGAAAAAATTCTTGGCGCAAGGCTGCCCTCGGTAATGGCTCTTGCATATCTTGGCGATGCAAGACATTCTCTATACGTAAGGCGCAGGCTGGTTGAGAGGGGAATAGCAAAATCGGGCGAGCTTAACGAGGCTGCCAAGGACTATGTTACCTGCGAGGCACAGGCCGAGATGTTTAAGGCAATTGAGTCTCTTCTCCTTGAGGACGAGCTTGATACATTCCGCCGCGCCGCAAACTCATCGCATCTCAATAGACCAAAGAGGGCGCAGGCATCAGATTACAGAATTGCCACAGGCTTTGAGGCGGTTGTCGGAATGCTTGAATGGATAGGCGACGGCGAAAGACTTGATTTTTTGCTTGATGCCGCACACAAAGCTATTGAAGAAAAAAACGAAAAGACGGAGGACTAAAAAATGATACAGAGAATTAAAGGAACAATGGATATATTACCTCACGAAACTCCACTTTGGAGACATATTGAGGGCATTATGCGCGAGGAGGCGGAAAAGTACGGCTTTGGCGAAATTCGCACCCCCACCTTTGAGAATACCGAGCTGTTTGTGCGCGGTGTGGGAGATACAACCGACGTTGTGCAAAAGGAAATGTACACCTTTGCCGACAGAGAAGAGGACCGCTCTATCTCTCTTCGTCCCGAAGGTACAGCATCTGTTGCCAGAGCTATAATTGAGAACGGCAAATATTCAGACCCCATGCCTCTTAAATATTACTACATAATTTCCTGCTTCCGTCACGAAAAACCTCAGGCTGGCAGAAGCCGTGAGTTTTATCAGTTCGGCACAGAGATGTTCGGCTCACAGAGTCCTGCGGCAGATGCAACCATTATTGCACTCGGCAACTCGGTGCTTAAAAGACTCGGCCTTACAAATGTAAAGCTGCACATAAACTCAATAGGCTGTAAGGAGTGCCGTCCCGCCTACAGAGAGGCTCTTGTTAAGTATTTTACAGCTCACAAGGACGGCCTTTGCGATACCTGTAAAACAAGACTTGAAAAGAACCCCTTAAGGCTTCTTGACTGCAAGAGCACCGAGTGCAAAAAGATAGCAGCAGGAGCACCTAAAACAATAGAGCACCTTTGCGAGAAGTGCAACTCTAACTTTGACACTCTCGGCAAGGCTCTTTCGGCTATGAATATCGACTATGAAATAGATACAAATATTGTTCGCGGACTTGACTATTATACAGGTACTGTGTTTGAGTTTATTGCCGAGGGCATCGGTGCTCAGTCTACCGTTTGCGGCGGCGGCCGTTATGACGGACTTGTTTCCTCTCTCGGCGGTCCTGAGCTTTCTGGCATTGGCTTCGGTATGGGAATAACCCGACTTATCCTTGCTCTTCGTGAGCTTGGACTTGATAATGTAGAAGCTGCAAAGCCTGTGGTTTATATTGCCTCTCTTGGCGAGCGCGCTATGGTTAAGGGTCTTGAAATTACAGAAAGACTTAGAGCGGCAGGAAGATTTGCCGAGTGTGACGTGGTTGGCAGAAGCCTTAAGGCACAAATGAAATATGCCAATAAAATCGGAGCAGAGTACACGCTTATAATCGGCGACTCCGAGGTTGATGCAGGTACAGCCCAGCTTCGTAATATGCAGTCGGGCGAGCAGACCGAGGTATCCCTCGACAGCTTTGTAATTTAAGCTATGAAGGATAGACTTGATTTTCTGCCAACTACGGCAGAGGATGTAAAACTCAGAAATTGGTCAGAGGTTGACTTTGTTTACGTGACGGGTGATGCATACGTGGATCACCCGTCCTTCGGTGCTTCTATAATTACCCGAGTTCTTGAGGACGAGGGCTTCAGGGTTGCGGTGCTTGCTCAGCCCGATTACAGGACTACTAAGGACTTTTGCCGCTTTGGCAAGCCTCGCCTTGGCTTCCTTGTTTCCTCGGGAAACATCGACTCTATGGTGGCTCACTACACCGTTTCAAAGAAACGCCGCACCTATGACTACTATTCCCCCGGCGGAAAAATGGGCGCGCGCCCCGATAGAGCGGTTATAGTCTACTGCAACAGAATACGCGAGGCTTACGGCGATGTGCCAATAATTATAGGCGGTCTTGAGCCATCACTTCGCCGATTTGCTCACTATGACTATTGGGATAATAAGGTAAGACGCTCGGTTCTCGTTGATTCCAGGGCGGATATACTCACCTACGGAATGGGTGAAAATATTATAAGGCGACTTGCAAGACTGCTTGACAAGGGTGTTCCGATAAAGAAAATACGCGATGTTCGAGGCTGTGTTTATCTCTGCAAGGCAGGCGAGCCAATACATTTTGACTTTGTCGAGGTTGGCGACTACGACACCCTTAAAACCGATAAAGAGGCATATGCAAAAGCCTTTGCCACACAGTATAAAAATACAGATTCGATAAACGGCAAGGCTATCGTTGAATATTACGGCGATAAAATGCTGGTGCAAAATCCGCCAATGCCCCCTCTTGAACGAGAGGAGCTTGACAAGGTATATGCGCTTCCATATGCAAGAGATTATCACCCCGATTACGATTCTCTTGGCGGAGTGCCTGCCATAACCGAGGTCAAGCATTCCATAACCCATAACCGCGGCTGCTTTGGCGCCTGCAACTTCTGCGCTATTGCCTTTCACCAAGGAAGAGAGGTACGCTCAAGAAGCGAAGCAAGCGTTATAGAAGAGGCAAGAAAAATAACAAGGCTTGATGATTTTAAGGGTTATATCAACGACGTTGGCGGCCCTACCGCAAACTTCCGCTATCCTTCATGCGAAAAGCAAAAGACTTCGGGCGTATGTCCTAACAGGAAGTGCCTGTCACCGAAGCCCTGTAAAAATTTAAAGGTTGACCATAGCGAATATACCCATATGCTTTCCGAAATTGAGAAGCTGGACGGAGTTAAAAAAGTGTTTATCCGCTCGGGTATCCGCTTTGATTACCTTATGTATGACGAGGATGACACATTCTTCCGCCGTCTTGTTACAAACCATGTTTCGGGACAGCTTAAGGTTGCGCCCGAGCATTGCTCAAACAACGCACTCTCCATGATGGGAAAGCCGCCTATTGAGGTTTATGAAGGCTTTAAGAAAAAGTATTTTGCCCTTTGTGAAAAGGCAGGCATTGAGCAGTATCTTGTACCATACCTTATGTCAAGCCACCCGGGAACAGCAATGAATGATGCGGTTGAAATGGCTCTGTGGCTGAAAAAATGGGGATATATGCCCGAGCAGGTACAGGACTTTTATCCAACACCGGGTACGATATCAACGGTGATGTATTATACAGGAATACATCCAATGACAGGAAAAAAAGTGGCAGTAACCACCGACTATCACGAAAAGCAGCTCCAAAGAGCTCTTCTTCAATACTCAAAACCCGAAAATTCAAATCTTGTAAGAGAGGCATTAAAAATAGCAGGCAGGGAGGACCTTATCGGCAATTCTCCCGAATGTCTTGTACGGCCTGCATTCGGTGATGGCAGACAAAACCGCTACATACCCGAAAAAAGAGGACAAAGAAGTACGCTTCGCCCCTCCGGACCTTATGTTAAAGCAAAATCCGGGTCAAGAGTCTCCTCCTCCGGGCATAAAAAAACAAAAATCGACAAAATATTCGGTGAGGATGCAGGCAGAATAATGCGTGAAGCCTCAAGACTTTCAGATAAGAGTGTAAAAAGCAACAAAACAAAAGCAAAAAGCATAAGTTCAAGGACTAAAATCGTTCCCAAAAGAAAAAAGTGATTAAAAGTTCGTAAATTTTGCGAACACATAACCTCTGAAAAAAGAGGGCAGAAAAAAATTTAAGTAAAAAATCAAAATGCTGAGAAAATTGCGATTTCAGGGAAAAATAACGGAAAAATATAATTTTACCTTATAGCAGCCGTTTTCAACACAAAACAGTTGGAAAATGTGGATAACTTTGGTTTTTTAAAAAACGATTTACCGAAAATTTGGCAAATGCGAAGTTTTTTCGACAAAAAGTTTTCCACAATTCCCACACCCGGTCGTGTGGATAACAGGTCTTTTTTAGTCGTTTTGGTGCTTTTTCGGTCTCTTTAAATCGGGAAAGTTAGAGTCCGTTCTATAATGCGTTGATAACAAAATCAAAATAAAAAAATTAAGTCCAATAGGGGCCGTCTTGCCTTTTTGTGGTAAAAAATACGAACCTTTTGTAGGCTTGTGCAAAAATAACGAAAGTACGGTTAAAAAATGCTGGAAATTCTCGATAAATACCAAATTTTAAAACGAAAATTGTTTGAAAAAGCCTTTGGCAAGGCTCTTAATCCCGAGCAGTGCCGAGCTGTCTTTACAACAGAGGGACCTTTGCTTGTTCTTGCAGGGGCGGGTAGTGGAAAAACTACCGTTCTTGTTAACAGAATAGCATATATAATACAGTATGGTAATGCATATTTTTCCGAGGATGCGCCAGGCGAGCTTTCTCCCGCCCTTATTGGGGAAATGGAAGCTCTTCTTGAAAATTCTCCCGAGGAAATTTTGCCCGCCCTCTCTGAGTTTGCGTCAAATCCCGCCTCCCCCTGGTCTGTTCTTGCCATAACCTTTACCAACAAGGCTGCAAGAGAGATTAAGGAAAGACTTGCGGTAGCTTTTGGCGGTGACAGAATTGCTGATGATATATGGTCGGGCACATTCCACTCTGTATGCTTGCGTATTCTTCGTAAATATGGAGACAGACTCGGCTACCGTGACGGTTTTTCTATATATGATACAGATGACCAAAAGCGGCTTATCACCCTTTGCATGAAGGAGCTTGATATAGACGAAAAGCGTCTTGCCCCAAGAGCCGTTGCCTCAGCTATCAGCAAAGCAAAGGATTCTCTTGTTACCTCAGAGGCGTTTGATATATCCTCCGACCCTCGCGGCAGAGATATAGGAGCTGTATATAAGCTTTATCAAAAGAGGCTTATGGAGTATAATGCAGTTGACTTTGACGATATAATAATGAAGACAGTTGAGCTTCTTTTGTCCGAAAATGACGTGCGTGAGTATTATCAAAGAAAGTTCAAATATGTTCTTGTTGACGAGTACCAGGATACAAACTACGCTCAGTTCGTCCTAACAAAGCTGCTCTCCGACGGTTATCGTAATATTATGGTTGTTGGCGACGATGACCAGAGTATATATAAGTTCCGCGGAGCAACTATTGAAAATACCCTTAATTTTGACAAAACATATACCGACGCTATCGTAATAAAGCTTGAGCAGAATTATCGCTCAACATCAAATATCTTAAGTGCCGCAAACGCTATTATAAAGAATAATGAAGATAGGCACGAAAAGCGCCTGTGGTGCGATAAGGGCGAGGGCGAAAAAATTACCCTGCGTGAGACCGATGACCAGAACGCAGAGGGCAGATATATTATTGATAAAATTACAGGCGCTATAAAGGCAGGCAGAAAATATTCCGACTTTGCCGTGCTCTACCGCATAAATGCTCTGGGGCGTTCCTTGCAGACCTCCTTTGCAAAAAGCGGTATCCCATATAAGGTTGTTGGAGACATGGGCTTCTATGACCGCAAAGAGGTTAAGGATATGCTTGCCTACCTTTCGGTGCTTATATCCCCCACGGATAACCTTAGACTTAAGCGTATAATCAATGAGCCTAAGCGTAAAATAGGTGATGCAACGGTTAATGCCGTTGAGGAAATTGCGGTTGCCTTGGGGCAGAGCATGTATAGTGTAATGGCAGATGCCAAAAGTCATACCGCTCTTGCAAAATCGGCAGAAAAGCTTATATCTTTTGTTAATCTTATAGAGAGCGTAAAGGCCGAAAAGACCCGTACCTCCGAGATAATCGAGGAGCTGTTTATGCGCTCGGGTTACCATACAATGCTCCTTTCCGAGGGCTTTGAGGGCGAGAGCAAAATAGAAAACGTAAAAGAGTTTATCGGTGCTGCTGTCGAGTATGAGGCAAGATGTGCCGAGTCGGGCACCCAGGCAACAACAAGCGGCTTTCTTGAGGAAATAGCTCTGGTTGCCGATGTTGATAAATACGACGAGTCGGCAGATGCTGTTGTGCTTATGACAATTCATGCGGCAAAGGGCCTTGAATTTCCCGTAGTTTTCCTTGCGGGAATGGAGGACGGCATTTTCCCCTCGGGACAGAATATCGGCGAGAGGGAAGAGATGAGCGAGGAGCGCCGCCTTGCCTACGTTGCTATAACGAGAGCCAAAGAAAAGCTCTATGTAACACATACAAAATGCCGCCTTATGTATGGTAAAACCATGTATAACCGTCTCTCGGGATTTATCCGTGACGAGGTACCTAAAAATCTAATTGAAAACGAAAGCCCGAGAAGACCTGCTTATTCTCCCTATGGAGCAAGACCTGCAGTACAGGAAAGGCAGACATTCTCCGAGCTTAACCGCGCCCCGAGAATCAATGAGCAAAAAAAGCGCTCAGCTGTGGGCGCTGCCGAATACGGAATAGAAAAATTCACTCCCGGAACACGTGTCAGCCATGCAGTTTTCGGTGATGGAACGGTACTTTCCTCCCGTGACATGGGCGGAGATGTTCTATATGAGGTTAGGTTTGACAATGGACAGAGTAAGAAGTTAATGGCAACCTTCGCAAAGCTGAAACGGATTTGATATTTTCGCGAATCGCTGCAGAGTTTTGTACTTTAATGTAGGTAACTATGTCCGGCGCAATAAATAATAATTGGAGAAAGGAGCAAAAAATGAGAGAAGAAAAGAAAACTCTAAAAAACGGAATAAATCTATATTATATTAAAAATCCCTCGTCTCACGGCTTCTTTATCTCTTTGTTTTTTAAGGCGGGTGTTATGTATGAGCGCCCCGGTGAGGCCGGAATTACTCACTTTCTTGAGCACATAACCATAAGAAATATAAATGCAACCATGGGCGGAGAACTTTATCCTCTTCTTGACAAAAACGGCATTGAGTTTAACGCATCAACATATAGCGAAATGGTGCAGTTCTATGCCTCGGGAGCTTCTTCTAATTTTGATATCGGAGCTGAAATAATTTCAAAAATTGCATCCCCTATAACTCTGTCAGCCGCCGAGATAAATACCGAGCGTGGCAGAATAAAGGCTGAAATAAGAGAAAATGATGAAAAAAATTCGCTTCTCGGATTTACCAACGGTATAGTAAACGAGGGCACGCCCCTCTCAGGCTCGATAACGGGCACTCTTGGCTCTGTTTCGGGAATAAACCGTGCAAGGTTAGAAGAGTACCGAAAGCGTATCTTTGCTCCCGAAAACATCTTCCTTTATGTAACAGGTAATTTTACAGACGAAGCTCTTGAGAGACTTGCAGAGCGTGTTGGCGCATGGGAGCTTAATAGCGGTGAGGTCCATAACAATATCGCACCTATTTGCCCCGCGTTTGGTAACAGAGCTTTGACATCGCATATTAAGGGCGGTGACTTTACTATGGTGCGCTTTAACTTTGATATAGATATGTCTTTAGTAACCATGGCTGAAACAGACCTTGTTTATGATATACTTTTCGGTGGTTACAGCTCCCGCTTTTTTGTTGAAATGAGCGAGAAGCGAGGCTTGGTTTATGATATTTCGGGAAATGTAGAAAGATACAAAAATATCGGCAGCTTTGCCTTCTCATTTGAGATACGGGCAGATTTGCTCTCGCAGGCAATTGAGCTGTCGCTGAACCTGCTTTACAGTATCACTCGTGAGGCACTTGACGACTCTATGTGTATGAAGGCAGGGTATGTAAAAAACAGCTGCCTTTTAGCCGATGACCAAAGAGAACTTAATTTTACCTTTGCCTACGATAATCATATTATGGACGAGGGCTATTCCACTCTCGAAGAGCGTGCCGCAAGGTACGAAAGAATAACTCCCGAGGATATAAAACGTACCGCAAAGTGCCTCTTTGCTCCCGAGAATATGACTCTTGCAATAAAAGGAAATAAAAAACGCATAGATAAAGCTGAAATCGACAAGCTTATTTTTGACTATAAAGAACGCTTTTATAGCTGATTTGATAACTATAATTTGCATAAATAGGTGAAAACATGATAAAATGCTGTATATTTGACCTTGACGGAACACTTCTGAGCACTCTTGAAACTATACGTTATTACGTAAATCGCACACTGACAAAATACGGATACACCCCCATAACAGAGGACGAATGCCGTTCATTTGTGGGTGCGGGAGCAAGAGTGCTAATGACCAAAGCGTTTAATTCTCGTGGAGACTTGCCTAAAGAGGATTTCGAGCGAGCACTTTCCGAATATATGGCAGACTACGACTCTGACCCTTATTATCTTACCGAAAAATATGAAGGTATAGATGAGCTTATAAATGAATTAAAGAGCAGAGGAATTAAGCTGGCTGTTCTATCAAACAAGCCTGATTTTGCCACAAAGAGTGCTGTTCGACATTTCTTTGATGATAGTTTTTCGGTGGTATACGGCGGCAGAGAGGGCATTGCCTTGAAGCCATCGCCTGAGGGCTGCCTCGAAATTCTCTCGGAGCTTTCTAGCTTGCCCTCGGAGTGCGCGTATATCGGTGACTCCGATGTTGATGTAATTACGGGTAAAAATATGAAAGCCGCACTTAATGTCTCTGTGTCCTGGGGTTTCAGGACAAAAGAAGAGCTTGAGGCTGCAGGTGCGGAGCATATCATTTCATCGGTTGATGAGATTTATTCGCTTTTAAATTGAGTTAATATAAGTAAAAACTTGGCAGACTTGCGTGAAAAGAAAAAATCGGATGTGAAAAACATCCGATTTTTTTATGATAAAACTGAGATTACTTCTCGGTTTTTATTTCAGGAAGATCCTTTTTCTTTCCGAACTTGGTCATAGACACAACAAGTCCTCCAAGAGCAAACAGGGCGATAACGTTGGGGATAACCATAAGGTTATTGAACATATCCGTAAGCTCCCAAACGAGATCGTTCTCAAAGAGAGAGCCGAGGAAGATAAACGCGATAGCAACTACCGAGTAAACGATAACCGCAACCTTGCCCGATTTACCCTTGAAGAGGTACTGAACGTTCTGCTTTCCGAAGAAATTCCAGCTGATGATGGTGGTAAATGCGAAGAATGTAAGACATACGGCAACGATTATGCTTCCTGCAAGAGGACTTCCGAACGCCTCGCCAACCGCGGTCTGCATAAGGTTAGCCTTGGTAAGAGCCGTGCCTGCAAGTCCTTCGGGAGTAGAGAGAGGTCCGTTGCCTGCATAAAGTGTGG
>JAZOVF010000007.1:0-2543 GCA_045658565.1 Eubacteriales bacterium
TATTAACAGTTTATTCACAAACCCGAAATCCCTTGATATATAAGGGAAAATCGGCTCTCCCAAAGTACCCGTTTGGGTCAAAATTGCCGGTCAAAATTGAGATTTGTTCATAAAATTCAAAATTAGTTCATATTTGGGGCGATTAGGCCGCAAAAATATGGTAAAACGCACAAAAAACAAAGAAAAAAACCGCCAAAATCTGTTGATTTTGACGGATTTCTGGTCTGAGTGACAAGACTTGAACTTGCGGCCTCTACCACCCCAAGGTAGCGCGCTACCAACTGCGCCACACCCAGATGCCTAATGATTATTAAATTTGAACCTTCTTTGAAATTCCAACTAGGCTTTTTCGCGTGCCCTAACGGACTGATTTTTAAGCTAAATACAATCCATTTCGTACAGAGCCTTTATATTATACCACTCTGTTCGAGAAAAGTCAAGCCTTTTTTTCAAAAAATTGAACAATTTTGAAAAAAGTGAATGCCCAAAGTAAATTCCGCTGTGGAATTCACTAAACAAAACGGAATAAAAGATGCACAAATAAAATCCGTTGACAAATGTTGTCTTGTGTGATATAATATTAAAAGCATTTTTGAAAGGTAAAAGAATAGTGATACATAATACCGTTTTAGAGGCTGTTGGAAACACACCGATAATAAGACTTAGAAACATGACAGGACCCGATGATGCTGAGATTCTTGTAAAATACGAGGGACTTAATGTTGGCGGCTCTATAAAGACACGCACAGCCCTTAACATGATAGACGATGCTGAAAAGCGAGGACTCATTAACAAAAATAGCGTTATTGTTGAGCCAACCAGCGGTAACCAGGGTATTGGACTTGCGCTTGTGGGAGCCGTTAGGGGATATAAGGTTAAAATAATTATGCCTGATTCGGTAAGCGAGGAGCGCAGAAAGCTTGTTCGCCACTACGGAGCTGAGGTTATACTGGTTCACGACAACGGTAATATTGGCCTTTGCATTGAAGAGTGCGTTGCGCTGGCGTTGAGAATGAGAGACCAGGACAGAAATGTATTTGTTCCTCAGCAGTTTGAAAATCCTGCCAACCCTGAGATACAGAGACAAAGCACCGGTAGGGAAATACTGAGCCAGGTAAACAAGCCCATTCACGGCTTTTGCTCGGGCATTGGTACAGGCGGAACAATTACAGGCATTGGCGAGGTGCTTAAGGGTGCAAACCCCGATATTACGATATGGGCGGTTGAGCCTGAAAATGCGGCAATCCTCTCCGGTGGCTCTATCGGTACTCATGTGCAAATGGGCATCGGTGACGGAGTTATTCCCGAAATTCTTAACCAAGAGATTTACGAGGATGTCTGCATTATAAAGGACGAGGAAGCCCTCGAAACTGCAAAGCTTTTGGCTTCCAAAGAGGGAATTATGTGCGGAATAAGCAGCGGAACAAATGTAGCTGCGGCAATTAAGCTTGCTAAAAAGCTTGGCAAGGGTAAAACCGTTGTAACCGTTCTTCCTGACACCGCAGAAAGATATTTCTCCACACCTCTTTTTGAGGATTGATATTTGCAAGGCTGTCTCTGTGGCGGCCTTGTTTCTTTTTTATGCTAGATTTATCTTTGAAAAATATTGACAAACGGTAGGTTTTGCTATATAATTAAATGATGTAAAAATATTTTATCTTTTGACGTTTAAAACCGAAAGGAATAAGAAAAATGCAGAAAAAAATTGAAGAGCTTAAATTGGGCTTTCAGTCTTCCCTTGCAGAGGCAACTACAGCCGAGGCGCTTGAGGCACTCAGAGTTGAATATCTTGGCAAAAAGGGCCACGTCTCAGCCCTTATGCAGGAGCTTCGTTTTGCTGAGGACAAGAAGGCTGCGGGTCAGCTTATCAATACATTAAAGACCGAGGTTGAGGAAGCTATTTCAGAGGCTACCGAGGCTTTACGCAAGGCAGAGATAGAGGCAAAGGTAAGGGGAGCTAAAAAGTATAACCCCACTCTCCGCACCGCAGAGGAGCTTGGCTCCTACCACCCCATAACCCTTGCTACACGCGAGGTTGAGGAGGTGTTTATCTCTATGGGCTTTACTATCGAGAATTACAACGAAATAGTTGACGACTACCACTGCTTTGAGGCTCTTAATATACCTAAGCACCACCCGGCACGTGATATGCAGGACACATATTATCTTGATAACGGACAGCTGCTTAAGACACATACCTCGGCGGCTCAGAACTATATTATGAAAAAGTACGGCGCACCCTTAAGAGCTATTTTCCCCGGTCGCTGCTTCCGTAATGAGTCTATCGACGCTTGCCACGAGAACACTTTCTTCCAGCTTGAGGGTATGATGATAGATGAGAATATCTCTATCTCAAACCTTATCTACTTCATGAAAACAATGCTCTCCGAGGTATTTAAGCGCGATGTTAAGGTAAGACTTCGTCCCGGCTTCTTCCCGTTCGTTGAGCCCGGATTTGAGCTTGATATCAACTGCGCTATCTGCGGCGGCGAGGGCTGCCCCTCCTGTAAGAACTCGGGCTGGCTTGAGCTTTGCCCCTGCGG
>JAZOVF010000008.1:0-156933 GCA_045658565.1 Eubacteriales bacterium
ATTACACAGTATCTTGAGCGCAAGCCCAAAGCACTTTCGGGCGGTCAGCGACAGAGAGTTGCGCTTGGACGAGCAATAGTTCGTCAGCCCAAGGTGTTCCTTCTTGACGAGCCGCTTTCCAACCTTGACGCAAAGCTCAGAGCTGCAATGAGAGCCGAGATATCAATTCTTCACGAAAAGCTCGGTACTACGTTTATTTACGTTACTCACGACCAGGTTGAGGCTATGACAATGGCTTCCCGTATCGTTGTTATGCGTGACGGTATCATTCAGCAGGTTGACACTCCCCAGAACCTTTACGACTCTCCCTGTAACCTCTTCGTTGCGGGCTTCATAGGCACTCCTCAGATGAACTTCCTTACCGGTAAGCTTGTTAAGAAGGACAACGACCTTTACGCTATGCTCGGTACCACTCCTATTAAGCTTCCCGCAGAGAAGGCTAACAACCCCGAGCTTAAGGAGTACATCGGCCAGGAGGTTATCTTCGGTGTTCGTCCCGAGGCTATTCACGACGAGCCTATGTATCTTCAGACCCTTGCTGACACCACAATGCAGGTTGACGTTGACGTAACCGAGCTTATGGGTGCTGAGATTTATCTCTACCTCGGATTTGAGGGTATGGAGGATGCTACCAACGGTAAGAACATTATTGCAAGAGTTTCCTCTCGCTCCTCCGCAAGAGCAGGTGACAAGATCACCGTTGCTATCGACGCATCCCGTATCCACATCTTTGATAAGGATACCGAGAAGTGCATCTGCCACTAATATCGACTTTGCTTATAGCAGATTTTTAGTATTTTTTGTGCCGCCGAGGAGTATATCTTCGGCGGCCTGCTTGTTAATTATAGCAGAGAAAATGTAAACAACAGTTTTCATTTCTCAGTTTATGGCACAGTTTTCTTTGGAAAAAATAAAAAAAGTTCTAAAAATTTTAAAAAAAATTCATATTGCTATTGACGAAAGCCTATATATTTTGTTATAATGGTAATGTTAAAATCCCGTGTATCGGAGAAAGAGGTACAAATCAGTGCGCGAAGGTGTTGAAATGACGAAGAGGGAAAGACGCGAAAGAGCGCGCGACCTACAACTCTTCATTAGAGAAACACAGAAAAAAGTGAGCTATGAGATTGGTCTGTACAAGACCCTTGCCAAGAGTGTCAATGAGGCAGCTCGCGACTTCCAGAATGCTGACATAGCATACTCTAAAAAGCCAAGCGTAAGGAATTCCTCAATTTATGAGGAAACAAAGGCGCATCTTCTTGAAAGTGCCGGTTCATATAAGAGAGCCGGGGCGCAGATTGCGGCAACCGTAGATTCAATTAACGAAGCATATGCCGAGTGGATGCAGGTTGCACAGAATGCTGTAAAGGTTAAAATGGACCTTGAGAAGTATAACTCAACAATTACCGAGAGTATAAGAAATATTCAAGCTATGATAGAGGGCGTTGAGATTGAGGACGCACCCAAGGAGGAAGAAAAAATGATTGAGAATAATAACACATACGAGCCTAACCAGGAGGCACCCGCTCAGGAGAGTGCATCTGCATATACATATAACGGAGCTACATACGCTCCACCTGCATATGCTGCACCTGCATATCCCCACCCGGCTTATGCACACCCCGCTTATGCTCAGCCTGCATATGTTCAGCCTCCCTATCCCGGTTACGGCTACGAGGCACCTAAGGTTGCACCTGTTTCTATCGATGTTTCTGCAATTGTTGAAAAGGCAATTGCCGCTACTATGAATAAGTTCTCTGAGGCGCTTGATAAGCGTATTGCTACATATATGGAGAATTATGAGCTTAATCTTCCCGCACAGTCCGGCAAGACCTACGGTGCAGGCGAGATTGCAGCTGTTGAGGCTACCATTCTTGAGGATGAGCAGTTCCTTCTTGATAAGCTCACCGCTATGATGGAGAGCATTAAGGCTCTTACCGCACAGGTTGCCGAGCTTTCTGCGGCATATGCCGAGATTGCAAGCAAGAGTGCTGATGCTAACGAGCTTCAGAAGCAGACGAACGATATGCAACGTCGCACTCTTCGTGAGCAGCAGGGCATTCAGGTCAGCCAGAGAGTTATTTCTCAGGACCAGATTTCAGTTGCACAGAATCAGACCGCTCTTGCAGAGCAGCAGAAGGTTGTTCAGGAGCGTCAGCAGGCTATTACCGAGGCTCAGGCGGCTATGGAAGAAACCCAGCGTGTTGTTGCCGAGAATCAGGCTACTCTTGAGGAGTCTATGAAGACAGTAATGCAGTCCCAGAAGGACATTATTGCAGCTCAGCAGGCACTTATGGCAGGCAACACCAAGAACGCTGAGGCTCAGGCAGAAATGGCAGCACGTCAGGCAGAAACACTCGCTCTTCAGAAAGAGGCTCTCACCTCTCAGAAGCAGGTTCTTCGCGACCAGAAGTCCACTCTCGACAAGCAGAAGGATGTTGCTCTGGCATCTCCCAAAAAGAAAGCGCCTAAAGCAGAGAGTGCGGAGTAATTTAATAAATTGTGACGGATCACATATGAAAAAAACTACCGCAAAATTTTTGCGGTAGTTTTTATATTTCTAAAATCAGATAACTACAGCGTCCTCGTAGTCTGCGGAGCCCTCGTCGTGCTCTGCGGCAACAAGCTGAACGTGGTAGGCATCGATAACTGCTTCCTCAAGCTCGGTGCGGAAGGATGCATTTATGGGGTGAACAATGTCGCGGTATGTTCCGTCGGGATTCTTTCTTGAAGGCATAACGATAAAGAATCTTTCGCGGGCATAAATAACCTTAATGTCGTGTACTGCAAGGCAGTCGTCAAAGGTGACCGAAACAATAGCCTTCATGGGTCCCTCGTCAAAGAACTTTCTGATCTTGATGTCTGTAATTTGCATGAATGTAATTCCTTTCCTCTGTTGTAAACATTTTTTGGATTTATGCATATATTGTAATATAATTTTATTAAGAATATTCGTGGATTTGGTAATATTTTTTACCAAAAATTGTTATATTTTTCTTAATAAATTATGTATCAGTTGTTAATCGGTAGCGAAGAGAGGCAAATAATGTCGAATACAAATCAAAAAAATCAAAAAAAGAAAAATCAAAAATCCGAAAGCCTTCGTTCTCTTTTAAAAAGGCCGGCTCTCCACGTTCATTTTGTGGGTATTGGCGGAGTTTCTATGTATTCGCTTGCTGTTCTTTCGGAGAAAAACGGTTATACCGTCAGCGGAAGCGATATGTTTATCAACGAAAGGTGTCGATTGCTTAGCCTAAGTGGAATACCTGTATTTACAGGTCACTCGGAGGATAATATAGGCTCATCGGAGCTTATTGTTTATTCTCACGCGATATCCGAGGATAACCCAGAGCGCATAGCGGCAAAGGAACGTGGCGTCCCCCAGGTTTCCCGCGCAGAGTATCTCGGTGAGCTTATGCTTAAGTATAGGGAAAGAATAGGCGTTTCGGGCACACACGGAAAAAGCACGACCGTTGCAATTCTTGAGCGAATTTTCACCTCATCGGGCAGAAATCCGACAGTACTTTCGGGGGCAGAGCTTGAATCGGGCAGTCCTATCAGAGATGGGGGAGAGACTCTTATATACGAGGCATGCGAATACCGCGAGTCCTTTTTGTCCTTTTCTCCGAGCGTGTCTCTTGCGCTCAATCTGGAGCTTGACCATACCGACTGTTATGGGAACATACAGGAGCTAGGCGTTGCCTTTGTTAAGGCTCTCTCCAGGGCATCAAGGCTGGCAATTATAAACCTTGATGACGAAAATCTGAAAAAAATATACCCCGAAATAAACAAAAAGACCGAGGTTGTAACCTTTGGCCAGGGGGCAGGCTGTGAATACGGCTATTTTATAAACTCTTTTAACGAAAAAGGGTATAGCTTTTCGCTTTCACATTTTGGCTCTGAGATTGGTAAATTTGAATTAAACATTCTCGGTGTACATAATGTAACAAATGCGGTGGCTGCAATAGTTTTGGCTCTCGAATGCGGTGTGCCTTTAGAGCAGGTGAGAGGGGCTGTAGCAGCCTTTTCCGGTATATCCAGACGCCTTGAATGCATAGGCAACCGCCACGGCAGAAAGATATACTATGACTATGCCCACCACCCAACCGAGATTTCGGCAGGCATAAATACACTTAAAATGCTTTATAAAGAGCCTCTTACAGTAGTCTTTAAGCCTCATACCTTTACAAGAACATTGTCGCTGTGGGAGGACTTTTGCAACTCGCTGTCCCTTGCCGACAGGGTGCTCCTTACAGATATTTATCCCGCAAGAGAAAAGCCTATAGAGGGCATAAATTCAAGGCGGCTGGCAGAGGACATTGGTCTAAACGCCGAGTATTGCCCCGACCCCGAGGTTGTAGGCAGACTGGACAGCCAGCATATAAAGGGGCCTGTTGTTCTTATGGGGGCCGGAGACCTTGATGCGGTTAAATACGATATATTTAATAAATAATGATGTGTTAGGAAGTAAAAATGAAAGAAAGAATACTTGTTAGTGCCTGCCTCTTAGGGCTTCCTTGCAGATATGACGGAAAAAGTAAACCCGATCAAAGGGTAATAGACTTAAAGAAAAAATACGAGCTTGTCCCCTTTTGTCCCGAAATTTACGGTGGCCTTGAGACCCCGAGAACCCCAAGCGAGAGGGTAGGAGATAGGGTTTTAATGAAAAACGGCAGAGATGTTACTGAAAATTACAAACGTGGTGCCGAGGGGGCACTATACTTGTGCAAAACATTAGGAATAAAACGTGCAATCCTGAAAGAACGCTCCCCCTCCTGCGGAAGTGGCAAAATCTATGACGGCAGCTTTACGGGTACTCTTACCGACGGCGATGGTGTCACCGCAGGACTACTAAAGCAAAGCGGTTTAGAGGTTCTCAGAGAGAGCGAGATTGAGTCGGAGTGACGAGTGTCAGCTTTTTGAGAAAAGTCCGAAAAAAGCTTTAATAAGGAAAATTGGTTTTAACTTGTGTAGGTTGTTATTCCAAATCTGTCACTCTGAGGCAAAAACATTATTTAAGGATGCATCCTCGGTATGACCTATGCAGGAGGCTTCATACAAATTAAGTTATTAAAAACTTTCTATTGACTTTTTTGCGGTATAGGAATATAATTATATATACCAGAAGACAAAACCAATGGAGTTTTTGAAATTTAACCCTGCGGTTAACAATGCCATTTCGGAAGGAAGCGAATTTAACTTCCCTCGGGAAGTGTTATAAAATATTAAGAAAGGGTAAGTAAAAATGCTTGACGACAGTCGAAGTTGTAAACAAAACTTAACAAAAATTGAGATTTTGGCATGGCGTAGAGCATAAATTACCTCGCCTTGCCGAAAGGAAAGGCGAAAAAATGACAGAAAAGGAATTCACCCTTGAGGGGCTTGTCAGTGAGCTTTCGGAAACTGCCGAGAGAATAACAGAGCTTCTCACAGAAAAAAAGTACACAGAGGTTAAGGAGCTTATCCTTGATCTTCCCGCACCGGATATTGCGGAAATTTACGCAGAGATACCTATTGAGCTTGAAACGCTTTTCTTCAGGCTTTTACCCAAGGAAACCTCGGCGGAGGTTTTTGTTGAAATGGAGTCTGACGAGCAGAGAAGGCTTATTGAGTCTTTTACCGACGTTCAGCTTTCGGAAATTCTCTCCGAGCTTTATATTGACGATACGGTAGACATACTTGAGGAAATGCCCGCCTCGGTGGTTAAGCGTATACTTCGCCAGACTACCAAAGAGGACAGGGACATAATAAATACCATTCTTCACTATCCGAAGGACTCTGCGGGAACGGTTATGACAACCGAATACGTGCGTTTTACTGCCGAAATGACGGTTGAAGAGGCCCTTTCTCATATCAGAAAGGTTGCGATAGACAAGGAAACTATATACACCTGCTACGTAACCGACAAAAACCGCCATCTTTGCGGCATTGTCACCGCAAGACAGCTGCTTCTTTCCTCTCCCGAAACACTGATTAGAGACATTATGGATGATGCTGTAATTTCGGTGCACACGAACGACGACAAGGAAGAGGTTGCTCTTCTTCTTGACAGATATGGCTTTCTTGCAATGCCTGTTGTGGATAACGAAAACCGCCTTGTTGGTATTATCACCGTTGACGACGCTATTGAGGTTATTAAAGAGGAGTCTGAAGAGGACTTTGCCAAAATGGCGGCTATTACTCCCAGCGAAACGCCCTATCTTAAAACCAATGTATTTGATATATGGAAGGCGAGAATTCCCTGGCTACTGATACTGATGATTTCATCTACGATATCCAGCGCAATTCTTTCGGGCTTTGAGGCGGCACTGCCTGCTGTTCTTGTACTATTTGTGCCTATGATAATGGGTACGGGCGGAAACTCGGGTGGTCAGTCCTCGGTTACGGTAACTCGAAGCATATCCCTGTCTGAGGTTGAGTTTTCGGATTTGCCGAGAGTGTTCTGGAAGGAATTACGAGTAGGAATACTTTGCGCCATAGCCCTCGGTGTTGTTACATTCGCTAAGGTTATGCTGATAGACGGACTTCTGCTGGGCAATACGGCAATAGACCTGACGGTCTCCCTTGTTGTGGCGGTTTCGCTTTCTATGACTATCATAGCGGCAAAAATAATCGGCGCAATTCTCCCCATCCTTGCGAAAAAGATAGGTCTTGACCCTGCGGTTATGGCGTCTCCCCTTATTACAACCCTTGTGGACGCAATATCCCTGATAATCTATCTCTTCTGCGCAAGAGGAATACTGAATATATAAAAAAATAAAGAAAAAGCAGGTCAAAGGCCTGCTTTTTCTTTACAATTATCGAAAGCTACCGTAACTTCGGTTCCTTCTCCAAGCTTGCTTTTTATTGTGAATTTTGCATTGTAGAGGGCGCAAACGTGCTTTACTATGGCAAGACCGAGACCTGTGCCGCCCGTCTTTTTGGAACGGGACTTGTCAACTCTGTAAAACCTTTCGCAAAGGTGAGGAATGTTTTCCTCGGCAATTCCTATTCCGCTGTCGCGTACCGTTACCGAACTAAAGCCGTTTTTTTCTTCGAGAATTACCTCGACAAGTCCGTTTTGCTTATTGTAATTCACCGCATTGCTGATAAGATTTTGCAGTATTTCGTAAATACGCTTTTCATCAGCCATGACCTTGCAGACTCCGCTTACGGAGGCATTCAGCGATTTTTCTTTTATAGATTCGGACAATTCGGCCAGCACCTCTGCCGCAATCTCTCTAACCGAAACCTCGACTCCGGGCGGGCTTTCGATATCTCCCTCAAGCATACTTAGCTTCAGCATATCTGAAATAAGCACTGAGAGTCTGAGAGACTCTTTATGTATTCTTTTGGTTTGGCGGTGAGTAACCTCGTCGGTTTCTCTTGCCAGAATAAGCTCAGTCAGGCCTACCATAGCCGTTAAAGGCGTTTTTAGCTCGTGAGATGCGTTTGCAAAAAACTCTTCTTTCTGTCTTACCAGCGCCTTTTCTGCTTCCAACACCTCAGCCAGCTTTTCTCGCTCGTATTCCTCGTTTTTCATATACAGAAGTATTTTTTCGTTAAGCTCGTTTATCTCTCCGTACACAGAGGCGAACTCTTTGTCGGCCCGGTTAAGGTCAAGAGGCATATAACTTCCGCTGCTAAGGCTTCTTATGCTGTCGGAGATATCGGTTATCTGCTTTACTGTGCTGGATGATAGTCTTTTTGCAAACAATAGCGCTACCAGGGCGCTGATTATCAAAGTTATTAAAAGGAGTGGCATGGCACTTATTAAGTATGAATACATATCAGCGCTTCTTACAGCAAGTCTGACTACGGCGCTTTCCCCATCTGTAAACTCGGTTTTTGCCGCATAATAGGCCATATTGCACCTAAAGGTGTTGGAATAGCGTTCAACCGTATAGGGCGTGCCGCTTATTGCGGCAACGACCTCATCTCTGTCAATATGGTTTTCGAGCTGCTCGTCGGTGTCACTTTCGTAAAGAACCTCGCCCGAGAGAGAGATTACGGTTATTCTGATAATATTATCTTGGCTGAATTCCTCAAGGGCGGAGAAGTCCTCCTCACCGTCAATAAGCGATGAGACCATCTCGGTATCGGTTATCAGCCTTTCGTTAATCAATGACCTGGTTGTGAGATAGGTTATAGCAACTCCAAACAGGAAAACAATCAGAGAGGAAAAGAGAGCTATCAGAAAGCATTTTAAAAATACTCGTTTTTTCATAGCGGCTCAAATCTGTAACCAACGCCTCTTACCGTGATTATAGCGTCGGAATTTCCTCCTGAGGCCTTTATTTTATCGCGAAGAGTGGCGATGTGTGTGTCAAGGGTTCGGGTTTCTCCCATAAAGTCCTCGCCCCAAACCTCTTTGAAGAGATCCTCTCTGTCAATGGTTACTCCCGAGCGTCCGATAAGTATTTTAAGAAGCTTGAATTCCTTAAGAGTAAGTCTTAAATCGTTACCCTTATAGAACACCTTATATGTGTTGTTATCAACCGCAAAGTCACCTGCACTTCTGTAATATAATCCGGCGCGGCGCAGATTTGTTTTTACTCTGGCCAAAAGCTCTAAGATAGAGAAGGGCTTTGACATATAGTCGTCAGCTCCCTTGTTAAGCCCCTTTACAAAGCTTATTTCGTCCGACTTTGCGCTTACGATTATAACCGGAACACGTTCGTCGGTCTCGCGTATTTTTGTAAGTATTGTGTATCCGTCCATATCGGGAAGCATTATATCAAGAATGATGATGTCCGGCTTCAATGTAGAAAAAGCATCGAAAAACTCCTTGCCGGAGGTAAAAATCCCTGTTTGATAGCTTTCTTCAAAGGCTCCCTCGTACACCTCACAGATGCCCTCGTCATCTTCGACAACGTAAATTAAAGGCTTGTACATAGAAAACCGTTCCTTTCTTTTTATATAAACAGTATAGCCTATTTGTCCGACAATTTCAAGTGTTTTATATAATAACGGCGGTTAGTGCGCTGATGTATTTGTCAGCGTACTTTTTATATTTCTCTTTGAACAGAGGACTGTCGCTTCTCAAAAGCTTAAGAGATGCGTGAGCGTTCATATTCTGTTCGTTCTGCTCGGCAACACAGGCGGCAATATTGGAGCAATGGTCGGAAACTCTTTCCATATTTGTAATAAGGTCAGACCAGACAAATCCTGCCTCAATGCTGCAATTTCCTTTTCTGAGACGCTCGATATGCTGAGAGCGCAAAAGCTCCTTCATCTTATCTATAACCTGCTCAAGTGGCTCAACCTCGGCAGCCGCTGCCTCGTCTCCTAAAGCGAAGGCTGTGTAAGAAAGCTCTGATATTTCAAGGGTCGCCTGACAGAGTAAAGAGAGCTCCTTTTTTGCATCGGGAGTAAATTCAATATTTTTTTCTCTAAGCTCTTCGGCTGATTCAAGAATGTTTTTCGCATGGTCACCTATGCGCTCGAAATCACCGATAGCCTTGAGAATTACGGAGGATTTTGCGCTCTCGACCTCGTTCAGACTGTGAGTGCTCAGCTTAACAAGATAGCTTCCTATCATATCCTCTAGCCTGTCGGTTCTGTCCTCCGCCTCTATAATTGAGTCGGCAAGTGTGCTGTCATAGTTTTCAAGACATTGAATACTGTTTTTCAAAGCATCGCGGGATACCTTAGCCATATCGGCGGTAACGTCAAAGCATCTTTCAAGCGCGATGGCGCTGGTAGCGAGAAGTCTCTCGTCAAGCTCGGAGACTGTCTCGGGCTGCTTTGCGTTAGGTACAAGCTTAATAGCAAGTTTTTCAAGAAGTCCCGCAAGAGGGAGAAGAAGCAGGGTGCATGCAATATTAAAGATAGAGTGTATAACCGCAATTCCCGCTGCGCTTGCCCCCTCACCGAGAATAGGAATTTCGACAACGGCTTTAACGATGCTGAATGTGCCCAGCCATATCACCGTACCTAATATGTTGAAGGTAAGGTGCACCATAGCTGCTCTTTTTGCGTTTTTGTTAGTGCCGAAGGATGAGAGGATAGCGGTGATACAGGTACCGATATTCTGACCCATAATGATAGGAACTGCCGAGCCGTAGGTTATCTGACCGGTTGAAGCAAAGGCCTGAAGGATACCGACAGATGCTGATGATGACTGAATAACCGCGGTAACCAGAGCGCCCACAAGTACACCGAGGATAGGGTTTTCAAACATTATAAAGAGGTTTCGGAACTCGGGAACCTCGGAAAGGCCCGAAACAGCATCAGACATAATGTCCATACCGAACATAAGAACAGAGAAGCCAAGAAGTATTGTGCCAATATCCTTTTTCCTGTTGCTCTTTGCAAACATAAATAGAGCAATACCGATAAGGGCAAGAATGGGAGTGAAGGACATCGGCTTAAGGAGCTTTATCAGAAGATTATCGCCCGAAATTCCGCTAAGGCTGAGTATCCATGCGGTAACCGTTGTACCGATGTTAGCACCCATAATTACGTGGATTGCCTGCTTTAAGGTCATAAGACCCGAGTTTACAAAGCCCACAACCATAACCGTTGTAGCAGAGGAGGATTGGACAACTGCCGTAACGCATAAACCGGTAAGAAGTCCCGCAAACTTGTTGGTTGTCAGCTTCCCGAGCATTATTTTTAGCTTTGAGCCTGCGCTTCTCTCAAGGGAGTCGCCCATAATACTCATTCCGAAGAGGAAGAGACAAAGGCCGCCTATCATAGTAAGTACGTCAAAAATAGTCATTTAAGTCTCCTTAGAAAAATGTTGATTTCTGTGGAAATTATAACCTATTTTTTTGCTTTGCGCTATCAATAGTATCTTTGGGAAATGTTAAATCTATGTTAAATCTCGGGTTTCGGGGTACAAAATAAATGCGGTGCTTGTAAAAAACGCCGCATTTAAGCTTAATTAGCTATTTTTATTATATTTATACCACTTCTGAAAGTCCGGCTCGGGCAGAAAACCGTGGTCTGAACCTTGGAGGAAGTTGATTTCTTTATGTACGCCCTTTGGAATGTTATTGAACATTGCCAAAATTCCGTTAGGAGAGCAGGTTTTGTCGCCGAGACCCACTCTGGGAATGGTTACGGGCACGTCGATATGTGCTGAAAGATGAGCTGCGTCAAAATACTCCATTCCCTCGGTGTAGGATGTCATACAGGGAACACGGTTGTCGGTACGTCCTGCAAGGTTACAAAATGCAGGTATGTTGGCATTTGTACTGAGGAGCTTATAGGGTGCGGTCTTTTTTACAAGAATAGTAGAGAGCGCCGCTGTGCATAGTGCCTGATAGCCGCCCATGCTTCCGCCTGTAAGCTTTACTTCGCCGTTCCATATATCGTGTAGTCTATCCACCATAGATGAAAGGGCAGGGTCGGTTACAAATCTTATTGCCTGCAGGTTGCGAAGGTGGAGATATATCATATAGTTGTCGTTTAAGTCCTCGTAAAGGGAGTTGGGCTTCCCGTCACCGAGACCGTAATGCATACAAACTCCTTGTCTCAGCTTCATGTAATAGCCATCGAGAGGTCTTGGGAGCTTGTAGCCGTGGTGAGAGCAGTGTAGACAGATGCAGTTTTTGCTATATGCGGGGGAGGGGGGATAAGCCGAATAGCCGTCAAAGGATACTTGAAGATAAAGGCTCTTAGGGGCTGCTCCCTTGGGTACAGTAAGGTAATTTGCCGAGTGGCAGGGACCGGGCGCCTTGAGATTAAGCTCGTAAAAATCAAAGCTTTCGAGCATTTCTTCCGTAATGTTGCCGATTTTGTACTCTTTCAGCATTTTTACGTAATCCGCATCGAACTTTATAAGCTCAAAGTGATTTTCCTTTGGCATATCGTATTCGTATTCAACAAGTCCCTCATATCCGTCGGCAGTTGGGTCGGTTGGGTCAATTTGCATAAGGCGGTCGATGGCCTTTTCCCAGAATTCATAAAGGTCGGCAGGGGTATTTTTTGTCAAAGGAATGTCCTGCCAGTCAAAGAGCGCGCCGCCAAAGGATGTGTCAAAGCCGAGAATATTCTTGCCGTTTTGGTCTATTGCGTTAGCCTTAAAATATACCCAGCCGGGGCGGGATAGGGTAAACTCAATTTCCAATGTGTCGGTATTTTCGGCATAGCCTTCATTTCTTTCACCATCATCGGTCATAATGATGTACCATATTGTATCGGTTTTAAGCGGGGCGTGCTCCGAATGGCTGAAAAGCTTTATTATAGCATGTGCTTTATCACCTACCGAAAACTCAGTCGGGGCGGTTGGTACAAGGTCGTCTTCCACTCTCTTGTATGTATCAATAACAAAATAGGCTCCCTCGGCAAAGTCGGGGTCGAGAAATTCGGTAAGAGTCTCTCTTATTTCAAGTCCGTGGCGGGCATTGTAGCCTGTAAAGTATTTTTCAATAAGAGCGCCGATAGTCTCGCCCTCCTCGGTAACAAATTCGTCAAGCTCCTTTTTGTACTCGGGGTCACGCTTCATTCTGCACTCTATATTATAAATGACATTAAGCTTTGAGGTAGTAACCTGAACAAAGTTCATTTTAGCCGTTCTCTTATATGCCTCGTAGGCCTTTTTTGCTAATTCGCTCACAATGATTTCTCCTTAAAGAAAAATGTAATCAAGCCAAAATTATATAATAATTTTATTTTTAAATCTAGGGGGAGTGAAATAAAAAATCAAGAAGCATTTTGGCAATACAGCTTAAACGAAGATTATGAATTATACGATTTCCTCAAGCTTCTTTAATAATTCCTCGTAGCCTGTGTCAGAGCCGCACTCTGCCTGTTCCCATAGCTCCTCAAATTTCTCAGCGCGAAGCCTTGAAATAAGAAAATTCTCAATCCAGTAGATGAATTTTGTATCCGGCGACAGATGCTCAAGAGCCTTCATTTTTTTGTACATGGGCGCACCGTCAGAGGCATCTCGCCAGGTGTCAACAAACGCTATATCAAAATTATCTTTAGGCATCTGCTTTTCGGCATATTCAAAGGCATCGACCTCGATTATCCTTACCTTTTCCTTATGAGGGAACTGAGGAAGGATATGAGTTTTAAAAAGCCTTATGACATCAGGACTCTTTTCTATAACCGTAACAGATTCTACCGTCTCCTTTTCGGACACCATGTAGGTGTAATATCCAAGCCCCAGCCCAAAGGTTACAACCTTGCCGTGAGCTGCATTTATAGCTTCTACCGATGTGTCAAGGTCAACAGGAGTCAGCGTCATCCATTCGTTACCTCCCTCAAGCACAGCAGGAAAGCGAAACTCTTCGGTAAAAAAGCCTAAAGGCGGAATTTCCGAAAAATCGGGATTTATTATCATATCGTCGCAGATAACACCACGGTAAGGCACGTAAGTCTCCCACCTTATCTCCCAGTCTCCGTCCTTTATGTCGGTAAGCCTTATATTTTTGTAGTAAGGATCGTTTTCGTATTTTTTTCTGTCAAGAAGTTTTACAGACGGGGTGAGATAATCTTTGATAAGCACTCTGTCGTGTGCTCCGCTGTCAAAATCCAGTCCGAAAAGCTCGGAAAGGAGAGCAACCAGCGCCTCCACCTTTGAAATACTGCCGTCCTCGGTAAGAACGTCTATCATTTCCTTCGTGATAGCCTCAGGACAGCTTTCAAGATACGCAGCATAAAGCCTTGTTATCTCGTAATTTTTGTCAAATATTCCTCTTAGATTATGAAGTCCTGCTTCGTCCTTTTGGTTCATTGTTATTCCTCTGCATCAAGTATTTCGTAACTATTTTACAACAAAAGTGGTGGATAAGTCAATATTAAAGTTTTCCGATCGTACTGTTAGTCCGATATTTCATCATTGACAAACGGAGTTTTTTGTATTATAATAATAAAAGTTAGGTTTAGTTCAGATGTTCGATTTGTAACAATTCTTCAAAGCACAGGAGATTTTATGACATTCTTTAAGTCTAAGCGACGTATGCTTCTAATTGGAATAGATGTAGCAATATTTGCTTGTGTCTATCTTTTGACAATATGTTTAACCTTGATATCCAGCGAAAAAGTGTCCTTTTCTGCATATGCGATAGGCTTTATTGAAGCCTTGGTTGCTGTTTTTGCTTGCAGGCTTGCGACTAAGGTTTATTCAAATGTCTGGAGATATGCAAATTCGGGGGCTTTTATTTCGCTTGTTATAGCTGATGCTGTCGGCGGGGCAATTGTAGTGCTTGTATCACAGATTCCCGTTTTTGCGGCTTTTGATATAGGCGGCTGGCGAATACTTTCATTTATCGCTATGGCAGATGTTGCAACGCTCTTGTCAAGATTCTGCTATCAGATTATGTACCAGACCTCAAACACAAAGGAGGATGGCAAAAGAAATAACAAAATCGGTGTTGCCATAGTTGGTGCGGGGCAGGTAGGCGCTCTTCTTGCAGAGGAGCTTATATACAACTCTGCTTCACATTACTATCCTGTTTGCTTTATTGATAAGGATAAAAACAAGGTTGGTAGCCGCGTTTGCGGTATCAGTGTAATTGAAGAAAACGATAATGTTATTGAGAAAATCAGATCTATGCCTGTTCAGGAGATATTCATCGCTTTGCCTAAAATCAGCTCCGATGATGCAGCTAAGCTCCATAGCTTTTATGCAAAAACCGAATGTAAAATAAAACTTTACGACGTTCCTGTACGTGAAACAGATAGCAAGGACTCAAAGAGGGTTATAAGAGAGGTTAAGATAGAGGACCTTCTTTTCAGAGATACAATAAAGGTGTATAACGAAACTACAAGAGAATTCTACAAGGATAAGGTTGTGCTTGTTACAGGCGGTGGAGGCTCTATCGGAAGCGAACTTTGCCGTCAGATAGCAAGATGCGCTCCCAAGCGGCTTGTGGTCTTTGATATATACGAGAATAATGCATATGATTTGCAGCAGGAGCTTCGTTACGAGCATAAGGACAACCTTAATTTGTCTGTTGAAATAGGCTCTGTCAGAGACAGAGCAAGGCTTGACGCCGTGTTCGCAGAGTATAAACCTGACATCGTTCTCCACGCAGCCGCCCACAAGCACGTTCCTCTTATGGAGCATTCAAGCTGCGAGGCCATAAAGAATAATGTGTTCGGTACATATAATACTGCGGATATGGCCGAAAAATACGGTGTAAAGAAGTTTATTCTTATATCTACCGACAAAGCGGTAAACCCAACTAATGTTATGGGGGCGTCAAAGCGCCTATGCGAAATGGTGGTTCAGTGTCGCCGCGATAGTCTCACGTCCTTTGCGGCAGTAAGATTCGGTAATGTTCTCGGCTCTAACGGCTCGGTAATTCCTCTTTTCCGCCGCCAGATTGAGCACGGCGGTCCTGTTACCGTTACAGATAAGCGTATAATCCGCTATTTTATGACTATACCCGAGGCTTCAGGTCTTGTTATGCAGGCAGGAGCTATGGCACGTGGCGGTGATCTTTTTGTTCTTGATATGGGCAAGCCTATAAAGATACTGGACCTTGCCGAAAATATGATAAGACTTTCGGGAAAAACTCCCTATGTTGATATTGATATTGTAGAAACAGGGCTGCGCCCCGGCGAGAAGCTTTATGAGGAGCTTCTTATCAAGACCGAAACTCTTACAAAAACCGAAAACGACCTCATCTTTATCGAACGCGATACCCCCCACACCCGAGAGGAAATGGAGGATATTATGGATAAGCTTCGCCTGGTTGTGAAAAGCACAGAAAATGAGGTTGCATCTCCAACAATAAAGGAAGTTATGAAAAGTGTAGTTCCTACCTTCCGCGACCCGGAGGAAATTAACAAAGAGGCAGAGAACTGCGACGAGATGAAACAGGCAACAACCGTTTAATACGGGTTTTTGACAACTATTATTTGCATAAATAACAAAAAGAGCGCTTTTCGCGCTCTTTTTGTTTTAAGAAATGTGCTAAGGATTGCAGGTTTTGCAAGGATCGTAGCCGTCATCGATCAGATCCTGTCGAGTCTTACCGGAGGATTCCTTGTTTTCTTCTTTCATATTGTTGACGCATGAGGCATCGGGAAGATGGAACTTTTTTGAGTTCTTGTTTATGATGAATGTGACAGCACCGTCTCCACCCTGTGAGTCGGTTATGTCATCAGGATTTATAGATGTAGAGGTATCACCAACCTTGCGGTTTTGACCTGTGAAGTAGTTTATTTCAATTCCCGGTTGAACATTGTAAACAAATATGCAAAATTCAATGCCTTCTCCCTCATCTTCAACCGAAAGAGCCTCCATAAGCACCCCGTCGGCAAGGTAATTGTAGCCGTCGTATATGGGGGTAACCCGGTACATAACGTGGTTTTGCGTGTCTTCTATGTAATCGTCAACCATGTTCTCAAAGGGAAGCATACCTTCGACGTTCATATATCTTGTGCCTGTGATAAGATTTTTCTCGTTTGCATTCTCTCCCGCTAGCTGATAGCCGATAAGATGACAGCGGTTGTAGAGATATCCGAAATCATATTCTCGGTTGTTTGACGAACCGCTGTATTCCCAGCCGCTGGGATAAACAGAGCCAATGTCCTCTCGCTCCTCTGTGGGAGCAAGCTCCAGCCCGAGACAAGCCATAGCCACACCGCATCTGCCCAGAGCATCAAGCTCGGAGTAGCTCTCGTAAGCCTCGTCTGTAATCTCGCTTTCCTCAAAAAACGGCTCGTTTCCGTTTATCTGAACGTATGGCTTATCCGAATAATCGGGAATGTCATCAAGTGATATTACCTCGCTCCGACACCCTGTAGACGAGAATAATAGCGCAATCAAAAGCAAAATAGACAAAACCTTGGTGCTGCTCTTCATAAATCCTCCAAAGTAAACTTGATACGACACAATTATAGCAGAAAACAATGCTCTCCGCAACATTTTTCGATAAAAATATGCTTTTCCCGAAAACAGTATCCTCGTAACGCAAAAAAACAGCCCATATAGTCAAATAAAAAACAAAAGCTTGTACAATTCACACAAAAAAACACACAGGAAATCGGGAAAACGACGAAATCGTACTCCAAATCTATATTTATGCTTGAAAATCCTTATCACATATGTTATAATGTATTATATTTTATTTACATGGAGAAAAATCCGATGCTTGAGATGACAAAAAAGAAAATTAATATTTCGTTTTCTCCGCCCGATATGTCCGATATGGAAATTGATGAAGTTGCAGAAGCTCTTCGTTCAGGTTGGATAACCACCGGTCCCCGCACTAAAAGACTTGAAAAGAATATATCCGAATATGTCGGCACAGCAAAATGCGTGTGCCTGAACTCGCAAACAGCCTGTGCCGAAATGGCACTTCGGCTGCTCGGTGTAGGCTCGGGCGATGAGGTTATCACATCGGCATATACGTATACCGCATCTGCATCTGTAATTGATCATGTCGGTGCAAAAATAGTGCTAGTGGATATTCAAAAGGATAGCTTTGAAATGGATTACGATGCGTTAGAAAATGCTATTACCGAGAGAACCAAAGCGATAATACCGGTGGATCTTGGCGGTGTTCCTTGCGACTACGACAGAATTTTTAGTATAGTTGAGCGAAAAAAACACTTGTTTAAGCCGCAATCGGATATTCAGTCTGCAATTGGCAGAGTTGCCGTTATGGCAGATACAGCTCACTCCTTTGGAGCATCATATGGCGGTAAGATGATAGGCTCTGTGGCAGACTTCTCCTCTTTTTCTTTCCATGCCGTAAAAAACCTTACAACCGCAGAGGGCGGCGCCTTGACCTGGAAGAGCATTTCCGGTATTGATGACGAGGATATTTATAAAAGGCTTCAGCTCTTCTCCTTGCACGGCCAGTCCAAGGATGCCCTTGCGAAAACAAAGCTTGGCGCTTGGGAATACGATATCGTTGGCACATGGTATAAATGCAATATGACCGATGTTGCCGCCGCGATAGGCTTAAAGCAGTTTGAGAGATATCCGGATATGCTAAAACGCAGAAAAGATATTATCACGAAGTATGATGCGGCACTTAAGCCTCTCGGAGTTCAAACGCTTGCCCATTATACAGGCACTCGTACCTCTTCTGGGCATCTTTACATCACACGAATTTCGGGAATAACAGCCGAGCAGCGAAACGAGATTATTATAAAAATGGCAGAGCAGGGCATTGCCTGCAACGTACATTACAAGCCCCTGCCAATGCATACCGCATATAAAAATCTTGGCTTTAATATTAAGGATTATCCCAATGCCTATGAGCATTTTGCAAACGAGATAACCCTCCCCCTCCATACATGCCTTACAGATGAAGAGGTCGAGTATGTAATCGATAACTATTCGAGTATCCTTAAGGAGTACATAAAATGATTTACCGCTTTTTTAAAAGACTTTTAGATATAATTTTATCGCTTTTCGCGCTTCCTTTTGTTTTGTTGGTTGTTTTGATTTTTGCTCCTGTAATTTACTTTACCGACAAAGGTCCTGTGTTCTACAATGCACCGCGTCTTGGAAGAAAAGGTAAGGTGTTCAAAATGTACAAGCTTCGATCAATGAAGGTCAATTCGCCTAACCTAAAGAATGCAGATGGCTCTACATATAACGGAGAAAACGATCCGCGAGTAACTAAAGTAGGTCGGTTTATGAGAAAGACATCTATTGACGAGCTTCCGCAATTTCTAAATGTGCTTAAAGGTGATATGAGTTTTATCGGTCCCCGTGCTCACCTGACAACTAATTACAAAGGATACGATTTGCTTGACGAACCTCACAAAAAACGTCTGGAAGTGCGTCCTGGCATTACAGGATACAGTCAAGCATATTACCGCAATGCCGCTACTTCCGAACAGAAGATGGCAAACGATGTGTATTATGTAGAAAATATTTCCCTATGGATGGATATTAAAATCTTGTTTAAGACTGTGTATTCGGTACTGAAGCGTGAAAACATTTATGTAACCGAGGCATCCACCAAAGGTGCAGCTCCCACCGAAGCAGAAAAGACAGCGGAAGCTGCAGAAATGGCAGGTGCTAATACCAAATGAGAAAGCTTTTGATTATCGGAGCGTCTATTCTTCAGGTGCCTGCCATCAAAAAAGCGAAAGAAATGGGCTTTTACGTAGGTGTTATAGACTATAACCCAAATGCAGTAGGTGTGCCTTTGGCAGATAAATTTTTCAATGTGAGCACAATTGATGTTGAAGGCGTTGCCGATGCGGCAAAGAGCTTTGCACCCGATGGAATAATGACTCTCGCTACCGATATGCCTATGCGCTCGATTGCACGAGCAACAGAGAAGTGCGGTCTACCAGGTATTTCTATGGAAACAGCGATCAAATCAACCGATAAAGGTGAGATGATCAAGTGCTTTGAGGCGTGCGGTGTAGAGCATCCTTGGTATTACATTTTGCGGGACACAGACGATTTTGATGAGGTGATCAGTAAGATCACCTATCCATGCATCACTAAGCCTACCGACAATTCGGGAAGCCGCGGTGTGATGTTAGTTCATAATGAAAAAGAACTCCGTGATGCCGTGAGCTACAGTGCCAAAAACGGGCGTAGTAGATCGGTTATTGTGGAAGAATATATGACAGGACCCGAGGTGAGCGTTGAGATTATCGCTGTTGACGGTGAGCCATATGTGCTTCAAGTGACGGACAAGCTGACTACTGGTGCGCCTCATTTTGTAGAGATGGGACACAGCCAGCCCAGCCGACTTGCCGAGTGCGATCTCGAAAAGATACGCGACCTCGCTTGCCGAGCTGTAAAGGCTGTCGGTATTGAAAATGGACCCGCTCATGTGGAAATTATCTTGACAAAAGACGGCCCTAAAATGGTAGAGCTCGGTGCAAGAATGGGAGGCGATTGTATCACTACACACTTGATTCCCCTGTCAACGGGAATCGATATGATAGAAGCAACTATCCGTATTGCTTGCGGTGAGAAGCCCGATATCGAACCCAAGTTCGAAAAGGGAAGCGCTATCCGCTATTTCAGTGTTCCTTCGGGAGTTATTAAGTCGATAGAAGGCGCTGATGAGGCCCGAAAGATAGAGGGTGTCAAAGAGATAGCGTTTACGAGAACCGTTGGGGATCAGGCGGGCGAGATAGGAAGCAGTACCGACAGAGTAGGCTTCGTTATCGCACAGGCGGATACGGCAGAGAAGGCGGTCGCAATATGCGATATCGTATGCCAAAAAATAAAAATAGTAACAGAATAAGCTTATGAAAAAACTTTTGGTTCTCGGCGGTTTCCCGCAGATGATAGATATAGTGATGACAGCGCGGAAAATGGGGATATATGTGATCCTTGCCGCTCGAGATTCGTCATCTCCTGCAAAACGCTTTGCTGATATTTCGATTGATATCAGTACAAAAGATATTGACGCTCTTGAAAAGCTTTGCAGAGAAGAAAAGGTGGACGGTGTATTCACAGGCTTCGAAGATTTCAACATCCATATGGCCCGTGAGCTTTGTGAGCGCCTTGAGCTTTCTTTTTATGCAACCGAGGAACAGATTTCTCTTGTTACAAATAAAATAAGATTCAAGGATAAATGCAGAGAATACGGCATTCCCGTTATAGACCAGTATTCCTTTAATGATGCTGCAAAAAAGAAAAATATCCGTATATCGTAAAGCCTGCTGACAGCTATGGAAGTAGAGGAATAACCATATGCAGAGGGCCTCAGGAGCTTGAAGATGCTTATTCTAAAGCAAAAAGTATTTCTGCTTCAGACACAGCTATAATAGAACGCTTTATTGATAACGACCACGGAGTAGAGCTTTTTTACACGGTAATAAACGGAAACATTCATTTGACTGTAACGGCTGACCGTTATACTATTCGAAACGGCGAGACTGCCGTGCCGTCACAGAGACGAGCTCGGGGAAAAACTTGACAGACCTATCCGTAATATGCTCTCGGGACTTGAAATAAAAAACGGTCTTGTGCTTGTACAGGCACTTTATGACGGAGCAGGAGACTATTTCGTTTATGAAATGGCTTATCGTTTTACCGGAGAACAGCATTATCGTTTGGTGGAAAAACAACACGGAGTGAGCTTGTCCGAAATGATGATAAGGCTTGCTCTCGGTGAGGATATATCTGGGTATGATACCGAAAGGCTCGATGAAGAGTACTTTGATAAACCGTCTATAAATCTTGCGCTTTTGCTTGATCACGGAACGGTCGGACATATTTCGGGACTTGAGAAGGTGTACAAGATAGACGAGGTCATCTCGTATAATCTCACACATGCCGACGGCGATGAAATAAAAGCAAGCGGAGATTATTCGCATATGCTTATCCGAATAAATATGGTTGCCGAAAGCTACGAGAAGCTTTGCAGTGCGGTAAAACGAGTTGATGAATATGTTACGGTCCTTTCAAATGACGGAAAAGATATGTTGTCGGCGCATTTCCATGTGCCGGATGGGATTTAATGGCGTATTTTTTGTTCAAATGCTGGCATGAAAGGCTTTTTCATGTGGATAGAGATAAAGTAATAGAAAAAAAGAGCGATCTGGCACTTGAATTTGTACCTGTGACAGAGGAAAATGTATACCTTGTCCGCGATCTTCGCGGAGCGGAATATGAAGGCCAGTTCCGTTATCAGCTATCCCTTGGCGATTTCGGATATTACGCATATTTCAATGGCGACCCAGTCGGATACGGTTGGGTAAAGCATGAGGGCTCGGATGATTATTTTTTCAAAATAGGAGAAAACAGTGCCTATCTTTGCAGATTCTTTGTTCACGAATCTATGAGAGGTCACGGTATATACCCTGAGCTCATCACATCGCTTATCGAGCTAAAAAAAGACATCGATTCATTTTATATTGCGGTAGAGAGAGGAAATGAATCATCCGATAGAGGACTTCGCAAAGTCGGTTTTGATTTTGTGAAAGAGTATGGATTTATCCGCGGCTTTAAGAAGACATTTAACAAAAAATTACTTAAATGAAAGCTATATTATCATCAAATAATCGGAGAACTGTTATGAAAAGCAATAATAAAAAAACAGGTATTTTAACTTTTTCATTTTCAAGTAATCCCGGTTCGGTATTGCAAGCTTATGCGCTGCAGGAGACTGTTTCCGAAATACAAGGAGAACCTGCATCTATAATAAATTATCAAAAAACGGGAGCCGATCGTCCGATTTTGGGTCAAAACGTATTTTTTGGACCGATCAGTAAATGGACTCCAAGGAAATGCCTTAAGTGGACAGTTCGAATGGTTGCGTATTTCTTCAGAATGCGCAAATACAGAAGCTTCTTTGAAAAATATTATAACAGTGATCCCCAAAATAAGCCTTGTCCCAAAGCGGAACTCGTGGGACTTGCGGATAAATACGGAGCTTTTATCGTTGGAAGCGACCAGGTTTGGAATTTTGACAGTATCAATGTGGATTCTTCATATTTTCTGGATTTCGTTAAAGGTGGATCGAAAAAGATATCATACGCCGCAAGCTTTGGACAAAAATCCGTTCCGGAGACTCAAAAGGAAGAGATCGCACGTCTTGTAAATGATTTTGATGCTATCTCTGTAAGAGAAAAAGAAGGGGTAGATATAGTAAAGGAACTGACAGGTAAGTCGGCTGAATGGGTGCTGGACCCATCCCTTATCTTTGACGAAGAAAAATGGAACAAAATGGCGGTAGCGCCCAAGGAAAAGGATTACGTTTTTCTATATCTTCGTGAAAGCTCTGCCTCTCTGGAGCAATTTGCAAAAGCTCTTGCCGATCGTTATGGCTTGAAGGTTGTCAAAGCTTTTACACATTGGAAGTGTAATTCTAAGGGAAAGAAACAATCTGCATTAGGACCGCTTGAGTGGCTTGGATATATGAAAAACGCTCGGTATGTAGTTACCAACAGTTTTCACGGGATATGCTTTTCTATCGCATATCAAAGAGAATTTTTTGTTGACGTTCTTAAGGGCGCTCGCGCATTTACGAGTCCCCGAATCCTTGGAATGCTTGAGCAATTCGACCTGAATTCCCGTTGCGTGGATGAAATTGACGTTTCTGATATTACCCCTATTGAATATCAAAAAGTCAAGGCAATAAAAGACATTCGAAAAGAAAAATCTTTGCAGTACCTGAAAGATGCACTCAAGGAAACATAAATATGAAAAACGATCACATTCAAATAGAGGATAAAAGCCTGTGCTGCGGTTGCGAGGGATGCGTAAATGCGTGTCCCAAGGATGCAATTTCTATTAAAGAAGATGAATATGGATTTTCCTACCCTTCGGTAAATGCCGAGGCTTGCATCAACTGCGGCAGATGCATATCTGTTTGTCCCATATGTAACGATGAAAAGACAAAAGAAAAAACTCTTCACGCATATGCAGCCATTCACAAGAAAAGCACGATTTTAAAAGAAAGCAGTTCCGGCGGAGTTTTTTCGGCGGTAGCTGAGTACATTCTCGGACAGGGCGGCGCAGTATGTGGTTGCGTACTTGATAAAAATCTCAGACCTATTCACATATGTGCCGAGAATGAGCAAGATGTTTCGCGTATGCGTAGATCAAAATATGTGCAAAGCAATATGGGACTCATATATCGTGATGTTGCCAATCGCCTTAAAAACGGACAGCCGGTATTTTTTACGGGAACTCCGTGTCAGGTTGCGGCATTATATGGCGTACTGGGTGGAAAGAAACATGAAAATCTTGTAACTATGGATCTTGTCTGCCACGGCGTGCCAAGCGAGCTTATGTTTAGAAGATACATAGAATATTTGGAGAAGAAGCACCATACAAAAATAGTTGATTTTAACTTTCGAAGTAAAAAATACGGTTGGCAGCGTTGGACTACCTCGTACACGGATACCAACGGACGCGAGAAAAACTTGGGAAAGATCAACGAATTTTATATTCCGTCCTTTACAGGCGGAAATTTGATGCGTCTCTCCTGTTTCTCCTGCAAATATGCTTGTCCCGAACGTGCGGGAGATATTACTGTCGGAGATTTTTGGGGACATGAAAAAATAAAATTATCCGGTAATACCGAACAGGGCGTATCTATTTGTGTTTTTAATACAGAAAAGGCGATGTCAATAATGCCTTTGCTCTCGGAGAGTCTGTTTTTGCAAGAAATCGATTATAGTGTTGCGGTAAACGGAAATCATTGTCTCCATGCGCCAACTTCAAAAGGCGAAAAATGGGATCTGTACATGGATGCGTTAAAAAATAATAACATTGAAGATGTCGCTGATAGATATATTCGAAAAAACAAAAAGAAAATTCTGAGAAACAAGCTGAAAATGCTTGTTCCATATAAGCTTTTTGCTTCGGTAAGAAAGAAAAAATACGGTAAAAAGGATATCTGATAATGGAAATTTCAAAAGGAAAGCGTTTGATCATCCTCGGCGGTACGTCGGCGTCTTATGACCTTGTGCGTAATGCAAAGGAGATGGGGATATATACTATCGTCACTGACCCCAATGAGACAGGAGTCTCAAAGGAGATCGCAGATGAGACCGCATTTGTGAGCACTGCAGATATTGACGGAATAGTGGCTCTTGCCAAGGAGAGAAATGCGGATGGCATTTTCTGCGGTCCTTCCGAATTTAATCTGCGCAACGTTATTGCGGCGAGTGCAAAAGCTGGGCTTCCTTGCTACACTACGATGGACGTATGGGACACATGTGCTAACAAAGACGTGTTCAAATCATATTGCCGTGAATACGGTGTGGACTGTACTCCGGAATACGATATCACGCTTGATACTCCTATGAGTGAGCTTGATAAAATAAAATATCCAATCATCATAAAGCCGGTTGACGGCTGTAGTTCCGCGGGTATCTCGGTTTGTAAGTCTGCGGATGACGTGAAGGAAGCACTTGATAAAGCTTACGCGGCTTCAAAATCGAAAAAGATAATAGCAGAGAAATATATCGAAAACGGCGGAGAACTTTTCAGTGTTCGTTATATGCTTCGTGACGGTGAAGCGTATCCGTACTTTATGATGGATACATACGTAGCGGATCCTATTCACCGTACAAGCCTTATAAGCGGTTATACTCACGCTCCCTCAAAATATGCCTCTTATTATACGGAGCATATGGATGCGGACGTAAGGCGTATGCTGAAGGGAATGGGGCTTCGCAACGGAACGGCGTTTATCCAGTCGCTTCCGTGCGACGGAAAGATATATTTCCACGAGATGGGTTATCGCCTCAGCGGCGGAATGATATTCAAGCTTACAGAGCCTCTTACGGGTGTTCACGACATGAAAATGATGCTCAGATACGCAGTAGGCGAGGGAAGCATCAGAGAAGAAGAGGCAGAAAAGATAGATCTTTCCTGCCACGGACGTATAGGCGGACAGCTTATGATGCCGCTTGATGTCGGAACGATTGGAAAGATCGAGGGAGTGGACAAGATAAAGGAACACCCTGCGGTTGTCGACTATCTTCAGTATTATAAGGTTGGAGATACGGTAGAGCAACGTGTCATAGGAACTCTCGGACAGCATTTTGGACGAATCACCTTTATCGTTGACTCTCCAGAGGAAGAGTTGGAAGTTATCAGATATTTTCAGAGTATTGTTCGCGTTTATGATGTAAACGGTAAACGTATGAACAATTTGCAATTTGATGTGTCAAGATTTTGAAAAACTTAGAAGGAGACTTTTATGCCATCAGCCTTAATATACCTTGGCATTATGCTTGCGGTTATAGTCGTATGGTTTATGCTGTTCAAAAGACCTGTCTACGAGGCGGTTCTTCTCAGCTTTATTATATTGCTGACCGTTACGGGCAAATGGGAAAGCGTAGGTACATATATTGATAAGAGTCTTTCAACGTCGTTGCTTTATTCAATGACTGCGTTCGTTGCCATGTCAATAATTATGACAAAAACCAAAATCATAGACGGTTGCGTTGCTATCATTCTTTCCTTGCTTGGACGAGTTTCTGGCGGAGCAGGGTACGTTTCTGTTATAGCATCAAGCTTTATGGGCGCGCTCTCAGGAAGCGGCCCCGGTAACGTAATGGCAACCGGAGCTATTACTATCCCCGCTATGAAAAAATCGGGATTTCCTGCAGAGCTTGCAGCAAATGTAGAGAGTAATGCAAGTTATATGGGAAATATGATCCCGCCTTCTTCAAATATCGTAGCTGCCTTCGGAGCTTTTGTAGCTCTTTACCCTCAGTCAAATATGACCACAGGTCAGTTTTGGATAGTGCTTTGGGGAATATCTCTTTGGTTTATCCTTCAAAGATTGCTTACTGTGTTTGCTTTCTGCAAATATTACAAAGTAAAACCTATGGCAAAAGAGGATCTGCCAGACTTTAAGATGTCTCTTAAGGAGCACTGGCAGGGGCTTCTCCTACCCGTTATCATTTTACTTCCTTTTGTCTTGGATTACTTGTTCAAAGATACCGTCTTCACCGAGCGTCTTGGTGCCCAGGGAGCTAAATACCTTTCAAGCAGCTTGCTTTTGTTTATCCCCGGTATATCCGCCCTCTTTGCGTGTCTTATTACCAAGGATAAGAAAATTGTCACACCTCATAATCTAGCAAAGATGTTCGCCAAGGGTGTTAAATCAATCGCTCCTGCGGTCGGTGTGTGCATTTTCGGCTATATGATCGGCGCATTGTTCAGTGACCTCAACGTCGCCGCTGATATGGAAGTGTTTATTCTAGGAATTAATTTTAGCAAGCTTGGTCTTGTTGTTTTTATCTCGCTTCTGACTTGCTTTCTTGGCATGGTCATTCCTGGATCCTCGTTGGTCGTAATCTTCGGTCCGGTTTTTATCACCACCTTGACATCGGTGGGCGTAAATCCCCTGCTTGCAGCAGCAATGCTCCCCTGCATTTGCGGAGTTATGTGCGGAATCACTCCTCCTCTCGGACTTGGAATGTATGCAGGTATGTCTCTTGCCGAGTCTGATTTCAGCAAAACGTTCAAAAATAATCTTTGGTGGGTCGCAGGACAATTTGTTATGGAAGTTGTAGTTCTTATGGGCTGGCTGCCTATTCTCGGACTGTAAGGAGGTATCATGATGAAAGAATTTTTCAAAAAAACATCAGAAGTTTGTAAAATGATCTTCGGTTATGGCATTATGATAACTCTTTTTGTCGGCGGATTTACTTTCTTTGGCTACCTTGCGGCTCTGATGATTGGCGGAGATACCGCCGCTGTGATTTGCGATATCATTTATAACAAGATTATCCCGGTTATGATCTATCTCAACACCTCTATGGTGTTGTTTGGCTTAATCGCTATGTATCTTGCCGGTGAGTTCGCATTGACACCAAGCAAGAAAAAATATTAAGAAACGAGGGCTAACGATAATATTATGAAAATGCTGTTTTTGGTAAGCACGTTCAGAAAGCCTAATCCATCATGGCATCTTATGAAGGCACTTACAGAGGATGCGCTTGACGCAGGTATTGAGATACATGCTATTCAACGAGGATTTTCGGATTTTGATATGCCGCCCTTTCCCGAAACGATACTGAACCACAAAAATTTCTCTTATTCAGAGGTGCCTTGCAAGCCTGTTGACAAAAGAAATTTTGTAAAAAGATATCTTGAGGCAGTGCAGTATTCCTTCAGACTGCGCAAATACATAAAAAAGAACAATGATTACGATATGATCTTTATGCAATCGTCGATAACGTCGTTCTTTATACTCTGCTTTGCGCGTCACTTTGCAAAGAAGCGTCCCGTAATATTCAATAACCAGGATATGTTTCCCGGAAGTGCGGTTGCAAACGGTTCAATGCCGCAGAAGTGGATGCAAAAGATCTTTTATGCGATGCAAAGACATGCTTATAAAAAAGCAACTGTCATCACGGCTATATCCGAGGATATGAAAGTCAAGCTTATGGAGCAGGGCGTTCCGGAGGGAAAAATAAAGGTCATAGTCAACTGGTACGATGATGCTGCCGTAAAAGAGATTGCTTGGGAGGATAACCGCTTCGTCCGTCAGGAAGGAATGTCTAAGGATAAATTCTACGTTCAGTACGCGGGAACTATGGGGACAAACTTTAACCCTGATATTATCCTTGATGTTGCCGAAAAGCTTATTGACTATAAGGATATTGAGTTCCAGATGATAGGCGACGGAGTTCGCCGTGCCAAATTTGAGAAGAACGCCAGCGAGCGTGGGCTTGATAATATCAAGTTCCTGCCGCTTCAGACTCAGGATATGGTTGCTGACGTTTATAGCGCTTGCTCGGTGTGCCTTATACCCCTTAAGCGTGGCGTTATAGGCAACTCGGTTCCAAGCAAAGCAGGTCTTCTTATGGCTTGCAGAAGAGTTATAGTCAACTCTGTTGATGCCGGCTGTGATTACGGTGAAATGTTCGAGAGGGAAAAGATAGGATTTTCCGCAGACATTACCGATGCCGATAAGATAGCAGAGGATATCCTCTATCTCTACAAAAATCCCGAGGTGCGCGAGGAATACGCAAACAGGGCAAAGGAATATGGAGAGAGAGAATACTCAAGAACAGTAAACACAAAGAAATATATTGAGCTATTTAACCAATTTGATTTTTGAAGGCGAGACATATGAAACCAAAATATAAAATAGGAATTTGGGGACAGTTTGGCGACGGTGTTAATAAAATAGCCGACGGTCAGGCGGTCAGGACTACCGTTATAACCGAGGAGCTGAAAAAGCGCTACGGTGAAGAAAATATATACGTTGTAAATACTAATAACTGGAGAAAGCACCCTATAAAGTTCTTTTTCAGGACAATTAAGCTTAATGCCGTATCTCAGAAGGTGGTTATTTTCCCCGCGGATAACGGCTTTAAGGTGGGCGTTCCGATATTCAACATATCAAACGCAATTTTCAAAAGAGAGCTTTATGACGTGGTAATAGGTGGATTTCTTCCAGCTTTGCTTGAAAGAAAATCTAAATACATAAAGATGCTTAAAAAATACAAGGCATTGTTCGTCCAGACACCGAACCTCCAGAAGGATCTCGAGGAAATAGGTCTTAAGAAAATCTATATACTCTCGAATCTTAAAAAGCTCAATACACTAAGACCTGGAGAAGTCTCGGTATGCACTGACCTACAGGTAAAGGTATGTACTCTTTCGAGAATTACCGGAACAAAAGGTATCGACCAAGCCATAGAATCGGTAAAAATGGCGAACGAAAGACTTGGCGGAAAGTATATTCATCTCGATGTTTTCGGAGTCCCGGCAGAAGGATACCGAGAGATATTTGATGACCTTATTAAAAAGAACGGCGACTTCGTTTCATACGGTGGCATCCTGGATTATGATAAGACTACCGAAACGCTGAAGGAATATTTCCTGATGCTTTTCCCGACTTACTATCACGGCGAAGGATTCCCCGGAAACGTCATAGATGCATACAATGCAGCGCTTCCTATGATAGCTACCGATTGGAACTATAATAAGGATGCCATAAAAGATGGCGAAAACGGAATCCTCGTTCCTATAAAGAATCCGGAAGCATTGTGTGAAGCACTCTTGTCCCTTTATCATGATAGGGAACGCGCATACAAAATAGCAATAAACAATCTTGAAACATCAAAGCAATACCAACCCGATAAAGTCCTTGAAAAATTTTATGAGTTTATGGACTAAATCCGTAAACTGAAAAGGAGAACGTATGGTATCAAGAAGATTGATATGGAATGTACTGAAGAGCGATATTTGTTTGCTTATAAGAAAGTTTTTTGGATGTAGAATCAATTTTAATCATCTTAGTGTGATAGATCCCGGTGCCACTGTGCGAACCAAAGGAAAAAAAGGTCGTATCATTATCGGAAGTAAAGTGGCTATCAGAAAGAATTCCGAGGTGGTAGCAACGGGCGGTCAAATCAAATTTGGCAACAGATGCTTTGTTAACCGAAACTGTCTGATAAATGCACACGAAAGTATAACCATTTCGGACAATGTTACTATCGGTCCCGGTACGTATATTTACGATCACGATCATAATGGTGACGGAAAGTATGTTACCGCTCCCGTTGTAATTGAGAAAAACGTGTGGATCGGAGCAGGGTGCATAATTCTTCGCGGTGTTACCATCGGAGAGAACAGTATTATCGGTGCAGGCACTGTTGTTACTAAAGATGTACCACCCGGCGTAGTGCGTTACGATAAACGAGAGGTAGTGGAAAAGCAAAGACCTTTGTAAAGCTTTGCACCATTTTATATGATCGAGGTTTAAATATGAGCAAAAAGTGTGTTATCATAACTACGGGTCATTTTCCGGAAGGGGATGCAGGTGCAGTCCGCCTTCATATGATGGGAAAGGCCATGACAGAGGCAGGATATAATGTGAACGTTTTGTGCCGAAGCAAGCTTAATGATTCTGGTATTATAGACGATATCAGATATACCTCTCTTCGTAAAAGAGACGGACACAAGCTTGTGAGGGGCCTTGATTATTACCGGTTTCCCGGCAGAGTAGCGCGATATTTGAAAAAGAATAAGGATCTTGCCTGCGTATACATCTATAACGCGCATATTTCGGTTTTTAACTATTGCAAAAAGTTCTGCAAAAAACATAATATTCGTCTGGTCCACGATTGCGTGGAGTGGTATTCTCCCGAGGAATTCTCAAAGGGAGAAAAGAGCTCTGCTTATAAGATGAAAAATAAGATAAACACCGAAATAATTGATAGCTCCTTTTCGGTAATTGCCATCAGTCGCTTCCTTGAGGATTATTTCTCTGGAAAGGGAATTCGCACCTTGCGTGTGCCAATACTCTGTGATCCTACTCAAAGAACTACGCCAAAGGCTAATCCAGAAAAGCTGACATTGTTTTATGCCGGAGCACCGCAAAAAAAAGATCTGGTTGGAAACATCCTTGAGGCTCTGTTGCTTTTGACAGAAGAGGAAAGATCCAAGCTGAGATTTGTACTGATTGGTGCAAATAAAAGCTATTTGATCTACCGTTCCGGAGTTTCTGCAGAAACTATAAATGCCTGTTCCGGAATTTTGGAGCTTTGTGGCAGAGTGCCAAGGGACGTTGTACTTCAGAAGATGAAGGAAGCGGACTTTACGGTGCTTCCGCGAGACGCATCTTTGCGCTATGCTAAAGCGGGCTTCCCGAGCAAGGTTGTAGAAAGTCTTGTCAATGCTACGCCGATCCTTTGTAATTACTCATCTGACCTTGAGCTTTATTTAAAGGACGGGGAGAATGCTCTCGTGGCTGATGACCACACACCGAAGGCTCTGGCTGATACAATTCGTCGCGCACTTGCGCTCAGCGCAGAAGAGAAGCTCGAAATGAGCCGCATGGCACTTGAAAGCGCAAAAACACATTTTGATTACAGAATTTACGCGGAAAAGCTCGAGGAGTTTCTTCGCCCATAAATATTAGGAGGAATAAGCTTGAAGATCGGATTTGCCATAGGAACGCTGCGATATAGCGGTGCGGAAAAGATCGCCCGTTATCTTATAGAGGCTCTTCATAAAGAATATCATCATGAGATAGGACTTATTCTCATTTCGGGAGAAGGACCTTACGAGGAATTTCCGTACGTTAAGCAATTTCCTATCAAAACAGCGGGAAATCACTATACAAGAACGCTTAAAAGACAGAATGAGATTAGAAGGATAGTTAACGCAGAAAAATATGACGTCGTTGTTTCCTTCGGCGTAAAATTTAATATCGACGTTATGGAAGCTCTGCGTTTCTCAAGAACGAAGGTCATACTTTGCGAGAGAAATGATCCTGTCAGCGATCCGCATAGAAAGATATTGCGTATCCGTCGAGCTTTGGCTTATCCTGCCGCCACGGCTTTCGTATTCCAGACAGACAGAATTGCCGAATTCTTCGGAAAGAAGATTGCATCAAGAGCTGCTATAATCCCTAATTTTATTGAAAAAAGACCACCTATGTTATATAGGGAAGATGCTCCTAAGAATATCGTTCTTACAGCACGCCTTGATGATAGACAGAAAAATATATCTATGCTGTTAAGGGCTTTTGAACGTTTTTCAAAGGATAATAATTATAAGTTGTATATAGTGGGAGACGGTCCCGATGAAAGAAAATTCAAAAGCTATGTAAAAGAACATAACCTCGTGGAAAAGGTCGTTTTCACGGGCAGACAGAACGTATACGATTACTTAAAGGATGCTCAGATATATGTTCTTCCGTCAAATTATGAAGGTATGCCCAACTCCCTTATCGAAGCAATGGCGTGCGGTCTTCCGTGTATTGCTACCGACTGCTCGGGCGGCGGAGCTGCTTATCTTATAGAAGACGGTGTAAGCGGAACACTTATTCCAATCGGTGGAGAGGATGAGCTCATCGAGGCAATGAAAAAACTTGCAAGCTCCCCCCATCTTCGTAAATCTTATTCTGAAGAAGCGTATAAGATCGGTGAGCGCTTGGAATTTAACAAGATTGTGTCGGCTTGGGTGGAAGTCATTCAAAACACTGCAAAAACAATTAGGTAGTATGTTTTTAAAGAGGCATAAAATACATGAATTATTCGGTAAGTAAAGCAAAACTAAAATTTGTATTTAAAGATCTTGCAATTTTAAGCATAATTGCATATATCATAATTTCTGTTACATATGACGGAACAGGCTTGGGAAACGCTGCTTGGGCTTCTTATGGCATCTATATTTGTGCAGCTATGTGCGGAGCGAATATGCTATTTTCCGCGGAGATTACAGTACGTAAGACCTATATTTTTACTATAGTTTTTGGTTTTTTGCTTTTGGCATCTACGAGTTATTCTCCTGTTGAGGTGACAATTGGAGATATGTATTTGTACCGGTTTTGGACAAGCGCACTGCTTTTCGTGCTCGTTGCCAATACTATTACAACAAGGGAAGATATAGAAAAGCTTCTTAAGGCTTGTGTTTTTGCAGGAGCGTTTCTCTCTATCAACATTTATGCAAAATACGGAATAACCGAGCTTGCTGATGCAGAAGACAGATTGCTTTCGGATATCAGTGATATAAATATGCTTGGCGTTTATTGCGGATTTTCTATCATAATCGCTTCCATATATATGGTCTTTGATAAAAAGCACAGATTTTTGTATTTTTCATCAATAATCATCTCGGTACCCTTTTTGATGTTTACAGGCTCAAGAAAAGCAGTTCTTCTCGTTGTAGTCGGACTTCTTGCCTTTGTTTTCACTTATAAAAATGAAAGAGGACTTTTTCTCCGTTTGCTTGCGGCGCTGGCAGTCCTTGGAATCATAGTATTTCTTATTATGAACGTTCCGGCATTCTCTGTAATACGCATTCATTTTGAAGATATGATAAACCTTTTCAGGGGAGCGGGTGAAATAGACCAGGGTGACATAAACCGTATGGAATATCTGGAGCGCGGATGGCAGTATTTTCTTGAGAAGCCATTTGCGGGTAACGGATTTTTTAGTTCTTTTTATTATTTTAATGCATACACGCACTGTAATTATGTCGAGCTTCTTATGAACAATGGTATATTGGGATTTGCCGTTTATTACTTGATGCGTCTGCTCATTTTGAGCAAAGCGATCGCTTGCAGAAGAAAAAATGACATATTGGCAGCAATGATGATCATGATAGGTGTCGGTATATTGTTCTGCGACATAGGTGTTGTTACTTATTATAATAGATTTTTGTTTGTTTTGATCGCAATTTCGGATAAGGCGACTACGATATTCAGAGGGGAGCGATAAGGCTTTGGCTATAGGAAAAATAAAACGCTCAAAGAAAGCGTTATATAATATCGTATCGCACTTTATATATCAAGCTGTGACGCTTGTGAGTGGAATTATCACGCCAAGACTTATCATATCAAGCTTTGGTTCGGCATATAACGGAACGATATCTTCCATAACTCAGTTTCTTGGACTTATCAGCTTCTTGACGCTTGGTGTTGCAGGTGCTACCAGAGTTGCGCTTTATAAGCATATTGCAAATGACGATATACTTGGCGTAAGCAGAGTTATAAAAGAGACTGAAAGATATATGCGCAAAGTGGGTATATCACTTGTTATATATTCCGCCGTGCTTGCGGTGATATTCCCGTATATTTTGGAGTCTTCTATACCCAAGATAGAGGTAACGTTACTTGTTGTATTGCTTACGGTAGGAACTTTTTCAAAATATTTCTTTAGCCAGACTTATTGCTTTCTGCTTCAAGCGGATCAAAGCGAGTACATAGTTACTGTTTTTCGCACGGTAGCTGCGGTAGTAGACTTGCTTATCATAGTTGTTCTCATCAATCTGGACACCACTATGATCCACGTGCGTCTTGGCGTTGCCGTAGTCAGCTTTTTGAACCCTATTTTGGTAAATGCTTATATTAAGAAACATTATAAGCTTGTAAAAAAATGCGAGCCGGACAAGACTGCGCTCAGTCAGCGCAGTTACGCTATGTTCCACTCGATCGCCAATATGGTGCACGATAATACCGATATTTTCCTGCTCACTATTTTCACGAATGCAAAGATCGTTTCGGTATATGCGGTATATTACGGAATAGTCAGAAATATAAAGGAACTTGCGCGTAATTTCACATCGGGCCTCGAGGGAGCTTTTGGCAGTATGTGGGCAAAGGGCGAAAAAAAGCAGTTCTCACGCAATTTTAAGATATATGAGTTTTTGATGTTCTCGTTTTCTTCGGTTATTTTTACAGCTCTCGGAGTAATGCTTCTGCCTTTTATTAAGCTGTATACTGCGGGAGTAACCGACGTCAATTACGTCAGAGGAGCATTTGCTGTCCTTGTCGTGTTGGCCGAGGCAGTATTTTGTATCCGTCAGCCGTATGTGACTATCGTTCAGGCGGCGGGAAAATATAAGGAGACCAGGAACGGCGCTGCTGCCGAAGCAATTATCAATTTGGTTATTTCTCTTGTACTTGTCAACTTTATAGGACTTGAGGGTATAGTCATAGGAACGTTGATCGCCAATGCCTTTAGGACAGTTCAATATATGCTTTACAGCTATAAGGAGCTTTTGGAGCAGAAGGCTTGGTCTTTTGTAAAAATGGTATTGTGGCATTGTCTTAACAGTGCAATAGCAATCATAATATATTTTTTACTCGAAGGCTTTATCGGACAGAATACGTGGTTCACCTGGATCGCCAGTGGCTTTATCAGCGTGTTTATTGCAGGTGCTGTAACGCTGTTGACAGCTTGGATTTTTTACAGAGGACTGCTTATGGATGCGTTTAGAATTTTCAAGAGAATGATTAAGAGAAAACGCGGTTAATTAGTAATAAGAGGTAGTTATGGGTATCAAGAAGATCAGAAAGGCAATAAAAGAAGCCTATATCTGGTATTGGAGCAATATTTCAGGGGTCAAAAAGAATAGGGTCGTATTTATGAGCTTTAACGGAAATAGCTATTCCGACAATCCAAAGGCTATTTCAGAGGCGCTGCACGAGGCTTGCCCGGATATTGAGATCGTGTGGGTGTTTGCGGACCCCGGCAAGAAAAAAATAGTTCCTTCATACGTTAAAACGGTTGATATGGCATCCACTGTAGCCTATAACAAAGCCCTCTATACTTGCAGAGTGTTTGTCACAAACTTTCTTATGCCCAAGATAAAAAAGCAGAAAAATCAGTTTTTTATCCAGACCTGGCACGGTGACAGAGCGTTCAAAAAGGTGCTTCTGGATGCTACACATCCTCACGTTAACGAACAGGAGGATGGATATTGTGACCTGGCAGTTGCGGGAAGCGATTACGGCGAGAGGCAATACCGCTCAGCTTTTGCTTACCGTGGAAGGGTGCTAAAGATTGGAACGCCCAGAGATGATAGATATATAGCTCCAAATGCAGAGGAAATCAAGACATTACGGGAGAAGATCGGTGTGCCGATGGGCAAAAAAATCCTGCTGTACGCACCTACGCTGCGCGACCGTGCAACACACGAAGGAAAAAAGCAGCAGGCACAGGACGTGGATATTTACCGTGCTCTTGATGCACTGAACAAAAAATATAATGAAGAATGGGTTTGCCTTGTCAGAGCCCATCCGAATGTTATAGGACTTAGCGGAATCGAGCTATCCGATCGGGTATTTGACGTTTCATCACATGAGGATATGAGCGATTTGCTTTTGATTTCCGATATGCTTATAACCGATTATTCTTCCTGTGCAGGTGATTTTGCACTTTTGAACCGTCCGATCGTTCTTTATCAATCGGATATTAATGATTACCTTGAGAACACACGTCAGCTTTATTTTGATGTGCGTGAAAGCCCATATTATATTGCGGGGAATCAGGACGAGCTGGAAGCATTTATTGCCGGCTTTACGGAAGAAAATATTTGTGAAAACTGTAAAGCAATTCTTGATTTCTATGGAACACATGAAAGTGGCAATGCTTCTGCAGAGCTTGCAAAAATAATCGGTGATATCGTAAACAGTTAGGAGAAGTTATGAAAAGAGCACTTGTGGTTGGCGGAAACAGCGGTATAGGGCTTTCTGCCGTGTGCAAGCTCATAGAGCAAAATTATGAGCACGTTTACATAGTAGGCAAGGACGAGCCTGTATATGAGGCGGTTAATGAGTTCTCGCTTGATACATTCAAGGCACATACATCTTTTGAAAGAGTGGATCTTACGAGCGAAAATTATGATTTTTTGAACAGGATCGACGATATAGATACTCTTATCATCACAGCAGGATTTGGACGTGTTGCTCCTTTTGAGGATCTTGAGGAAAAGGAGATAACAAATCTCGTAAAATGCAATATGCTTGCTGCAATTCAAGTCATAAAGCACTATTACGGCAAAATAAAAAGTAAGAATGATTTTTACTGTGCTGTGATGGGTAGTATCGCGGGTCACGTTGCGTCTCCTTTGTTTTCTGTATATGGCGCAAGCAAATTCGGACTTTGCGGTTTTATTGAGAACATAAATATGGAGCTTGCTCACGACGGCTTTGAAAATCGAATACTCGATGTGTCACCCGGTTCATTGAAGGGAACGGGCTTTAGCGGCGGAAAGAATGATCTTTCTATGGTGTCTGGGGTTTGTGGTAAGATCCTCGAGAATATGTACGCAAGACAGACGCTATACATACCTCAATATGATGAGATCTATGCAGGCGTGATAGCCCGCTATCGCGAGGATCCTATGAAATACGGTGTGGGAAGCTATGATTATAAGATAAAAAACGGACGCTTATCAACAAAGCCTCAGCTTGTTATAGGATACCTCAGCGGTACGTTCGATCTTTTCCACGTAGGGCATCTGAATTTGCTTATGCGGGCAAAAGAACAGTGCGATTATCTGGTAGTAGGTGTTCATAAGAGTGGTGCGTGGAAGGGCAAAGAGACATTTATACCCTTCGAAGAGCGTGTACGTATCGTTGAAAGCATCAAGTATGTTGACAGAGTGATAGAATCCTATACCGAAGACGTAGATGCTTATCACGATATACATTATCATAAGCTCTTTGTCGGAAGCGACTATAAGGGCACTGAGCGTTTTAACCGATACGAGGCTTATTTTGCGGATAAAGACGTTGAGATAGTATATTTTCCATATACACAGGGGACGAGCAGTACCCAGCTCAGGGACGCTATAAAAAACAAATAAAGTTTTCTCAAAATGGAGAAATATATGGTTGAGATCAAAACAGAAAGAAAACCGTGGATAGACGTGCTACGAGCCCTTGCAATGCTGTTTGTTTTATATGGACATATGGTTCAGGAAAGCACAACATTTTTCGTTTTCACAAGTCCGATAAAGATACCGCTGTTTTTTGCGATCACCGGTTATCTTTTCAAGGACAGAGGCGGAGACATTAAAATTTTCTTTCAGAAATTACTTCGGACCTTGGCGATACCTTATCTCGTGCTTGCCTTTCTGCCCGTGATAGCTTTTTCGCTCTTGTACGGATTTTCCTATTTCAAGGAACAGGCAATAGGGGTACTTATTGGCGAGAGTATATGGTATATGCCGTGCTGCATAATTGCGGAGATAATATACTTTTTCATAAGGAAGTTCTTAAAGGACCTGAAATTGCTCACGCTTGCTGCAATTTCATGCTTTGTGTTCGGGTTGCTCCTTGCAAAATGGCAGATATTGGACATATTTATGATAAATAGAGCATTTGTTGTTCAAATATTTATTTATGCAGGATATCTGTTCAGGCTCTGTGAGAACCGCATATCAAAAATGCCTACTTACACCTTCCTCATAGGAGGAGCCGCATACATAGGATTGTGCGCTGTGAGTATGCTTGTTTTTCCCGGGCAGTGCATAGATGTGCATAAGAACTATTATTATAACGTGCCTTTTTGCATTGTTCTGATATTTGTTGGACTTTTTGCTTTGATGTCAATAGCAAAAAAAATAGGATTCAATAAATATTCCGGCGTATTAACGTTTATAGGTCAGAACACCTTGGTTTATTACATATGGAGTGGATATGCGGTCATCGTGGTTAACAAAGTCCTTCAAATCGTTGGGGTAACAAAGCCATTTTCTCCAATCTTTGCAATAGGGCATACAATATTGCAATGTGTAATTTGCGGTGTTGCCGCATTCCTTTTGAATCGGTTTCTTCCGGAGATCGTAGGAAAACGACGTAAATCAAGAAAGCTGTGCAGAAATGCTACTGAATGAAAAGAAAGGTTGATCTTTATGAATCTTCTAAAAAAAATGGTTGGCAAGGTATATCTTGCAATGCGCAGTGCAGGGCTGTCCGTAGAAGCTCAAAACTATAAAAAATCGCTGGCAAGCTGCGGCAAAAACGTACGCATCGGCAAAAATTGCAGAATGATTCCGTCCCATATCAGCGTTGGAGATAACGTGGTCATTGGAGAAGGCTCATGCCTTATGGCGTCAATTGCCCATATCCATATCGGAAACAACGTAATGACGGGACCTGACATTACTATTCGCGGCGGTGACCACAGGACCGACATTATAGGCAGATATATTATAGACGTCAAGGACAACGAAAAGCTTCCTGAAAACGACGCAGACGTATATATAGAAGACGACGTATGGATTGGACAGCACGCAATCATTCTTAAGGGCGTGAGAATAGGAGAGGGCTCAATAATCGGAGCAGGTTCAATTGTTACAAAGGACGTACCCCCCTATACGATACATATTGGAGTTCACGCTCCAAAGGAATATCAGAGATTCACAAAAGAACAAATTGAGGAACACAGAAAGATTCTGGGCCTTGAACCTCTGACGTTCACAGATGAAGATAGGAAAGAAAACAATTAAAAAGTTCAAATAAATCAGATAATAAAATCGAGTGCTTTTATCGAAGCACTTAATAGAAGGGAAGAATAAATTATGTCACTTTTTGCAAACAAAACTCTGCTTATTACAGGCGGTACCGGAAGCTTCGGTAACGCAGTTCTTAACCGTTTCCTTAGAACGGACATAGGAGAGATACGTATATTCTCCCGCGATGAGAAAAAGCAGGATGATATGCGTCACGAGTTTCAGGTGAAGATGCCTGAGGTGGCGGAGAAGATCAAGTTCTACATAGGAGACGTGCGTGATATTGCATCTGTGCGCAACGCTATGCATGGCGTTGACTACATATTCCATGCGGCGGCGCTGAAGCAGGTGCCGTCCTGTGAGTTCTTCCCCATCGAAGCGGTAAAAACCAACGTTCTCGGTACAGAAAACGTGCTGACTGCGGCTATTGAGGCAGGTGTTAAAAATGTGGTTTGCCTTTCTACCGACAAGGCAGCGTACCCTGTAAACGCGATGGGCACTTCAAAGGCGATGATGGAGAAGGTCATAGTTGCAAAGTCGAGAACGGTCAGCCCTGACAAGACAAAGATCTGCTGCACAAGATACGGAAACGTTATGTGCTCTCGAGGCTCTGTTATTCCGCTTTGGATTGACCAGATAAGAGCCGGCAACCCGATAACCGTTACCGACCCCACTATGACGAGATTTATAATGTCTCTTGACGAGGCGGTTGATCTTGTGCTTTTCGCATTTGAGCACGGAGAGAGTGGAGATATCCTCGTTCAGAAGGCTCCCGCCTGCACGATAAAGACTCAGGCAGAGGCGGTTTGCGAGCTCTTTGGCGGAGACAAGGAGGCAATCAAGGTTATCGGTATCCGTCACGGTGAGAAGATGTACGAAACTCTTCTCACTAACGAGGAGTGTGCAAATGCTATCGATATGGGCAATTTCTATCGGGTTCCCTGCGATAAGAGAGGTCTCAACTACGATAAATATTTCAACAAGGGCGACGCAGAGCGCAACACTCTTACAGAGTTCAATTCAAACAATACCGAATTGCTTACTGTCGAGCAGACAAAGGCAAAGATAGCCAGCCTTAAGTATATTCAGGACGAGCTTGCAAAAGAGGAAAAGTAAGATGAAAATACTTATTACAGGTGCTGCGGGTTTTGTTGGGAAAAACCTCACCGAGGCGCTCAAAAACATAAGAGACGGCAAGGATAAAACTCATCCGTCACTTTCGGTGGACGAGCTTTATCTTTATGATGTGGACACCGGTGAAAGCGTTCTTGACGAGGCTTGTAAAAAGGCGGATTTTGTGTTTAACCTTGCGGGTGTAAATCGCCCGCAAAACCCCGAGGAGTTTATGCAGGGCAACTTTGGCTTTGCACAGGCTCTTTTAGACAAGCTGAAAAAATATAATAACAAATGCCCTGTAATGGTGTCAAGCTCTATTCAGGCAACCTGCATTGGTAGATACGATTCGGATTACGGACGAAGCAAAAAGGCGGGCGAGGAGCTGGTGTTTGCTTATGGCGAGGAGACGGGAGCAAAGGTGCTGGTTTACCGTTTCCCGAATCTCTTTGGTAAGTGGTGCCGCCCGAATTATAACAGCGCTGTGGCAACATTTTGCAATAATATTGCAAATGACCTGCCTATTACTGTTAACGATCCTACAGTAAAGCTCGAGCTTCTCTACATAGACGATCTTGTTGACGAGATGATATGCGCACTTGAGGGCAGGGAGCACAGATGCACCTTTGACGGTATTGATACTGTATTGTGTGAGGACGGCAAATACTGTGCTGCACCTGTCACTCATAAAGTTACGCTTGGGGAGATAGTAAAGCTTCTCGAGAGCTTCAGAGTACAGCCACAGACACTTACAATGCCTGAGATACCCCACAATTCCTTCGCAAAGAAGCTGTACAGCACCTATCTTTCATATCTTCCTATGGAGAAGGTGTCCTTTCCCTTAAAGATGAACGAAGATGCACGAGGCTCATTTACCGAGCTTTTACGCACCGAAAAATGCGGACAATTCTCGGTGAATATCTCAAAGCCAGGCATCACAAAAGGACAGCACTGGCATAACACCAAGTGGGAGTTCTTTATTGTGGTCTCGGGTCACGGTCTTATACAGGAACGCAAGATCGGCTCTGATGAGGTGCTTAATTTTGAGGTGTCCGGAGATAAGATCGAAGTGATACATATGCTTCCCGGATACACTCATAACATCATAAATCTCTCGGAAACAGAGGACCTCGTTACCGTGATGTGGGCAAACGAGTGCTTTGACCCCAACAAGCCCGATACTTTTTTTGAGGTGGTAGAATAAATGGAAACAAGTTTCAAAAACAACGGTAAATTAAAGCTTATGATAATAGTCGGCACACGCCCGGAGATCATTCGTCTTGCGGCGGTTATAAATAAGTGCCGCACATATTTTGATACCGTCCTTGTTCACACAGGACAGAACTACGACTATAACCTGAACGGTGTGTTCTTCAAGGACTTAAAGCTTGAGGCTCCCGAGGCATATCTCGATGCGGTTGGATCCAATCTTGGCGAGACCTGTGGAAACATAATTGCAAAGTCCTACAAGCTAATGGCAGAGCTTAAGCCCGACGCGGTATTGGTTCTCGGTGACACAAACTCCTGCTTGTCGGTTATTGGTGCAAAGCGACTTCACATTCCGATCTTCCACATGGAAGCAGGCAATAGATGTAAGGACGAGTGCCTTCCCGAGGAGACCAACCGCCGTATAGTTGATATAATTTCTGACGTTAACCTTGCGTACTCCGAGCACGCACGAAAGTATCTCCACGAGTGCGGACTTCCTAAGGAGAGAGTATATGTAACGGGATCGCCTATGGCAGAGGTGCTTGCAAACAATCTCTCAGAAATTGAGGCATCAGACATTCACGAGCGTCTTGGACTTGAAAAGAAGAAGTACATTCTTCTTTCTGCACACAGAGAAGAGAATATAGATACCGAAAAGAACTTCAACAGTCTGTTTAATGCAATAAATAAGATGGCAGAGAAGTACGATATGCCCATTCTCTATTCCTGCCACCCGAGAAGCCGCAACCGTCTTGCTGCAAGCGGATTTAAACTCGATAAAAGAGTCATTCAGCACGAGCCTCTCGGCTTCCACGACTACAATTGTTTGCAAATGAACGCATTTGCAGTCGTATCTGACAGCGGAACGCTGCCAGAGGAATCAAGCTTCTTTACCTCTATCGGTAAGCCATTCCCTGCAATCTGTATAAGAACCTCCACCGAGCGCCCCGAGGCACTTGACAAAGCATGCTTCATTCTTTCAGGTATAGACGAACAGGGACTTTTGCAGTCGGTTGAAACTGCGGTAGAGATGAATAAAAATGGTGACTACGGAATTCCTGTCCCCGATTATATTGATCAAAATGTGTCGACTAAGGTTGTAAAGATAATTCAATCCTACGTCGGTGTGGTAAATAAAATGGTGTGGAGGAAATTTTGATCGAAAGGATTTATACTGTGAGTGCTTGGGAAACCTTTGATAATTTATATAAAAAGCCTGCACCGAATATAGCTTTCACCCCATACAGGGTTTGTCCGATTGGTGCGCATGTAGATCACCAGCTTGGCAAGATTACGGGGTTTGCGATTGACAAGGGGATACATATGGCGTACGGGCCGAAGCAGAATGGTGTTATTGAGATAACGTCGATGCAGTTTGAGCCGAGGGCACAGTGGCACATAAATTCCACGCCGGATGTGAAGCAGGGCGACTGGGCAGATCATCTGCGCGGTGCTACCATTGCGCTGAATGCGAGGTATCCGCTTAGGACAGGCCTTTGCGCTGTTATTGACGGTGAGCTTCCCATAGGTGGGCTTTCGTCATCGGCAGCAGTTATAATTACATTTATTTCGGCTTTGTGCTCGATGAACGGCATTTCTCTCACTCCTGCGGAGATGATTTCCATATCCCGCGAGGCAGAGAACAAGTACGTTGGTGTTTCCTGCGGCAAGCTTGACCAGAGTTGCGAGGTTTACTGCCGTGAAAATTCGCTTCTTTATATGGACCTTAAGGACGATAGCTATGAGCTTATTCCTGAAAGTCCCGCAATGAAGCCCCATAAGATTGCTATATTCTTCTCCGGTCTTGAGCGCAGTCTTGCGTCCTCAGCCTACAATATGCGAGTTGACGAGGCAAAGAGCGCGGCATACTCCCTTATGGCTTATGCCGGTATGGATTACGGCAAGTTCGCTGACACATATCTATCCGACGTGCCATGTTCTGTTTTCCTTGAGCACGGACACAAGCTGCCCGAGCCTTGGCGCAAAAGAGCCGAGCATTACTATACAGAAATGGCGCGGGTAGAGCAAGGTGTTGAGGCATGGCGAAGAGGAGATATTGCTGAGTTTGGCAGACTTTCTACCGAGAGTGGTTATAGCTCTATCCATAGCTGGGAAACAGGCTCACCCGAGCTTAAGAAGCTATATGAAATAATAGTTTCAACAGAGGGAGTGTATGGCGGCAGATTTTCCGGAGCAGGCTTTAAGGGCTGCTGCATGGCGATAATAGACCCTGCTTATGAGGAAAGCATCAAGGAATCGGTAGCAACAGAGTACCTTAAGGCCTTTCCCGAGCTTTCCGAGAAATATTCGGCCCACATATGCAGCACCGCAGACGGTGTTAAGCTCTAATATGGAGAAAATGATATGAAATGTCTAATTTTGGCGGCAGGATATGCCACAAGGCTTTATCCTTTGACCGAGAATTTCCCAAAGCCCCTTTTGCAGGTGGGCGAAAAAACAATACTTGACTGGCTTGTTGACGACATTGACTCGTCGAAACTTGTAGATGAGTATGTTGTTATCTCAAATCATAAGTTTTATTTACATTTTGATGCTTGGGCGAAGAAAAAAACAAAAAAAATAACTGTTGTTGACGATGGAACATCCACAAATGAGACACGTCTCGGCGCAGTAAGAGATATTCAATTTGCAATAGACAAGCTCTCTTTAAATGACGATATGCTTGTTATCGCAGGAGATAACGTGCTTGATTTTAGTTTGACGAAGTTTATAAAATATGCGAAAGAAAAGAATGCATCTTCCGTAATGCGCTATTACGAGACTGAAAAATCCAAGCTTTCTAAAAGCGGTGTCCTTGAAATAGACGAAAACGATAAAATTTTGAGAATGGAAGAAAAGCCCGCAGACCCAAAATCTAACTGGTGCTGCCCGCCGTTCTACTATTATACCGCAAACGATGCAAAGCTGATTTCAAAAGGTATAGATGAGGGCTGCGGAGTTGATGCTCCGGGTAGCTTTATCGCTTGGCTGTGCAATAAAACCGATGTTTATGCCATGGAAATGCCCGGAAAAAGGTATGATATTGGCAATCTTCAAAGCTATGAGGATGTGAAAAGCGAGTACACCGGAATAATTGATTGACGGGACACATTTTTCTTCGGTGTAAGATAAAATGATAGTAATAATCAACGAAGAAAATCACATATTTGGAAGGAATAAACATGACCGAAGTACTTACACATGTTGGTAAGCAGTTCAGACTTGCCGGTGAGTTAAAATCTTATGAAAGCATAAAAAACGGAAATATTAATGTTACCTACAAGGTTATATATCTTAGATCTGACGGTTCATTGAAGCCATATATATTCCAGAAAATCAACACCCACGTTTTCAAAAAACCGGCAGACATTATGCGGAATATTGACCTTGTTACGACGCATATACGAAAAAAATACACAGAAATTCCAACCTTACATTTTCATCACACGGACAGCGGCGAAAACTTTCTTTATGACAGTGACGGTTCTTTTTGGCGTGTGATGAACTACATTGACTCGGTAACATTCGACTCATGCGATGACCTTGAGGTTGTAAGAAACACGGGTATTGCTTTCGGACGTCTTCAGATGCAGCTTGCTGATTTTGACGGTTCGCAACTTTATGAGACTATTCCGAACTTCCACAACACAAGAATGCGCATTGACACGCTGCTTGAAAATGCGAAAAGAGATCCTGTTGGCAGAGTGTGCGAGGTGAGGGATGAGCTTGAATATATTGCATCTGTCAGAGAAAAGGCGATACTGCTTTCCGAGAAATTTTATAGCGGAAATCTTCCTGTAAGAGTTACTCACAACGACACAAAGTGCAACAATATTTTGTTTGACCGTAATACAAAGCTTCCGCTTATAGTTATTGATCTTGATACTGTAATGCCTGGAATGTCTATGTACGATTTCGGCGATGCGGCCCGTTTTATCGCGAATACCTGTGTCGAGGATGAAGAGGATATCAGCAAGGTGTCCTTTAATATAGATGCTTTTAATGCTCTCGCCGAGGGGTACATCGGTGAGCTTGTCGGACATGTTACAGACGAAGAAATTACATCGCTTCCTCTTGCAACATTTTCGATTACAGTTGAGCTTGCCTCTCGTTTCCTTGATGATTATATTACAGGAGACCTGTATTTTAAGACAAGATATCCAAAGCATAATCTTGTTCGAGCACGTTGTCAGCTGCAGCTCGCAAAGAGCATTATGGAGCAGTATAACCTTCTTTGCGGCATCGTTGAAAAAATTATGAAAAAATAAACAAAAAAGGCCTACCTACATACGATATAGTATGAAAGATAGGTCTTTTTTATATCGCTCGTGGGCAGAGGTGAATCTCGGGCAGATAGTTAGGAATTATAACGTATATAAAGAATGCGTAGGAGAAAACAAACGAATATGTGCGGTGGTAAAGGCTGATGCTTACGGTCACGGAGACGTGGAAGTTTCTCGGGCACTCGAAGCCGATGGTGTGGATTTTTTTGCTGTATCTAATATAAATGAGGGAATAAAATTACGTCAAACGGGAATAAAATCTGATATTTTAGTTTTAGGTTACACTCCTCATACACACCTTTCAGAACTATCAAAATACAAAATAATGCAAACGATAGTTGACAAAAACCATATTTTAGAGCTAAAAAAATATACTCCGCATGATGTTGTATATCACATTGCAATCGATACGGGAATGCGGCGAATAGGTCTGTGTGGTGAAAAGAGCGAGGAAGTTATAAAAGATATACAAAATGCGGCAGAGGACTTGAAAATTTGCGGTCTTTTTACTCATCTTGCGGCAGCTGACAGCATGGCGGTGGGAGACGTAAATTTTACAGAGCAAGCTATATCCTGCTTTGATAATATAGCTAGAGAGGCAAAAAAACTTGGTGTTGAGGTTTTTCACTGCCAAAATTCAGCAGGGGGACTGTTACATAATAGCAAGGAGTGTAATGCTACAAGGCTTGGTATTTCGCTTTACGGATATCCGCCCTCATCTGATGTTAAATTACCATATGGAATTTTACCTGCCCTGAGCTGGAAGAGTATAGTTTGTCATATTTTCGAGCTGAAAAAAGGTGAGAGTATAGGCTATGGTAGGAGCTTTAAGGCTGAACAGAATCTGAAAATTGCAACCGTAACCACAGGTTACGCCGACGGATACCCGAGAGACCTTTCTAACAAAGGTTATGTTCTGATAAATGGATGCATGGCACCTGTTGTGGGCAGAGTTTGCATGGATATGATGATGGTGGATGTGAGCGAAATAAATGGGGTAAAATCAGGTGACGAGGTTGTACTTATTGGCAACTCGGGAGAGAAAAAAATAACCGCCGACGATGTTGCAAAATGGGCCGATACAATTTCGTACGAGATTCTAACAGGGATTTCACCGAGAGTAGAAAAAAATTATAAGTAATAAAGTAAAAATCTGCTCAGAGGTAGACAGAGGAGATAGACTCTTACGCAAGAGAGAATCTTCCTGACTACAAAAGGCTTAATGCTCCGAACAGGGGAATTATAAGAAAGATTTTCCGAGAGGGAAGAGAGCAGGGGATAAATTAAAGGCGATCTTCTTATGTATGCGAAGGTTGCGGCACATTCGGGGCTTGATATTGTGTTCAGTAAAGAGGGGACCAAGGTAAAAAACAAAGCGGGAGAAGATACTTACCGTCCTGCTGCTTATGAATGGCAGAAAAACCTTATTACAGTAAATCCCGAAAGCAAAAAAGGGGCTGAAAGCATCCTGATTCACGAGCTTGACCATGCTGTAAGAAACTACTTTAGTAAAGACGGTCAGAGAATGTCAAAGGTATTTGGCCGAGCATTAGCTGAAACCGACAAGACAACTCAAGAGGAAATACTTAAAAATAGCGAAGAGGTTGCAAAGCCCGGACAACTTGAAAAAGTATTCAAGGATGAGGTAAATGCTTACTTTGCGGAAAGAATGCTTACCAACAGGCAGACTCTTGAGAGAATTGTGAAAGCAGAGCCGGGAATAAAGGACAGGATACTCTCTTTCTTCAAGGGAGCGAGCGCGGATTATGCCGATGTTCCAAAACTTTCAGGCAGTGCAAAATGGTACTACAAGAAGTTTAAGAAGATGTTTGACGATTTCAGCGCTAGAAATAGTGAAGCACTTGCAAATGAAAAATCGCTAACGAACATAAATCAAGGAAATATGTCGGTTAGCGATAGGCAGTATGCTATTGTTGCGCTTGAAAATGGCAATACATACGTTACTGCTACAAGAAAAGTAATTAAGGGGAATACAAAGCAGGAACAAAGAAAAGAAATCACCCAATTCTTCAATGTGCTTTTAGAGAACAAGTCATCGTTGGATATACATACTGTCGAAGGAGATATATTAACAATCACAAAAGCGGAAACAGCATATAAAGCAAGAGATGATTATAAAACCGTTGGCGGAAAAGCGGTGCCAATGACAGAGGACGAGTTCAAGGTTAAACTTAATGCTGAAGCGCATATAGATGAATTAGCTGAAATATCAACAAGTAGCAATCATAAATTTGTTGATACGAAAAATCATTCTTTTGCAAAAGACGGTTTTACTTATAGAACTGCATATTTTGAAGATTTTGACGGTCAGTATTACAAAATAACTTTAAGTGTTGGTCATAACGGAAATATTGCAACTATTTACAGCGTTGGTAAAATAACAAAAAGCGTTCCATCTTCAGCGAAAATAATCGCCGTTGTGGGCTCTAAGGCCCTTGATGAAACGCTTTCTAGTAGTATTATATCACAACCCGAGGAAAAAAGCAACGGTTTTGATAAAAATTCTTTGGAAAATTCTTCCGATAAGCAGTTTGCGTTGCCGATTGATGAGGATGGGATACCGGCATCGGTGGTGCTATCTTGGTTTGAGAACAAGCCTAAGAGTGACGAAAAGATAGACCTCTAGGCGACGGTAGCGAGAGGGCTACCGTACAGGAGGGGCAAGAGTAATCTTACCGTTGGAGAGCTGCGTAAGGTTATTGCTAACTCGACACACGAGAAGGTATACTCTAAAAAGGATGCTTTGAGGGTAGTAAACAAGTTCTCGGGCTCTTCGGGGCTTACCGTTAAGGCGAGAGAAGAGCCGCTATAAAAGCCTTATGTTATAGGTGGGATTTGGTGGATTATGTAGAGATAAAGAAGCTGGGTATTCGCAAGCTAAGATACTCGCGCTTTTCGCCTGACAAGCGAGCTTGTCGATCTTCAAGCGGAGTATGCGAACCAGCGCACTCGCAAAAAAGTATGCGGAAGTTTGCGTGGTGATCGAAGCGAGTGCCTGGTCCGAATCGCTGACCTCAACCAAATAAAAAACCGAGCCACAAGGACTCGGTTTTTTATTTGGTGGGGGAAGCTGGATTCGGACCAGCGAAGTCAGTGACAACAGATTTACAGTCTGCCCCCTTTGGCCGCTCGGGAATTCCCCCAAAGAGTATGGAGCTGGTGAACGGAGTCGAACCATCAACCTGCTGATTACAAATCAGCTGCTCTGCCATTGAGCCACACCAGCGTCATGACGCTTAATTATTATAACAGAAGAAAAAGGGTTTGTCAAGTGTTTTTTTCACTTTTTTAAAAATTATTTTTATTTTTTCTTAATGGTGATTGCGTTGCTCGGTAAAAGCTTCAAGCAACGCAATCAAAATGTCATATTATTTCAATATTATTTAATTTGTAGTACGCTCCGTCGCGCTCTGCATCAGTTGCGAAATATATAACAGGGAACATATTCGATATAATTCCAACCTCAAGGGCGTAGACATTGGGAGTTAATCCCTTCGGAAGATTTATTTCAATCTTTTCTGTGTTCTTTCCCGGGAGCCAGGCGCGAATATCAATTTCTGTTGTGAAAATATATTCGTCTCTCTCGGATTTCAATCGGATATTAAAAGGGAGCTTTTTGTATATAGGTGCAATTCCCACATTGTCAACACAAAGCTCGATATTTAACGAGCTTCCCACAGTCGTCTTTTCGGGACAGCTAATATAATCTATCACATAGTGATATCCCATTTTGTTAACCCAGCCGTCTATTTTATCCTTCCACTCATAGGGAATGGGCATAGATTTTGCGTTAAGGGAGCTTATGTGCCACTCAAGTGTTTTTTCAATTATATAATCAATATCCCAGCCCTGACGCTGCCATTCTCCGAGCCACCAGTATTGTAGCCAAAGTGCTTTGTGTTATATAAAGAGTTCAAGGTAGGTTTTACTTTCTTGAGTAGTTAAAAAAAGCAACGGTTGTACACTACCGCATGGTAAGAACAACCGCTGCTTTTGTTTGGGCAAAAATTACTTTGCTGCTTCTGTCTTGGAAACGATTTCCTCACCCTTGTAGTAACCGCAAGACTTGCATACACGGTATGCAAGAATGTCCTCGCCGCACTGAGGGCACTTTACGATATTGGTGGGAGTCTCCAACTTCCAAACGCTGGAACGTCTCTTCATTTTTCTCGAGTGAGAAACTTTTCTCTTTGGTACTGCCATTGTTGTAACCTCCTATTTGAGCATGCAAACAGCATTCTCTGTATGTTATTTTTTATTATTTTCTTCGTTTTTCATTTGCTCGAGCAGTTTGCGTAAAGGTTCAAGACGCGGGTCTATCTCCTTGTGGTCGCATCCGCACTGACCTTCGTTCAGGTTTTTGCCGCATTTCTGGCAAAGACCCTTGCAGTCCTCCTTGCACAAAAAGCGCATAGGAAACTCCATTTCAAGCTGCTCGTAGAGCTGCTCGTCAAGGTCGAGGAAGCCGTCCTCGATAATCGCAAATTCGTCAAGCTTGTCTTCGTCAAGGTCGCCAAGCATATCTCTTGGGGAGCAGGTTTTCTCAAGGTCGAGGGTAAATGTTCCGGAAACAGGCGCGAGACAACGTGCACAAGAGGCAACATAGTCTACAGACGTGGTAAGGGTCATACGCATATATCCGGCAGTATTGGTGATTTCACCCTTAACCTTCATGGGAGAAGGAAAACTTACACCGTAAAGGTAGCTGGACGTATCCTCAGAGTCGATATCGAGCGGTAATTCATAATCGAATGTAAGCAGTCTGTCACCCGCGAGGAGCGGTCTCAAATCAAGCTTCACCCGGTATCCCTCCATTTTGTTTTGTCGATTTTGGGCGCAGTTTAGGCTACAACCGCAAATTCGCACAATATATTATAAATCAGGACTTAAGAAAAGTCAAGAGGTTTTTGAAAGTTTTTTTAAAAGTTTTCACACCCCAAAGCGCCCCGAAAATGTTTGTATTTAGAAAAACTTTTCGTTGCTATCACGATTGACAAAAAAGACAAGGAGGAGTATAATTATTATACGCATTGTATTTAGGGAGGAGAAGGAAGGATGATTTCCCTCGCAAAGAAGAAAGGCGTCGATGCCACGGAAGGCCCGATATTTTCTAAAATGGTAGCCTTTGTTATACCTCTTATGCTGACTAACCTTATGCAGTAGCTTTACAGTATGGCTGACAGTATGGTTGTGGGAAAGTTTTCGGGTGATACAGAGGCTCTTGCCGCCATAGGCTCAACATCAACCTTTATTGCTCTAGTTACGGCTCTGTTTACAGGCTTTGCAGCAGGGGCGAGTGTTGTTGCTTCTCGTGCATTCGGAGCAAGAAATAGCGAGGAGCTATCCAAGGCCACACATACTGCGGTTTGCTTTGGCTTTGTTGTAGGTGTTTTTCTTTCTGTGCTTGCACTTCTTGCAAGTGAGCCGATGCTTGAACTTTTGGAAACAAAAGAAATTCTTATGCCAAAGGCGCTTACATATGTTCGTATAGTCTTTATCGGCACTCCCGCTATTGCAACCTACAATTTCGGCGCGGCAATATTGCGCTCTGTGGGTGACTCGAGAACTCCTTTTTATACTCTTACCGCAAGCGGAATTCTTAATGTTTTACTGAATTTTGTGTTTGTTGTGGGCTTCGGAATGAGTGTTGAGGGTGTTGCCATAGGCACAGTTGCTTCTCAGTACCTTTCTGCCATAGTTGTTATTGTTGTTTTATCTAAGAGAAAGGACGAGGCATATTCGCTGAATCCGAAAAAACTGAAAATTGATAAGAAAACCTTACAAATAATACTCAAAATGGGCGTTCCCGCAGCAATTCAGGGGGCTTTGTTTGGTATAACAAATCTCTTCCTTATCCGAGCGTTAAACGATTTTTCCGTTCCTGTTCTTTCTGCACGCACTATTGCCACCAGCATTGATGTACTCTTGTCTACGGCAATGAATACATATCTCCATGTGGCAATGACATTTACAGGGCAAAACCTTGGCGCAGGCAAGCCTGACAGAATTAAAAAATCCTTGCTTATAGCTCTTTCTCAGGTGGTAACGATAGGAATTGTTGTGGGGCAGATAATGATTCTGTTTTACAAGCCCCTTGCGGACCTTTATATCTCTCCCGGTGACCCTGACAGAGAGGCAGTACTTGCTGCAGCAAAAACGATAATGACCATAATGCTTTCCTCCTATTTTATGGGAGCGATAAACGAGGTCCTCTCGGGATTTCTCAGAGGGCTTGGATATTCTCTTCAGCCGATGCTTATCTCTCTTGCAGGTGTATGCGCTTTCAGGCTGGTGTGGATACTGACTGTGTTCCCTACAATAAATGAACTGTGGGCGTTGTATCTCGTTTATCCTATTTCCTGGACAATTACCAGCCTCGGGCTTCTTGCGGTAATTCTTGCGGTTTGGAAAAAGGTTAAAGAAAGAATAATGAAATCGAAATAAATATATTTGCTACATTTGCTCGGCGGTGCTTTACATAGCATCGCCGAATTATTTTGCGAAAATTGTTGACAACGAAACAATTATAATATATAATTGTAGTGTTATGACATTACCTTTTTATGGAGGAAAAATTATTGTGATGACCGATATCGAAATTGCACAGTCTGCAAAACCCAAGCACATTCTTGAAATTGCAAAGGATGCTGGTGTTGACGAAAAGTACATTGAGCTTTACGGAAGACATAAGGCTAAGCTTGACCTCTCTCTTATCACAGATTCCGAGACGAAGCCTGACGGAAAGCTTATTCTTGTAACCGCAATAACTCCCACCCCCGCAGGAGAGGGAAAAACCACCACGACCATAGGCCTTGCCGACGGTATGAAGAGAATTGGCAAAAAGGTTGCCGTTGCTCTTAGAGAGCCTTCTCTCGGTCCGGTATTCGGCGTTAAGGGCGGTGCCGCAGGCGGCGGATATGCCCAGGTTATTCCTATGGAGGATATCAACCTCCACTTCACAGGTGACTTCCATGCAATAGGCGCGGCAAACAACCTGCTTGCGGCTATGTTGGATAACCATATTTATCAGGGAAACAGCCTTAATATCGACCCCAGACGCATCACATGGAAGAGATGTGTTGATATGAACGACCGTCAGCTCCGCTTTGTAACCGACGGCCTTGGCGGACGTGTTAACGGTGTTCCTCGTGAGGATGGATATGATATTACCGTTGCCTCCGAGATTATGGCAGTTCTTTGTCTTGCTTCCTCTATCGCTGACCTTAAGGCAAGACTTGCCCGCATAATAGTAGGCTATACCTATGATGAAAAGCCCGTAACCGCAGGCGATCTTAAGGCTGAGGGTGCGATGACCGCACTTCTTAAGGATGCACTTAAGCCCAACCTTGTTCAGACCCTTGAGGGAACTCCCGCATTTGTTCACGGCGGTCCCTTTGCTAATATCGCTCACGGCTGCAACTCTGTAATCGCTACAAAAACCGCTATGAAGATGGCAGATTATGCTATTACCGAGGCAGGCTTCGGCGCAGACCTTGGAGCCGAGAAGTTCCTTGATATAAAGTGCCGTTATGCAGGACTTACCCCCGCTGCGGTTGTTATAGTTGCAACCGTAAGAGCTCTTAAGATGCACGGTGGTCTTGCAAAAACCGAGCTTGGAACAGAGAATCTTGAGGCTCTCGAAAAGGGTATTCCCAACCTTCTTCGTCACGTTTCCAACATTAAAAATGTATATAAGCTTCCCTCTGTGGTTGCAGTTAACAGATTCCCCACAGATACCGATGCCGAAATTCAGTTCATTATAAATAAATGTAAGGAACTTGGCGTAAACGTTATTCTTTCTACCGTCTGGGCAGATGGCGGCAAGGGCGGCGAGGAGCTTGCCAAAGAGGTTGTCAAACTCTGCGAGGAAGAGCAGGGCGACTTTACCTTCTCCTATGACCTTGATACAACTATTGAAGAAAAGATTGAAGCAGTTACCAAGAAGATTTACGGCGGTGACGGTGTAACATTCCTTCCTGCTGCAAAGAAGCAGATTGCGGCTCTCACAGCTCTCGGATTTGACAAGCTGCCTATCTGTGTTGCAAAAACTCAGTATTCCTTCTCCGATGATCCTACAAAGCTTGGCGCTCCCGAGGGCTTCAAGATTACAATAAAGAATGTAAAGGTTTCCGCCGGTGCAGGATTTGTTGTTGTTCTTACAGGCGATATTATGACAATGCCCGGACTTCCTAAGATTCCCGCGGCTGAAAAAATCGATGTTGATGAAAACGGAAAAATTACAGGACTCTTCTAATATGAAGCTTATTATAGCATCTAACAATGCTCATAAAATTAAAGAGATAAAGAAAATTCTCTCGGGCAAGTTTGACGAAATACTTTCGCTCAGGGAAGCAGGGGTTAGCCACGAGACTGTTGAGGATGGCAGCACCTTTATGGAGAACGCCCTCAAGAAGGCTCGTGAAATAACCGAAATTACAGGATGTGCCGCCCTGGCTGACGATAGCGGAATTTGCGTGGATTCGCTGGGCGGTGCTCCCGGAATTTACAGCGCAAGGTACGCAAGCTCTGTGTGCTGTAATGCTTCGGATGAAGCAAATAACGCACTTCTTTTGGCAAATCTTCGTGATAAAGAGGACTGGTCTGCTCACTATACCTCTGCTGTGGCTCTGGTTTATCCCGATGGCAGGGAAGTGTGCGCTGAAGGGTATATGTACGGCAAAATTATTGATACACCAAGGGGTGAGCGCGGCTTTGGCTATGACCCTATTTTCGTTATGGACGGTGAGGAACGCACGGTTGCCGAAATGACCGATGAGGAAAAGAATGCCGTAAGCCACAGAGCAAGGGCTCTTGAAGCACTTTTGACAAAACTATGATTTTTAGAGGCAATAATGGAAACAGTTATTAGCATTTTGGAGATAATTGGTATAATTTCTTTCTCTGCGGCAGGTGCTATGGTTGCTATTGACAAGGAAACAGACTTGTTCGGTGTTGTGTTTCTTTCATTGATAACCTGCTTTGGCGGAGGAATTATGAGAGACATCCTTGTTGGCGGAGCTATCGACAGACCTGTGCCGTGGGTGCTTTCGGGCTTGCCTGATGCAAATCTTCATCTGATAATCGCCTTTGTTACCTCTGTGGCGGTTTTTGCCGTTGCTGCCATATTTAAAAAGCAGTATGTTAATGAAGAACGCTTTGTGGTAGCTATAAATAATATCCTCGATGCCATAGGTATCGGTGTTTTTGCGGCTATGGGAACTGCGGCTTGTATTGAGCTTGGCGCCTTTGTTGCCGTTACTATGGGTATGGTGTCCTCGGTGTTTGGCGGACTTACAAGAGATATAATTCTGCGTGATATTCCTTTTGTTCTCAGAAAATATGTTTATGCCGTGGCTACAATTGCGGGTTCGGCATTCTATTATCTTAATGTAACGGTGTTTATGTCGGGGCACGAGGCTGCGGAGGCGGTGGCTGCATTCGGTTGCACATTAATCGTTTTTGCTATCCGTGTTATTGCAACGGCACTTAAGCTCAATTTCCCGAAGGCTATCAAGTTTTCAGAAATAAAGGATGAAATTGGCGTAGAGGAAGAAATAGTAGCAAATTCAACAAAATAAATTTTGATTTTTTGTGAAAAAACTCTTTACAAACGCAAAAGTTTGTGATATAATACCCGTTGGCCTATTGCTGGGTATTGTGTATGGCCTTGCTCCGTTTGGAAGAATTCCTTGCGTAGCTCGAGCTTTTCACCCGCACAACGCTCGGTTTTGGGAATATAATTTTTAAGAAAGGTGAAGACAAATGATTTCTAAGGAAACAAAGACCGCCCTCATTGCTGAGTACAAGATCAATGAGCAGGACACAGGTTCGCCCGAGGTTCAGGTTGCTATTCTTACAACCAGAATCAATGAGCTCACCGAGCACATGAAGAAGAACCCCAAGGACTTCCATTCTCAGAGAGGTCTCTCCAAGATGGTTGGTCACAGAAAGCAGCTTCTCGCTTACCTTGCTAAGAAGGATATCGAAAGATACAGAGCGATCATCAAGAAGCTTGGTCTCAGAAAGTAATATTTATACTTCCCGAGATAACTTATGTTGTAATAGACGGGAACGGATTTTTCGTTCCCGTTTGTTATGACTGCCCAAAAGTCGAAAAAATGGAGCGGAAGTAGCAGTTAATTATGTGCTTGAGAGACTCTCGAGCGTATACTTAAGTGCTATGTTCGCTCTGAAATAAAAATAAAAGGAGTAAAAAACATGGTAGAAAATTTCAAAACATTTGACGATTACAAAGAGTTCAAGTATGAGCTGGCAGGCCGTCCCCTTGTTGTTAAGACAGGTAAGATAGCAGGCCTTGCAAACGGTGCGGCTCTTGTTCAGTACGGCGAAACAACCGTTCTCGCAACCGCAACAGCATCCGCATCCCCCAGAGAGGGCATAGATTTCCTTCCTCTCTCTGTTGACTATGACGAAAAGCTTTATGCGGTTGGTAAGATCCCCGGCGGCTTCCTCAAGCGTGAGGGTAAGCCCTCCGAGAAGGCAGTTCTTGCAGGCCGTGTTATCGACAGACCTGTAAGACCCCTGTTCCCCAAGGATCTTCGTAACGACATTTCTCTTCTTCTTACAATTATGTCGGTAGACCCCGACTGTTCTCCCGAGATCACCGCTATGATCGGTGCATCTATTGCCCTTTCTATCTCTGACATTCCCTGGAACGGACCTATCGCAGGCGTGTTTATGGGTCTTGTTGACGGCGAGATAGTTGTTAACCCCACAGCAGCTCAGCGCGAAAAGTCTGACCTTGAGCTTACTGTTGCCGCATCTATGGGCAAGGTGGTTATGATTGAGGCAGGAGCTAACGAGGTTTCGGATGAGGTTATGTTCGAGGCTATTATGAAGGCTCACGAGGAGTGTAAGGGTGTTGTTGGCTTTATCAACGACATCGTTGCCGAGATCGGTAAGCCTAAGTTTGCTTATGCTTCGGGCGAGCTTGACCACGATATGTTTGATGAGATTTTCGCATATTGCGAAAAGGCCGTTATGGAGGCTCTTGATACCGACGATAAGAATGTAAGAGATGCAAAAATGCAGCCCATTATGGATGATATCGTTGCAAAGTTTGAAGAGAAGTACGAGGATATTAAGGTAGTTCTCCCCGAGCTTATCTACAAAATACAGAAAAAGATCGTTCGCCGCTGGCTCCTTGTTGACAAGAAGCGTGTTGACGGCAGACGCATGGACGAAATCCGTCCCCTTGCATCTGAGGTTGGCGTAATTCCGAGAGTACACGGCTCAGGTCTCTTTACCAGAGGTCAGACTCAGGTTCTCACTATCGCAACCCTTGGCACACTTTCCGATGCTCAGAAGCTTGAGGGTCTTGATGACGAGACAACCAAGAGATATATGCACCATTACAATATGCCCGGTTACTCTACCGGTGAGGCAAAGGCTCTTCGTAGCCCCGGACGCCGTGAGATTGGTCACGGTGCTCTTGCTGAGCGCTCTCTTGTTCCGGTTCTTCCCTCTGAGGAAGAATTCCCCTATGCTATCCGTCTTGTTTCCGAGGTTGTTTCCTCTAACGGCTCTACCTCTCAGGGTTCTGTTTGCGGCTCTACTCTTGCGCTTATGGATGCAGGTGTACCGATCAAGGCTCCTGTTGCTGGTATTTCCTGCGGCCTTATCACCGCTGAGGACGGCTCTTGGGATACTATGATAGACATTCAGGGTCTTGAGGACTTCTATGGCGATATGGACTTTAAGGTAGCAGGTACCAAAAAGGGTATCACCTCTATTCAGATGGACCTTAAGGTAGACGGTCTTACCCCTGAGATCATCAAGCAGGCTCTTGAAACTACTCACCAGGGCAGAAACGAGATTATCGACAAGATTATCCTTGCTGCTATTCCCGAGCCAAGAAGCGAGGTTTCAAAGTATGCTCCCAAGATGATTTCTATGACTATCGACCCCGACAAGATAAGAGAGGTTATCGGTAAAGGCGGCGCGGTTATTCAGAAGATTGTTGCTGACACCGGCGCAAAGATTGATATTAACGATGACGGCACCGTATTTATCGCTGCAGTTGAGCGCGATAGCGCAGACAGAGCTAAGGCTATTATCGATGCTATCGTTTTCGAGCCTGTTGTAGGCGAGACCTATGAGGGAACTGTTACTCGTATTATTCCTATCGGTGCATTCGTTGAGTACGCTCCCGGCAAGGAGGGAATGGTTCACATTTCCAAGCTCCAGGACAAGAGAACCGAGAAGGTTGAGGACGTCGTTGCTGTTGGTGATACCGTAAGAGTCAAGTATCTCGGAACCGATGAAAAGGGAAGACAGAACCTCTCTATGCGTGATGCAGACAAGTAATTCTTGTTGTGCAAAATAACAAAAAACAACTGAAAATTGTTAGTAAAAAGTGCCAAAGCCTCATCGAGTATCTCGGGGCTTTGGTGCTTATATTTTTGTCTCTTAAAACGGTGGATTTTTTGCTAGGAAAGCCCTGTTTAATTATTTATAAAAAAAATAATAAAAAAAGAGAATATTTTCGGAAAAACTATTGACATTTCGACCTAAAAGTTGTATAATTGCAGAAGAGAAGGTACACAGAGGTGTATTTTGCCTGTTTTTGTCATGTGCAAAGGTGTGAAAACTGTTTTTTGAAATTTTCGCCACTTTTTGAAAAACGTTTTTGCAGTGTGCAGAATATACTAATGTGTGATTTTTCCAAAAACAAAATTTTTAAAAGAAGAAAGACTAAAGGAGAAAAATTACAATGAGAAAAAACACACTCATTAAACTGTTGGCAGTTTTGGCAATGTGCTTTTTGATTGGCGCGGCTCTTGTTTCCTGTGGCGAAGGCGAAACAGAGGATGTTGCTGCTAAGACTATTGTAGGTGTTGAGTTCGTTGGTAACGACCTTGTTATCACCTATGATGATGGTACAAAGACTACTACCGCTATTCCCGAGGCTGCGGTATGCCAGCATGCTAACCCCATTCAGATCGTTACCGAGGCTCACAAGCTGGAAAACGGTGCGCTCACCAAGGACGAGGTTCTCTATGTTTGTAACGACTGTGCAAGTGCATGGGTTGAGTACAAGGAGGGTGAAACCCTTATCCACGTAGCAAGCGGTGACAAGGTTGTTAAGGCTCCCACTTGTGTTGATGACGGCTATTCTGCTGACATCTGCCTCCACTGCGGAGTTGAGTACAACGTAGTTGTTACCGAGGAGACCACTAAGACAGGTCACACTCTCGGTGCTGCATACTTTGCAGAGGGCGATGCTTGCGTAGGCGGTAAGACCGCTAAGGATTGTGCAGATTGCGATTACATCGAGTATACCGATGTTGCTGCTGCTGCAAACGAGGGCTTTGACGGCGTACATAATGTTGCTACTTGGAACACTGTTACCGCTCCTACTGCTACTACCGGTGGTGTTGTTGAGGGCGTATGTACCGTTGCTAGCTGCGGTAAGACCATAACTAAGGAAATCGGCGCTCTTCCTGATAAGGCTGATAATAATGAGTACGATTTTGATGAAGCAGATTCCGACATGTTCGTTGAGTGCGGTGATGCTGCAAATTACATCTATGTTCACAAGGCAACCGGTCTTGAGTACAATGTAACCAAGGCTGGAGACGATGTTGTTAAGCACGAGCTTAACGGCAAACCTATGACCTCTGTTGATCAGGTTGAGGCAGGCAAGGAGTTTGAGACCGCTTACTACTATGATGAGGTTCCCGGCGTTGTTCTCTTCGCTAACCATCCTCTCGTATGTGACGAGGCAGTTCTTGCTCACTTCAGGTGTACAGCTGTACATGACGGCGGTAAGTGCGATAAGGATATTTCCGTATACGTAAAGGCTAGACACACTACTGTTGGTGCTACTTGGGTAGGCGTTCCCGGTGAAGCTCCCACTTGTACCGAAGCTGGTAAGGAAACCACCAACTGCACAGCGTGCGGTACTGCACAGTACAGAGAGGTTTCTGCTCTTGGTCACACCTACACCTACGTTGATGAGACTCTTTACACCGACGCTAAGGACGGTACTGTATTCAACACTGCTGACTATGCTAACGTAACCGATTCTAAGAAGCCCTACCACAGAGATTTCTGTGACAACGGCTGCGGCACTGTTGCATACCGCGTAGTTGCTGATTATGCAGTTGACGTTACCACCGATCCCGCTACCTGCCAGGGCGACGGAGAAGGCAAGATTTCCTGGACCAAGTGCGATGGCACTAACGGTGCAGCTGTTGTTGTTCTTCCTCAGTTCGCTCACAAGACTCTTGTAAACGGCGAGAAGGTTGCAATTGTTGAGGGTAAGGAAAACATCAAGATCAAGATCTACAACGCAGATCATGCTGATTACAAGGATCTCGTTAAGGAGCTTGACAACGTAGCATTCTCTACTACCGAGGCTGTTCTCGGTTACATCCACTGCGAGTGCACTTGCAAGGATTGCGATGCTCACGACGTAACTGTTTGGGTTCAGAAGCTTGGCGCTGATGCTCCCGCAATGGTTGACTTCCAGTAATTTTAAACAAAGAACGTAAGACTAAAGGATTTAATCCTTGAAGTCGAATTTTAAGAAATCGAGTGAAGTAATATTCTCCATTCCTCCACTTCTTATTTAAAAGGCGGGCGGTCGCCTTGCGGCCGCCCTGCTAATGACTTTATAAGAAGTTGCGTTATGGTACAAAGGTCCTGCTATGCATTTTTTTGGAATGCATAGTTTTGACATATTATTTAATAGGAGGGAAAAATGAAAAAACATTTACTGAAACTCTTGCTGTTATGTTGTACCGGAATACTCGCTCTTAGCTTATTTGCGTGTGTTCCGACAACAGAACAGTATAAGGTGGATTTCATTGTTGACGGCCAGGTGTACAAGTCCTGCACAACAAGCGGAAATTCCCGAGTAACCCTTCCCTCTGATCCTACTAAGACCGCCTATGTTTTTAAAGGCTGGTATTTTGACGAGGGCAAGTGGACAAAAGAGTTCAACGCCCATTCATTTGAAAAAGATCCAATAGAAAAAGACGTTAATATTTACGCAAGATTTGAGCTTGATAAGACCCACACCTGTAACAAGTTGTGGAAAATAGAGCTCCAGGCTACATGTCAGTCCGAGGGTAAAAGGGTGCAGAGATGCTCTTATCCCGAGTGCGCTAAGGTTTACGCAGTTGAAACGGTGCCGATTAAGGTTAATAGCAACGGTGAAGTTGTTCACACAGGTGCTACTGATACGGTAAAAATTATCGGTACTCCGGCTACATGTACAACAGAAGGCTCGTGTACAGAGATGTATTACTGCTCTTTGTGTAAGGCAAAGACAGGAGAAGAGACCTTTGAAATTCCAGTTGATAATAACGCACATAAGTTTGTTAATGACGATATAAACCACACAAATCTTGTAAGAGCAGATGATGTGTTTAACTTTAGTGCACAGTGTGAATTCTGTCCGTTTAAGGTTAATTTGGCGAATGTTGATGTAACCGAGAAGATTGACGAGGTTGCAACCTGTACAACTCCCGGAAGCAAGTATTACACCTGCTCTGTATACGGTATTGAGTTTACATCGGCAAAGGAAGAGATTCCTGCCAAGGGTCATTACATAAACGGTGTTGCGATAGAAGATAAAGTTTACAGTGAAAAGACTCACAGTAAGATATTCTCCAAGATAACTCTTATCGACGATCCTAATCGCGATGAGACCTGTTGCGAAACAGCAGCTGATGGGGATCGAATTATGCAGGGAGTATATAAATGTGATGTCTGCCACGAAAATGACTATATATCAGTATTTAAACCCCATAAGAATGGAACGTGGGTAAAGACTGCTAATGCCGAGTGCTATAAGCCCGGCGAAGAGATTCTTGCTTCCTGCTCTTCTTGCGGAGGTAAAAATTTAACTAGAGAAATTCCCGCAACTGAGGCGCATGTAGACGGTGAAACAATCCTTGTTAAGGACGGAGCAAAGTTCCATCTTGCCGTAGCCTGCACTAAGAGATCCAAGGGATGTACTCACATTGATATAATGGTTGAAAACGTTGAGGTGGAAGAACAAACTATAATCAGCAAGGATTGTACCGTTGATGATGTTATAAGATACACCCACGTTACTGCATCGGGCAAGTATTCATATGATGAGCCGATAGACCATGGCAAAGGACATTTCTTGAACGGTGTTCGTGCGGAGACTCTTCAGGATCAGGCCGGATGGTTCGATTATCGTTATATTGATAACGGAATAAATGTCTTTGACAATATTTATCTCACCTGTGACCAAGAAACATACGGTATGTATGTATGCGAATCCTGCAAGCAAGATATACTTGTAACAGTATACAGACCCCACTCCGGTACATGGGTAACAACAAAGGCTCCTACCTGCACATTTGAAGGTATAGCAAACTTCTACTGCGATATTGAGGGATGCACCTACGGTGACGATAATACTGTAACTAAGGTTGTTGAACCTCTTGGGCATGATTATGACTATACACTCGGAATTGAAAATGATAGATTCTTGTTAAACGGTAAGTGCCACTGTAATGAAACAGAGGTTATCAAAAATGTTTCTGTAGATGTTTCGATTACAAAGGAACCCACCTGCAAGGAAGCAGGAACAATTGTGTACACCTGCTATCATAGTGGTGGCGTTTATGAGATGTCAGAAGCTATTCCTGTTATACCTCATGCTTTAGGTAACGAGCTTATCGATGAAGGTGCAAGACTTGAATATGTAAAGTATGTAAAGAACGGTTCTGTTAAACTGAGATTTGCTAATATTAGCTGCACAGATTCTGTCGATGATACATCTAATGATATGTCTGCATCTTATATATGCACAGAGTGCGGTGATACAGTTGCGGTTAAGGTTTATAGACTCCACGACGGTGAAACTACAATAATCGATACAGACAGCTCACCTTGTGTAATCTCCGGCAAAAAGCAATTTGCTTGTAGCTATTATGGTTGCACATATGTGTCTGAAACCGACTACAACAAGGATGAGCATAACTACGTTGCAACTCGTACCTCGAATCCCGATGGCACACAGACAATTTTTGCTAAATGTAACGTTGAGGGTTGCGGAGATACAAAAACCTACTCCGGACTTACATCGGTTGATGTTGATATTAAGACAGAGGCAACCTGTTCGTCAATGGGCTATGTTGAGTATACATTCTTCTACGGTGGAGAAACTTATACTCTCGGAGCTGTAATTGACAGAGGAAACCACGTGTTGAATGGTGTTGACTTTGAAACTCTTATGGTCAACGGTAAGCTTCCTGACGACATAACCGAGTTTGTTATAGTTCGTGATGCATATTACTTCATGTGTGAAGAGTGCGGAATGCATGTCAGAGTAGACGTAGCAACAAACTAATCAAAATATCTTAAGCGGTCTGCAAAGAGCAGACCGCTTTTTACATCCTCCACTGCCAAGGAAGGCTATCTGGAGGAGCAAGCCTTTCCCATATTGGTGTGGGTGTGTTCATATATCTTGTATGTGATAATGTTGGTAGTCTGTGAATGTATTAGAGCATCAAATTGTATTTAAATATCTTAAAGAAAAATTTCCTCATCCTAAAATCGGCGGTCCAGCAATTGCAACCGTTTGGCATGAGGAATTCTGTGAGCTGTTCTTCTCTTCTATAAGAAATGCGGGTATAACCGCGGACTATATTTCCTACCACCGCTACGTCAAGACTGTTGAGGACTTTTTCGAGTCGGTTGACAGATTTAACTTGTGGCTTGAAAAATACGGCTACGGCGATGTTGAAACCCATTACAAAAAGTGGAACTACGTCAGGGGCTGGCAGGCAGAGAAGTTTATGCATACAATAGATACAATAAAGGGGCTAAAGGTTTCTTCTTTTGTTGCAGGTGTAATGTCCGCTCTTCAGTACAAGAAAATCGATATGATGATGTACTACGAGGGCAGACCCTCGGCATTCTGCGGACTCGGGGACACTCATACCTACCGTTCCCACAAGACTTTTTATACCTTCCTTGCCTTTGCGCATCTTCGTGATATAGGCACAGCGGTTAAAACCGAATGTGACGAATACCTCTACTCCGCAGCCGCTAAAAATGAAAATGAGGCGGCTGTTCTCCTGACTTACTTTAATGAGGCAGATGATGCCAAAAAATATAAGAAAACAAAGTTATCGCTTAATAATATCCCTATAAAAGAGGGAGAAAAAATCAAGGCAGAGGTTCTTGTGATTGATGAAAATCATAATCTTGAGCCTGTGATGGAAGAGATCTTTACTTCTTTTTGATTCAGCTATTTACCTTGATATGCCTATTTATACCACTTACCTTGTAAAGCTTAGCAAAATATAATCTTAAACGGACTGTCTATCAAAAAAGCAGTCCGTTTTTCTAATAAAAGAATGAAAACATCTTGTTTTTTTCTAATTAATATTGTATAATATATAAGTAAAAGAATGCGTTTAAGAGGTCACAACATGTTAATCGAAAGAATATATTTATCCGATGATAAGCGTGCTTATCTTGACGCCTATGTTTCGGAATTCAGAAACGCAAGACGTGATGCTATGCTTGTAATTCCCGGCGGTGGTTACAGAGCTGTTTGTTCTGACAGAGAGGGGGAGCTTGTTGCTCTTGCCTATGCCTCCAGAGGCTATAATGCATTTGTCTTGAAGTACAGAGTGGCAGAGGAAGGAGATGTTTATCCCACCCAGCTTCTTGATGCTTCAAGAGCCGTTCTTCATATAAAGGCGAATGCCGATAAGTATTTTATCAATCCTGACAGAGTATTTGCAGTCGGATTTTCTGCAGGCGGTCATCTTGCAGGAAGCCTCGCTCTTATGGCGAAGGACAAACTCGTTCTTGAAACTCTCGGTGTAACTGCCGATGAGCTTAAAATCAAGGGAGTAGTGCTTTCTTACCCGGTTGTAACCGCTATGACAGACACTCACCGCGGCTCATTTGAGCATCTTACAGGTATGCCATTTGACAAGATTCCCGAGGAGCTTAAGAGAAAATATTCTCTTGAAGAAAATGTGGATGAAAATTCGCCCCCCGCATTTATCTGGCATACAGCAGAGGATAAAACCGTTCCCGTTGTCGGCTCGCTTAGGCTTGCGGCAAGGTATGTGGAGAAAAAGGTTCCTGTTTCTATCCACGTTTATCCTTACGGCTGCCACGGAATCTCACTTGCAACAGCCTATGCTAACCACGAGGCACGTGTTGCCGAGCCTTTGGCTCAGAGATGGCTCGAAGATTCAATAGATTTTCTTAATACGATTAAATAAAGAAAAGGATATATAAAGTATGGAAAGAACTTATATTAAAGACGTTGCTCCCGGCATTTGCCGCGTTTCGGGCTTTGTTGAAAACTTCCGTAACAAGAGAACGATGGCGTTCATTGTTGTTAAAGACATTACCGGCAAGCTCCAGGTGACTATCGAGAAAGAAAAGCACCCCGAATTCACCGAAATGCTTGACTCACTCACTATTCACTCTGTTGTAACCTTTGAGGGTGAGGTTGTTCTCAGCGAGTATGTAAAAATGGGCGGTAAGGAAATGTACCCCACCGCAATGAAGATTGAGTCTATTGCAGACGCTCTTCCCATTAAGGATGATTCCGACATTGACGTTAAGATGGATTACCGTTGGATCGACCTTCGCAGAGATAAAAATCACCTTATGCTAAGAATGCAGACAACTCTTACTAATGCTATGCGTGAGTTCCTCGTGGATCGCAACTTCGTAGAGATACACACTCCCAAGCTTATCGGTGCTGCATCCGAGTCCGGATCTGATGTATTTGAGGTTAAGTATTTCGATACTAACGCATACCTTGCACAATCTCCTCAGTTCTATAAGCAGATGGCTATGGCTTCGGGCCTTGAGCGTATATTCGAGACAGGTCCTGTTTTCAGAGCAGAGAAGTCCTACACCAACAAGCACGCAACCGAGTTTACCGGCTTTGATCTTGAGTTCTCTTACATCAACTCTTTTGAGGATGTTATGAAGATGGAGGAGGAGCTTCTTGCCTATGCGATTGAAAAGGTGGCAGAGAAGCACGGTGATGAGATAGTAGCCCTCTTTGGTGAGGAGTTTAAGGTTACTGTTCCCTCGCTTCCTTTCCCCAGAATGAAACTCGCTGACGTATATGCGGAGCTTGAAAAGAGATACGGCTACACCGTTCCCGACGAGCTTAAAGGTGACCTTACCACCGAGGCTGAACGTATGACGAAGCAGCTTTGCAAGGATATGTTCGACCACGAATTTCTCTTCATTACCGATTACAGCGCCGCAGAGCGTGCCTTCTATCACATGAGAGACGAAAACGGTATACCCTGTGGCTACGACCTTATCTGGCGCGGTGTTGAGATTACAACAGGCGCACAGCGTGAGCACAGATACGACGTTCTTAAAGCTCAGGCAGAGGAAAAAGGCCTTGCCGAAGACGTTAAGTTCTATCTCGAATTCTTCAAGTACGGCTGTCCTCCTCACGGAGGCTTCGGTATCGGTATCGACCGTCTTACCATGCTCTTCCTTGGACTTTCGATTAAAGAGGCAGAGTTCCTCTTCAGAGGTCCTAACCGTTTAACGCCGTAATTTTGCGTGATACTTTGTTACGCCTTTTGTGCTCGGCTCGGAGTAGGTAACTACACCGTCGCCTGTGCTCCTCGGCGTGTCTCGTCTGACGCAAAATTTCGTGCGTTAAAATTCCCCACGTTAAAACTATAATGCCGTAATTTTGCGTGATACTTTGTTACGCCTTTTGTGCTCGGCTCGGAGTAGGTAACTACACCGTCGCAGGTGCTCCTCGGCGTGTCTCGTCTGACGCAAAATTCCGTGCGTTGAAATTCCCCACGTTAAATTTCTCACGTTAAAATTACGATCCCGATTGATCATAAAGGAGTAAAAATGTATACAGGCCACGTTTATCTGTATGACGGAACACCTCTTGAAAATATCAAGGTTACAGACGGCTTGAACATCTCAATAACCGACGAAAACGGTGCTTACACTCTTTCGGGGTGGGATAGAGCAAATGTGATTTCTGTCGGAGTTCTAACGCTTTATCATGACGATTGGTTTAGGTATATTGACTCTGGGCACAGTGTATATGATTTCTATATTTCTCCGATTCCAAAGAAGGATTTCAGTCGTTTTGCTCACGTATCGGACACCGAAATATTCCTTGACAACGCAAAAATTGACAAGTGGATAGATTTTGCAAGAAATACCTCAAAGAACGAGGATTGCGATTTTTTGATCCACACAGGCGATATTTGCCGTATAAGAGGACTTCAAACGCATTATCGCGAGCTTAATTATCACACCTTGGGTATCCCTGTGAGATACACTATCGGTAACCACGATTACGTAAACGATAAGTACGGTGAATATAGCTTTGAGCGTCTTTACGGACCTATATATTATTCCTTTGACCACGGCGGAACTCATTACGTTGTGTTACCTATCAGAAAAGGCGAGACTGCCGGTCTTTACGAGCCCGATGACTCGGTAAGATGGCTTAAAAACGACCTTTTATATAATAAATGTAAACAAATCGTTGTATTTTCACACAGTTTTTGCCACGAATCAGAGGAGGACTTCGTTTACGGCACAAGCGAGTCTGTTGACTTGAAGGAACACGGTATTCTCGCTTGGATATTCGGTCATCTTCACACAAACTTTTGCAACAAAACCGAGTGCGGTGCATTTAACATCTCAACTGCCCGTCCTGACCAGGGCGGCATAGACCTTTCGCCTGCTTGTATAAGAATTACCGATGTATGCGGTGCTGAACTTAGTACAAAGCTTGTATATAACGAAAATAAATATACCGATAAAATTTCCACCTTTATCTATCGCAAAAAGCTTGGCGATGAATTCCTTTTCACCTCACCGATTTATGCAGACGGTAGGATATATGCCGTAAGTTCTTCCGACGGTTATCCAAAGGATGCGTTTCTTTGCGCCTTGGACTCCGAGAGTGGAGAAATCATATATAAAAAACCGCTTAATTACGGAACAAAAACCGAGCCTGTATATAGTGATGGCAGACTGTTTTTGCTTGATACTAACGGAAATTTGCTCTGTTTTGACGTAAAGCATGGCGACGTTTTGTGGAGCGTAAAGTTACCCGAAGCTTCTCCGAAATATTATAAGGGCGGTCTTTTAATAGACGAAGGACTTTTATACGTTCACGGCAGTTTAGGATTGGGGGGTTATTCGGCAGATGACGGAAAGTTGATGTTTTTCGCCGAAACAAACGGTAACGGCGGTACAAAGTCCGCAAAAATTCTGAAAATTGACGAAAAAATTGTATTTCCGTCTCAATGGGGACGATTTTGTGTCCTTGACGAGCAGGGAAATCTGTTATGGGATATACCGAGAATTAAGGATTCCTTGGCTTCTCCCGTTGCCGATGGCAGAACGGTTTACGTACCATCCGGCAGAACTTTGATAAAGTTGTCTGTCGATGACGGTGAGATTTTTGCAGAGACCGAAAAATATTGCGACAGTGCATTCGATACACCCTCAAAGCCGCTTATTACAGACGAATTTATTTTCGTTTCAATGTCCGATTTCGGTGTTGTGGCGATGGATAAAGATAGTTTAGAAATAAGAAAGCGTTATGGTGTAGGCGAGTCCTTGATCGCCATTTGCCCTTATCTTGACCATTCGGCATACGTTGCGGTTGGCGATATAATAGCCGTAACCGATAAAGTTATTATGTTTGCGTCCTGTGACGGAAATATATATTTCTATGATATTTACAGCGAAGAATGTATTAAAAAAATAAAAGTTGGAGCGCCATTGACCTCTACACCGATAATTTTTGAAAACAAGGTGGGCGTTGTCGATTTTTATGGCAATTTTACAGCTTATGAATTTCCAAAAATAAAATAAAAAATACATATAGGAGAAAAATTATGAAAATCGCACTTATTAACGAAAACAGCCAGGCGGCTAAGAACGCTCTTATCGAGTCTACTCTTCGCTCTGTTGTTGAGCCTCTCGGTCACGAGGTGTTTAACTACGGAATGTACTCCGCAGAGGATAAGGAGCAGCTTACCTACGTTCAGATCGGTATTCTTTCCGCAATTCTTCTTAACTCCGGCGCTTGCGACCTTGTAATCACAGGTTGCGGCACAGGCGAGGGAGCTATGCTTGCTTGTAACTCTTTCCCCGGTGTTCTTTGCGGTCACGTTGTTGATCCTACCGACGCTTATCAGTTTACTCAGGTTAATAACGGTAACGCTATCTCTATGCCTTTCGCTAAGGGCTGGGGCTGGGGCTGTGAACTTAACCTTCAGTACGTTTTTGAAAAGCTCTTCGTTTCCGAGTGGGGTCTTGGCTATCCTCGTGAGAGAGCAGTTCCCGAGCAGAGAAACAAGAAGATTCTTGACGAGGTTAAAAAGGTAACTCACACCGATATGGTTTACATTCTCGAAAACCTTGACAGAGATCTTGTTAAGGGAGCTATTGCAGGTCCTAAGTTCCAGGAGTACTTTTTCGCAAATTGCAAGTGCCCTGAAATCAAGGCTGCTGTTGAAAAGCTTCTTAAGTAATACATAAGTTTACGGTGCACTTTCGGTTTTCGACGGTGCGCCAACCGCATATTTGACAATAATTGTTTGCAAAAGCAGCTACTTTTACGTGCTTTATCTATTTGAAACCTTGAGTAATTGTCGGTTGCTTTGCTTGAAAAAAATAAGCATTTAATAGATTCTATGAAAACAAAAAAGCAAATTAAATCAGAATATAAAGCAGCGCTTTTATCGGCAAAGGAGCGCTTTGTAAACGAGTGCGATAATGCCGAGCAGATTTATAAAAAAGAAATTGATGAGTTGCGTATAAGCGAGGGCAAGCCTGTGCCTAAGGACCCGCCAAAGCGCTCGCTCATTGAAGAAATAGGAAATTCGGTAACTCATGGATTAGGCAGTATTTTTGCTGTTGTTGCGTTGATTCTTATGGTAATATCAGCCGATAGAGCAGAGGAATACATCTCGGCGGCCATATACTTTGTAGGACTTTTCTCTATGTTCACAATGAGCTGTCTTTACCACGCGTTCCGTCATGGCTCCGGAGTAAAAAGACTGTTCAGACGATTTGATTATTCGGGCATATATCTTCTTATTGGAGCTACGTTTGCCCCTGTTTTGATATGCTATTTCGGTAATCTTTTCGGCTTTATATTCTTTACTGTTCAGTGGGCTGTAATAGCTGCGGGAATCAGTCTTGTTGGAGTTTTTGGTCCTACCAGACTTCGTTTTCTCCATATTCCCATGTATGTAATATTGGGTTGGAGTGCCTTGATGCTTTTGCCGTTTATGATTTTTGGCGGGGCATCCGAGCTTGCAACCTGGATACTGCTTGGCGGTGTTATTTACACTATAGGTATAATTCCATTTGCTATTAAATTGAAGGGTTCTCACTTTATCTGGCATTTCTTTGTTCTGGCCGGTGCAATAGCCCAATGGGTAGGAATATATATGCATCTTTATTTGGCATAAAATTTCGGAGGTTTTATGGAATTTTTAACTGATATTGCAGAGTGGTGTATGCCGTTTCTGTATTTTTTGAGAGACATCGGAAATCCTGTTTTTGACTTCTTCTTTGAAACAGTAACGCATCTTGGTGAGGAAACGGTATTCCTTGCTATTTCAATAGTTTTCTTCTGGTGTATTGATAAGAGAGAGGGGTATTTTATCCTCCTTTCGGGACTGCTTGGCACGCTGATAAACCAGGCGGCAAAGCTTGCCTGCAGTGTTCCGAGACCCTGGCACATAAACCCTGATTTTCAGCCTGTCGGAGATTCTAAAATTGAGGCTACCGGCTATTCATTCCCCTCGGGACATACTCAGAATACTGCTACGACATTTGGCTGTATTGCGGCATATAATCGCAAAAAGCGCTGGGTAACGGTTGTTTCTGTTATCATAATTGCTCTTGTGTCATTCTCGCGTATGTATCTTGGTGTTCATACACCTCTTGATGTTGTAACATCCCTCCTTGTGTCCCTCGGTCTTGTGCTTATACTTCGCCCTTGGTTTGAGACAGAAGAGAAATTTGATAAGGCATATCCTGTTATCGTTGTTATCTCAGTAGTTCTTTCTGTCGCATTTCTCGGTTATGTTCTGCTTGTCAAAGCAGATGCTAGCCTTGATGCAGAAAACTATAACAGCGCATTTAAAAATGCCTGCACTCTCCTTGGTTGTACGGTTGGTCTTGTTGTAGTATGGTTCGTTGATACGACCTATGTAAACTTTGATACAAAGGCTTCGTGGTATGCTCAGATAATCAAGGCGGCAATTGGCTTTGTAATTGTTCTGGCTATAAAAGCCGGCCTTTCTGCGCCCTTGACAGCCCTTTTTGGTAACGAGCAGATAGCAAGGATTATAAGATATTTTCTTATAGTTGTGTTTGCAGGAGCAGTATGGCCATTGACGTTTAAAAAATTTAGCGAAATTAAAATTAAGGCCTTGGATAATTTTGGCGCAAAGATAAAAACAAAATTTACTAAAAAAGCATAAAGTCTCCACACAGCTGCAGAAAAAGTAACTGCGGCTGTGTTTTTTTATAAATACCCCTTTACATTTTAAAAGATTTATGATAAAATAATATGAATAATAATCTTTGGAGATTCATTTTATGAAATGCCCTGTTTGTAATTCGCCGGATTCAAGAGTTCTTGATTCCCGTCCCATAGATGAAGGCGCGAGCATAAAGCGCCGCCGCGAATGCCCCTCCTGTGGTAAGAGATTTACCACTTATGAGGTTGTTGATACCGTTCCGATAGCTGTAGTAAAGCGTGACGGCAGACGTGAGTTCTTTGATAAGCATAAGCTTATTCTCGGAATTGAGCGTGCCTGCCAGAAGCGCCCTGTGAACGCCGAGGAGATAGCAGCATCTATAGAGGCGGAGCTTCAGAATTCCATAATTACCGAAATTTCCTCGAAAAACATTGGCGAAATGGTTCTCACAAGACTTAAGGAGCTTGATATAGTTTCCTATATCCGTTTTGCTTCTGTTTACCGTGAGTTTAAGGACGTTGATTCCTTTATGAACGAGATAACCAATCTTTCAGCCCGTAAGAAAAAATAAATTTTTCGGAGAAAACTGATGATTAAAAGTATGACAGCCTTCGGCAGAGCAAAACGCGAGGGTACTGAAAAGGATATTACAATCGAGATAAAAAGCGTAAATTCTCGCTTCTTTGACTGTAATGTAAAGCTTCCCAGAGCATACATTTTTCTTGAGGAGAGAATAAAGGAATATGTTAAGGGCGCTGTCTCACGTGCAAAGGTTGATGTTTTTGTAACCGTAGACAACCACACCTCAGGTGTAGGTAATGTTAGTATAGATAAGGCCTTTGCCGAAAGCTATATCGCAGCTCTGCGCAGCCTTGGCGCAGAGTTCGGCTTAAAGGACGATATCAGCATAATGACGGTTGCGAGAAACCAGGATATATTGACCTTTGACAGACCTGAGGAGGATCTTGAAGCCGAGTGGCAGGTATTTAAAGAAGTCCTTGATGAAGCAATTGCGGGTTACACCGCTATGCGTACAGTAGAGGGTGAAAAGGCAGAGCGTGATATCAAGGCAAAAATCGAGCTTGTAAGAGAATATGCTGCCGAGGTTGAATCAATTTCAAAAGAGGATACCGTAGGTTACCGCGATAAGCTTGAAGCAAGAATACGTGCAATTCTCGGAGAGGTTGACGTACAGGTTGACGAAAACCGCCTGCTTACCGAGTGTGCAATATGGGCTGATAAAATAGCTATAGACGAGGAGCTTGTAAGGCTTCGCTCTCACTTTGGCGCATTCTATGATATAGCCGCGTCAAAAGAGCCTTCGGGCAGAAAGCTTGACTTCCTTATGCAGGAATTAAACCGTGAAACAAATACCATAGGCTCTAAGTGCAATAATGCGAAGATTGCCCGTATTGTTGTAAACATGAAAGGCGAATTAGAGAAGATTAGAGAGCAAGTTCAAAATATAGAGTAAAATTTTGAGAATTGCGGCAGATTTTTTGTCTTGCAGTAGTTTTCTACAGCCGGCGGCGAAAAAATCTTTGCACTTCATCAAAATTTGTAATTTTGCGAAATTCTCCGTATTTTAAGCGCCTCACTTTCAGTTGTTGAAAAGGGAAGAGATATGAAATTCATAAATATTGGTTTTGGAAACATGGTTTCCGCAGGCAGAATAGTTGCAATAGCTTCTCCCGATTCCGAGCCCATAAAGAGGCTTGTAAGAGATGCTAAAGAAGAAGGCAGGGTTATTGACGTATCCTGCGGCAGAAGAACCAGGGCGGTAATAGTTACCGACTCTGAACACGTCATTCTCTCGGCAATACAGACCGAGACTATAACAAACCGTCTGTCTATTGATGACGATATAGACGACGAAGCAGAAGAAGAGTAAAATAATTTGCCGAATGGCAGAATGGAGATAAATATGATATATCCTACAATTGACCAGCTTACAAAGGGTGAGTTCAACCGCTATGAGCTTGTTGTCGGTGTTGCAAAATGCGCCCGCATCGTTACCGATGAGTACATCGAAATGAGAAGCCGTGCTCAGAAGATGATTGACAACCACGAGACCGAGAAGCCTCTTGCGGCTCTTATCGACCCTGAGTACAAGGATAAAAAGGCTGTTAAAATAGCTATCGGAAAGCTTGAGGAGGGCAGATTTAAGCTTGCCCGTCCCGAAAATCTAAAGTAAAAAAACAAAATGGAAGGTGAGCGGAATGTATTGTGAGGTATATCTTTTTGATGCGCCATATCATATAGACCGCCCCTTTGACTATTCCTGTGACGATAGTGTTTATCCCGGCTGTATCGTCGATGTGCCCTTTGGAAAGGCAAACAAGCTCCGTCGGGGTGTTGTTTTTTCTGTAAAAAGCAACGCTGACGGGGACAAAATAAAGCCCGTGCATTCGGTTTTAACCAACCGATATTCCTTTAGCCAGGAGATGCTCGGGCTATGCTTGTTTTTGAAGGAATACACTCTTTGCACCTTTGGCGAGGCTGCAAAAACAATATTACCCCCCGGGGCAACAAATTCTCTTCCTAACATAAGCTATAAAAAGACGGTAACACTTGCCGTCTCGAGAGAGACTGCCGTAACCTTGCTTAATGCAAAGGGCAGGGCGGGTATAAGCAGCGAGGGGCAGCGTGAGATAATAAAATATCTTTTGGATATTGGAAGCGCTGATATGGAGCTTGTACGAGGGCTTCACGGTGTAACACCGACACACGTTAAGGCTCTTGAAAATAAGGGAATCGTAAATCTTATCGCAACCGAGACCTTCCGTAACCCTTACTCGGCATATGCCAGAGAAAAAGACACCTCGGAAATAATATTAAGTGACGAGCAGCAAAGGGCTTTTGATACAATCCAGTCGCTTTATTCTGCGCCTACTGCCAAGGCGGCACTTCTTTACGGAGTTACGGGTAGCGGAAAAACAAAGGTTATAATGCGGGCAATAGACCGCACCTTGAAAGACGGTAAAACTGTTATAATGCTTGTGCCGGAGATTTCTCTGACACCCCAGACGGTAAACATTTTCTGTAAGAGGTATGGTGAGCGAGTTGCGGTTATTCATTCCTCGCTTTCAAAGGGGGAGAGGCTTGATGCCTGGCGCAGAATAAAGGCAGGAGATGCCCGACTTGTTATAGGTACGCGCTCGGCAATATTCGCCCCTCTTGAAAATATAGGGCTAATTGTAATTGACGAGGAGCACGAGCACACCTACAAATCCGAGTCTGACCCCAAGTACCACGCAAGAGACGTTGCGGCATACAGGTGCGGCAAGGCTAATGCACTAATGCTTCTTGCCTCTGCAACCCCCTCTCTTGAAAGCTTCTATAAGGCACAGCAGGGAAATTACACTCTGGTAACTCTTCGTCAGCGCTATGGTGGAGTAAAGCTGCCTGAGGCTATTATAGTTGATATGCGTGAGGAGCTGAGGCTTGGTAATACCTCTCCCATAAGCCAAAGGCTTCACGACGAGTTAAAAGAGGTTTATGACAGGGAAAACCAGGCAATAATCTTCCTTAACCGAAGAGGCTATTCAACACAAATAAGCTGCAAGGAATGCGGAGATGTAATAAGCTGTCCGAGATGCTCGGTGTCCTTGACATTCCATAACGGAGAGGGCGGAGGAAAGCTCCTTTGCCATCTTTGCGGATATACCGAAAAAACACCTAAGTGCTGCCCCTCATGCGGAGCGGAAAAGCTTTCGTTTTTGGGATACGGTACTCAAAAGCTTGAGGGAGAATTAAACCGTTTTCTTCCCGACATGAGCGTTATGCGTATGGATGCCGATACCACAAGCGGTAAGCTTGCATACGATAAAATGCTTGAGGATTTCAGAAAATCAAAGGCAGATATACTTCTCGGCACACAAATGGTGGCCAAGGGACACGATTTTCCAAAGGTAACTCTTGTTGGTGTAGCTCTTGCCGACACGTCGCTCTATGTCAGCGATTTTCGCGCCTCGGAGCGTACTTTCTCCCTGCTTACTCAGGTTATCGGCAGAGCAGGACGAGCACTTGACGGCGGTGTTGCGGTTATACAGACCTTTGCGCCGAAAAACGAGGTTATAAGACTTGCGTGCCTTCAGGATTATGATAAATTCTACGAGGGCGAGATTGCCGTAAGACGTGAGCTTTCATACCCTCCGTTTTGCGATATGGTTCAGCTTACCCTAACGGCAGATGACGAGGGAGAGTTGCAAAAAAGCTCGGCAGAGCTTCATGAAAAAATAATTGAAAAAATAAAAACAAGCTATACAAAGCTTCCATTTATTGTATTCGGCCCCTTTGAGGCACAGGTATATAAATTAAACGAAAAATACAGAATGCGTATGGTAGTCAAATGTCGCCTAACAAAAGAATCTCGAAGGCTCTTCCACGAGTTGCTCTCGGAGTTTTCTCTTAACCGCGATGTAACTCTGGCGGTAGACTTAAACCCGCTTACTGTATAAAAAAGAGGATAAAAAAATGGCAAAATTAAAGATTGTAAAATTCGGTGACCCAATGCTCAGAAAGGTCTCGCGCCCCGTAACCGAGATTACCCCCAGAATATGCACGCTGATAGACGATATGATAGAAACTATGCGTGAGGCAGGCGGCTGCGGACTTGCGGCGGTACAGGTAGGCGTTCTTCGCCGTATTGCTGTTATTGAGGTTGAAGAGGGCAAGGTTTATGAGTTGATAAACCCCAAGATTATCTCCTTTGCAGGTGAGCAAGAGGATAATGAGGGTTGCCTTTCAAACCCCGGAAACTACGGTATAACAAAGCGTCCAAGGGCAGTAACTGTAAGAGCAACAGACCGCAAGGGTAATGAATATGAGCTTACAGGCACAGACCTTCTTGCAAGAGCTATCTGCCACGAGTGCGACCACCTTGACGGAAAGCTTTATACAGATGTGCAGATACGTCCTCTGCGCCCCGAAGAGCTTAAGTAAAAGGAATTAAAGTATGAAAATAATGTTTATGGGTACGCCTGAGATTTCTGCCACCTGCTTAAAGAGACTTATCGACGACGGCCATAATGTAACAAGCGTTATTTCCCGTGAGGATAAGCCGAGGGGTCGTAAAATGATTATGACTCCCACCGCAGTAAAGCTTTTGGCGCTTGAAAATAATATCCCCGTATATACACCGAAAACTCTTCGTGACGAGGAATTTTTCTCTCTTTTAGAGGAGCTTTCCCCTGACTTAATAGTGGTTGTAGCCTATGGCAAAATTCTGCCGTCGGAGGTGATAAATTACCCGAAATACGGCTGTATAAACCTTCATGTGTCCTTGCTTCCGAAGTATAGGGGTGCCGCTCCTATGCAGAGAGCGATTATGGAGGGTGAAGAAAAAACAGGCGTTACTGTAATGTATATGGACGAGGGGCTTGATACAGGCGACATTATTGCCGTGTCCGAGTTTGAAATAGGTCCTACCGATGACTTCGAGGCGATACACGACCGCTCTGCCGAAATAGGCTCAGCCCTGCTTTCAAAAACCATCCACGATATTGCGGCAGGAAGCATTCAAAGAATAAAGCAGGACGACTCCATTGCAACCTATGCTAAGAAGGTTGAAAAGGAAGATTGTAAACTAGACCTTACATTATCGGCTAAAAATCTTGATTTTATCATCAGAGGAGTAACACCAATCCCCGGTGCGTTTGTTTATCATAACGGCAAAATGCTGAAGATAAATAAGGCAACCCCCATAGAAAAGAATGCCGAGGCAGGTAAGGTTGTGGCTCTTGATGAAAAGGGCGATGGCTCTATCACCGTAGGCTGCGGCGATGGCTCATTGCTTGTTACATCGGTTATCCCCGAGGGCAAGGGCAAAATGTCTGCGGGTGACTATATTCGCGGAAGAAAAATAGTCATCGGAGATAATTTTGAATAAATTTAAAGAAAGGAGAGAGAAATGAATATAAGAAAAATAGCACTTGATATGATGCTTGACTATGAGATAAGCGGAAAATATGTTAATCTTTCTCTCTCCTCTCACACAGCAGACAGGCTTACAGACTCCGAGAGAGGACAGCTCACATCTCTTCTTTATACTGCTGTTGAGCATAAGATTACATACGATTATCTTATAGCGTCTCTTTCAGGCAGAAGTATTGATGATATAGACGACTATACGCGGGCTTTGCTGCGCCTTGGCCTTTGCCAGATAATTCATATAAACTCTATTCCCGATTTTGCCGCAACAAACGAGACGGTAAAGCTTGCAAGAAACCCTGGCGAGCGCTCATTTGTCAACGGAGTTTTGCGCTCTGCGGTGAGGAATAAGGAGAATCTCCCTATTCCGAAAAAAGAGAAGAACTACCGCCGTTATCTTTCGGTAAAATATTCATTTCCCCTTTGGATAGTAAAGCATTTTTCTTCTCTATTCGGAGAGGACGTGTGCGAAGAAATTCTTAACTTTTATAATACAGAAAAATACACAGATATATCACTTAATCTAACAAGGTGTAACGGCTCTGAACTTCGGGCGGAGTACAGTGCCGCTCCTGTAATTGACAACAAGCTCAGCCTGCGTATAGACAGCTCGGTTAACCCCGAGAGGCTTGCAGGATTTTTTGAGGGTTATTTCTTTGTACAGGATACGGCATCCGCTGCTGCGGTTGCGGCGCTTGCGCCGAGAGCAGGGGACAGGCTTATTGATGTTTGCTCAGCCCCGGGAGGCAAGAGCTTTCCCGCCGCTGTTCTTATGGAGAACAAGGGTGAAATTTATTCCTTTGACCTTCATGAGAGTAAGCTTTCGCTTATAAGAAGCGGTGCAAAAAGGCTGGGGCTTGATATAATAAATGTGGCTATGCGTGATGCGACTTTTCCGCATGAAGAGTTCTTTGGTACCGCTGACAAGGTTATATGCGATGTGCCCTGCTCGGGTCTTGGTGTTCTTGGTAAAAAGCCCGACTTAAGGTATAAGGATGAGGCAACCTTAAGAGAGCTTCCCGCCTTGCAGCTTAAAATACTTAACGAGTCGGCAAAATACCTGAAAGACGGCGGAGAGCTTCTTTATTCCACCTGCACATTAAACCCTGAGGAAAACGAAAATGTGATAAAGGCATTCCTTGAGGAAAATGTAGGCTTTGAGTTAGTTGATTTTAAGGTCGGTGAGCTTTGCTCCGAGGGAGGAATGCTGACCCTTTTGCCTCATATTCACAAAACTGACGGCTTCTTTATGGCAAAGCTGAAAAGGAAAGTAAAATGACAGAAAAAATAGATTTATATTCAATGCTCCCCGAGGAGCTTGAAGAGTATTTTGTATCTCTCGGAGAGCCTAAATTCCGAGCAAAGCAGACCTTTCCACGTCTTGCAAAGGGGGAGAGCCTAGACGGTCTTACAAATCTTTCAAAGGCTCTCAGAGCGCGACTTGCTGAAGAAACTGTTGACACTCTTCCGCGAGTGGAAGAAAGACTCGTGTCAAAGATAGACGGAACGGTAAAGTACCTTTTCAGGCTTCACGACGGCTCTTGCATTGAGAGTGTTTTAATGAAATACAAGCATGGAAACACACTTTGCATATCCAGCCAGGTTGGCTGCTATATGGGTTGTAAGTTTTGTGCTTCGACAATAGGCGGCAAGGTTCGCGACCTTTACCCCTCAGAGCTTCTCGGGCAGATTATCGCTGCTCAGCTTGACTCGGGGGAGAGGGTTTCAAATGTTGTAATGATGGGTATAGGCGAGCCTCTTGATAACTTTGACAATGTAATAAAGTTTTTGCGGCTTGTAAATCACCCCGACGGTCTTAATATAGGCTATCGCCACATTTCCCTTTCAACCTGCGGTGTTGTTCCCGGAATATACAAGCTGGCTGAGGTTGATATTCCTATTACACTTTCAATTTCTCTGCACGCATCAAATGACGAAAAGCGTACAGAGATTATGCCTGTAAACAAAAAGTGGAAAATATCGGAGCTTCTCTCTGCCTGCGTAGATTATTACAAGGTTACAGGCAGACGAATATCCTTTGAATATACCCTGATATCGGGTAAAAATGATACAGAGGCCGATGCCAAGGAGCTTGCTTCCCTTCTAAAAAACGCATTCCGAGGCACAGGCGCGCCAATACATGTAAACCTTATCCGCGTTAATGAGGTAAAGGAAACAGGCTTTAAAAAGGGCAGTGCCGAGTCGGCAAACAATTTTGCCAAGACACTTGAGGGACTTGGCGTGGTGGCAACAGTGCGCCGCAGACTCGGTGCAGATGTAAATGCCGCTTGCGGACAGCTTCGCCGCTCCGCAATGAAAGCACAATCAGAGCAAAGCTGAGGTAATATTTTGATTAGTACAAAATACGGTAAGGTTGTAAAGGGCCTTGGTGGTCTATACGAAACAAGAGTAGTAACAAACGGTAAAACCGAGCGCCTCGAATGTCGGGCTAAGGGAATACTTAAGCGCGATGAGGCAAAGGTGCTGGTTGGTGATAATGTAATAATAACAGTAGACGACTCCACCCCGGACGGTATTGTGATTTCTGAAATTGAGGAGAGAAAAAATTCGCTGATTCGCCCCCCTCTTGCAAATCTTGATTATCTTTTTATTGTTTTTGCGGCGGTAAAGCCTTCACCTGTTATTGAAACTGTAGATAAGCTTATATCAATAGCGGAGCACAATTCAATAACCCCTGTTATAGTAATAACAAAATCCGACCTTGCAGGAGATGCTTCAGAGGAATATGCGGCAATATACCGCCTTGTGGGACTTCCTACCTTTATCACCTCATCTGAAGCAGGCGAGGGGCTTAGCGAACTTTCCTCTTATATAAAAAGAGAGTTAAAAAACGGTAAAACTGCCGCCTTTGCGGGAGCCTCGGGTGTTGGAAAATCAACTCTTATGAATGCCCTTTTTCCCGGGCTTACCCTTGCAACAGCAGAAATATCGAGAAAAATAGAGCGTGGCAGACACACCACCCGCCATGTTGAAATATTTGACATAGAGGATAACGGTGATACAGGATTTCTCGCGGATACTCCGGGCTTTTCGCTTATAGATTTTGCCCGCTTTGATTTCTTCGCGCTTGATGAGCTATTACCCACATTCAGAGATTTTACCCCCTATCTCGGTGAGTGCCGCTATGCCGACTGTGCCCACTTTGGCGAGGGTGAGGACGAGTGTGCCGTAGCACGTGCTGCATTAGAAGGCAAAATATCTCCCTCCCGCCTTGAGTCCTACCGCTCAATATATAGAGTTTTAAAGGATAAAAAGGGTTATGATAAATAAGCCTTCCCCTTGGGGAAGGGGGACCACGGAGTGGTGGATGAGGTAATAGCAACAACTTTTATTTGTGGAGTTTTAACTTTTTGAATGATATAAAAAATGCCTTACGAATATAACAGAACTTTAACTCTTAATGCGCAAGATTTGCGAAAGAATATGACTCCTGATGAAAAACATCTATGGTATGATTTTTTGAAGCGATTACCTTTAACTGTCAATCGTCAAAAAATGATAGGACCATACATAACTGACTTTTATATTCATTCAGCAAAAATTGTGATTAAATTAGACGGTATTCAACACGAAATGCGTGAGAGCAAAACAAAAGATGAAAAGCGCGATGAATATTTAAAATCACAGGGGATTGCGGTGTTGAGATATAGTAATGCCGTTCTTCGGGATAATTTTAACTTTGTATGTGAAGATATTTTAAATCATCTGGGACTTGATTATGAGGTTTTGAAAAAATAAGTGTACCTCATCCACCGCAAGCGGTCCCCCTTCCCCAAGGGGAAGGCTATCTTTGCCGCCTTGATTCCTATCGCTCAATATATAGAGTTTTAAAGGATAAAAAGGGTTATGATAAATAAGCACTTTCGTGGCCCTCGATATGTTGGGATTAAAGCTGAAAAAACTTTAAGAGACTGTCTCAAGTATTTAGCTTACGGGACAGTCTCTTTTTTGTTTCAGTTGTATTTATTTTCTATAAGAATTGGAAATTTACTTTTCTATATTTTGTTGAAATCCGGTTTGTCTGTCCTCCCTAGAAGATAATCGAGAGAAACGTTAAAGTAGTCTGCAAATTTTATTAGTGTAGCGTAATCCGCCTCTCGTTCCTCATTCTCGTATCTACTTATGCTGTTTTGATTCATATTCAAGTCAAGAGCGAGCTTTAGCTGTGATATTTTTCGCGTTTTACGTAATTCTTTTAGCCTAAATTTCATAATTTTCCTCTTTTCTCTACTTTTTTAAAAAAAGCTCTTGACATTATTATACCGAAATGGTATAATCTAAATATCCCGAATTGGGATAAAGGAGGATTTTTATATGAAATGTGGAAAACATGTGAACAGCGATGCTGTTGCTCAGTGTGAGGAGTGCGGAATAGGTGTTTGTTCCCTGTGTGCTGAAGAAACAAAGCTTGCTCGCGATTCTGTAGGAATTTTGTGTATAGATTGCTATAAAGAATCATTAGAGTGGATTATTTCCAATAATAGGGAAAAGGCACGAAAAATCGGGAATCGCATAAAAGGGAAACTGATTTTTTACTTTATAGGACTTGTATGTATTCTTGCTGAGTTTCTGTTCAATCTTGGAGGTCCCGGCTTAGGACTGGGTATATTCTTTTGCGGAATTTATATGGGTGTTGCGGGTTGGAAAGCAGGAGCGGAAGCTCATGAGGACTGGGAAAGAAAGCATGGGGTTACATATGAAGTTACTAGCGAGGGAATTACTCGTGATGAGGGGATAGGCGGAAAAGTATTTTTGTTTGTTTTATATCTTGCATTTGGTATTATAGCGACTCCTTGTTCGTGCTTGCTTGATAAGGGTAAAAAGAGCGAAGCTGAGAAGAGCATAGCATACTTTGAAAACGAACTGTTAAGAGTAAATAATTTATAAAACAAGGTTCAAGTGCTTAATCTATATAGTGGATAAATAAAAAGACGCAGGAAATCTGGAGCCTGCGTCTTTTTCACCGACAAAGGTTGTTATTAACTTAATGGGATTTCATATTCAAGAGCCTCTATCCATTTTCCGTCTATAAAATTGCAGGCTCTGAGTATAATTTCTTCTTCATAAACTTCAACAATCAAGCCATCTCCCGCAGGGTAGCCGTCACCTGTCGAGCGGGGGAGATAAACACTTTTTACACCGTAGTCGGTGCAAAAGCTATCTTCGTCAAAGCTCCAGTGGGTGTGACCTGAAATGTATATCAGATTGTCGCACTCACGCAAAAGCTCTGTGACTTCGCTTTTGTCTACTCCCTCAATCATATATAACGGGTGGTGATTGAATAATAAGATAGGCGCGCCTGCCTCTTTTGCCTCGTTAAGAGTGGATTTCAGCCAGCCAAGCTGCTCTTCGCTTATCTTGCAGGAATGAACCGTTGATTCCTCTGTTGCGAGAAAAATCACATAGCAGCCGTTAATTACCTTATAGTAGTAAGGCTTCTCGATATTGTTGTCAAAATGTCGGGAATTCCTTTTTATAAATTCCTTGCATAGCTCATCATAATTTCCGTCACCGTTGCCAACGTCATGATTTCCCACTGCGACAAGTATATTTTCGGCAGGGGAGCCCCTTTCTACCGCGCTATAGAAAAAGTGGTTTTCCATAAAGCCACCGTTCATAGTATTGTCACCAAGAAAGACGGCTGTGTCTGTATTTGCAGATTTCATTCCTTGTATAAGCTCTACAAATGAGTTGAAATTTTCTGCGTTGTTTGTTTCTATATGAGTGTCTGAAACTATCGAGAAGCTTGTAATCAGCTCATCGGGATTTTTTTGCTGAAGCTCGGAATCCGAAGTCTGCCCAAATGAGAATAAAAGCCCAAAACAGGTAAAGAGTGTTGCAAAAAACTCTATTACCGAGGTGAAAACAATTGAAATATCCATATAATTTGGGATTTAACACTAAACCTTGCGGCTTTAAATATTAAAATGCCCACTCTCCGTTTTCAAAAATTTTTACCTCTTGTTCGTCGCGGCAAATGGCAGTAATACACATGTCGGGAGTTCCTATCATAAAGTCCTCGTGGATTATAGAGTCGTTTATTCCGAGGCTGTGAAGCTCCTCCTCGGTGTATTTGTCATAGTCTTTATAAAGATTGGTAAAGCCTCTGCCAAACGCAAGGTGGCAGGCTGCGTTTTCGTCAAAGAGGGTGTTGTAATAGAGCAGTCCCGATTCTCTTATAGGTGAGGAATATGGAACAAGAGCGCATTCGCCAAGATATGCTGCCCCCTCATCCATGCCGATAAGCTGTCTTAAGAATGACTCATTTTTTTCAGCTCCAACATCAACGGCACGTCCGCCCTCAAACTTTATCCAGAAGTTGTCAATAAGCTGCCCCTCAAAGGCTAAGGGCTTGGTTGAATAAACTATTCCGTCAGCATCCCCGCGTCTCGGAGAGGTAAATACCTCCTCCGAGGGAATGTTAGGGTTAAAATAAACACCCTTACCGAGGGTCTCTTCACCCCCTGCCATAAAGAGGCCGTCATCGAGAAGACCTACTCTTAGGTCGGTGCCGTTAGATGCCTTATATTTTAATTCCTTAATTCCGAGGGAATTTAAATATTCGTACTTCTTTTTTAGGTCAGCATTGTGCTTTTCCCAGGCGGCAATAGGGTCATCGTCAACTCTCGATGAGGTTAAAATAGCCTCCCAGAGCTTTTCTACCGCAACACTTGCTCTCTCGCCGGGGAATATCTTTTTTGCCCATTCCTTGCCGGGAACTGCGGCGATACACCACTGATATTTGTTTTCCATACGGTTGCGTATAGGCTTTATCGTCTTTGAGCGGGCAGCCATAGCAGCCGAGTATTTTTCTTGGTTAATTCCCGCAAGTCCGTCGGGGTCCTCGGAGATAAGATATATCTTGCATGGCAAATTTTCTGCCTGCCACTCCCATTTTTCTATCTGCCACTTGTCAAGGGTAGAAAGTCTTTTCTTGGAGCAGTAGCGAACATCAAGCTTTGTCAGAGGCTGATAGGACCAATCTACCGTAACCTTTGCAGCTCCCGCCTTGTAGCACTCCTCGACTACCATTTTAACAAATTCGGGCTGGTCAAGCTCTGCGGAAACAAGAACCTCCTGTCCCTTTTGTACGTTGACACCCAAACGGGCAATAAGATTTGCATATTTTCTGAGTCGTGTTTTGTTCATTTTTTTGTCCTCTTTAAATATTTATCAAAACCTCTTTAAGGTATTCCCACACCCTTTCGGTGGACGAAATAGAAAGCCTTTCGGCAGGGGTGTGTATATCGTGAGCACGGGGACCCATAGAAATGCAGTCAAGCCCCTCTATTTTCTTTGAGAACAGACCGCATTCAAGCCCTGCGTGTATGGTAATTACCTTTGCATCATTATTGTACATATTACGGTAAATTTCACACATAATGTCTCTGAGGCGTGAGTCCTTTTTATATTCCCAGCCCGGATAGTCACCATGCTCGTTTATAGTTGCTCCGTGGAGTGAACAGACTTCCTTAACCTTTGATGCCAGCGCCTCTTTTTCTTCATCTTTCGACGAGCGAAGAGCTGTGGTAATATTTGCGTAATTTTTATCTGTCGATATTATACCCAAATTTATCGAGGTTTCAACCATGCCCGAAACCTCCTCGCTCATTTTTATAACGCCATAGGGAATAGAGTTGATGAGGGAAATAAGATTTTTTGTGGTCTCAGATGTCATTACACAGTCGACCTCTCCCGAAAGTGCAAGAGTAATGTTTTCTTTTTCTGAATTCTTGGGAAGCTCTTCCCTTAACTTATCGGCGATTTCCGATAGCCTACTAAGGCTCATGGAAGAAACAAACTCAGCTGTTGCATATGGGGGAATAGCATTGTCGGCAACTCCGCCCGAAATACTGATAAGGCTGATGTCGCCAAAGGCAGAAAGATATTCGCCCAGTCTCTTTACCGCATTTGTGCGCCCCTTGTCTATCATAATACCGCTATGACCGCCAAGAAGTCCGTCGATTATCAAGGTGTATTTTTTACCCTTTGTCTGCTGGTAGAAAATAGGCAGAGAAATATCAATTCTTCTGCCTCCCGCACAGCCTGCGATAAATACACCCTCTTCGTCGGAATCAAGATTTATCATCATTTTTCCGCTGAGGCGCGAGCAGTCGAGAGCCTCAGCACCGACAAGCCCAATTTCCTCGTCGGAGGTAAATACCGCCTCGATAGGAGGGTGGGGGATATCCGAGGAATCCAGAAGAGCAAGAGCATAAGCAACTGCAATTCCGTTATCAGCACCAAGGGTTGTGCCCTCAGCTTTGATAAAATCACCGTCAAGGATGGGATTTACACCGTTCTTTTCCATATCCCACATTACACCGTCAGCTTTTTGCAAAACCATATCGGTGTGTCCTTGAATTATAACAGCACCTTTGTTTTCATAGCCCTCTGTTCCGGGCTTTTTGATTATAACATTATCGAAAGCGTCTCGATAAAAATCAAGCTTCTTAGCCCTTGCAAACCCGACAAGATAATCTGCGATAGCCTCTGTATTGCCCGAGCCGCGGGGAATTTTTGAAATTTCGGCAAAAAAGCGAAAAACCGAAGCCGCTTTAGAGTCTTTTAAATTTATCATAGGTATTTCCTCACTGAAAAATTCACTTACCTAATATTTTACAATAAAATGCCATAATTTTCAAGCATTAAGTTGACATTTAGGTCCAAAAGATGTAAAATAAATTCAAGATGTATAAAAAGGAGCTTTTCCTAATGAAAAACGGACTTTTTGAATTTGTAAAAAAATCTCCAACACCCTATCACGCGGTAGCTGAAATAAAGAACAGACTGCTTGAGTGCGGATTTTCCGAAATATCCGAAAAGGATTCTTCATCCTTTGATATAGATTCGGGCTTTGTTATTCGAGATTCGTCAATAATCGCCTTTAAGGGCAATCCCCAAAACGGCGGATTTATGATATGTGCTACCCACAATGATACACCAACCTTTAAGGTGAAAAATACAAGAAGCGGTTCGTATGCCTCTCTTGCAACAGAGCCATACGGAGGTTCGATTTACTACTCCTGGCTTGACCGCCCTCTTTCGGTTGCGGGACGTGTGGCGATTGAGACCTCAGACGGTATAGAGCTGCGCCTTGTTAATATAGACCGCGACCTTGTAACAATACCCAGCGTTGCTATTCATATGAACGGTACGGTAAACGACGGTGTAAAGCTCGACCCTGCAAAGGATATGCTTCCTCTTCTTTCGCTTGACAAGAGCGCGAATATCTTAGAGCTTGTTTCCGATGAGCTTGGTGCTTCCCTTGATGAAATTATATCAAGCGACCTTATGCTTTATTCAAGACAGCAGCCTCTCTCCTTTGGCGCATCGGGTGAGCTTATACTTTCTCCCCGCCTTGACGATTTGTCGTCGGTCTATGCTTCTCTTGAGGCATTTCTTGATGCCGAGCCGGGGGCAGTAAGTGTTCTTGCCGTTTTTGATAACGAGGAGGTAGGCTCGGGAACAAAGCAGGGCGCAGCATCAAGCTTTTTAAGAGACACCCTTTTGCGTATAGCAGGGGATGAGGAAAAATATCTGACAATGCTTCCCGACAGCTTTTTGGTAAGTGCGGACAACGCTCACGCAAAGCACCCGAACCACCCTGAGCTTTCCGACCCGGACAATGCGCCCATTCTCGGAGAGGGCGTAGTAATAAAATACAATGCTAATCAGAGATATACCACCGATGCACGCTCTGACGGAATGTTTAGAATTATATGCAAAAGGGCAGGGGTAAAGACACAGAGCTACTACAACCGCGCTGATAAAAGAGGCGGCAGCACCCTCGGTAACATAGCAATTTCTTCTGTCAGCATTCCTGCGATAGATATAGGACTGCCCCAGCTTTCAATGCATTCATCAGCCGAGACAATAGCCCTCTCTGACCTTGAAAATATGAAAGATGCTCTTACCGAATTTTATTCAGCAAAGCTTGTGACTGACGGTGCTAATATTAAAATAATCTGACAACAAAAATAGGGTTTTGCAAACATTTATTTGCAAAACCCATTAAATTTAAGGAAAAATCAATCTTCAAGATAGCGTTTAACAGATGCAACAATAACGTGAGCAGTGCCCTCAATTCCAAGAGTAGAGGAATTGACCGCCATATCGTAGTTGTCATACTTGCCCCACTTGTTACCTGTATAGAAGTTGTAATAAGATGAACGGCGCTTGTCTGTCTTGTTAATAACGTCAATTATCTGCGAGGACTTAAGCTCGGGGTGTCTTTTAGCAACACGCTCGCACCTGTGCTCAAGGTCACCGTAAACAAAAATTCTGAATATGTTTTCTTCATTTCTTAAAACATAGTCGGAGCAACGACCTATAATAACGCAACTCTCCTTAGCATACTCCTTGATAATATCCGATTGGAGAATAAAGAGCTTATCGTTGAGGGGCATCTTGTAACCAAAATGCATAGTAGTTCCCAGGACGTTTGAGCCCATAGCGAGAGTATAAAGCAGACTGTTTGTTGCCGATTCTTCAACATTCTTTATAACCTCAACATTAAGGTTGCCGTTTGCTGCCGCGTTGGTTATAATTTCTTTGTCGTAAATCGGAATACCAAGCTCCTTTGCCACCAGCTCACCAATTTCACGTCCGCCGCTTCCGTACTGACGGGCAATTGTTATTACAATTTTTTTAGTCATAGATAAAACTCCTTTGCCAAGATGTTTGCTTAGGCAAGAGAGCTGGAATTACTCTTTCATGCCTAATTCATTATAGCAAGAAAAATGGAATTTGTAAATAGCTTTAGCGCAATTTGCCCAAAAAAACTTGAAAAAACCGCTGTATTGTGGTAAAATTTAAGCATAAAACATTCCGAGGATAAAAAAATGAATCTTGCAACACCAGATATGATTCCGAAAATTGATAAATTTGCAACCGATGCCTTGGGCATAATGCCGAGAGAGCTTATGCTCCGCAGCGCAGAGGCGGTAAATAAAGCCATAACCGAAAATTACCCCGAGGCAAAGTGTGTACTTATCCTAACAGGCAAAGGGAATAACGGCGGTGACGGCTATGCTCTTTCTTGCATTCTCAAGACTTCGGAGGTGGTGGTTTGCGACCTGTTTTCATCGGGTCAGCGCACCGACGAGGGTAAATACTGGCTTAATGAGGCCTTTGAGCGGGGGATAAAAATTATAAAAGGGCAAGGCGGTGAGCTTTATAGGCTGATTGAGAGCGCAGATATAATTGTAGATGCAATATTCGGCACAGGCTTTGTTGGAGAGCCGCCCTCTGTGCTTTCGGAGCTTGCCTCTGCCGTAAATAAAGCGGCAGCCGCAAAAATAGCTATTGATGTACCTTTGGGAATAAACGCATCAGACGGAAGTGTATGCAATATCTGTATTCCTTCCGATATTACAGTAACTCTCTCTTACTCAAAGCCGGGACTTCACTCATATCCTGCAAAAAGCCTTGTAGGCAGGCTTATACACTCGGATTTGCGACTTCCGTGTGATGTAATTGAAAAGGAATTTAAATTTTCTCACCGCTATGTTGATTTTGAAGAGGCAAAAGCTCTTATACCATGCAGAAAAGCAAATTCCAACAAGGGCAGCTTCGGTAAGACTCTTGTAATTACCGGGAGTGACAAATACAGAGGTGCCGCCCATCTTTCTCTTGAGGCTGCTTTAAGAGGCGGTGCGGGTATAGTTCATTTTGCAGGTGTGGAGGAGCTTTGCACCGAGCTTAGAATGAAGTTCCCCGAGGCGATATATCACCCATTTTCTTTAGCCAACAAGGACTTAAGCTTAGCTATTTCGGAGCAGTGCACCTCTGTGCTTATAGGCTCAGGCTCATCTGTTTCAAAAGAGCTTTTTCAGCTTGTAGAAAATCTCATTGAAAATACAAACACTCAGCTTTTGCTGGATGCCGATGCCCTCAACTCAATAGCAAAATATTCCTCTCCCGACATTCTCGCAAAAGCGAGAAAAAAGCCTGTAATCACCCCTCATCCCTTAGAGCTTTCAAGGCTTTCGGGCGTTCCTGTTTCTGAAATTGAGAAAAACCGACTCTCGTTTGCCAAGGAGTTTGCGAAAAAGTATAACTGCATTTTACTGCTTAAAGGCGATGCCACAGTTATAACCGACGGAGAAGCCGTATATATCAACGGCTCGGGTAGCTCAGCACTTGCAAAGGGAGGCAGCGGTGATGCTCTCGCAGGGCTTATTGCCTCACTTTTGGCATTTTCGCAGTCAGCTGTTAAGGCGGCAGCCCTTGGTGCATACGTACATGGCAGAGCAGGGGATATTCTGTCGGAAAAGCTGTCCTCATTCGGAGTAACTCCCTCAGATTTGCCGTGTCAGATGGCAATGGCTATATCCGAAATAGAAAAATTAGGTTAATAAAAAGCGGGCCGCCGTTCGGTGAGTGACGACAGCCCGCTGTTTTTATTTGGAATTTTCTATTCTGTAAAAATATTCTGCCGCAGATGCTCTTGTTACCGCACCCGATGAGCACTCTGCATCCTCTGCATCAAATACCCCAAGCATACACATAGCCGAAACGGCAGGCCTTGCCCAGATAGGAATTTCTTCATCTGTTGCAAAAACGCTTTCCTCGCCCTCTCCGTCAACACCGATAAGAGAAGCCAAAATCTTTGCCGCCTCGTATTTTGTTATAGACTTGTTCGGCTCAAATGTTAGCTTTCCCTCTGAAAAATCTCCGCTTATAAGTCCTATTCTCTGAGCCGTTGCAACATAGGGCTTAAGGGAGAGGGGAATGTCGGCATCATCATCAAAATAGCTGGAGGAAATGCTTGAATCCGCACGAACACCCGCGGTTTTCATAGCGAGAGCTACAAATTCTGCACGGCTTACCTCCTCGTCGGGATTAAAGTATACGTCGTCACCAAGAATTCTTCCGCCCATAATTCCCATAGCCGTCATGGCAACTGCGGCATTGTATTCGCTTCTTTCTTCCATATCGATATATACGGTGCTGCACATTCTGTTAACAACCTCAATTTTTACCGCCATAGGCTCGGAATAGTTGCCGAAGTCATCACGTACAACATAGGTGAACTTATCCTCACCTGTGTAGTCGTCCCCGGGAGTGTAGCAGAACTTTCCGCCCTCAAGGAAGCAGACTCTGCCCTCGGTGGGGTAAGAGACAACAATATATTCAAGGAGGTCGCCCTCGGGGTCAAAGGCAGAAACAGATGAATAAACACTTATATTCTGCTGGGTTTTAACCGTTGGAATGCTCTCTGCCGAGGGGGCATAATTTACCTTGTCAATAAATTTGAGACTGCATTCAATTTCGCTTCCTCTGTCAACCTTGAATTTAAAGGAGCATTCCGAGACGGATTTTGATGCAGGAACAAAAACAAGTCCCCCAAGGTTCTTTCTCTGTATTTCACGTCCCTCGCTGACACGTCTGCCACCGAGCAAAAGTGTACCCTCAAGTGATGTCGGAATGGACGTAACAGTAATAGAGTTAAAGTCTGTAAGGCATAATGCAGATTTAAAGTCACTGTCGGTAAAGGTCATTTTATGTCCCTTAAGACCGGTTTTTACCATTTTTACATCTGATGCAATAACCTGAGCACCGGGTCCTAAAAAGGCGCTTGCCGACACAGCGCAAATTCCAAAGATAGCTACAACCGTCAAAATCAAAGCAATTGTTTTTTTCAAAATTCCAAAAAACCTTCCTTTTCCTGAGATTGTAGTTATTTTTTACAACGGCAGTCGTCTTTATTCGCAAAGCCGCAAAAAACTTGACAAAAATCAAAGGGAGTAAAAAACGGTGTGCCGTGGCTGTGATTTTTGCTTTGTAAACATTAACAGATTATGTGTTTTAGTCTTAAAATCAATTTCCCACGGCTCAGAATGACACGTATTGCGCACAATGTTTGCACACTTGTAGGGGAGGGGCTTGCTCCTCCCGGAAATTATTTCTCTGAGAGGTTTTTTAGACAGCCCTATATTTGATAATACTGAGCAGGAAATAAAATAAAAACCCAGCGAACCTCTGTATCGGTAACGCTTGGTTTTTGCTTTTTAAACTATATTAAGATTTTAGAGGTGTAAAAGTTTGTCGGGAGGAGCAAGCCCCTCCCCTACGATTGTATATTCACGCGTAATCTAAACACGCCAAGGGGAAGGCTTTTTAGGTTCTGCGTACCCCTCATTATAACTACTTTATCTTAAATATGTCCCTGGTCAAGGACCTCGATGCCCTCTGACTTAAGGATTTCCTCGGTGTGATCGGTGTCGTCGGTACGCAGAACGGTGTACGCCTTTCCCGCCTCGCCTGTGATAAGCGCATAGAGATATTCGATATCGATGCCTCTGCCTTCAAGGAGGTTAAGCACCTTTGCAAGTCCGCCGGGAGTATCGGGAACAGCAAATGCAGTTATCTCTCTGACGTTTGCTGCGTGGCCTGCGTCATCAAGAATCTTTTTTGCTCGCTCTGGCTCACGTGTAATGATACGAACAATACCAAAGTCGGTAGTGTCGGCAAGGCACATAGAGCGAAGGTCAATACCCTCTTTTGCGAGAACGTCGGTTATCTCGTGGAGAGAGCCTTTTTTATTTTCTACAAATACCGAAAGCTGCTTGATTGCCATGCTAAATATCCTCCCTATCAATCATGTAAATTTCTTTCATCAATAACTCTCTTTGCCTTGCCCTCGCTTCTCTGAATGGTCTTTGGGGGAACAAGGTGAACAGACGGGCCTATGCCAAGCATTCCGCGAAGAGCAAGTGAAAGAGCCTTTTCTTTTTCGGAAATAGCCTTAACCGAGTCGTCGAACTGCTCGGGCGGAAGCTCAACATAAACGTCAAATGTGTCGTTATTGTTAACTCTGCCAAGCTTGATGTAATAGTTCTCAGAGAAGCCTTCCTTAAGGAGAACAGACTCAATCTGAGAGGGGAATACGTTAACTCCGCGGATAATCATCATATCGTCGCTTCTGCCCATGGGCTTAGCCATACGGATATGAGTTCTGCCGCAGGAGCATTTCTTTCTGGAAAGAACGCAGATGTCTCTTGTTCTGTAACGAAGCATGGGGAATGCCTCTTTGTCAAGGCAGGTGAATACAAGCTCACCTTTTTCGCCTTCGGGAAGAGGCTCACCGGTTTCGGGATTGATTATCTCTGCATAGAAGTGGTCCTCATTAACGTGCATACCGCTCTGCTCCGAGCATTCAAATGAAACACCCGGGCCGGAAATTTCGGTAAGACCATAAATATCGTAAGCCTTGATTCCAAGAGTAGCTTCAATGCTTTTACGCATCTCCTGTGTCCAAGGCTCCGCACCGAAAATACCTGCCTTAAGGGGAATTGTGTCAGCAGTATAGCCCTGCTCCTTAAGGCTTTCGCCAAGGTAAGCAGCGTAAGAGGGGGTGCAGCAAAGAACGGTGGCGTTCATATCTATCATAAACTGTATCTGTCTTTCGGTACTGCCCGAGGACATAGGAAGTGTAAGCGAGCCAACCTTATGTGAGCCGCCGTGAAGTCCTGCGCCACCTGTAAACAGACCGTAGCCGTAGCTTACTTGAACAACATCCTCCTTGTCTGCGCCTGCCGCAACAAGGGCTCTGGCACAACAATCCTCCCAAAGGTCAACGTCGTGCTGAGTGTAATATGCTATAACTCTTTTACCAGTTGTTCCCGATGTGGAATGTATTCTTACGCATTCATCAAGAGGAACGGCAAGCATACCGTAGGGGTAGCACTCGCGAAGGTCGCTTTTTTCAATAAAGGGAAGCTTGTATATATCCTCGATTCCGTGAATATCCGCAGGGCTCACACCCTTTTTATCCATAAGATTACGGTAGTAGGGAACGTTTTTGTAAACGTGAGCCACCTGCTTTACTATCTTCTTTGATTGAAGCTTTTTTATTTCTTCAACCGGCATGGTCTCGATTTCCTCTTGATAGTACTTTCTCTTTTCCATTGGTTTTGCCTTTCTTATGCCAAAAAATCAGTATCTTATTTTCTTCCTAAAGAGAATGCCTTAAGGTTCATCTCCACAAACTTAGGAGCAACGCTTTGTCTTATCGCCGCCTCCCACTTTTCGGGAGCGATATCCATATACTTTGACAGTCTGCCCATAAGGACAATGTTGGTAGCTTTTGCCGAGCCTGCCTCAAGTGCGGGAGTAAGAGCATCAATGCAGTCAATGGTTACACCCTTTGCCTGTAAGTGCTCCAGCGCCTCGTGGGGGTATTCCATAGCGCCTGTAATAACCGGCATGGGGTCAATTTCCTGTGAGTTAACTATAATCTTGCCGTCAGGCTTAAGGAAGGGGGCATATCTTGCCGCCTCCAGCTTCTCAAAGGAGATAATAAAGTCCGCTTCCCCCTTGTCAACAATAGGGGAATAAACTTTGTCGCCGTATCTTACATAGGTAACAACGCTTCCGCCTCTCTGGCTCATTCCGTGAACCTCGGATACCTTAACATCATATCCTTCGTTAACAAGAAGCTTTCCGAGGAGCTTGCTGGCAAGAAGAGAGCCCTGACCGCCAACACCGACAATCATAATATTTTTTGTATTATTCATCATTCTTCACCTCCGCAAATAGCATCAAATGCACACAGTTGCTTACAAACTCCGCATCCAACGCAGAGGGTAGTATCAATATGAGCCTTGCCGTTTTTCATAGAAATTGCAGGGCAGCCAATCTTCATACAAGCCTTGCAGGAGCGGCACTTGTCCACATCAACATTAAGCGAAGGCTTAGCCTTAACATACTTAAGAAGCGCGCAGGGGCGGCGTGAGATGATAACCGAGGGCTCCTCGGCAGAGGTCTCTTCCATAATAACCCTTTCGGTTTCCTTAAGGTCATAGGGGTCAACAACACGAACACGGTTAAAGCCGAGAGCACGGCAGAGAGCCTCAAGGTCAATCTTTGTCGCAGGGTCGCCCTTGATGTTGTAGCCTGTGGTGGGGTTCTGCTGGTGGCCTGTCATACCTGTAATAGAGTTGTCAACAATAATAACGGTAGAATTTGTGCCGTTGTATGCAATGTTTGCAAGACCTGTCATACCCGAGTGCATAAAGGTGGAGTCACCGATTACGGCAACAGTCTTTTTCTCGGACTCAGCACCCCTTGCCTTGTTAAAGCCGTGAGTGCCCGAAACAGATGCGCCCATACAGAGAACAGAGTCAATAGCCGAGAGAGGCGGTGCCATACCGAGAGTGTAACAGCCAATATCGCCGAGAACGGTAATCTTCTTTTTAGAGAGAACATAGAAGAGGCCTCTGTGAGGACAGCCCGCGCACATAACAGGGGGACGAACGGGAATTACATCATCAGATGCGGTAAAGCTCTTCACTTCCTTGCCCATAACCTTAGCGATAAGGCTCTGTGAGAACTCACCGCAAATGGGGAAGAGGTTTTTGCCGTCAACGTTAATGCCAAGAGCCTTGCAGTGGTTCTCGATAACGGGGTCAAGCTCCTCAATTACAACAATTCTTGAATGGGATGCCGCAAAGTCCAAAATAAGCTTTTGGGGCAGGGGATAAACAAGACCTAGCTTAAGTACAGATACCGAGTCACCGTAAATTTCTTTAACATACTGGTATGATGTGCCCGAGGTGATAATACCGAGAGATTTATCCTCGGCAAGCTCTACACGGTTGAAGGGGCAGTTCTCCGCATATTCGGTAAGAGCCTTTGTTCTTTCCTCAACAACAGGGTGCTTTGCAATAGCGTTTGCAGGCGCCATTATGTACTTTTTAGGATTCTTTTCGTATGCAAGAAGCTCATGGGTCTCAGGCTCTTCCATTTCAACCGCACACTGTGAGTGAGCAATTCTTGTGCAGGTTCTGAAAATTACGGGAGTGTCAAATTTTTCAGAAAGCTCAAAGGCAGCCTTTGCAAATTCCTTTGCCTCAGCCGAGTCTGCAGGCTCAAGCATAGGAAGCTTTGCAGCAGCGGCATAATGGCGGGGGTCCTGCTCGTTCTGAGAGGAGTGCATTCCGGGGTCATCTGCAACACAAACAACAAGTCCGCCGTTTACACCTGTGTAAGAGAGGGTAAAGAGGGGGTCTGCCGCCACGTTGAGACCAACGTGCTTCATACAAGCGGCAGCTCTCGCTCCTGCAAGTGATGCGCCAAAGGCAACCTCAAGACCAACCTTTTCGTTAGGCGCCCATTCGCAGTAAATTTCGTCATATTTTGCCGCATATTCGGTAATTTCGGTAGAGGGGGTACCGGGATAGCTGGATACTACCTTACAGCCCGCCTCGTAAAAGCCGCGGGCTACCGCCTCGTTTCCTAGCATCAATTTTTTCATATCAGTTTTCTCCTAGAGTATTTAATTTAGCCGCTTATCTGTGCCTCAACAAGACTGCCTCCGCAGTAAATTTCGCGGAGCTTTGGCTTTTCTATCTTGCCTGTGGGGTTGCGAGGTACTTTTGCAAATATTATCTTACGAGGACGCTTGTACTTAGGTAGAGAGAGACAAAACTCGTTTATCTCCTCCTCGGTGCACTTTTCGCCCTCTTTTATCTCAATTACAGCGGTTGCAATCTCGCCAAGACGCTTATCGGGAAGACCGATAACCGCAACGTCTTTAATTTTACCAAAAGCTCTTAGGTGGTCCTCAATCTGAACAGGGTAGAGGTTCTCACCGCCCGAAATAATAACGTCCTTTTTACGGTCAACAAGGTAGATAAATCCGTCCTCGTCCTCCTTTGCCATATCTCCTGTAAGAAGCCAACCGTCTTTAAGAATTTCGGCAGTAGCCTCGGGGTTCTTGTAATAGCATTTCATAACTCCGTCGCCGAATACCGCAAGCTCGCCAACCTCTCCGGGATTTACAGGCTTCTGGTTTTCGTCAAGAATTGCGGTTTTCCAGGAATAGCCCGCCTTGCCTATTGCGCCAACCTTGTGTATATTTTCAACACCGAGGTGAACACAGCCCGGGCCGATAGACTCGGAAAGACCGTAGTTTGTATCATATTCATGGTGAGGGAACACGCTCTTCCATCTCTTGATGAGAGAGGGGGGAACAGGCTGAGCGCCCGCGTGAGTAAGACGCCATTGCTCAAGATTTAATTTAGAAAGGTCAATGTCGCCTCTGTCAATGGCATCGAGAATATCCTGAATCCACGGAACAAGAAGCCAAACGATTGATGCCTTTTCGTCGGAGACCGCCTCAAGCACCCATTGGGGCTTAACACCCCTCAGCAACACTGCCTTGCCGCCCACAACAAGAGAGCCAAACCAGTGCATCTTTGCTCCTGTATGGTAGAGGGGAGGAATGCAGAGGAACACATCATCCTTTGCCTGAGAGTGGTGGTTCTGCTCAACGTAGCAGGCTGCGACAAGCGCCTTGTGCTTATGTAAAATTGCCTTGGGAAATCCTGTTGTTCCCGAGGAGAAGTAAATTGCTCCGTCATCCTCGTCACAAAGCTCAACAGGGGGAACGGTTGAGGAGCAGTAATATGTCATATCGGCATAGTTGTCGGCATACTCGGGGGTGTCAGCTTTTTTACCCACAAAGAAGAGGTTGTCTACCGCGGGAATATCATTCTGTATATTGTTTATACGCTCGATAAACTCGGGGCCAAAGACAAGCATTCTGACATCAGCAAGGTCAAGACAGTATTTTATCTCGTCTGAGGAATAGCGGTAGTTCATAGGCACAACTATTGCGCCTGTTTTAAGAATACCGAAGTATATGGGAAGCCATTCAAGGCAGTTCATAAGCAGTATTGCAATCTTGTCGCCTCGCTTTACACCTCTGGTGAAGAGCAGGTTTGCAAAGCGGTTTGCCTTTATGTCAAAGTCGCGCCAGGTAATCTCACGTCTGTACTTGTCAGACTCAGCCGCAGTCTCAATAAGGCTGTACTCGCGCCAGGTAACATTTTTGTCAGGCTGTTTTTCGGGATTTATCTCAACGAGAGCTACGTCATTAGGATAAATTTTGGCGTTTCGTTCAAGAAAATCTGTAATTGGCATGGTTTTTCCTCCGTCGTGGGATGAACATTATAATAAATAATATAATATTATAGCACAGCTTTTTCTGTTTGTCGAGGGGTTAATTAGAGATTTTTCAAATTTCAAACTGTTTTTTCCCGATTTTTGCTTGAAAAAGAAAAATTATGCCGACTATGCTGAATAAGTATGCAAAAATTAAAAAGCTCCCGACAAAAAAAGTCGGGAACTCTCGTAAAATCGAATTGTTTCGTTTATTCTCCATAGGCTAAAAGAGCGCGAAGCATCTTTTCGGAAATGTTATATTTACTGCCCCCGTCTGTGCTGTCAAAAACACCGGGAAGTCTTATACACACAACTGTGTCAGGAGGGAGAAGAGAAAGGTCGGTTGTCTTGTATATTTCAAGAGAGGAAAGGTAAATGCCCCTGTCTGATGCGTAGGAGTAATCGCCACCCTCCTTTATGTAATTCTTAATGTCGGCAAAAATCTTGTCCTCACCATCACCGTCAAACTCGCGGAAAACATCCTCAGAGAAAAGGTAGAGAAAATATCCGCTGTACATAAGGTCGCGTAAGGTCTGGTTGTTGGTTTGAATTTCGCTTTGAAGCTTGTTTTTTTGTAGCGGGTCTGTAATATCTTTTACCGCCTCATCATATTCATCATAGCTCATAATAAAGAGATTATGTAAATTAAACCTTACAATTCCGTCATTGTTATAATCTTCGCCGGCTGTTTCAATAGCCTTTGTTATTGTTGAAAGCTCGGTAACACCGTCGCCCGAAAGTGAGGTTGTAGCTATAGCCTTCTCTCCTGCGTAAATGATGTTTATGTCATATTCGGTCTTGGTAAAAAGCTGAGTTAAGAGTATCGCAGCGACAATGACCACAAAAACACCTACTATAGTGTGCCACTTGTAATGATACCAGAAGTTTTCAAGCTTTGCCGAAACAGGGATATTAAATTTTGGATTTACAGGTATATCTTGATTTTTTTCGTCCATTATTTGCCTCGCGGGATTGTTTTTAATCATTATATCAAATTTAACTTCAATAGTCAATCCAAAACATTTAACATTTTGTAAAACTTCATAAAGGGAAATAATTTCATTGACAGGTGGGCATTTTTATTATATAATGTAATTATTAAAGTTAAAAGTGTTTGGAGGATATATATATGGCAGGACCGGGCGGCGGCGGAAACGGCGGCGGATTCAGAGGTGGCGGTGGAGGCTCCTTTGGCGGATTTGGCGGCGGCAACAGAGGTTATGGCGGAGGCTATCACAGAGGGCCGAGATTTTACGGTCCAGGATTTGGAATGTTTGGCTTTGGGCCGAGGTGGTACAGACCTTACTATGGCGGATATTACGGAGGCGGCTGTCTTGGCGGTCTTGTGGGACTTATATTCCTGCCTCTGTTTTTAATACTCTTTGCGGCTATAATGCTGTTTTCTTCGGTAGGAACGGCATTTTCGGCGGTGGCAAACGGCGGTATTGTTCAGTATGATGAAATGAAATTCCAGTCCTATGCAGATGCTCGGTATAAAGAGGCATTCGGCACAGGGGAGACCTCCGAGGACAATATTCTTCTTGTGTTCGGGCTTGATGAGGAGAGGCAGCAGCCTTATATCATCGCCTGGGTTGGCGACAATATTCACCGCAATATTACAAATGCATTTGGAAACGAGAGAACAAAGTTCGGTCAGGTAGTAAATGCCGAGCTTCCTACAAATTACGATAATGCAATGAGCAAGAGTCTCTCAAACATCGTTCTGGATATGAGAGATTATATTACCGGTCTTGAATTAAAGTCCTCGTTTGATTATGAGACAGAGGGCGAGCGCGCAGATTCCTATCTTGTAAACAAATCAACTCTCAGCATCAGCGAGCAGACAGTAAACAGTGCATTAGAGGAGTTTACTTTGCAAACCGAGATTCCTATGGTAATTGTTGTAGCCGAGGCAGAGGAGATTTTCGGTAAAACCATTCCTATGGATAGCTGGTTTACAATTATTATAGCCCTTGGACTTATCGCGCTTGCAATTTGGCTCTTTGTTAGAAATATCCTTGACAAAAAGCAGGCGAAAAAGAACGGATATGAAAACGGCAGAAACCAAAATAATTCGTCGGGATATAACAACAACGGCTATAACAACAATAACGGCAACGGTAATTGGTATAACAACGGATTTTAACTAAATGTAACCTAATATAAAAAACAAGGAATCTTGCAAAACGCAGAATTCCTTGTTTTTTTAAACCTAAGGTGTTTTCTAGGAAAAAATGATGCTAGGACAAAAATGTTTTTTGTTAACTTTGAACGAAGAGACAAAATTTAATACTCTTCGTCGTCAAATCGGGTCTCTCGTGCTTCCAGAGAATAGGATTTTACCATTTTTGCAAAATCCTCTGATGCCTCAATAGTAATTTCAGCCTGTTCCATGGGTGAATTTACTGTTATCAGTATTACAGACTCGGGGGATAGGGTAGGGAGATAGAAATACTTTTTGTAGCCGGGTGCTGCCTTGTGAGCCTTTCTCTCCTTTGAGTTAAGGATTTTAACATCCGAAATTGCATAAAGATCAAGACGGCAAAGGGTTGTGTGTCTCTTTCCCGACATCTGTCTTACAACAAATACGCCTGAGCCATGAGAATCAAAGGTTATGTCGTAGAAATATTCAACACCAATGTACTTTGTGTAGATAAATACTGCTACTACAATTGCCCCGAGGGCAAAAAGACCGATAATTCCTTTGTAGCGGTCGGCTATCATGTAAACAATTGTTATCAATGCGCCTATGGCAAGAAGTGTAAAAAATGCACGTTTTGCCTTGTTGTTTGAGGGCTTTGCGTGAGAGAAAAATTCGTTAATCACTTATGGGGTCTCCTTTGCTGACAGCTCGTAGGGTATGAGAGGGAAGTCCTCGGTATTCCAGTATATCAGTATCATATACGGCTCTTTCATTTCCACACCGTTTATTCTTACCTCAAGTCTTATCCAGTTTACCTCGTTTTCGGTACCGTTATCTAACTTAACACCGTCAAACACAAGCTTTACATACCTGTACATCATGGCAGAGTCGTATTCTTCGGCTACAAGATTTTCACCCATAGGGCTTCCAAGCTCACCATCCGGGTCTCCGTCGCTTGTTTGGTCGGAGGAGCGAGCCGCTACAAGAGAAAAATCAAAATTGTCCTTCCAGTCGGGGTCAAGCTCAATACCGTATTCTTCCTTAATAGTATCCATAAGGCTTACATTGTATCTAAGAGTTATCTGAAGCTCCTCGGTTTCGGGTATGTATATGAAGTGATTGCAGTAAAAGTTGCCCTCGGAAGAGTCGTCAAAGCCGAAGCTGCTGCTTTCAAGCAGCTTTTGCGTAAGCGCGCCTATATTGCCGCCCTTTGTATTATAAAGCTCTGTAAGCTCCTCTGTAAAATAAATCGCCTTTGTCTTTTCGGGATAGTAATTAAATGTAAACACTCTGAAAATAAGAAAGGCAACAACGCCGAAGCATAAAACCACAATAAATATCTTAAGCATAATGCCAACCTTGCTTTTTTTCGGGGATTCGTCCACCTCGTTATAGTCGCCGTAGCGTTCAAAATCACTCATGTTTTTTAAGTCCTTTGGCATCGGCCCCGAATATATCGAGGCCGAATTTGTAATACTTAAATTTTATCATAAGGGATAAATAAAGTCAACTACAAAAGCCAAAAGTTAAAATTTAATTCACATGGCTTAAAAAATTTCGTCTCTGCCGAGATACAGGCTGCGCTTTTCCTCCTCGGATAGCTCATCAATGTCAAGACCTGCACTCATTGCAGTCCAAGCTCTGTTTGGAACAGGGGGATTAAATGCAGGAAGTTCAATTCCGGGACTATTTATGCCCGAAACAGCCCCGGGGGCATCCTTTCTGTAATTTCTTACGTTGTATTTTTCGGTTTTATTGGTAGTAAGCGTTTCGTTATTTTCGTTTTTCATTTTTTTACTCCTTTTTGGCGATGTGTGCGCCGCCTCAGGGCTAGTATTTGTAACATAAGCCGAATTTATCACAGAGTACGTAAATTTTGCACCTTGGCTTGAAATTTATGCTTTGCTGTGTTAAAATATAATTTAAGGAAAGGAGGCCTCAAATGCTTTATTACAATCTCAGCGAATATTTCAGAAAAAAATACGGCAAAAGACTAAAAAAAATATGCATAGATGGCGGATTTTCCTGCCCAAACCGCGACGGAACCTGCGGTCAGGGTGGCTGCATATACTGTGGCGACAGGGGAGCGGGCGAGCATATCGACCCATTAAAATCTATTGCCGAGCAGGTAAGTTGTGCTGTTTCGGCATCAGGGTTCGATGACCTTTTTGTTGCCTATTTTCAGAATTTTACAAACACCTATGCGCCTGTTAAGGTTTTAAGGGAGAGATATGACTCCGCCCTTATCGACGAGCGTATAAAGGTGCTGGCTATCGGTACTCGTCCCGACTGTATTGACGAGGATGTATGCCGACTTATCTCAGACTATAAGGAAACTCATGACGTGTGGGTTGAGCTTGGACTCCAGACCGCAAATGATAAAACCGCAGATATGATCAACCGCGGCTATCACAGAGATGTGTTTGAGAGAGCGATGAGCCACCTTAATAAATACGAAATTCCTGTTGTTGTTCATCTTATTGTAGGACTTCCCGGCGAGGGACCGCAAGAAATTAAAAAAACGGCAGAATACATCAGCCGTTTTGATATATGGGGAATAAAAATACATTCAATCTATGTGTCAAGCGGTACAAAACTTGCCGAAATGTACGAGGCAGGGCAGTACACACCCCCCACTCTTTCCGAATTTGTGAATTCTGCGGTGCATATTTTAACTCACATAAGCCCAGATACGGTTGTGCACAGGCTCACAGGCGATTGTCCGAGGGATATGCTTATAGCTCCCGAGTGGAACTCTGATAAGCACAAAATTATAAATGAAATAAACGGATATCTTGAAAAGAACGGACTTTATCAAGGATGCCAATACAAAAAGCCTTCCAAGAATTAATTTCGGGAAGGCTTTTCATCTAAAAAACTATTTGAGTATTACCGCTAAGGCTGCAATAGCTGTTTCCAAAATTAACACACAAGGATAATAAATAAGAAGTATTTTTTCCAGCATGGCAACAGTAAAACCGTACTTGTTTGCAAAATATCTGATTATCGCCTCTTCAGAGTAGTCCTTCAGAACAAAAATATACATTAACACGGCTCCGGCAACCAGAATAAAATAGGATAGCATTTCGTCTTTCATAAAAGCGACAATTCCAAAAAATGCAAGGAAAAAATCAAAAAAGATGGTTATTCCTTTCATAACTATTCTATACATTTCAATAAATACCAATTTAACTCCCCCTAGTTCTATTGTTTGTTTAAGTGTTTGTTTTCGGTTTACTGTTGCTAATGTAAGTAAATATTGAAAAGCATGATACTCCCTCCTTAAACGTCATAGCTTTTCACTCTTTCGATGCAAGAGGGGCAAAGTCCTAAGTCCGAATTAAGCTCGCCCTGCTTTTTGCACATAGCACACAGGCGCTCCGAAGCCTTTATCAGAACTGTGTCCTCGTTCATAGTGATTAAAACCTTTGAGCTTCTTTCAATGCCTAGCTTTTTTCTGAAATCCATAGGAAGAACAACTCTGCCGAGCTTATCAACCTCTCGTTCTATTCCGTTATTTCCTCTTTTCATAAATAAAACCCCTTAAAAGCAAAAAGTGCGGCAACCGAAGTCACCGCACCGAAAAACGCAAACCCCGATTGTCGGGAAACAAAATTCAATATAGGTACTTCTTTCGTCATACCACCACTGATGGAATTTGCGTTTTTACCAAATTCTACCGTGATGATAGACAAAAAAAGGGTATAATTATCCCTATGAACGAAAATACCTTGTTTTAAATATTGAATTTTATTTCCCGACTATATTATACCACATAAATACTTTCGTTTCAAGTAATTTTTTAAAAAAAGCTCTATTATTGTCTTCCTGAGGCACAATTAGCTATTCTGCCACTCAGAATGACAAAAAAGCCTTCCACAAATTAATTTCGGGAAGGCTTTTAAACTAAATTGAAAATCTATTCTGAATAGCGCATTATTTTAAATGCTTAATTTGCTTATGCTTGGGCATGGTTTTTATATGCTCATCTCTTGCACTTGTCTTACCCTCGGGCTTAATATCACCCGACTTGATAAGGGATATTTTAGTAAGCATAGGACCAACAAGCTCGTATATGAGAACTGCGAAGAGAGTAATGCTTCTTATAATCTCTCCGTCAGCTCCAAGACCGTCTTTAGCAATCATTGACATACCGAGAGCAACACCCGCTTGTGGAAGCAAGGTTATACCCAGATATTTTACTATATTATCGTCGCATTTTGATATCCTTGCACTAAGGTATGCACCGCTATATTTTCCGATTGAACGGCTTAATATGTAAACAATACCTATCAAAACTATCATAAAATCGGCAAAAACAGTAAGATTAAGCTCTGCGCCCGAAATCACAAAGAAGATGACAAACAATGGAGCTGTCCACCTGTCTACACGTTCCATAAGCTCTTCGGAAAAGTCGCACACGTTGCAGAAAACCGTGCCTAGCATCATGCATACGAGAAGCGACGAGAAACCGATATGAACGCCCATAACGGTAAAGTCCATCAATGAAAGAGCTATGGTGAGAAGCACGAATGTAATAGACATTGAAAGACGCTTTGAGCGAGAGTGGAAGAAGCGCTCGCAGAAGTTGAAAATAAAGCCCATAGCCGCACCGAGAACCAACGAGAGAATAACTTCAAGTACAGGTTCAACCAGCATTGAAATTATGCTTACCGAGCCGCTCTGTATAGCCTTTGCTACACCGAATGAGGCCGCAAAAAGCATAAGTCCGACTGCGTCGTCAAGAGCAACAACGGGAAGAAGTATGTCAGTAAGAGGACCCTTTGCCTTATACTGCTTAACAACCATAAGGGTTGCGGCGGGAGCTGTTGCTGCCGCAATTGCACCGAGAGTCAGCGCCGCAGGCAGACTGAGAACGTCGGGGAAAGCAAAGTGAAAGGCTATTAATGCAGCATCAACAAGAAGAGTTGTTATAACTGCCTGGAGAATACCGATTATTGTAGCCTGGCGCCCAATTTTTTTCAGCTGAGACAGGCGGAACTCGTTGCCTATCGAGAAGGCAATAAAGCCGAGAGCTATCTCGCTTAAAATCTTGAAGCTCTCTACATTCTCCAATGATGTAAACCCGATTCCCGGAACATCGAGCTTTCCAAGAACAAACGGACCGACAAGAATACCTGCAACAAGATAAGCGGTAACTGCAGGCAGCTTTAAGAGCTTAGCAAGTCTTGAGAGCATCAGACCTGCAAAAATAGCTATTGAAATTGATAAAAGTGTTTGAGTTATGTATTCTTCGGGCATGGCTTTTACCTCTTTTAGAAATATGTTATATTTTAGGAATCATATATCCGCAATTAAATATTTTAACACTCTCGGGTGGTAAAGTCAATATCGGATTTTAACAAAAAATATTGCGTGAAGAAAATAAAAATGTGCACTTTTACTCTCCCTAGTATATGTATTTTGTGCAATGCGGAAAAATTTTAATAATTGAGGTAAGAAATGTTAAAAAAATTATTGACTTTTTCGCTTTAGTGTAGTATCATATTTTATATAAAATAAAATATTCGGAGGTGTACATCTATGACAGCAAAAAATGCTTTACTCTTTTTCCTTGCGGTATTTGGAATTCTCTTTGTTGGACTTGACGCTTATCTTCCCGCTTTGGGTATAACAGGTCTTACAGGTGCTATGTCTGCTATCGGTGGCGGAATGCTCGTTATATTCATGCTTCTGGTTCTCGGTGTAGGATTTGTTCTTAAAATGGCGTATATCGTTGTTACTATCAGTCTTGTTGGTTTTGCAGCTTCTGCTCTGCTTGCAGGCGATCTCGTAATGGGTGCTGTTTACGCAGCTGTTGCTTTTGTTCTTCTTGCTCTCATTCCTAAGGTATTCCTTAGCAAGAAGTAATATCAAACTTTATTATTTTTGACTTTTCTGCGCCGTGGTGTGGCGCATATCTTTGGAGGTTTTTATGAAAACGGTTTTACTTGCATTCGTTTATGCATTGTTAGGATTTATATTCGGAGTTTGGGCGCTTGGGGTTCTGGTATTCGGCTTTAACGCTCTTCAGGCTGTGTCGGTTTCCTTAACACTCTTTGTACTTCTTCTTGTTGTCTTTATTATTGCTTCGCTTGTTGTCGGTGCTATAGTCATCGTTACATTCCTGAACAGAAGAAATATGCTTATTCCCTTGCTTGTTATAATGAGTGCTTGGATTTTGTTCGTTCTTGCCGGATTTGTTAACGCTATGCTCGGTGGCAGCGCTCTCTTTGATATTCCCGCTTTGTTTGGCTCGCTCTTCCTTGTGTAAGCTCTGAGCTACATCGGCATAATCAGGTTTGCGGTTTTGAGGTCAATGGTTTAAGGAGACAATTGAATGTCTGTAAAAGTTAAGTTTCTACTCGCTTTTCTTGTTTTGGGATTGGTTCTCGTTGGCGCAGGCTGGGTTGGCATGATTCGCTTCGGTTTGGATGCGACAGTATCGGCTGTTATGATGCAGATCGGTGCGCTTTTTCTCAACCTTGCGTGGCTTGTCGGAATAATATCTATCATCGGCTTTAAACGGCTAATTAAGTGGATGTATTTTATTTTTGTTATAACATTCGTTATCTGCGTGTTGGTTTTGGTCCCGTTCGTAGACTTCTTAACAATGACGGTTCTTGGTATTCTTTGCCTTGTTTTTACGCTTACACTGATACCTATTTTCAAAAATCATAAATAATCCAAAGAATAAAACGCTTGTGCCCGGCTCGGATGCATAAGCGTTTTTTTCTATTGACAATAAAATATAAATATGCTAGAATATAGCGGCATATATGAAAGACTAATATTTATCTGGAGATAAAATGAAAGAAAAGAGACCTATTCAGCTTTCCGACAGCTTCGGCTACGGCAGGCTTATTCGATTTGTTATTCCCTCGGTGGTGATGATGATATTCACCTCAATATACAGTATTGTAGACGGATTTTTTGTTTCAAATTTTGTAAACAAGACGGCCTTTGCTGCAGTAAACCTTATAATGCCTTTGATTATGGTTCTGGGCGCTGTTGGATTTATGATAGGAACGGGAGGCACCGCCATAGTGGCAAAAACTCTCGGCCTTGGCGAAAAAGAGAACGCAAATCGTTATTTTTCCTTCCTTATTTATTTTACTGTAATATCAGGTGTTGTTTTATCCGCGCTTGGTATAGTTTTTGCAAAACCTGTGGCGGTGCTTCTCGGAGCAACCGAGGGGGCAATGCTTGAAAACTGTGTTACATATTGTCAGCTTGTGCTTCTTGGTCTGCCGTTCTTTATGCTCCAGAATGTTTTTCAGTCCTTCTTTATAACTGCTGAAAGACCAAAGCTCGGGCTTCTTGTTACGGTTATGGCAGGAGTTACAAACATTGTCCTTGATGCCCTCTTTATTGCCGTTTTCGAGTGGGGGATTGCAGGAGCTGCGGTTGCAACAGCAACAAGTCAGCTTGTAGGCGGTGTGTTTCCTCTTATCTACTTCGGACGTGATAATTCAAGCGCTCTACGCCTTGGAAAAACGTCATTTTACGGAAATGTGCTTTTGCACACGGTAACAAACGGCTCATCTGAGCTTATGAGCAATATTTCATCCTCGGTTGTAACAATATTTTATAATGTGCAGCTTATGCGTTTTGCGGGAGAGAACGGTGTTGCCGCCTATGGCGCAATAATGTATGTCAGCTTTATTTTTGCTGCTATTTTTATCGGCTTTTCTATCGGCTCATCACCGATAGTCAGCTTCCACTTCGGTGCGGACAACAGAGACGAGCTTCGGAGTCTCAGAAAAAAGAGCACTGTAATAATTGGTATAACCTCACTTGCTATGACAGCTCTTTCACTTCTTCTCTCAGCCCCTCTATCCCAGCTTTTTGTAGGCTATGACAGAGAGCTTTATGAGCTTACACACCACGGATTTGTTATATTCTCGTTTGTATTCCTTACAATGGGAATAAATATCTTTGGCTCGGGCTTCTTTACCGCCCTTAATAACGGACTTGTTTCTGCGGTTATAGCCTTTCTCAGAACTCTTGTTTTCCAGATTTCATCTGTGCTTATATTGCCCATATTCTTCGAGCTTGACGGAGTCTGGTTCTCGGTAATCACGGCAGATGTCTTGGCCTTTATCGTAACGGTAGCCTTCCTCGTGGGAAAGAGAAAACGGTATGGGTATTAAATAAGCTTTTCAAGCTCTCCCGAAAGGGTTGCCTTTGTAGATGCCCTTACCTCATAAAGGGGAAGTCTTAATTCCGGGGAGCATAGCCCAAGTTTTGACATTGCGTATTTTATTGGCGCAGGGTTTGTCTCTAAGAATAATGAATTTATAAACGGTAAGAGCCTTAGCTGTGTTGCGAGGCTCTTTTTTGTATCCCCCTCTAAATAATAATTAACAATATCGCAGGCATCTTTTGGCAAAATATTAGACACAACCGAAATTGCTCCCGCGCCGCCGAGGGCAAGAGCTGTATAAATTTGCGAGTCATTTCCTGCATAAAGGGGAAGTGATATGCCAAAGGCAGAAAGAGAAACCAGCCTGTCAGCAGAGTCGGATGCCTCTTTTATTCCAACGGTGTTCTCATGCTCAGAAAGCCTTGATAGAAGATTCAATCCCAGGTTTACCCCTGTTCTTGAGGGGACATTATAAAGTATCGCGGGCAGGTCGGCTGATTCCAAAATTGACATATAGTGCCTGAAAACGCCCTCCTCCGTACCCTTGTTGTAATATGGAGTAACTAAAAGCACGCCGTCACAGCCTATCTCCGCAGCCCTTTTTGTATGCCTTATGGCGGCTGCCGTATCGTTTGTTCCAGTGCCAAAGACGAGCTTTATTCTGCCAAGGCATCTCTCAGCAGTAAATTCAAAAAGCGAATATCTCTCCGAGTCTGTAAGGGTGGCGGCCTCGCCTGTTGTACCGCCTATAATAAGTGCGTGTACTCCTGAGGAAATTTGCATCTCTATAAGGTTTTCAAGTGCATCAAAATCAATTTCTCCGTTTTTAAAAGGAGTTACAAGGGCAGTTCCAATGCCGTTGAATATAGTTTTTTTAGTTTTCATAACTTTATTGCTCTCATCTCTTGAAAAAACAAATGGTTTTGTGTATAATTGATTCGTATATTTATATTTTATGAAATAGGAGAAGCTCTCGTGCCGACAGATACGAAAAATAAAGAAGAAATAATAATAAATAAGAGGTGCGAAACCGACCTTACAACTCACGATTTTTATTACGACCTGCCCGAGGAGCTTATTGCTCAGTTCCCGACGGCTGAGCGTGACGGCTGCCGACTTATGGTGCTTGACAGAGAATCTGGCAGGGTAGAGCATAAGCACTTTTACGATATAATAGACTATCTTAACCCCGAGGATATGCTGGTGGTTAATTCCTCCAAGGTAATACCGGCAAGACTCCTTGGCAAAACCGACAAGACAGGCTCGGATATGGAGCTTTTGCTTCTCCGTATGCTTGACTCGGGGGAGTGGGAAACCCTTGTTCGTCCGGGAAAGCGCGCAAAGGTAGGCGCAGGCTTTGACTTTGGAGGAATTCTCCACGCCACAGTTACCTCGGTGCTTGATGACGGAAACAGAATAGTTAAATTTGATTACGATATCGAAAAATACGGCTCAATATACGAGGTTCTCGACGAGGTGGGAAATATGCCCCTGCCTCCCTATATTACAAAAAAGCTGGAAAACAAGTCCGACTACCAGACAGTTTATGCTAAAGAGGAGGGCTCAGCCGCAGCTCCCACAGCAGGTCTGCATTTTACAAAGGAGCTGCTTGAAAAAATCAAAGCCAAGGGTGTAGGCTATGGCGAGGTAACTCTTCACGTTGGTCTCGGCACATTCCGTCCCGTAAAGGTTGAGAGGCTTGAAGAGCACCTTATGCACTCGGAATATTTCTACATAACAGAGGATGTAGCCGAGGAAATAAACCGCCGCAGAGCCGCAGGAGGCAGAATTATTGCCGTAGGAACAACCGCCTGCCGTGTGCTTGAAAGCGTTGCCGAGTCTGACGGAAAAATGAGAGCCTTTAAGGGCGAAACAGGAATTTTCATCTACCCCGGCTACAAATTCAAGGCAATAGACGCCCTGATAACAAACTTCCACCTTCCAGAGTCCACCCTTATAATGCTGGTCAGCGCCCTTGCGGGAAAAGAAAATACCATGAATGCGTACAAAACGGCAGTAGATGAGAAATACCGATTTTTCTCCTTTGGTGATAGTATGTTTATTCAATAAGTCCCGAGTACTGCAAAACCCTCAAAAGCCGGAAAAATATGCCCAAAGTAACTATTTGGCTACATAATTTGGAGCAGAAATGGAAAAAATAACTAAAAAATACCGTTTTTTGTTCCTAAAAGGTTGTTATTATATTGACAAATATCTACCAAAGTAGTATAATAAGTGTAATTTTATTTTTAATGAAAGGATTTACCCTATAAAGGGTAAAAATGGGCAAACAAAATGAACAGAGTGTATAATTTCTCAGCCGGCCCTTCTATGCTTCCCCTTGAGGTTCTCGAGCGTGCGCAGAAGGAGATGCTGTGCTACAGAGAGTCAGGAATGTCGGTTATGGAGATGAGCCACCGTACCCCTGAGTTTGAGGCTATTCTTCACGGGGCAGAGGACGCACTCAGAAAGCTGATGAACATTCCTGCAAACTACAAAATTCTCTTTATGCAGGGTGGAGCATCAACTCAGTTTGCTTCAGTTCCGCTTAACCTTCTTTCCGCACATCAGTGTGCAGACTATATCGTTTCGGGCCAGTTCTCCAAGAAGGCTGCTACCGAGGCTAAGAAGTATGGTGATATAGCTATTGCGGCATCCTCCGCAGGCGCAATTCCTACCTTCTCCACAATTCCCGAAACAACAAAAAGCTCCTTCCGTCCAGATGCAGACTATGTTCATATCTGCTTTAACAATACTATTTACGGAACAAAGTTCCACTATATTCCCGATACAGGAAACATTCCTCTTGTTGCTGATATGTCATCCTGCATCTGCTCCGAGCCTGTTGATGTTTCAAAGTTTGGCCTTATCTACGCAGGAGCTCAGAAGAACATCGCTCCCGCAGGTGTAACTATTGTTATTGTTCGTCAGGACCTTATCGGAAACGCACGTCCGGACACTCCCGCAATGCTTGACTATCAGAACATGGCAGAGAACGACTCTATGTACAACACTCCTCCCTGCTGGTGCATCTATATGGCAAAGCTTGTGTTTGAGTGGATTCTTTCTATCGGAGGTCTTGAGGAAATGAAGCGCCGTAATGAGAGAAAGGCTTCTCTTCTTTACGATTATCTTGACGCTCAGTCCTACTATACCGCAAGTGTTGACAAAAAGTGCCGTTCTATGATGAACGTGGTGTTTATTACAGGCGATGCCGAGCTTGATAAAAAGTTCTGCAAGGAGGCATCCGAGAGAGGTCTTAAGAACCTTAAGGGTCACCGTTCTGTTGGCGGTATGCGTGCATCTATCTACAATGCTATGCCCACCGAGGGTGTTGAAAAGCTTGTCGAGTTCATGAAGGAATTTGCAGCTAACAACCCCAAGGTTCAGTATTAAGTATCAATAAAAATCCTAGTAAAACAGGAAAAATGTAAACAAAACTATGAAAAAAATCAAATTAATGAATAAAATTGCCGCTATCGGCACTGATGTTTTTGATAAAAACGTGTATGAGGTTTCCGAGAACGTAGAAGCACCTGATGCTATGATGGTGCGTTCTGCCAACCTTCACGAAATGGAATATAACCCAGAGCTTCTTGCAATTGCAAGAGCGGGCGCAGGTGTAAACAACATTCCTACCGACGAGTGCGCTAAGCGCGGTATTGTTGTTTTCAACACCCCCGGTGCTAATGCAAACGGAGTTAAGGAGCTTGCAGTTGCGGCTCTTATGCTTGCTTCCCGTGACGTTGCCGGCGGTATTGAGTGGGTTAAAGCTAACGCAGACGATGCTAATATTGCAAAGACTGTTGAAAAGGAGAAATCAAAGTTTGCAGGCTGCGAAATCCTTGGCAAGACCCTTGGTGTTATCGGCCTTGGCGCTATCGGCGGTATGGTTGCAAATGCGGCAAAGAACCTCGGTATGAAGGTTGTTGGCTGTGACCCCTATCTTACAGTTAATGCGGCATGGAGCCTTTCCAGCTCGGTTCACCATGCACAGAGCTATGACGAAATTTACGCAGTTTCAGATTACATCACTCTTCACGTTCCCGCCACAGCTTCAACAAAGGGAATGATAAACAAGGAAACTATAGCAAAGATGAAGGACGGTGTGCGTATTATTAACCTTGCCCGCGCCGAGCTTGTCAATACAGAGGATATTAAGGAAGCCCTCGAGTCAGGAAAGGTTGCAGCGTATGTAACCGACTTCCCAACCCCCGAGACAGTTGGTCTTAAGAATACCGTAAACATTCCCCACCTTGGCGCATCCACCGCAGAGAGCGAGGATAACTGTGCGGTTATGGCAGCGCAGGAGCTTTCTGAGTTCCTTGCAACAGGAAATATCAGAAATTCCGTTAACTATCCCGCGGTTTCTATCCCCCACACAGGCGCAGCCCGCATCTGTATAGCTCACAAGAATATACCCAATATGCTTTCCCAGATTACAGTTATCGTATCCGGAGCAGGCATCAATATTGAGAACTTCTCAAACGGCTCTAAGGGCGACTTCGCTTACACTATCGTTGAGATAGGCGTTGATGTTCCCACAGCTATCGTTGCGGCTCTTGAGGCTATTGACGGAATAATTAAGGTTAGAGTAATAGATTAAATAATGTTCACGGCACCCCTCGGGGTGCCGATTTTGTCATCCTGAGGCGCACAGGGCTTATTCGAGGACGAAGAGTCAGCCCCGAAGGATCTCCTTTCTCGAACCTATTGCAAGTTCGGTCTTTTGCAGGGATGCACCTCGATAAAACTGACGACCGATGGTCGCCCCTACAATTCACCTTTGCAAATCCAAAAGGGAATAAGGCTCCGAGAGGGAGATTCTTCGTGGTGAGATTTTAGTCTCCGAATATAATTTCTGCCGCTCAGAATGACGGATTATTTGCGACTTTGTAACCATATATAAAAATTACGGCACCCTTTACGGGTGCCGCTTTTGTTTGTGTAGCGACAACTTGGAATTTGCGTATTTCCCAACAATCGGAGTTTGTTTTTTGCTTGTGGGAGGGGATCGCATTTTGTTTTGCATACATTTCTCCTAAAAGATATGATTTTAACCACATATGATTGGTTACAAATATATTATAAATCAGATGTGATTAAAAGTCAACACTTTTTTAATCATATATGATATAATTTTACAAAATAATATTTGGAGGAAAGTATGATTTACGCCAACAGACTCAAATATTTGCGTGAAGCTCGTGATTTAACACAATCTGATATTGCGAAAGTGTTAGGGACGACTTATCAATATTATAGCACTTACGAATCGGGAAAACGTGAAATGCCTTTTTCGCGGGCAATCGAGCTTGCAAGGTTTTATAATGTATCCCTTGATTATCTTGCGGGCTTTACTGATACACCGAGAAAATTGAACTAATAATTGGATTAAACTGTGGACGGAACACTTTTTTGTCATCCTGAGGCGCATAGAGCTTATTCGAGGACGAAGAGCCTACCCCGAAGGATCTCCTTTTCCGAACAGCTAAAAGCTTATGGCTGGCAGGTAGGAGCTTGTATAATCTGAGCAAAAAGGGCTACTAATATGTACTACGTTTATATACTCACGAGCAAAAACAACAGAGTTTTGTATATTGGTGTTACGAATGATTTGAAACGCCGAATATATGAACACAAAAACGAGATTGTAGATGGATTTACAAAAAGGTATCACGTTCACAAACTCGTGTATTATGAAGAATATTCCTCTGTCGAAGATGCTATCCACAGAGAAAAACGTTTGAAAGGATTTTCAAGAGCGAAGAAAGAGGAGTTGATAGCAACTTTGAATCCTGAACGCAGAGAAATAACATTTGAACTTTTCCCGGATTTGCTTGAGTTTTATCAGCGTCACTCTTAAAAGGTTTCTTTTACAATCACCCTTGCCAAAGCCTAAAAGGAACGAGGCTCCGAGAGGGAGATTCTTCGCGGTGAGATTTTAGTCCCCGAATATAATTTCTGCCGCTCAGAATGACAAAATAAAAAAACGACCGATTCGTAAGAATCGGCCATTTTTAGTAGATTAAGCTTTTAATTACTTCTTCTTAACCTCTGCAATAAGACCAAGAACACCGTCAATGATAAGCAATACACCGGCGATAATGATAAGAATCTCAACAATTTCGCCAAGTGCGATAAGAACACCAAGCGCAATAGTGAGAGCAGGGTAAACAACGTCGAGAGCATTAGGCTTATTACCCTTAAGTGCGTCAAAGAGAGCAACACCGCCCTTGATTGCAACGAGAATACCGAGAACAAGGAGAACGATATCTACTGCAAGCCAACCGAGAACAAGTATCGCAATACCGATAACAAGGCTGACAGCACCGCCGTGGTAATTTTTCTTCACAACCTCAAGAACACCCGAAACAACGAAGAAGATACCTGCAATGGTCATAGCCCAGTTAAGAGTTTCTCCCTTGAAAATAACAAGAAGCACGCCTATAAGTATGTAAAGGATAGAAGAGAAAAGCTCAGAATTTTTCTTTGCCATAATAATGACTCCTTTCTAAAGAATACATAAAAATTATAGCACATTACCGCAGAAAAATCAATAAAACGGAGATAATTTAATGTTTTAAAAATATTTTTTGTCAAATATTGCTTTTTCCTCGCCGGTGTGGTATAATATTAAGGTTAAATTTGAGTTTTAAACGAAAGGCTAAAGGAATGAAAAGAACCGATTTAAGAAATATTGCCATAATTGCCCACGTTGACCACGGAAAGACCACTCTTGTAGACGAGATGCTTCGCCAAGGCGGTATCTACCGTGAAAATCAGGAAATGGAAGACCGAGTAATGGACTCTAACGACCTTGAGCGTGAGAGAGGAATTACCATTCTTGCAAAGAATACTGCTATTCACTATAAAGATGTTAAGATAAACGTAATCGACACTCCCGGACACGCAGACTTTGGCGGCGAGGTTGAGCGTATTCTTAAAATGGTTAACGGAGTTATTCTTCTTGTTGATGCGGCAGAGGGACCTATGCCTCAGACACGCTTCGTGCTTGAAAAGGCTCTTTCTATGAACCATAGAGTAATTGTTGTTGTTAATAAAATTGACCGTCCCGATGCCCGCCTTGATGAGATTGGCGACGAGGTGCTTGAGCTTCTTCTTGAGCTTGATGCAACAAATGAGCAGCTTGACTCACCTATGCTCTTCTGCTCGGGCAGAGCAGGTACTGCATCCTTTGACCCCCACACCCCCGGCACAGACCTTACTCCTCTTCTTGATACTATCTTAGAATATATGCCTGCTCCCGACGGTGATGAGGAGGATGCTCTTCAGCTTCTTGTTTCCTCTATCGACTATAACGAGTTTGTAGGAAGAATAGGTATCGGACGTATTGAAAGAGGTGTTATAAAGCAGGGTCAGGGTGTTGCGATAACCAATTTCCACGGCGACGGAAAATCAAGACCCGCAAAGATAGTTTCGCTTTACCAGTTTGACGGACTTAAAAGAGTTCCCGTTACCGAGGCTAAGGTTGGCGATATAATCTGTTTCTCGGGCTGTGAGGATATTGCTATCGGTGACACAGTATGCTCTCCCGCGCGGCCAGAGCCTCTCGAGTTTGTTAAGGTTGGCGAGCCTACAATGGAGATGACCTTCTCAGTAAACGATTCTCCCTTTGCAGGCAAAGAGGGTAAGTTCGTTACCTCAAGACACTTAAGAGCAAGACTTTACCGCGAGCTTTTAAAGGACGTTTCCTTAAGAGTTTCAGACGGTGACACCACCGACTCCTTCAGAGTTGCGGGCAGAGGTGAAATGCACCTTTCTATCCTTATTGAGAATATGCGCCGCGAGGGCTATGAGCTTTGCTGCTCTAACCCCAGAGTGCTTTATAAAGAGATTGACGGAGTTAAGTGCGAGCCTATCGAAAAGGTTATTGTTGATGTTCCCGAGGAATATGTTGGCGCTGTTATGGAAAAGCTTGGCGCAAGAAAGGGTACTCTTGATGATATGCAACTTCACGGCACTCGCCAGAAGCTCTTCTACACAATTCCCACAAGATGCCTCTTCGGTTACAGATCAGAGCTTCTTACCGACACCCGTGGCGAGGGACTTATCTCTACCCTCTTTGCAGGCTATGAGCCTTTCAGAGGTGAGATAAAGACAAGATTTACATCCTCTCTTGTCGCATCCGAAAAGGGTGTTTCCACAACCTACGGTCTCTTCCAGGCTCAGGACAGAGGACCGCTCTTTATCGGTCCTGCTACACCTGTTTACGAGGGTATGATCGTTGGTGAAAACCCCAAGCCCGATGATATCGAGGTTAACGTATGTAAAGAAAAGCACCTGACAGCTATCCGCTCGTCAGGCGCTGATGAAAAGCTTACTCTTATCACCCCCGTTCAGCTCTCTCTTGAAGAGGCTATTGAGTTTATTACCGATGAGGAGCTTATCGAGGTTACTCCCAAGTCCATAAGACTTCGTAAGGTTATTCTTGATACTCCCGCAAGAAAGAGACTTCAGGCACAAAAGCGCGCTGCTCTGAAAAACGAGAAATGAGAAATAAGAAATTAAGGTGGATAGAAATATGAAAAAATATCTTCTTCCCGAAAAAGGTAATTTCTATAAAGCAAATCTTCATTGTCACACTACGATTTCCGACGGCAGACTTACCCCCGAGGAGGTAAAGGAGCTTTACAAGTCACAGGGCTATTCGGTAGTTGCATACACCGACCACAACCTTCTTATTCCCCATAACGACCTTACGGACAATGAATTTCTCGCTCTTAACGGTGTTGAGCTTGATGCTTCAGGTGGGAGGATAGAGGGTGCGCCAAAATATTCTAAGGTATGCCATTTTTGCCTTATTGCCCTGGAGCCTGACAATTTTATAAATCCTTTCTGGCACAGAACCCTTTATAAGACTCCCGGTAAGGTTTCGGAAAACGCAAAATACGCACTTTTTGATGATTCAAAGCCCGACTTTGTCCGTGCTTACAACAGTGAGTGCATAAGTGAGATGTTTACAGGCGGCAGAGAGCTTGGATTTTTTGTTACCTATAACCACCCCACTTGGTCAAAAGAAAGCTATAATGAGTATATTAAATATCGGGGAATGCACGCTATGGAGATGTTCAACGGATCATGCATTTCTATGGGGTATGACGAATATAACCCCAGAGTCTATGACGACATTCTCGGGAGCGGAAACCGCATTTATGCCATAGGCGCAGACGATAATCATAACGGATACCCTTACGGTGACAGAAGATGTGACTCGTGTGTTGCCTTCACTATGATAAAGGCAGACAGACTTGACTACCGCGCGGTAACCCGAGCCTTGCTTAACGGGGAATTTTATGCATCTGAAGGCCCTGAAATTTATGAGCTTACCTACGACGAGGGTAGAGTTCATATAAAGACCTCGCCTGCCGACAGGATAGCCGTGAGCTACCTCGGTCGCGGAGCGCGTATCGCTTATGCTGGCGCAGAGCCTGTCACTGAGGCTGATTTTGTTATTCCCGACGATGTCGGTTGTTTCAGAATTACAGTCACCGACAGGAGGGGCAAGCACGCTACAACTAACGCATATTTTCTTGACGAATTGACCAAATAGTATAAAACAAAAAAACGGTTACAAAATCTCCCAAATGCGAGAAATTGTAACCGTTTGTTTTCATTTTAGGACTTTACAACCTTGATTTTTGTAATTCCGTAATATTTGAAGGCCTCTGTGGCCTCTTTTGTAATTACCTCGCCCGATACAAGTATAGGAACTGCGGGAGGGCAGCCTAATGCGGAGGATGCAAAAATGCGACCTAAGCATTTATCCGGCGGTAACATTTCGGAGGGGGAGAGAAGAGCCTCTCTCGGTGACATTGCGGCTTCGGATTTTAAGTGAAGCGGGGGCAGGGTGTTTATGGGATTTTTTTTAGCTATTTTCTCTAACGCACCAAGAATTTTCGCCAAATCCTCGTCGGAGTTTTTGGGCGAAAGCATTAAAACAAGAAAGTCAGAGTCTGCAAATTCGCATATAATACCCTGTGATTCAAGCATTCCCTGAATCTCTTTACCCTCGTAGCCGTAATCCTTTGTTCTAAGGGTAATTTTAAGGGGTTCATCACCCGTAAGCGTGTAGCCAAGGGCGGATAGCCGCTCTTTCAGCAGATTGCATTTTCTTGCAAATCCTCTAAAATCGGGAATATTACCGTTAAATCTGTCAAGAGACGAAAGAATAAGGTAAGAGGGGCTGGTCGAGCCGAAAAGCGAGAGAGCGTCCTTTGCTCTTTCCTTGAAAATAGTAGGCGCAGTCCTTGAAATATGCAGATATGCCCCCCCTGTCAGCACAGGCAGAGTCTTGTGTGCCGAGTCGCAGACAATATCAGCCCCCATATCTATCGGGTGACGTGATGGCTCAAGGAACTTAAGATATGCTCCGTGAGCATTGTCGCAGAGGAGCAATAGCCCGTATTTTTTACAGACCCGGGAAATCCCCTTTATATCCTGAATGTTACCAAGATAGTCGGGGCTGGTAAGATAAAGAGCTGTTGGCATTTTTTTTGCCGACTTTAAATAGCTCTCAAGCACCTCTGGGGTAATTTTACATTCAAGATAGGATGATGACTCGGAATAAAGCCAATCTACCGAAATATCAAGAAGAGCTATACCGCTAACAAAGCTCTTATGCACGTTTCTTGCAGCTAAAATAAGCGGTTCGTTGCCCTTTTCTCTTGCGTAAAGGGCGGTTAGATAAAGCATAGCCTTGATTGAGAGGGAAGACCCCTCGGTGGAATAAAATGTATCAGCACCAAAAATCTCTCCCACATTTCTTTCGCTCTCGGCAATAATTCCCTCTGCTTCGTAAAGCGAGTCTGCGCCCGAAATTTCGGTTATATCATTTTTTTCAAGAGAACCATCGCCCTTATGCCCGGGCATATGTGCTCTTATGCTGTCTGAATGAGCATAATTGTTTACAAAATCACAAATTGGAGATTTCATCAGTCAAGCTGTTTCGCTATTGCAAGCATAATAGCGCATTCCATTCTCTTTTTGAAAAGCTCACAGCCGGGCTTGTAAACACCCTTGACTGAGCCTGTTGCGTGGTAGGCATTAGCCGCGCAGCCGCCCGAGCAGTAAAGGCTTGCCCAACAGCCACGGCATTCCTCTCTTGCATAAAGGTTGCAGGATGCAAATTCATCCTGAGCCTCCTTGTTAGTAACACCGTCAAAAATGTTACCTAAGAGATATTTTTCGTCACCGACAAACTGGTGGCAGGGGGAAAGATCGCCCCAAGGAGTAACCGCCATATATTCCGTTCCCGAGCCGCAGCCCGAAATTCTCTTGTAAATACAGGGACCACCCTTAAGGTCTATCATATAATGGTAGAATGTAAAGGGGCTGCCCTCACGCTCGCGCTGACGCATAAGCTCGGCAAGTTTTTCGTACTGGTCCTTAACGATAACAATATCCTCTGCTGTAAGCTCAGCCTCGTCACCGGGAGCGCATACCACAGGCTCCATAGAAAGCTCAGTAAAGCCAAGGTCAAGCATAACCTTTATATCCTCGAGGAAGTCGGGGTTTGCATGGGTGAAAGTTCCGCGCATATAATAGTTCTTGCCGCCTCTGGCTTCTACCAATTTTTGGAACTTTGGCACAATGGTGTCAAACGAGCCTTTTCCCTGATAGTCAACACGGAAGCGGTCGTGGATTTCCTTACGGCCGTCAAGGCTGAGCACCACGTTTACGCACTCGCGGTTTGCAAAGTCGATAACATCATCGTCAATAAGCATACCGTTTGTGGTAAGGGTAAAACGGAAGTTTTTGTTATATTTCTTTTCAACACTTCTGGCATAGGCAACAAGGTCCTTTACTACCTGGAAGTTAAGAAGAGGCTCACCGCCAAAGAAGTCTACCTCGAGGTTGTGGCGGCTGCCCGAGTTTTCAATAAGGAAGTCTAACGCCCGCTTTCCTACCTCAAAGCTCATAACACCTCTTTCGCCATGATATTTACCCTGACTTGCAAAGCAGTATGAGCAGTTAAGGTTGCAGGTGTGTGCAATGTGGAGGCAGAGAGCCTTAACAACGCCCGAGGTTTTCTCCTTGAGCTTACCTGCCATAGGGGCAAAGGTGTCCTCGGTAAAGAGTTTTCCCGCATCCTTAAGAGAAACTACCTGCTCGTAGCACTCTTCAATATCTGAGAGAGAAATATCCTCTCTTGTCTTATATTTGTCAGATAAAATTTCTATTATCTCTTCGCGGCTCTTTTCTTCAAACATAGCTATAATCTCGTATGCCACCTCGTCAACAACGTGAAGCGAGCCTGAGCATACGTCAAGCACAATGTTATATCCGCTAAGCTTGTATTGATGAATCATTTTTTTAATCCGTTCTGTATGTATTTTATCAATTAAAAATGCCGCCCTTGCAGGCGACATTCTTATATGCGAATTATTCGCTTACCTTGCTTTCGCACTGCTGATTTGCAATACCGCAGCTGGTCTTGCATGCAGACTGGCAGGAAGTCTGGCACTCGCCGCATCCGCCGTTCTTTGCGCTCTCGCAAAGGTTCTTTGTCTCAATAGTCTTGATGTGTTCCATAGTACACCTCCGTTGAATATTTACGTGAAAATTATACCATAACAAAAAACACTTGTCAATAGTTTAAAGAAAAATATATTACAAGGTTATTTATTAACTTTTTTTAAAATTTCTGTTGACAATTTTTAACATTAGTGCTATAATCGAACTGTAGTAACAGATGTTGCTAATTATTTACATAATAAGGAGAAAAATTATGCCTCAGTTCAATTTACCCAGAAAAAAGGTAACAATGATCCAGATGTGGGCCAGCGTTTTGCTTATCGCACTCGCTCTTATCTTCAGCCTTGCACCTATGATCACTCTTTCACCCAGCAAAAATGCGGAAAAAATTAACGAAATTGCCGCTCAGCTCCCCTTTGAGACAGGAAATATTCTTCCCGAAGAGGATGTAGAGATTTCGGTTGGCAAGCTTGTCAGCCTTGGCGGCCTTATTGCTAAGGTTATCGGTGTTATCCCCGGTCCCGAGGGTCCTACCGAGGAAACTCTGGCAAAGGCAGAGGAGCTTGAGGCTTATATTGAAACCGATGCAGGCAAGGCTGATATTACAACAGCTCTTTGCTTCGCAGGTACTATTATGGGTGCTCTTGATTTTGAGGGCATGATGAGCGGTGACTCTAACCCCATCGGTATGATACTTATGGTTCTTGTAACCGTTGTTGCTCTTCTTGCAACTCTTGCTCTTATGGTTGTAATCCCTGTTGCTATCGCTATTCAGCTTGTTATTGCTCTTATCAAGGCGGCTAAGAACATAGCTACTCCCGAGGATGCGGCTGCAGCAGTTGCTAACAAGCTTCCCGGTATGATTTCTATCGTGCTTCTGTTTATGCTTGCTCAGTGCGTTATTCCCGGTATGGCACAGGCTTGGGGTGTTACAGCACTTTGCGCTGTTATAATTGCTTCTATCGTTCTTAACTTTGTAGCTTCCAGACTCCGCGAGTATCCCGCAAAGCAGTTTATGTACCTTAACGTGCTTCAGGGCGGTGCTCTTCTCAGCATTGTAGGATTCCTTGTATTCTTCTTCAACATCATTAAGACAGGTATATTCAACAGCTTCATAAACGGTGATTACTTTATGGCTCTTGCAGGAAACGCAGTAGATGCTGCTCTTTCCGAGGGTGAAAAGTCTGTTGACACAGTTGTTATAATAGCAGGCGTGCTTATGATAGTTTACCTTGTTGTTATTCTCGGCTGTGCGGGCTATCTTGACAAGGCTGCAAGACGTCTTTCCTGCGCTGTTAAGAGAGAGCGTCCCAGAGGACTTATCGGTAAGCTCTTTACTCCCAAGGCTCATGACAACAATATTATAATGGCTGTATGTACTCTTGCTGCTTTCATCATTCCTACATACGTTGCATCTATCGAGTACGGTGACAACAAGATTAAGTTCCTTGAGCTTGAAGCTAATCAGAGCGAGGCTCTTTCAGCAGCTCTTATCGGTATCATCATTATGGTTGTTGCCGAGGTTTTGGTTATCGTTCTTAAGAAGGCTCTTTGCAAGGACCTTACCGAGCGCGAGGCAGAGGATCTTATGATGGGCGTTGCTATGTCCTCTGACGAGATTCTTGCTGAGGCAAAGAAGGTTGTCGCTGAGGCTGAGGCAGTAGCTGCTGCAGCAAAGGCGGCAGAAGAGGTTGAGGCTGTTGCTGAAGCTCCAGCAGAGGAGGCTCCCGCAGAGGAAGCTCCCGCTGAAGAGGCAAAGGCTGAGTAATTTTTACACAATAATTTGTAGTAACTAATAATTTAAGCTCCGCAGAAATCGATCTGCGGAGCTTTTTGTATTTAACTCTGCATATCTGTTAAGAGATGACTCAATAGTCCCGTAGGTGTCGGTCATTGTAGTAGCAATAAGAGTTGTTGTTCCGTGCATAAGATGATGGCGGAAAATTTTAAGCATTTCGTCAGGTGTTGCGTCCATAAAGTCGTATCTGTCGCCGCCGTGGCAGTGAATATCCACAAAACCTGCCATAACAGTATAACCGCTGCCGTCAATAACGCACTCGGCAGAGGACAGACATTTCTCACCGATATAGGTTATTATGCCGTTCTCAAAACGGAGTGTACCGTTTTTTATTATTCTGTCTGTAAGAACAATATCTGCTCCTCTTATCTCTTTAATCATAATCCACGCTCCGAGCCTAAAGTGATTATCTTACCTTTGATTAGATTATATCACCGCCAAGGTATGATTTTAATATAAAATGAATCGATTTTCTCAAAAATTACATATATCATACAACTTTTTTATGAAAAATCAGGTTGTTTTGTTGACAAGAGTGCGTGTTGGGAGTATAATATTTAAAAAAACAAGTAAAATAAAAGAGGCAAAATGAGTTTTATTGAAATAGAGTACAGAGAAAAGCAAAAGCCTTTTGCTATGACAGCGCTGCAATCTCATGATTATTACGAAATATATTGCCTGATAGAGGGCGACAGGCAGGTCTTTTTTGAAAATTGTATGTTTACTCTTTCTAAAGGCGCTGTCTGCGTTATTCCGCCGTTCAGAATGCATAAAATGGAGGGCGGACCGTATAAAAGAATAAACCTTTATATCTCTGCGGATCTTCTTGACACCTACGAGAATGCATTTCTCAAGGAATGTTCTGAGAGAATTGCATTTGTTCTTGATGAAAAGGACGAGAGGTTGTTTTTCTCTCTGTTAGAGAGCTTTGCTAAAGATGAGGGAAATGAGTCAAACTCCAATGACAAATATCTTCTCTCTCTTGCCAGAGTTCTTATATGTCTTTTAAAAAAATCTAAGCTTGTTTCAATTCCAACCGTAACGGTAGAACAGACAAAAAAAGACGATAACGGTCTGATTTTGCAAATAATTGATTACATAAACGCTCATCTTGAACAGAATATATGTCTTGATGATATTGCAGAGCGATTTTTTATTTCAAAAAACAGCCTTTGTAAAAAGTTTCGTTCTGTTATGAGATGTTCGGTTGTTGAGTATATTCTCGGAGCAAGACAAGCAAGGGCAAAAAATCTGCTTGTCACAACCGATTTGTCAATGGACGAGATAGCCGAAAGATGCGGCTACTCCTCGGCAAACTATTTCAGCCTTATCTTCAAGAAAAATGTGGGAATATCTCCCTTAAATTACAGAAAGAAGAAATAAAAATGATTATCGATTTTCATACCCACTCCTTTCCTGACAGCTTAGCGCCAAAGGCTATGGCAAGGCTTAAGAGCGTTTTCACCGCTGTTTCATCAATAACCCCTCAAACAGATGGAACAGCCGCTGATGCTAAAAAATTGCTTTCAGAGGCAGGGGTTTCGAGGGCTGTTGTGTGTAATATTGCTACAAATGCAAAGCAACAGGCAAAGGTCAATGATTACGCAATATCATTGTTAAACGATTCATTCTTTTGCCCCTTTGGCTCTATTCACCCCGACAGCGATAATAAGGAAGAAGAGCTTTTACGCTTGTATCAAGCCGGTATAAAAGGAATAAAGCTGCATCCCGATTATGTTGGAATAGAGCTTTCCGACCCGAGATATGATGAGATATTCTCGCTTCTTTGTGAACATAAAATGGTTTGCGTTGTACATGCCGGCTATGACCCCATATCTCCGGATAAAATACACGCAACTCCGGAAATGTTCCGTGCTGTAATAGATAAATACCCGAGTCTTAAAATAATTGCCGCTCATATGGGCGGATTTGCAAAGGCTGAGGAGGTTTACCAATGCCTTGTGGGAACGAATGTGTATATTGACACATCCCTTTCGTCTTTAAGAGAGTCCGAGCGGGAAACCCTCTATAAAATTCTTTCCGAGCATGACGAAAACAAAATCCTCTTCGGCACAGATACACCCTGGTCTAACCCGGTAGAGGAAATCGCCTTTATTAAAAACGCTCCCATAAGCGAAGAGAAAAAGGAAAAAATATTTTATAAAAGCGCACTGGCTCTTCTTTGCTAGTTCGGTATAATTCTGTACTGCTAAAGGCTTGAAAATACAAAAAGCACTATCTTAAACCGATGTGATTTAAGACAGCGCTTTTTTAGTTTAATATTCGTTCGAGGTAGAAGCCATTTTGGTATCAACCCTATTGATTTTCCCGTTACAGGATAGCCATCGGGGGTAAAGTCTACTCTTTGAACACACATATATTGTGTTTCGTCTTTGTCTGTGTAAATCGTTGGGTCTATTGAGAAAACCTCGGGGTCGGGCTTGCCGACAAATTCCCAATCGCCAAAGAGATCAGGGGTCTTTGCTTTCATTATGAAAAGACGATTTTTACCCGGAGCCTCAGTAATTTCTGTTTTCGCTGTTCGTAAGAGCACGCTCGAGGTTAACTATAAATCTGTCATAATCCTTGACAATATCGCACACCTTTCCGGAAAGCTTTTTTATGTCTCCCTTGACATAATCGGGAGCGGTATTTTGGGTAGGCACAAGGTCAGTGCCGAATAGAATTTTCATGATTTTTCCATAAAAACATTAAAGCTATTATAACTCCAGAGCATAATTATAAGCAATTAGTTGTCAGCCTCAACAACAAGCTTATTATCGGCCATAATGCTTTGGAATGAAGTCATCCAGGTAACAAACGCAAGAGCGTGATCGTAGTATTTTTCCAGCTTTGCTTCCTCGGGGCCGAGCTTTTTTGCCGCCTTTAAGATAAGGCGACCGTATTTTTTATTGTCTCCTGCTGCCTTTGCCCGAAGAGCCTCTGCCACAAGCTCAACATACTTTGTGTAAAGCTCCAAAATACGAACAGCTACCGTTCTTATTCTCACCTCAGGGCAGTTGTAATTAGCTTTGATAAGCTCTCTCATGCGGCTTAAAAGGTCAGCGAGCTTCTCGGCTCTTTCCTCGGCAGGCATATCCTTTGATTTCGGTTTTACGAGTCGAAGATATTCATAGCTTAAAAGCTCACCGTATTCGTTAAGCAAAGCATAAAATTTCTTCCAGTCATTACCGTATATCAAGGAGAAGCACTCCTCGGTTATTTCCTCAAAGGAGAGTGAGGAGTCAAACATAGTTCTCGCATAGGTGTAGAATGCAAGCGGGGTGGGGAAGAATGAGCGCTGAGAGCCGTCCTGGATAATTCCGTTAACTCCTCTTGAAATATAGGCCTTTACGTCCTCGTTAAGCACCTTTGCAATCTGAATGCCGGAGAAATCGTAATACTGATAGCGCCAGAAGTGATATTCAAAGGCAAAGGAACTGCCTGTGTAAGCCTTTTTCCAATCGTCAAAATAATCAAGGCACTCTGCAAGATCAGCAGGATAAGTATTTTTATTTCTCATGTAAGGGCGAACCACGCACTTTTCTTTATTTTGGTCAAATGAGCGGGTATATGTTCTGCCCATAGGAGCTAACATAAGCGAAAATCTGTCGGGATTCTCGATTTTTTCGGTCTCGGGAGCAAAGGTTGTGTCGGTGTAGGAGATAAATACAATTCGGTTGCTAAGACCTCTTTTTGTAAGCTCTTTATCAATTCGGTTAAGGAGTATACAGTAGAAGTCCGAGGGAGTCTTTTTCTGACATTCGGGGCACTCGCAGTGGTTGTTGTCAACGTCACCGAGCCATACGTGTAGAAATTCAATATTCTGATGCTTTTCGGCATAGTCGCATACATACTGTACAAACAGCTCCTGCGCCTCGGGATTTGACATACAGAACTGAGTGTAGTTCGGAGTATTGTTTATAAGATGTCTTTCGCCGTTTATCTCGGCTATGAATTTTCTGGAATAATCCGAAACATTCTTGTCGTGGTCTTCATCTGTTCCTCTAAGAGAGGAGTCTATACCGAATGGGTCGGCAGTCCAGCCGTGACCGACTCCGTGATATTGCAATCCGCGCTTTATGATCTCGGCCTCGCACTCGCGCTTCCACTGTAAAATCTGCTCGGTGCTTACATCCTCGGGAGGACGGTGCTTTTCATTATACTGATGTCTGTAAAAGCGTCTGTAATATGAAACAGGAACAAGGAATTCAAGCATTACGGTGTTCATGCCGAGCTTAGGAGTAAAGTCGATAGACTCTATCATAATCTCCTGAGAAACACCGCCCTCAAGACACCAGCCCCTGTAACGCATCGAGGGCTTGTGACGGTATTTTACACGCCCGATGTTCTTTAGGGGAATATACTCTCCGTCCTTGCCCGGCATAATGAAACGACAGCCGTTTTGTCTTAAGTATTCATAAACCGCAAGAAGAACAGAGCGGGGGTTAGAGCCTGCAATAATTCCGCCCGCCTCGTCACAGTCGATATAGAGTATGTCATCTAAGCTTAAGTCATTCGCATCCGAGGTGTCAAGCCCAAAGTCGGACATAAGTCCCAGTCGAAAGCCCTCGGTTGCCTCGGGTGCAAATCTTGTGGTAATGTTGTCGCCCTCGGGCATCATCATATAGAGGTATTTTCTAAGCTCCTCCGCAGCATAGTCAACAGCAGAATGAGAGTGTATCTTGTTTATGTAAATCATTTAGTCAACTTTCCTTTCGTATATCTTCATAAAGTCCTCTTTGGCAACACCGTATGTTATTATAAGAAGCAGTTTAATTATACCATTTGCCGCCTTGTTTGTCAATCTTTTTTAAATAAAAATAGTGTTTGGGAATATAAGTCGGATTTAGAAATATTGTGACTATATCGAATATGACGGTGGGGTGCTTCTAAATGACTTTTTTCAAGTTTATTTGAAAACCACGAGTGGGGCAGAGCAAATTTTTTCGCTTAGCCGATGGAACGTGAGCCTTCCGACGTCTTTCGCTTAAATATGCACCCGTATTTGCACAGGAACGGCAGAGGGAACAATGTTGAGTTGGAACGTAAGAGCGAGCAGAGCTAAAAGTGCGAGCGTGTTCAACTCCTGTGTCGGTTCTACCACACGAAAAAACACCGCCATAAGCGGTGTTTGTGTGGTGGAACCGACGGGAGTTGAACCCGTGTCCGAAAACCTCTTGATATAACTTTCTCCGTGGGCAGTCTTATCTTTTGAAAATTCCCTCCGTCAGCGCCGATAGACAGGCTCTGACATTGGTAGCACTTTGATGCCTGACCGATACAAGTGCGAAATCTCGGTTCAGGTTCACTACTCAATTTGACGCACGGCGAGAGTCGTAGTCCTCTCTCGCGGTACGGGCGGCACTTTTGGCCGCGTCACAGCTTACGCTGCAAGAGCAACTTTATTGTTGTCGTTTGTTTTTTAAGTTGAACAGTTTATCGGGATTATTCAGCCCGCCACGCTTATCATACCTCAAAATCCCCGTCGAAACCCTTACGGCCCCATAAAGATTTTTAAGCATAATTATTATACATTAAATTGTCTCGTTTGTCAATAGCAGTAGGGTCAAATAACACAGTATTGTTATGGAAGTGCAGGAAAAAATAATTGCTATTTTATTATTAACAAAATTGTGTTGATTTTTTCAATCGTTTAGTGTATAATTTACTTATTATAAAGAAAGGAGACCGAGATGAAGCAAAAGTTTTATAAAAAGCTATGGTTTAAGATAACCTGCGGTGTTGTCGGTGCTGCGTTACTTATTCTCCTGATAGTCAAGGGCGGAATTGAGGTGGTTGCTGCAACGTATGATGTATGGTCTCCCGATTATGATATGGTTGACATTGACCCGATCTTAGAAAAAGAGACTTTAACCGATGATGATTATAACATTCTCTTTGAACAAACGGGCATTACCAAAATAGGCATTGACGATATGCTGGCAAAGGGGCAGAAATTGCAGATCAAGCGTATTCAGCGTGACTTCTTTAAGGAGCCTGACTTTGAGTGCAGTCAATTTCACTTCTGTGTCGGAATGTTTGTAAATAAAAATTACGGAGTAAGCGCTCACGTGCCATTGCAGGATGGAGATATTATCTATTCTCCCTCAACATATATTTCGTTTATCGGCATTTCCCATGCGGCTATCGTTATCAACAATGGTACAGAGGTCGTTGAGGCATTCGGATACGGTAATCCTACTCAGATAAGCAGCGCCTCAAGATTTTTCCGCTATGCCGAGTATGTAGTTCTCAGACCAAAGGCGGGAAGCGAGCTTGGTAAAAAGGTTGCCGAGTATGTTGAAAACAATATGTTGGATATTCCGTATGACATTCTTACAGGAATTTTAGGGCCAAAGGCTCCCGACCCATTAAAAACAACTCATTGCTCACATCTGCCCTGGTATGCCTACAACAAGTTTGGTGTTGATGTTGACTCAAATGGCGGAAAGATTGTTACACCTGCGGATATTCTTCATTCCGATGAGCTTGAAATTGTTCAGATTTTCGGAATGGATATTAGTGAATTTAAATAATCAAAGCCTAAAAGTGCGGTATTTGCAAACAATTATTTGCAAATACCGCTTAAAATTTACAACAATATACAAATAAGACCGTTAGAACCCTCGTTGATAATCTTGCCCAAAGTCTCGCTTAGCTTTTCTCTTGACTCCTCGGGCATGTGGGAGAGCTTTGCGTTCATTCCGTCGCTGACCATATCATAAAGCGACCTGCCGAACATATTGTATTCCCAGAGCTTTTCGGGATTTTCTTCAAACTCTGCCGACAGGGATTTTACAACCTCGATAGACTGCTCCTCCGAGCCTACAACAGGGCAGAAGTCTGCCTTTATTCCTGTTTTTATCATATGGATAGAGTCTGCGTGTGCCGTAACCTTAACTCCGTATCCGTCAGCCTGCTTAACAAGTGATGGCTCATCAAGCTTCATCTCCGCAACGGTTGGCATAACAATACCGTAGCCCTTTGTTTCAACGTCTGAGAGCGCCTTTTCTACCTTTGAGTATTTCTCTTTTATCTCTGCTACATCCTCAAGATAGCCGAACAGGTCTCTCTCGTTGGTTATTTCAGCGCCGCACATCTCGCTTATAATCGAGTAATATTCACTCATAGGAACAGGAATGCGGAACTCTGCAGTACCGTCTCCCGCATTTATAGAAACACGCTCTATGCTTCCGTCACAGGGCAGAGAAGAGTCAATGTCACCGAGCTTTGTTACATTGTCAGCAAATGCCGAAACGGTGGCAACAACTCTTTCCATAAGCTCGTGATTTTTAGGTAATGCGGCAGTCCACTCAGGGAGATTAAAGCTCATTGAACGAACAGGGAACTCGCTGAGTATAAGGGCGAGAATTTCTCTTATATCCTCGCTGTCGAGTTCTGGACAGCAAACAAGAGCAACAGGAGCGCCATATTTTTCCTCAAGCTCGTGGGCAAGTGAGTGGGCCTCGTCTGTGTTTGGAGCTGCGGAGTTGAGAATTATGGCAAAAGGCTTTCCGGCCTCCCTTAGTTCTCTTACAACTCTCTCCTCGGGAGCAACATAGCTCTCTCTCGGAATATCCGAGATTGTACCGTCTGTTGTAACAAGTATAGCAATAGTTGCATGCTCACCAATAACCTTGCTTGTTCCAAGCTCTGCCGCCTCCACAAAGGGCATCGGCTCATCAGACCAGGGAGTCATTACCATTCTTGCAACCCCGTCTTCGGCAGCACCGAGAGCACCCTCTACCATGTATCCTACACAGTCAACCATTTTTACATTAAAGCCGATACCCTCACCGGGAGAAACACGTACCGACTCATCGGGCACAAACTTTGGCTCTGTTGTCATAATTGTACGGCCCGAGGCACTCTGGGGAATTTCGTCCTGTGTGCGCTCTTTGTCGTAAATGTTATCAATGTTGGGCAGTACAACCGTGTCAAGAAAACGGCGTATAAATGTAGACTTTCCTGTTCTAACAGGTCCTACAACTCCGATATAAATATCTCCGTCTGTCCTTTTTGCAATATCCGCATATATAGAATTATCGCTCATAAAATCTTCCTCCGAAAAATTCTTTTCATAAAAACCTATGCAAAAGCCAAAAAACTTATTACAAAAAAGCATTTTTTTGAAAAAACACTTGAAATTTCGGCATATTTAGTATATACTATAAAAGTAATCAGGCGATGACAAAAGAAAATTCGTTTTTTCTTATTCAGAGAGTCTGCGGTTGGTGTGAGCAGATTATGTATTGACGATTTCCGCTTTTCGAGCTTTCGGGCGATGAGTCCGGGGCGCTCCCCTTATCGAGCAACGAGTGATGCGCTTTGTGCATAATATGGGTGGTACCGCGGAGTTTTTTCGTCCCAGTAATTGTATTTGGGAAGGAAAAACTTTTTTTATTTCGCCTTCCCCACGAGGGGGAAAGCTGATTTTGCAAAGCACCTTCTTGTATGATTAAACTAAAAATAAAATATAGAATCTTTTGCTGAAAGGAAAAAACAAATGATTGACATTAAATTTTTAAGAGAGAACCCCGATGTTGTAAAAGAGAACATCAAAAAGAAGTTTCAGGATTCAAAGCTCCCCTTGGTTGACAAGGTTATCGAACTTGACGAGGAGCTGAGACAGAACAAGAAGAAGGCAGACGACTTAAGAGCAAACCGTAACAAGATTTCAAAGTCCATAGGCGCGCTTATGGGACAAAAGAAGTTTGCCGAAGCCGAGGAAGCGAAGAAGCTTGTAGCAGAGCAGGCACAGGAGCTTGCCGCATGTGAGGCTAAGGAAGCCGAGCTTGAAGAAGAAGTTAAAAAGATAATGATGATAATACCCAACATCATCGACCCCACCGTTCCGGTTGGTAAAGACGACTCCGAGAATGTTGAGGTCGAGAAATTCGGCGAGCCTCTTACTCCCGATTTTGAGGTTCCTTATCATACAGATATTATGGAGAGATTCGCAGGTATAGACCTTGACTCCGCAAGAAGAGTTGCAGGTAACGGCTTCTATTACCTTATGGGCGATATTGCAAGACTCCACTCTGCTGTTATCTCCTATGCCCGCGACTTTATGATTGACAGAGGCTTTACCTACTGTGTTCCTCCCTATATGATCCGTTCCAATGTTGTAACAGGAGTTATGTCCTTTGCCGAAATGGATGCTATGATGTATAAGATTGAGGGCGAGGACCTTTACCTTATCGGTACATCCGAGCATTCTATGATAGGTAAGTTTATCGACCAGATTGTTCCCGAGGCAGAGTTGCCTTATACTCTCACTTCCTATTCTCCCTGCTTCCGTAAGGAAAAGGGCGCTCACGGTATAGAGGAGCGTGGTGTTTACCGTATCCACCAGTTTGAAAAGCAGGAGATGATAGTTGTTTGTAAGCCCGAGGATTCTCCTATGTGGTTTAACAAGCTCTGGCAGAACACCGTTGACCTCTTCCGCACCCTTGATATTCCTGTAAGAACTCTCGAGTGCTGCTCAGGCGACCTTGCAGACCTTAAGGTTAAGTCTATCGACGTTGAGGCATGGTCTCCAAGACAGCAAAAGTACTTCGAGGTTGGCTCTTGCTCCAACCTTGGTGACGCACAGGCAAGACGTCTTAAGATTCGTGTTAAGGGCGAGGGCGGCACATACCTTGCACACACTCTTAATAATACAGTTGTTGCTCCTCCCAGAATGCTTATCGCATTCCTTGAGAATAACCTTAATGCCGACGGCAGCGTAAATATCCCCGTAGCTCTCAGACCATATATGGGCGGCAAGGAAAAGCTTGTTCCTTGTAGATAAGGAGTTAGGACGGCTTGGTTGTCCACTCGTGCCGTAAGGCACATATCGAATTTGTATTTATCTAAAAAACAGGACGGAAAATATGAAAAAAATTCTTATTCTCGCCGGTCCCTCAGGTGTGGGCAAGACAACTCTTGCCCACGCTTTGCTTAAAGGCTCGGAGCGCTTTGAGCTTGTGCGCTCTCTAACAACAAGAGCACCGAGAGGCGACTCCTTTGACTCGGAATATATCTATATATCAAATGAAGAGTTTTCTCGCCTTGTGTCAGAGGGCGGAATTCTTGAATATACCGAATATGCAGGCAATTTTTACGGCACACCCCGTTCCGAAATTGATAGAATTTCTGCCGAGGGCAGATCCCCCCTGCTTATCCTAGACCTTAACGGTGTGCACACCGTTGTGAATTCAAAAAGCGATATATCCCCATGCGCTGTATACATTACAGTTCCCGATGCTGTGCTTCTTGAAAGACTGAGCCAAAGATACGGCACCGATACAGAAAAGCTAAACTCCCGCCTTGAGAAAAACATTTCCGAGAGGGCATATTTTGAAGAAATAAAATCCGACTTCTTCGCAGTAGTAGAAAACTCGGGAAACGTCGGGAAATGCGCTGAGGAAATTAGTCAAGCATTTTTTAAATTTGAGTGCAAAATTTAAAATTAGTATTGACACATTTCTTCTTTTATGATAAAATACTTAAGGCTTGATTACTTTTTTGTTTTCGAGTCTTGATATAGGGGTATAGCCAAGCGGTAAGGCAAGGGACTTTGACTCCCTCATTCGTAGGTCCGAATCCTGCTACCCCTGCCAAGGAACAGGCACACCTTTACGGTGTGCTTTTTTCGTTCCTTGGCAGGGGTAGCATATGGACTCGGGCTATCACGTGCTTGCACGTGAGTAGGTTCGCATACTCGCCGCAGAGTGCGACTGAAAACATCCTTGACAAGCGACATCTCCTATGGTATAATCAATCATATAATTTTATAGGAGATTTTTATGAGCAACGCTAAATCATTAAACATACGCTGGCTGATACTCACCGTTGGCGTAATCACGATGCTTTTTGCCGGCATAATTTATGCCTGGTCTATATTAAATTCGCCATTTCTTGAAATGGGGTACACCAAGGAGGACCTTGCCTTTAATTTCACTCTGACAATGTCGTTTTTCTGCATTGGCGGACTTCTTTCAACAAAGCTTGTTAAGCTCTTTGGTGTTGGACTTTCGATAGTTCTTTCGGGTATTCTTGCGGGAGCGGGATTTGTACTTACTTCGTTTTTAGGTCAGGGACAAGTATTTTTGCTTTATCTCACGTATGCTCTTATGGCAGGGCTTGGTATTGGAATTGTGTATATAACCATAATTTCCTCGGTTAATGCATGGTTCCCCGATAGAAAAGGACTTTCCTCCGGCGCACTTATGATGGGATTTGGCGCAAGCAGTCTTGTGCTGGGTAATCTTGCGGACATGCTTTTCAAAAACGACTTTGGCTGGAGAAACACCTATATACTTCTCGGAGTTCTTCTGGCTGTTGTGCTTTGCATATCAGCTATATTCATTAAGCGTCCCGACCCGTCGGTGACTCTCCCTGCACCTAAAAAGCTTAAGGGCAGAGGAGCAGAGGACTTTGAAATAAAGGATATGAAGCCTACCGAAATGATTCGCCGCTTCACATTCTGGCGAGCATTTGTGTTCCTTATCTGCATAACTGCCGTGGGCAGCGCTGTTATCAGCTTCTCAAAGAATTTTATACTTTCCTTTGACGCGGAAAAGGCAGCTCTTGCAACCACTATGGTTGGTGTGTTTGCAATCTGCAACGGACTTGGCAGAATTATCACAGGAGCAGTTTTTGATGCTATGGGCAGACGCTTTACAATGCTTGGTGCCAGCCTCCTTACGGTAATTGCGGCAGCGCTTACTCTTCTTTCTGCAGTGATAGGCTCGCTTCCCTTGGCTATCGTCGGCATCTGCCTTATCGGTATGTCTTACGGCACCTCTCCCACAGTCGCATCGGCATTCACCGCATCCTTCTACGGAAACAAGCACTTCGCATCAAACCTCGGTGTTATGAACTTTAACCTTATGTGTGCATCCTTCACCGCAACCATTTGTGCAAATATTCTTACCGCAACGGGTGACTATGTTGCGCCATTCATTCTTCTTTTGTCACTTGCGGTTGTGGCACTTGCACTTAATTTCACAATTAAAAAGCCATAATATTTAAACGGGTACCGAAATTTTAAAGGTATCCGTTTTTAAGTTTTTTAGAAAAAAGTTTACAGATAACTTGACAGATGTAAAATTTTGTGCTATAATGCTTACTCGGAAAGCGGAAATAGTTTTAAAAGACAAGTGAGGTGAGAATATGAAAGCTGATAAAAGAAGAGCTGAAATTGCGGCAATACTTCTGGAAGAGGGCAGGGCTGTCAGCGGCGGCGAGCTTGCCGAAAGGCTTTCTGCATCAAGGCAGATAATAGTTCAGGATATTGCGGTGCTTAAGGCATCCGGATACGAAATACTCTCTACTCATTCGGGATATATAATCAAGTCCTCTCCCTTAAAGGAGCGTGTCTTTAAGGTGCGTCACACAAGTGCCGACACCGAGGACGAGCTTACTAAAATTGTGGAGCTTGGCGGAACTGTTGTCAATGTTTTTGTCTGGCACAAGGTGTACGGCAAGATAGAGGGAAAGCTTAATATATTCTCAAAGCGCGGCATCGACCAGCTTATCGAGGGAATTAAGAGCGGCAAGTCAACCGAGCTTATGCACGTCACCTCAGGCTACCATTATCACACAGTCCGCGCCGACTCTGAAGAAACCCTTGACATGATAGGGGATACCCTCGACAAGGCGGGATATATCGTTCCTGAAATACAATAATATAAAAAGGTTAGAAAATATGCTCTTTTTATGCCCTAAATGCAAAAAAGAACTGAATATTGAAGAGCGAATTTGCCGTTGCCCTGATGGACATTCCTACGACAGAGCAAAGGAGGGGTATTACAATTTTCTCCTCGGTAGGTCGGGCGGTGTTCACGGCGATAATATGAAAATGGTGGAAGCAAGACGCTCATTTTTAGGCAGGGGACATTATTTTCCTCTTGCAAAAAGGCTCTCGGAGCTTGTGCTTCTTTATACCGCCAAGGGCGGAGCAGTCCTTGATGCAGGGTGCGGTGAAGGATATTATACCGACATTGTGGAGAGAGGACTTTCGACCAGGGATGAGGATAGCTTTGTTTCGGGCTTCGATATATCAAAGGATGCGGTAAAGCGTGCAGCAAGAGTAAATTCAAGAGTTACTTTAGCTGTTGCAAGCTCCTATGATATGCCAATTGGCGACGGTGCGGTAGATACTGTTTTTAATGTCTTTTCACCTCTCGCTCTTTCCGAAACCGAAAGAGTTCTGAAGCGGGGCGGCAGGTTAATTATGGTAATTCCCAACAAGGAGCATCTCTTTGAATTAAAGGAAGCTATATATGACACCCCTTATAAAAATAAGGTTGAAAATACCGAAATCGATGGCTTTAAGCTTCTTTTTAAGGAAAATTTAAAATATAAAATGGAGCTTGATTCGAGGGAGGCTGTTTTGTCGTTGTTTATGATGACTCCATATGCCTACCGCACAAGCCCCGAGAATATATCGAAGATAGACAAACTCACATCCCTTTCCTGCAGGGCTGAGTTTATACTACTTGTTTACGAAAAACTGTAAAGGAAAAAATATGGATTTAACACACGGAAAATACCTTGGCGTAGATTACGGTGACAAAAGGACCGGTCTTGCCGAGTGCGACCTCTCGGGACAGCTTGCAAGCGGAATTTGCACAATATCCGAGGGGGGGATGAGAAAGACCGCCGAGAGAGTAAAAAAGGAAGCCGAGAACCGAGGGTGTAAAAAAATAATAGTCGGACTTCCAAAAAATATGGACGGCTCAGAGGGGCCGAGAGCCGATGTTGTAAAGGCCTTTGTGGCCCTGCTCTCGGAAATTACCGAAATTAAAATAGAATTTTTTGACGAGCGGATGACTACCATGGCGGCTTACCGCTTCCTTGACGGAGCAGGCACGTTTGGTAAAAAGCGTAAGGAAGTAATCGACACCCTATCAGCCGAGCTGATACTTCAAGGCTATCTTGACAAGGAAAGGGCACAGAATAAATAATCGTAAAATTCCCGATATGGGGAAAATATAAAGGTTTAAATTTTTAGAGGAAAAGGAAAATGGAAAACGCAAAACAAAACAAATTCGTATCGTATTTAAAGAAAAAAGGACTTTTGCTGTCGGCTAAAGCCTATTTTGTAGACGCTATGAGCGCTATGGCTCTGGGACTTTTCGCATCGCTCCTCATGGGAACCATATTCGGAACGGTTGCTAAGTACATACCCGATGGCAATGTAATTAAAGATTATTTTAATTTACTTGCGGGTGCAGGTGGAGCAACAGGAGCAGTTATCGGCGTTGCTATTGCAAACTCACTTAAAGCTCCGATGCTTGTTTTGCTCTCGGCAGGTGTTGTTGGTATGTTCGGAAATGCATACGGCATAACAATTATGGTTGACGGTATTGCAAAAACCGTAACAGCAGGTCCTGCGGGTGCATTTATCTGCGTTCTTCTCGCTGTGGAAATAGGAAAGCTTGTTTCCAAGGCTACAAAGGTAGATATTCTCGTAACTCCTGCCGTAACCCTTGGTGTTGGCGGTCTTGTTGCAATGCTTCTTTGTCCCGCTGTTTCATGGTGCATGTATTGGATTGGCGATTTTGTCAACTATGCAACAACAATAATGCCATTCTTTATGGGTATTATTATCTCAGTTGTTGTAGGTATTGTTCTCACTCTTCCTATAAGCTCTGCAGCTCTCTGTGCTATGATTGGTATAACAGGTCTTGCAGGCGGTGCTGCAACGGTTGGCTGCTGTGCACAGATGATTGGCTTTGCGGTTATATCCTTCCGCGAAAACAAGTGGGGCGGTGTTGTTGCCCAGGGGCTTGGAACATCAATGCTCCAAATGGGAAATATTGTTAAAAAACCTATAATATGGCTTGCTCCCACACTTGCAGGAGCGGTTGTTGGCCCTCTTTCTACCTGTATCTTTAAGCTTGAATGTACAGGTGTCAGTGCGGGAATGGGTACATGCGGTATGGTTGGACCCATAGGCGTGTTTGCCGATATGGGCTTTAATTTGACAAGCATTCTCGGAGTTTTACTTCTTTGCATTGCTCTCCCTGCAGCTCTCTCTTTAATTTTCAATGAAATAATGAGAAAGCTAGGTTGGATAAAAACAGGCGATATGCAGCTTGATCTATAATAAAATGTAAAGGTAGGTTTACAAAAATGCCGAATATTAACTCAACACTCCTTTGTGATTTTTATGAGCTCACTATGGCAAACGGCTATTTCGAGCTGGGAAAGGGCGATGAAATTGCCTACTTTGACGTATTCTTCCGCAAGGTGCCCGACGGTGGTGGATTTGCTATTGCGGCAGGACTTGAGCAGGTGATTGATTACATAAAGGAACTAAAGTTTACTGCCGATGATATAGATTTCCTTCGTGCAAAAGGAATATTCTCCGAGGGATTTCTTTCATACCTTGCCAACTTTAAGTTCACAGGCGATATTTACGCAGTACCCGAGGGAACACCTATATTCCCGAATGAGCCTATAATGACAGTAAGAGCACCTTCAATTGAAGCTCAGTTTATCGAGACCTTTGTGCTCCTTTGCTTAAACCACCAGTCGCTCATTGCCACAAAGGCTAACAGAGTGGTAAGAGCCGCAGACGGCAGACCTGTTATGGAGTTTGGCTCAAGACGCGCCCAGGGTGCTGACGGCGCTATCCTCGGCTCACGCGCCGCATACATTGGCGGCTGTGCGGCAACCGCATGTACTATTTCCGACAGAGATTACGCAATCCCCGCAACAGGAACAATGGCTCATTCATGGATACAGATGTTTGATACCGAGTATGAGGCATTTGTTTCCTATTGCAAGCTCTATCCCAACAACGCAACACTTCTCGTTGATACCTACGACGTTCTCGGAAGCGGTATTCCCAATGCTATCAAGGCGTTTAAAGAGGTTCTTATTCCGCAGGGAATAACCAAGTGCGGAATTCGTCTTGACTCGGGAGATATAACCTACCTTACCAAAAAAGCGAGAAAAATGCTTGACGAGGCAGGACTTACCGAGTGCAGGATAGTTGTCTCAAACTCCCTTGATGAAAATATTATTCGTGATATAATTCTCCAGGGGGCAAAGATTGACTCCTTTGGCGTTGGTGAAAGACTCATAACCGCAAAATCCAACCCAGTCTTTGGCGGAGTTTATAAGCTGGTTGCCAAGGAAGAGGGCGGTGAGGTCGTTCCCAAGATAAAAATTTCCGAAAATCCCGAAAAGATTACCAATCCCCATTTTAAAAAGGTTTACAGAATCTTTGACAAGGAGACGGATATTGCAATAGCCGACCTGCTTTGTGTTTATGACGAGAAAATCGACGAAAGTCAGCCTCTCACACTCTTTGACCCTGTTGAAACCTGGAAAAAGAAGGTTGTTACAAACTACTATGCAAGAGAAATGCTTGTTCCCGTATTTAAAGGTGGTAAGTGCGTTTATAAGTGTCCTCATATTTCCGAAATACAGGAATACTGCCTTGGTGAGGTTGGAAAGCTGTGGGAAGAGGTTAAGAGATTTGAGAATCCCCACCGCTACTATGTAGACCTTTCAAAGAAGCTCTGGGATATTAAGCAAAATCTGCTTGAAAACCGCGGTCAGCTTGGATAAAAATAATATAATCTCTCATTTTTCACCCCCAATTTGTCATATATGATATTTGGGGGTGTTTTTTATGTTTAAAAGAATTTTTCTTTTTGCTATACTGATTTTCGGCGTGGCTTTGCTGTCCTCTTGCGGTAAGGATATTTCGGCTGCAGATTTTATGACGGATTTTTCCTCGGTTTATCCCCTAGAGGGAGAAATTTATTTTTCCGAGGCAACAAAAGAGGATGAGGGATACATCAGCGATGCTCTTTTTCGCAAAATTTATCGCATTGACGGTGAAATACCTGCAGAATTTTCGATATATTTGAATTCAAGACCTTCGCAAGGGGCAGAATGCGGAATATTCAAGCTGAGAGAGGGTGCCGAAACAGAGCCGATAACCGAAATGTGCCTTGAACGCATAAAGCTTATCTCAGGCAGAGAGACTAAGGGCGTTGTGCTAAAGTCGGGGCGGTATGTTTTTTATTCAACGCTTGAGGATTCCGAGAGGGCAAAGGAGCTTTTTTACCGCTTAATTAAATAAAAAAACGTTTTCTATTGACTTCACAGGGCGCTTATGATAAAATGTTAGAGGCTCGGGTTTTACCTACGCCTCTTTTAAATTTTTATAAAAAGGAATTGTGATGAATATACCTGAAGTAATACTTTGTAAATTTGGCGAGGTTGTTTTAAAGGGAGCAAACCGCCAGAACTTTGAGTCGGCTTTAGTAAAGGAGCTGCGCAGAAGAGCTTCTCCCTACGGCAATTTTAAAATTTATTTTAAGCAAAGTACAGTCTATGTCGAGCCGCTGGATGAGATGTGCGATATGGACGGAATGTACGAAGAGGCTAAAAGAGTGTTCGGCATAGTTGGTGTAAACCGCGCTGCCGTATGCGAAAAGAATATGGAGGATATTATCCGTGTAGCCAAAGAGTACCTGCCCGAAAAGCTGGCAGGAAAACGCACATTTAAGGTTGACGCAAAGCGCTCGGATAAAAAATTCCCCCTCAAGTCTCCCGAAATTTCGGCGGAGATTGGTGGAGTTATTCTCTCCTTTGGCTCGAGAATAAAGGTTGATGTACATAACCCCGAGGTAACTGTTACCGTGGAGGTAAGAGATGATAATGCCTTTATCAGAGCAGGGCAGGAGCCGGGTGCCGGTGGCTTGCCTATAAGAAGTGCGGGACGTGGACTTCTTTTGCTTTCGGGCGGTATAGACTCGCCTGTTGCCGGTTGTATGATGGCAAAGCGAGGCCTTGAAATTGAGGCTCTGCACTTTGAGTCCTTCCCCTATACCTCAGAGAGGGCTAAAGAAAAGGTTATGACCCTGGCACAGGAAATGTGCGCCTTTTGCTCACGTATCCACGTGCATGTAATTTCTCTTACCCATATTCAAGAGGAGATTCGCGACAGGTGTGAGGAGGACTACTTTACAATCCTGCTCCGCATATTTATGATGCGTCTTGCCGAAAGATGCGCGAGAGAATATAAGTGCCAGGCGCTTATAACAGGCGAGAGCCTCGGACAGGTTGCTTCTCAAACCCTTGCGGCAATTGCGGTGACCGACTCGGTTGTTAATATGCCTGTGTTCCGTCCCTGTATTGGTCTTGATAAAACCGAGATAATAAAGGAAGCCCGCCACTATGGCACATTTGATACAGCTATTCTTCCCTTTGAGGATTGCTGTACAGTATTTACTCCAAGACACCCGAGAACTCAGCCTAAGCTCGGCGATGTTATGCGTGAATTAGAAAAGCTCGACGTTGAAGCCCTCATCGACGAAGCCTATGCAACCCTCACTACCGAAACAAAGCTTGTTTACCCCGAGTATAGATAAACAAGCAAATAAATCTCTCCCGTAAAGACTCAGATTATCTTCAATATACTATTGCTAGCAGCCCCGAAAATCGGGGCTGTTTTTTTACCCTTCCCCTCGCTTGTAATCCCCAAAACTCACTTCGTTCGTTTCTGGGAACCCCACGTTAGAAGGTGGCAGGCGAAGCCTGACGGATGAGGTGCCCGTATTCTAACTTGTCATCCTGAGCCGCAGAAATGCTACTCGAGGACTAAAATTACCGAGCGAAGGATCTCCATATCGAAGCCTTTTTGCCTTCCCCAGCGAAGCGTATTGGGGAAGGGGGACCGCGATAGCGGTGGATGAGGTAGACTTTTGCAAGGATGCGCTCGACCGAACTGACGACTGGTGGTCGCCCCTACCTATTTTACCCTTTCGGGTTACGGCAAGAATAAATTTGCAAAAATGCCTCTAAATCATAAACATTTAAAAATGTATTGAATTTGTCGATTTATAGTGATATAATGAAAATGGTATATTATTTTAATTTTAACAATTACACTTTCCACTCTCAATAGGAGGAATAACATAAAATGAAAAAAAGATTTGGATTTTTGTTAATATCAATATCGCTCTGTGCGCTCCTGTTCTCTCTTTGCGGAATCTCCGCCTCAGCCTCGGAGGTCTCACCGGCAGTTTCCTTGTTAACAGAGAATACCTCAGAAGTAAAAGCGACAGCATCTACAACCTATAGCGGTACTTGCGGCGCAAATCTCGCTTGGACCCTCGATACCGCAACAGGTGTGCTAAAAATCGAAGGCAGCGGTGCGATGACAAATTACAGGAGTTCATCAGCTCCTTGGTACTCCTACCGGTCAAGTATTAAAAGCTTGGAGATAGGAAACAGTGTAACAAGCATAGGCTCTAATGCATTCTTTTATTGCCCCTCGCTGACAAGCGTAACAATAGGAAACGGTGTAACAAGCATAGGCGAGGATGCGTTCGCTTCTTGCACTTCGCTGACAAGCATAACGGTACCCAACAACGTAAAAAGCATTGACATTGGTACTTTCTCCGGTTGCACATCACTTGAAAGCATAACGTTACCTTTTGTTGGGGAAGCTTCGTATTTTACTTCAAATCATCACTTAGGTTATATCTTTGGAGCATCGTCTTATTCTTATAATTATGACTATGTTCCAACTTCGTTAAAAACAGTTGTATTAACCGGTCTGGGGCTAAATGGTATAGACGCCGGAGCGTTCTATGACTGTTCCTCGCTTACAAGCGTAACGTTACCGGATAGTGTAACATACATAGACAATTATGCGTTCTATTATTGCTCATCGCTTACAAGCGTGAACATAGGAAACAATGTAACGAGAATTGGTGCGCATGCGTTCTATGATTGCTACTCACTGACAAGAGTATATATTACCGACCTTGCAAAATGGTGTGAAATAGATTTTGGTGATTCTTCTGCAAATCCACTATATTATGCAAAGAAACTTTATCTTAACGGAGAACTTGTAACCGAGCTTGTAATTCCCTATGGAGTAACAAGCATAGGTTCTTATGCGTTCACTTGGTGCGACTCACTGACAAGCATAACGATTCCGAACAGTGTAACGAGCATAAGCTCTTCTGCGTTCGAAGCTTGCTACTCACTGACAAGTATTGTGATACCATTCGTCGGAGCTAGCAGAGATGCAAACGGATATATGGCTCACTTTGGCTATATCTTTGGTTACTCCGGTAGTAATTCATCATCTTCAGGATCTCATTATTACGATAGTACAGCAAAGAAATATTATACTTATTATATACCGTCAAGCTTGAAAAACGTAACAATAAGCAATGGAGTAACAAGCATAGCTTCTTATGCGTTCCGTAATTGTGACTCTCTGACAAGTGTAACGATACCGAACAGTGTAACAAGTATAGGCGATTATTCGTTCGAATATTGCGGATCGCTTACAAGCATAACGATACCGAATAGCATAACAAGCATAGGTTATGCTGCGTTCTATAATTGCACCTCGCTTAAAAGTGTATATATTACCGACCTTGCAAAATGGTGTGTAATAGACTTTGACACTCCTTCCGCAAATCCATTGTCTTGTGGAGCAAAGCTGTATCTTAAAGGTGAACTTGTAACCGAGCTTGTAATTCCCGACAGTATAACAAGCATAGGCTCTTCTGCGTTCTGTTATTGTGCCTCAATTACAAGTATAACGATACCGAATAGCGTAAAAAGTATAGGCGAAAATGCGTTCTCCGGTTGCTCATCGTTGACAAGCATAACAATTCCGAATAGTGTAAGGAGTATAAGCTCTCGTGCGTTCTATGGATGTTATAAGCTTATTGAAGTAATAAACAAATCTTCTCTTGATATAGTTGCCGGTTCGTCTGATAACGGATATGTAGCCTATTATGCAAAAGAAGTACATAACCAAGAAAGCAAGATAGCAAATAAAGACGGTTATCTTTTCTATACTTTCGACGGTGCAAATTATCTTGTTGGATATATTGGTGAAGACACAGAGCTTATACTTCCGGAAAGCTATAATGGAAGACAGTATGTTATTAACGATTATGCATTCTATGATTGCGACTCGCTGACAAGCGTGACAATCTCGGAGGGTGTAACAAGCATTGGTGATTATGCATTCTATGATTGCGACTCACTGACAAGTATAACGATCCCGAATAGTGTGACAGGCATAGGTGAATATGCGTTTAACGGTTGCAGTAAAATTATAGAAAATGAAAACGGAGTATTATACGTAGATAAATGGGTTATCGGCTGCGATAGCTCTTTAACAGCTGTGGCTTTTCGTGATGACACAATCGGAATAGCTGACAGTTCGTTTAAAGATTGCGATTACTTAGTAAGCGTTACAATCCCTGATAGCGTAATAATCATAGGTGATTATGCGTTCAACGAATGCTCCTCACTTACGAGTGTGATGCTCGGAAACGGTGTAACAAGCATAGGCGATTATGCATTCTACCGGTGCGAATCACTGACAAGCGTAACAATCCCGGATAGTGTAACAAGTATAGGCAATTATGCGTTCTACAAATGCTTTTCACTAACGAGTGTGACACTCGGAAAAGGTGTGACCGGCATAGGAAACTATGCGTTTGTGTACTGTTCCTCGTTAACAAGTATTACAATCCCTGATAGCGTAAAAAGCATTGGTGCGTATGCGTTCTATTACTGTTACTCACTTACCGGTGTGACGCTCGGAAACGGTGTAACAAGCATAGGCGATTATGCATTCTATGAATGTGAATCACTGACAAGTATAACGCTTCCGAACAGTGTAACAAGCATAGGCTCTTTTGCGTTCGCTTATTGCAAATCGCTGACAAGCATAACAATACCGAACAGTGTAACGAGTATAGGCGATGGGGCATTCCGCGGCTGTCCGTCTCTTGAAAGCATAGCGCTTCCCTTTGTTGGAGCAACTCTAAACGGAACAGAGAATACCCACTTTGGTTATATCTTCGGAGCATCGTCTTACTCTTACAATGATGACTATGTTCCCGCATCGCTTAAATCCGTTGAAATAACAGGCGTAACAAGCATAGGTCCTACTGCGTTCCGCGGTTGCACCTCGCTGACAAACGTTACAATTGGAAATAGTGTAATAAAAATAGAGTCCGGTGCGTTCTTGGGTTGCACCTCTCTTGAAAGTATAACGATACCATTTATTGGAATTAGCAGAGATGCAAGCGGACATAAGTCTCACTTTGGTTATATCTTCGGTTACTCCGCCAGCAGTTCATCGTCCTCGGAATATCATTATTTAGAAATTTCAGCAAACAATGATCCATCAGCGAACAATTTTCCGTTTGATACTATATACACTTATTACACTTATTATATACCGTCAAGCCTCAAAAATATAATAATAAGCGAAGGTGTAACAAGCATAGGAAGTGATGCTTTCTATAATTGCACCTCACTTACAAGCGTAACAATCCCGAGCACAGTAACAAAAATAGGAATTTCTGCGTTCTATAAGTGCACATCGTTAAAAAGCGTATGTATAACCGATCTTGAAAAATGGTGTGAAATAGACAAGAATTCTAACCCATTATCTTATGGAGCAAAGCTGTATCTTAACGGTGAACTTGTCTCTGACCACTCTTTCGGAGATTGGGTGCAAATAACTGCTCCTTCTTGCTTAACTGTTGGCTCGGAAAGCAGAAAATGTGCGAGATGCGGTTATTACGAAACAAGAGTCATAAAATCTCTTGGCCACGATATGTCCTCTGCCAGCTGTACTGAGATTTCAGAGTGCAAGAGAAGCGACTGTGATTTTATGGTTGGCTCGGCTCTCGGCCATAGCTTTGTAACTTACGTGTCAAATAATGATGCAACCTGTACCGCAGACGGAACAAAGACCGCGAAGTGCGAGCGTTGTAATAAAACAGATACCATAACCGAATCAAACACTAAGCTCGGTCACAATTTCGTCAACTACACATCTGACAACAATGCAACCTGTGCCGCAGAAGGAACAAAGACTGCAAAGTGCGAGCATTGCACAGTTACAGATACTATAACTGATACTAATTCAAAGCGGGGTCATAGCATGGGATCGTGGTCTCAGACTTCAGCGCCTAACTGTACCGAAAAGGGTGCAGAACGTAGAGACTGCGCAAGTTGCGATCATTACGAAACAAGAGAAGTAGCTGCTCTCGGTCACGATATGTCCTCTGCAACCTGTACCGAGGCGGCAAAGTGCAAGAGAAGCGGCTGTAATCATACGGTTGGCTCGGCTCTTGGCCACAGTTTTGCAAACGATGCGACGTGTGATATTTGCGGATATGTAAGATTTTATATTACCTATGATGCGAATGGCGGAAGCAACACCCCTGAAAACATGTGGGTTGAAGCGGATAGCGTTAAGATCAGCAGCCAAACACCTCATAAAAGCGGTTATGTTTTTGTGGGATGGAGAATTTTGAACGGCGGTGATACCGTTTATCAAGCAGGAAGCACCGTGAGCATAACAGGCGACGTGTCACTTTGGGCTACTTGGAAAAAGAACTGTTCTTACTGTAATGGCGAAGGAACGGAGAACTTTGCAGGAACATGCTCGTCGTGCTCCGGTACGGGAAGAGTAAATGAACGTCGGTATTGTTCAACCTGTTCGGGAACCGGTGATGCGATAGCGGGTCAGTGCGCATATTGTTTGGGAACAGGCAGTCTTAAAGATGCATGTTCAAGCTGCAGAGGCTTTGGCGGAACTATAAGATGTAGCTGTACTTGCGGAAATGTATGGAGTCCGAACACAACAGGAAGAAGAATATGCTCAAAGTGCGGAAGGACAGTAACCGGCGAACGGATAGCTACTTGTACATGGTGTTCCGGAAGTGGGCTAAGAGATAAGACTTGCTCTCCGTGTGGCGGCACCGGAAAAACATGGAGAGACTGTAGTTCCTGTGGTGGAACGGGTAGCAAATACGTTGAGACTAATTGCGGAACCTGTAGCGGCACCGGAACTGCTATGGCTGTGCGTGCGTGCTCGATATGTGACGGAAAGAAATACGCCCCCGACTGTGAAATTCATACCTATGGTGCTTGGATAGCGTTGGACGCAATATATCATTACAACACTTGCTCGGTTTGCGATAATATCCAATATAAAGAACACGCTTATACACGGCAAATAATTTCCGATACCTATAAAAAATCGGATGCCGATTGCGACAGTCAGCCGGTTTACTATTACTGTTGTGAGATTTGTGATGCTAAGGGAACGGAAACCTTTGAATACGGTGATATCCTCGGACATACGGGAGGCACCGCTACATGTATCGCCCAAGCAATTTGTACCCGTTGCGGTCAGCCACACGGCGACGCTCTCGGCCACGATATGTCCTCTGCAACCTGCACCGGGGCTTCAAAGTGCAAGAGATCGGGTTGCAACCACACAGTTGGAACAGCCCTTGGTCACACTTGGAACAGCGGTGAAGTAATCCTCGAGCCTACTGTCGAGGCGGTTGGCAAAAAGCTCTTTAGCTGTACTGTTTGTACCGCTACAAAGACCGAGGATATTCCGAAACTGACGTTTGTTGTTGGTGATATCGACGGTAGTGAGGAGATAACCTCTGCCGATGCAGTATATCTGCTGATGAACACCTTCTTCCCAGAGGATTATCCTATCTCCGAAGAGCAAAAGCAGGAGAGTGATTTTGACGGTGACGGTGAGGTGAACTCGGGTGATGCTGTATATCTCTTGATGTACACCTTCTTCCCCGAGGATTACCCGATTGTAAGAAATAGCTCTCTGCCGGTAATGACTGTAGCAATTTTGCCATCAATGATGTCAGCTAACAAAAAGGACGAAAAAATATGAAAAAAAGAATATCAATATTTATAACAGCGGTTTTGCTTCTTGCTCTTTTTGCCATATCGGCAAGTGCCGCGGGCACAACGACAACAACCGAAAAGAAAACTTGCGCAGTAGGCGACACCGTTACTCTTAGCGTTTCGGTGTCCTCTACCTCGGGGGTAACCTCGGGCGCTGTTGAGGTGGTTTTTGACAACACAAAGCTAGAGCTTGTTGACGGAGCTTGGAACACCTCGGGCGCACTGCTTTCCACCTTTGATAAGAATACAAACAAGGGAGCTTTCGCTTACCAAACAGGCAACACCGTCAGCGGAAAAATCTTTTCCGTCACCTTTAAGGTACTTCCCGGTGCTCCTCTTGGAGAAACAGCGGTTGAGTGTAAAATTCAGCTTAAGGCAGGAAGCGCAGACCTTCCTGTAACAAATACAGCAGGCAAAATAACCGTTACATGTAACCATAGCTTTACAAAACAAGACACATCATACCCCTCAAGCCCTGCTTCCTGCACTTCTGCCGCTAAATATTATTATTCCTGTGCTCATTGCGGGGAAAAGGGGACAAATACCTTTACCGTAGGTGAGCCTACATCGCATACGTATGACAAAAAGGTGAATGCAGAGGAATTTCTTGTCAGTACCATAACCTGTGCCGACAGCGCAGAATTTTATTATAGCTGTGCTTGCGGAGCAAAAGGCAGCGAGAAATTTGAAGATGATGCATCATTCAGTCATAGCTTCAGCGATTCCTGGCTTGTAAGTAAGGACGGTCACTGGCGCGGATGCTTCGATTGCGGAAAGAAAAAGGATTATTCGGTACATATCGGAGAAATGTGCTCTGTTTGCTCATTTGTCACCGAGGGAGACCATTTCCACAGCTTTGGCACAGAGTACAAGAGCAGTGATGCCGCTCATTGGCGGGAGTGCACCTGTGGCGAAAAGCAGAATATTGAGCTGCACACAGCCGGCTCCGACAACAAATGTGCTGTTTGCGGTCGTGAGATTGGTGTTATCACTTTACCAATAGGCCCGGGCGACGGTATTGGTGACGGTGATGATGTTGTTATTGATGATGATAAGATAAGAACTGAAAACGACCTGACAGTTGCGCTGATTACCTCGGTAATTGTCATTTGCGCGGTAGGAGCTATAGAGACTGTCGTTTTCGTGTTTTTAAGAGCTGTAAAAAAGAAAAAATCCTCGGCAGACTCAAAGCCCACCGAGGAAAATGCGGAAGATAAATAAAGCAGAAAAAGGAAGAGAGAGTAAAACGGATTATTCCGCAATACTCTCTCTTTTTTTTGTTCGGTTTAGTTTAGAGTTATAAGGCTCGCTTAGCTCGCCGTTATGCGCTTGGGTAAATCCAAGCGTTATGATAAGATTGCCCCTTTAACTGTGCCTAAGGCACATCATAACGCGGCAAAGCCGTTCATAGCTCATAGCTTGCCCTTGGGGGCAATCATAGTTTAAATTAGGTCCAACCGTCGGGATCCATGTAGCCTGTGGAGTCCTCGATTTTGAAGATTCCGCACTCACATTCATAAACCTTATCATAACCATCGGTTGTGGGCTTATCGCTATAATCGTGAAGTTCTCTTTCAGATTCGGGAGCCTTTTCACCACACTTACAGTTGCGCCAGTGGTGGGTATCGTCGTGGTCCCATGCACCGTTGTAAACGTGGGGGATTGTCTTTATAGACACGGTGTAGGTAGCGCCGCAGTCTGCAACAGTACAGGTGTATGTAATTATTCCGGGGGTAGAGCAGGTGGCCTCCTGTGTTACTGAACCGTTATCGTATGTACATGTATGACCTGTTTCTGTAACGGTTTGTGTAGCTTCGCAGTTTTCGTCAGAACACTTCTGTGTGTTTTCATTAACGTCAACCCATGAGTGGTTAGCCTTTGTTCCGGCAGTTCCGCACTTACATTCAAGCCAGTGCTGCTCCTTGTCGTAGTTAGCGATCTTGAAGTTGTGAGCTTCCTTGTTCATCTCGGTTTCACAACCTCCGCACATCTGCCAGTGGTGGGTTTCATTTGAAGAAAAAGCTGTGCCTACATTATGCTTTGTTTTGGGAAGAAGCTCAATTTTTTCCTTGTTGCAAACCGTACATTTTAATGTAGCGTGACCTTCCTCTTCACAGGAGGGCTGCTTCGTTATGTTGGTTTCATCAACGGTAGACCACACGTGCTTTTCAACCTTGTATTTTGCACCGCAACCTAAGGTACAAGCATACCAGTGAGCCTCGTCGTCGTGGCTGTAATCAAGCTCTTCGTTAAAGATGTGTCCGCAGTCACCGCCAGAATTGCCACCCTCGTCATTTTCGTCAGGGTTGCATCCTGTAATCGCCACAGTCATAGCAATAACTAAGAGCGCAAAGAGTAAAAGGTATAAACTTTTTTTCATAAAAAATGCTCCGTTCTGTTTTTTGGTATAGTATCCTTAACGAGATTATATCATACTTATCCCCAAATGTCAATTAAAATATAAACTAAATTATAAAAATTACCAATTACCGATAGCTTATCTAACTTTTATAGAGCGAATCAAAGGTGCATTGGGAGAAATACGGTCAATACGTATTCTGACAGCATTTTGTTCGGCTGCAGCGGCATATTTTATGAGGTATTCGCTAAAGTCGCCGTTTCCGCTGAAGTCGTAAACCTTGTCTCCTACAGTAACACGCATATCAACCATGTCGTCGTAGCCGCCTGCAGTTACTATTATTTCATTTTCTTCACCGGGTCTTACCTTTATTTCATAGCTGAACCGGCGTGTGCGTTTATGGTGCCTTTGATGCTGTTGCCCTCTCTGTGCTAAAGATAATATTATCTCAACATCAACAGGGTTAAGAGTGGATATGCCATTCGTTGTTCTGCGTTCCATAGTGTCACTATGTAAAATATTTTTAATCCAATGTATTGTAGCACCGTTTAATACTGTTGTCAGGCCTTGTTTACACTGTTTTGAAAAATATGCAAGCAATAAGCAAAATATATTTTGTGCTTTCGCAGCAATGATAAATGACCTAAAAAGCGAGAGAATAGGCAGAACCGACAACAATAGTTTGCATTTCACCTCAAAAAACATAATAAAATATAAAAAAGCGTTCAAGACTTTTAGCCCTGAACGCTTTGGAAAAAATCATCTGTTGTTGATAAGCTGGGTAAGCTCGGTGGGAGTAACAATGACACCGTCCTTGTATACTCTCATGTTACCGGAAGCAATCTCGTCAATAAGAATAACCTCACCGTTGTTGTAACCAAACTCGAACTTGATGTCCCAAAGGTCAAGACCGATAGACTTTAAGTCATCAGCAACAATCTTGGTAATAGCAAGAGTCTGAGCCTTCAAGCTCTCGAACATCTCCTTGGTCATAACCTTAAGAGCAACAAGACCCTCGCCTGTTACAAGGGGATCGCCCTTTTCGTCATTCTTGAAGGTACACTCAACATAGCCGCCCTCAAGAGGAGTTCCGTCCTTGATATACTCACCGTATCTGCGAATAAAGCTACCTGTTGCAACAAGACGGCAGATAACCTCAAGACCGCCGCCGCCAAGCTCCTTGCCGAAGCACTCTGCAGGGAGAACCTCCATGGTAGCATTTTCAATATCAGCGCTTACGTAGTGGGTTTTGATGCCTGCCTTCTTGCAAAGCTCAAAGTAGTGAACAGAGGACTGGAGATTAGCTTTACCTATACCGTCGATGGTGAGACCAACGGTGTTTTCACCGGGATCAAAAACGCCATCCTTGCCTGTGCAGTCGTCCTTAAACTTAAGGAGTACATTGCCGTTTTCAAGAGCGTAAACGTCTTTTGTTTTGCCTTTGTAAACAAGTTTCATAAGAAGATTCTCCTTTGTCGCATATTGCGAATAAAATTACTCTTTTATTCTAACACATTTTTTCTCGGTTGTACATATTTTTTTGAAAAAAAAACAAAAAAAATTCAAAAACTCCCTTTTTCACAAAAACCGAGGGGCAACTTGACGGAAAAATATAACCTTTTGTGGAAAAAAATTGTTTAAAGGAATATATAAGCGTAATATAGCATCCTGTTGCACTTGACATTCCGAGAGAAAATTGCTACAATATTAGTGTGAAAATATATGCGGACGGTGTAAAAATGCTGGGAAAATCCATAACTGTTGATTTTGAAAAAAAGTGCGGCAGAATAAAGCCGCTGTGCTCGGTAAACGGCGGTCCTCGCTCGGGCGGAGCGGGACTTGTTTATGATTTTACAGACGAGTTTTGTCGAATGAGTGTTCCCTTTGTAAGAGTTGGCGCAACATCGGGAGACTATGGCTACAACCAATTTTTGAATATACATTCGATCTTTCCCGACTTTTCGGCTGACGAGACTTTGGAGGAATCTTACAACTTTCTTCCAACAGACCTGTACCTTGCCGCGATAAAATCCGTCGGCGCGGAGATATTTTACTGCTTTGGCGAGGTGTCCGAGCCTTTTTCAAAAAAACTGTTTGTAGCGACTCCCTCCGACAAAGAAAAATGGGCAAGGATATGCGAGCATATTCTGATGCACTATAACGAAGGCTGGGCAAACGGCTTTAAATTGAATATCAAGTATGTTGAAATATGGAATTCTCCCGACACTCCCGAAGGCTTCTCGGGTTCTGCCGAGGAATATTTCGAGCTTTACAGAATTACGGCAAATCACTTAAGAGAAAGATTTCCGAAGCTGAAGATAGGCGCATACGGTGCAGGCGGATTTTATTCTCTTAACCGCATTGACGCAACCGAGGAAATGAAGGGTTACGTTCCCTTTATGCAGCAATTTCTTTCGTATATAAACAAAGAGGAAACAAAAGCTCCTATCGACTTCTTCAGCTGGTCCTGCGTAACTCAGAACCCCGAAGAGCTGGCAATGCACGCAAAGTATGCAAGGTCATACCTTGACGGAGCAGGGCACAAGAGAGTGAAAAGTGTTATTTCGAGGTATAATACTCCGGTGGGACAGACTCCGCCTTGCCTTTCTCAAAGCTTCCCCTCTGAGCTTGCGGCCTCTCTTATCTTAACTCAGAAGAGCAGCGCAGAAATAATGTTTTATTCTTCGGCAGACGTGGCATCGGTAGAAAACGGACTTTTCTCGGTAGAGGATCATACCTCGCACCGCCATTATTCGGCATATAACGTGATGTGCTTTTTTGCCGAGCTTTACCGCCTCGGAACTTCGGTTGAAACCACAGCCGATTACAGTAAGGAGATATATTCGCTTGGAGCTAAAGGGGCTGAGGGCGGTGCGGTTATGCTTGCCACAAGAAAATATAGCGGAAAGACCGAAATAGTTCTTAGGGGTTCAACATATACAACCTGCTCGGTAACAAAGGTTCAGCCAACCTCCGACAGGGGAACTCCCAACATCTTTAAGGCAGAAAATGTTGCCGTTTCAGGCTCAAAAATCGTGCTTCAGGTTAAAGAAAACGAGATATACCTGGTACGCCTTTTCCAATAATGCAACCATTTTGTGTAAGTTGACTAAAATGTTGGCATTAATTTTTCCAACATTTTTCTTCACCAAACTTTTTATTTGTGTTGACTTTTGTATTTATAATATGGTAAAATATATAGCGGTAAAGGTTTTTGTGACTGACGGATAGCATTTTATGCAAGCAGAACAGACTGCGAAGAAGCAAAAATCGTATTAAGTCGACCGTCTGGGCAGCACTACCTTTATGGGGTAGTTCTGCCCTTTTATTTTTTGATTAACTAGGAGGCGATATTTATGAAAAAAGTAGCAATTCTTATGGGAAGTGACAGCGACCTTCCGATAGTGGAGAAGGGTATAGCAGTTCTTCGCGATTATGGCATTCCCTTTGAGGTTCACGTTTATTCGGCTCACAGAACTCCCCTCGAGGCGGCTGAGTTCGTTAAGGGAGCAAAGGCGAAGGGCTTTGGTGTTATGATAGCAGCTGCAGGTATGGCAGCTCACCTTGCGGGAGCTGTTGCGGCAAACACCACTCTCCCTGTTATCGGTATTCCAATTTCTTGCAAGAATACAGGCGGTGTGGATGCTCTTTGGTCCACAGTTCAGATGCCCTCGGGCATTCCTGTTGCAACTGTTGCCATAGACGGTGCGGCTAATGCGGCTCACCTTGCTGCAGAAATACTCGCCTTGTCTGATGATACACTTGCCGCAAAGCTTGAGGCAAAGCGCAGTGAGGCGGCTCTTCTCGTTCTTGAGAAGAACAAGGCTGTTGAAGAGAAATATAATGTTTAAGCCGTTTTTTCGGTAATTAAGGAGTTTTTTGTTTTATGGCTGTATTCGGTATTATAGGCAAAGAGAGATGTAATGTTGCTTCAAGTGTTTATTACGGTCTTTTTGCTCTCCAGCACAGAGGTCAGGAAAGTGCCGGAATTGTCGTTAATGACGACGGAATTTTTTCAACACATAAGGATTCGGGTCTTGTTGAAGAAGTCTTTGACCACAAGTCTTTGCAGGATCTGGGTTTTGGAAATATGGCTATCGGCCATGCAAGGTACGGTACTCTCGGCACTAAGGACCGGGTAAATGCCGAGCCTGTGGTTGTAAATCATGTTAAAGGCAGAATGGCTATTGCCACATCGGGTAAGCTCTCTAATGCTGCAGAGCTTAAAAGAGAGCTGGAGCTTGAAGGACACATCTTCCATACAACGATTGATGCGGAGGTTGTTTCTTGCATTATCACCAAGGAGAGATTAACCTCTGCTTCTATTGAGGAAGCGGTCTCTCGAGCTATGGCCAAGTTTTCGGGTGGTCTTTGTATGCTGCTTATGTCTCCGCAAAAAATGATTGCGGCAAGAGACATGTACGGTATTCACCCTATCTGCTACGGTCAGAGAGAGGACGGTCAGTATGTTATAGCTGATGAGACCTGCGCTCTTGATTCTGTAGGCGCAACATTTATTCGTGAGCTGGACCCCGGTGAAATAATAGTTTTTCAGGGAAATTCGGTAAAGACTATAAGAGACCATTGCGGTGAGTGTGATGAGAGGCTTTGCATTTTTGAATATATCTATACCGCAAGACCTGATTCCTCTATCGCAGGTTGCGCTGTTCATAAGGCGCGTCGAAGAGCAGGAAAACTGCTTGCCAAGGCTCACCCTGTTGAAGCCGATATCGTTGTGGGAGTTCCCGATTCGGGACTTGATGCCGCAATAGGTTATGCACAGGAGTCAGGTATACCCTACGGCATAGGACTTATAAAGAATAAATATATTGGACGAACCTTTATTGCTCCCGGACAGGATGTGAGAGAGGATAAGGTAAAAATTAAGCTTAATCCCGTTAGGGACACCGTAGCGGGCAAGCGAGTTGTTCTTGTTGACGACTCGATAGTAAGAGGTACAACCTGTGCAAAGCTTGTTAAGCTTCTTAAGAGCGCAGGAGCAAAGGAGGTACACCTTCGTTCCTCGGCACCCGCATTTATCAATCCCTGCTATTACGGTACAGACATTGATTCTAGGGATTCGCTTATTGCTTGTAACCATACCGTTGAGGAGATAACAAGGATTACAGGCGCTGACTCTCTCGGATATCTCAGGCTTGAGGATGTTACCGAGATTTGCAAGAGCGGCACATCGGGCGGTTATTGCACTGCTTGCTTTGACGGTAAATACCCCACCGAGATTCCTAAAAAGTACGAAAATAAATACGATATTAAAATTTCCGAAAATAAAAAGTGAAAGTGAGACGTTTAAAGTGAAAAATTCAAGATCTGAAAGCTACGCTGCTGCAGGCGTTGATATTACCGCAGGCTATAAGGCCGTTGAGCTTATGAAGGCGCACATCGCCCGTACACGTAACGAGGGCTGCCTTGATGATGTAGGAGGCTTTGGAGGTTGCTTCGGTCTCCCCGCAGGTATGGAGGAGCCTGTTCTTGTTTCTGGTACTGACGGTTGCGGAACAAAGGTTAAGCTCGCTCAGCTTATGGATAAGCATGACACAATAGGCATTGATGCTGTTGCAATGTGTGTAAACGACATTATCTGCTGCGGTGCAAAGCCCCTCTTCTTCCTTGACTATATTGCTTGCGGCAAGAACTATCCCGAAAGAATTGCTTCTATCGTTTCGGGTGTTGCTGAGGGCTGTGTTCAGTCGGGAGCTGCTCTTATCGGCGGTGAGACTGCGGAGCATCCCGGTCTTATGCCTGTAGATGACTATGACCTTGCAGGCTTTGCTGTTGGTATAGTTGACAAAAAGAAGATTATTGATAATACTAAGATGAATGCGGGCGACGTTATTATCGCTCTCCCCTCAACAGGTATTCACTCAAACGGCTTCTCTCTTTGCCGTAAGGTGTTTAATATTGACAAAAATCCCCCCGAGCTTTACACCGCGCTTGAGGAGCTTGGCGGAAAGAGTGTAGGAGAGGCGCTTCTCACTCCCACAAGAATATATGTAAAGAGCATTCTCGCTCTTCTTGAAAAGGTTGCGGTTAAGGGCATTTCCCATATTACAGGCGGCGGCTTCTATGAGAACATTCCCCGTAGCTTCCCCGACGGACTCGGCGCTAAGATAAACAAGGCTGACGTTAAGGTGCTTCCTATCTTCGACCTTATTGCAAAAACCGGAAACGTTCCCGAAAGAGATATGTACAATACCTTTAATATGGGTGTTGGTATGATAGTTGTTGTTGATAAGGCTGATGCCGATGCTGCTATCGAAATTCTTCGTGCTAACGGTGATAATGCATACCTTCTCGGTGAGGTTGTTGAAACCGACGAGGGCGTAATCTTATGCTAAAGAAGAAAATTGCCGTTCTGGTTTCGGGCGGTGGAACAAATTTGCAGGCGCTCATTGATGCCCAGGGCAGAGGTGAGCTTGGAAATGGTGAAATCACACTTGTAATTGCATCAAAGCCGGGTGTTTATGCTCTTGAAAGAGCAAGTAATGCCGGAATTGCTTCAAAGGTTCTTGCCCGTCGCGATTACGAAAGCATAGCCGATTATTCAAAGGCTCTTGCCGATGAAATGGCTAAGGCGGGCATTGACCTTGTTGTGCTTGCAGGCTTCCTTACCATAATTGATGAGCAGGTTTATAACGCATTCCCGAACAGAATTCTTAATGTGCATCCTGCGCTTATCCCCTCCTTCTGCGGAAAGGGTTATTACGGACTTCACGTTCACGAGGCGGCACTGGAAAAGGGCGTTAAGGTTTCGGGCGCAACAGTTCATATAGTTACCCCCGAGTGTGACGCAGGCCCCATAGTATTGCAAAAGGCGGTTGAGGTGCGAGAGGACGACACTCCCGAAACACTTCAGCGAAGAATTATGGAAGAGGCCGAGTGGAAAATACTTCCCAGGGCTGTACAGTTGTTCTGTGACGGAAAAATTTCTGTAAAAAACAATAAAGTTTATATTGGAGAATAAAAGATGAAAATATCGACAATCAAGGACGAGCTTAACTCTCTTGCCTACCATGGCAGAGGAATTATAATAGGCAAGTCTGCCGATGGTAAAAAGGCAGTAACGGCTTACTTTATCATGGGCAGAAGTGAGAACAGCCGTAACCGCGTGTTTGTTCTCGAGGGTGATGCTATGCGTACCAAGGCATACGATGAGTCAAAAATGGTTGACCCCCACCTTATAATTTACTATCCCGTAAGAGTCCTCGGAAACAAGACCATCGTAACAAACGGCGACCAGACCGATACTATCTACGAGCTTATGGACAAGCAGATGACCTTTGAGCAGGCACTCAGAACCCGTGAGTTCGAGGACGACAAGCCTAACTTCACCCCCAGAATTTCGGGTATTATCAGACGTGAAGCTGACGGAATGAATTTCGCTATGTCAATTCTCAAGAGTGCTGAGGGTGACGACTCCTCCTGCGAGAGATTTACCTACGCTTATTCTAATCCCAAGCCCGGTATTGCAAAGTTTATTCACACCTACAATTGTGACGGCAATCCTCTTCCTTCGTTTGAGGGTGAGCCTAAGACTCTTACTCTTCCCGATATGGATATTGATGCTCTTACCGACCTTATCTGGACAAATCTTAACGAGGATAATAAGGTTTCTCTCTTTGTAAGATATATCGACATCGCTTCAGGCGAGAGCGAGACCAGAGTAGTAAACAAAAACGCGTGAGGAGACTGAAAATGAAAGAATTTGAACTTAAATATGGCTGTAACCCTAACCAAAAGCCTGCAAAAATCTTTATGCATGACGGAAGCGAGCTTCCTATTGAGATTCTTAACGGACGTCCCGGTTACATAAACTTCCTTGATGCATTTAACTCATGGCAGCTTGTAAAGGAGCTTAAAGCGGCTCTCGGACTTCCCGCAGTTACCTCATTTAAGCACGTGTCTCCCACCTCAGCAGCGGTTGGAATTCCTCTTTCGGAAAAACTTAAAAAGGCTTGCTTTGTTGATGACATCGAGGGGCTTGACGATTCTCTTCTTGCTTGCGCTTATGCAAGAGCAAGAGGCACTGACAGAATGTGTTCCTTTGGCGACTGGGTTGCTCTTTCTGATGTCTGTGACGTTACGACAGCCCTGCTGATTAAGCGTGAAGTTTCCGACGGAATTATTGCGCCAGGCTATGAGCCCGAAGCA
>JAZOVF010000009.1:0-39991 GCA_045658565.1 Eubacteriales bacterium
TACATAACTCCAACCTTTTCGCGCAGCTGGTTTGTGAATATAACGATACAGTTGGACTTTGCGATAGAGCCGGAAAGCTTACGCATTGCCTGCGACATAAGGCGCGCTTGCACACCGACGTGCGATGCACCCATATCACCCTCTATTTCCTGGCGGGGAACGAGAGCCGCTACCGAGTCGATAACAACGATATCAATAGCACCCGAATTAACAAGGGTTTCGGCAATTTCAAGCGCTTGCTCACCGCAATCGGGTTGGGAAACGAGAAGATTATTGATATCAACACCGAGCTTTTTTGCATAAACGGGATCAAGAGCGTGCTCGGCATCTATGAATGCGGCATCGCCGCCCTGCTTTTGCACCTCGGCAATAACGTGGAGAGCTATTGTGGTTTTACCCGATGACTCAGGGCCGTAAATCTCGGTAATTCTTCCCCTGGGAATACCGCCTATTCCGAGAGCAAAGTCAAGAGAAAGAGAGCCTGTGGAAACAGCCGACACATTCATTGCCGAGCTTTCTCCAAGACGCATAATAGAGCCCTTACCGCACTCCCTCTCAATTCTCTGCATTACAGTTTCAAGAGCAGCCTTTTTGTCGCCGCCCGCCATTACTTCCTTATCGGACGTAGCCTTTTTTGCTTTAGTTGCCATTTTTTTAGCTCCTTTTTGTTTTTACATACTCATTGTATAACATTTGGTGTCCCAAAACACGGACAGCAGTCTGTTTCTCAGAATAATTTTACAGCACCGAGAGGTCTTATGTTAAGAGGCATTGCAGCCCCCTCACCAAACACCGAATCCATAAGAGCCATATAATCTGCAAGCTCCTCGGTTTTAACAAATGCCTGAATAGTTCCTGCAAATCCGCCGCCGTGAACTCTGAAAGCACCGCCCTTACCCGAAAGATATCCGTCAGTCAAGGCAAGAGCCACAGAAAGCCCCTGCTCTTTTACATTTATTGTTGTATAAACATTCTGCAAATACTGGAATGAGGACCTGCCCGAGAGAATAAGGGAATTAAAGAAGGAGTTTATCTCCCCTGCTTTAAGGGCATCTCTCGCTGCCTCAACCCTCTTGTTCTCACGAACAAAGTGGATAGTTCTGAGGAACGCTCTGTCCCCTGCCTCATCTCTTATTTTTGCGGCATTTGCTATAAGCTCCCCTTCGGTAACTCCCGAAAGAACCTCTTTACCCAGAACAGCCGCAGCAGCACGCATCTCAGCGGGTACCGAGGCGTAGTCATCATTAAGATTTGCGTGATTTCCGCCCGTGTTTACTATGCAGAGAGAATATCCCTCGCCCTTTACGTCAAAGGCAATAGGCTCAACTATCGGCTGATTTTTGTCAGCAAAATCTATGTATACAAAGCCGCCCACAGCGCATGCCATCTGGTCCATAAGACCGCAGGGCTTGCCAAAATAGACATTCTCGGAGAACTGAGCAAGCTTTGCTATTTCCTTATTATCAACCTTTCCGTCAAGATAAAGGTGGTTAAATATATTTCCAATCATTACCTCAAAGGCAGCAGATGAAGAAAGTCCGCTGCCCTTAAGCACCTCGGTTGTTGAATATGCGTCAAAGCCGCCAAGGGTGTAGCCCTTATCCATAAGACCCTGCGCCATTCCCGCAACAAGGGCACGGGAAGTAAATTTCTTAAATGCTGTCGGGTCGCCTACCGACGAGAGATTTACGGTATCGGGAGAATACCCCTCAGAGAAAAAGCGAACAACCCCGTCGTCATTCTTGCTGACTACGGCAATAATGTCCCTGTTTATAGCTCCTGCAAGCACCTTTCCTCTATTGTGGTCGGTGTGGTTGCCTATTATCTCGCTTCTGCCGGGTACGGAAAGGATAGATATTTCCCTCTCTGCGCCATACTTTTCGGCAAAGGCATCAATGGCAGAGATAAATCTTTCGGTCTCTGTCGCAATATCCGAATAAAGGTGAGCATACTTTTCAAGTGCACCCTCTTTGAGAGCTGCTTTAAGTTCAAATGTTTTCATAAAACCTCGCATATTTTTATTGATCTTCCCAAAATTCTTCAGCCAACTTAATAGCCTCGCTTACAAGCTGCTCTGTGTCTTTCATTTTTCCGCCACGGTCAACAACAAGTCTTTTCGCCCCGTTTTCGTGACGAAACCAGGTTAGCTGGCGCTTTGCATATCTGCGTGAGGACAGCTTTATTGCTTCTACTGCTTCATCAAGCGTGCATCTGCCCTCAATTGCAGAAATTATTTCCTTATATCCTATGGCCTCTCTTGCAGTCGAGCCATCGGGCAAAAGTCCTCTTTCATAAAGACTCTTTACCTCATATAGCAGCCCCTCGGCCATCATTATATCAACTCTTTTGTCAACTCTTTCATAAAGAAGCTCTCGGCTCTCAAATTCAAGAGTTATCATTCCAATGCTTATTTCGGGGGAGCGCAAAAGGCTCTCCTTATCAAAAAGAGTCTTAGGTTTTCCTGTTTTGTCATAGATTTCAAGAGCGCGAATGACCCTTTTTACATTATTGTAGTGGGTCTTTTCTGCTGTTTCGGGGTCAACGGCTCTGAGCCTCTCCCAAAGGGCAATTTTGTCCTCGTCGCTCTTAATTTCTTTTAATATTTTTTCTCTGTACTCGGGGTCGCTCTCGGGCGACTCTGAAGCTCCGCCTCTTATCACCGTATCAATATAGAGTCCCGTACCGCCTACAAAGAGAGGAATTTTTCCTCTTTCTGTAATATCCCTTGCCGCAGCCATAGCCTCGGTGCGATAACGCTCGGCACTGTAATTTTCAGGCGGGTTTATTACGTTTATCAAATGATGCGGAACTCTTGCCTGCTCCTCTGACGTAGCCTTTGCCGTTCCGATATCCATTTCTCTGTAAATCTGCATAGAGTCGCAGGAAATAATCTCGCAGCCAAGCCTCTGTGCAACATAAAGCGAAAGGGCAGTCTTGCCCGAGGCGGTAGGCCCTGTTATTGCTAAAGCCTTTATCATTTAATCGCTTCCTCAAGGAACAAAAGTAGATCGGCGAATACCTCATCCATATTGTATTCGTTAAACAGCTCGTGTCTTGCGCCCTCATAGGTTTTAAGAGTGAGATTTTCGACTCCCTCTGCCTTAAGACCGTTATACACATACATAACACCCTTGCCATAGTCACCAACAGGGTCCATAAGACCGCTCATAATAAGGGTTGGCAGGCTCTTATTATAATTTTTAAACCATTCCTTACTGTTGCACCTGTCAAGCATGGTGAAAAGGTCATAGTAGCCCGAAAGAGTAAAGAAAAATGATGTGTAAGGGTCGGTATCTCTGGTTGCAACACGTGAAAGATCACGGGTGAGCCATGCATTGTGCCCCTCTGATTTGTCAAACCTATTATTGTAAGAGCCAAAGGCTATCGAATTTATCATCTTGCTTCTGTGTCGCTTGCCAAAAAGGCAGGAAAGTAGCGAAACAAGAGCCTTGCCCATAGGTGCTGCGGGATTTTTGCCGCCTGTGCCGTGAATTACAATAGCAGATATAGACTCGGGATACTCGTTTGCATAAAGTCTTGCCAAAAACGAACCCATACTGTGACCGAAGAGCACAAGAGGCACATCGGGGTACTCTTTATGTAGCAGCTCGTTCATTGAGAGCAAATCCTTGATAACAAGCTTGTAACCGTGCTTATCGGCAAAAAAGCCAAAATCCTCCGGAGTAGCAGCCGTTCTGCCGTGGCCGAGATGCTCGTTGCCCGCAAAGACAAAGCCCGCGCCTGTAAGAAAGTCGGCAAGAGCCTCGTAACGGCCAACATAGTCTATCATACCGTGAGAGAGCTGAACAACTCCGCGAACCTCTCCCTCTAAGGGCGCATATACAGTCGCAAAAACGGTGCTTTTTCCGTCAGACGACGGATAGGATATCTCACGCTTTGTAAAATTCATATCTCTCCTCCTATCTCCAAAACCCTAACTCCGAATTTCAAATTTTCAACCCCTATCTCCCAAGCAATCTGTAAACCTCTTCGCTCGTGGGAACAGAAACGGCAGCGCCGGGACGTGAAATTGCAATTGCGGCTGCAGCATTTGCATAATGGATAGCCGCCTCGATATCCCCCTCTGTACGCAGGTACTCAAGGGTAAGAGCCGCAGTAAAGGTATCGCCTGCAGCAGTAGTATCAACAACCTTCTCCGAGCGAATGGCGGGATAGGTGTTATATCTCTTTCCGTCATAGCAGAATGCGCCTCTTGCGCCCTGCTTGATAACTATGTACTTAGACTTAACTCTTCTGGAAAGAGCAAATGCAGCTCGTAAAGATGCCTCCATTGTGGTAGGCATGATTCCCGTATACTCAAATGTCTCGGTCTCATTAGGTGAGAATATTTCAACATAAGGCAGACTTTCAAGGTCGTATTCCTTATTGGCTGGAGCAGCATCAACAAATACGGGGATATTCTTCGCCGCAGCAATCTTAGCCGCAGAGAGAGCCACCGAGTAGGGTATCTCAAATCCGATATATACAGCATCGGGATTGCACTCGAATGCCGCCATAACTCCCTCTGTGGTGATATGCGAGTTCGCGCCCGGGTAAACTACTATTCTGTTAGTTCCGTCGCCCTCGCGCATAACAACCGCAAGGCCTGTGGGATGGTCATGGTCAACCTTTATATACCTTGTGTCAACGCCTATCTCGCTGAAGTATTTATAAAGCTTTTGACCGTGGAGGTCGGCTCCAAGCTTTGTAGCAAAGGTGCAGTCTGCGCCAAGCTTAGTAAATGCTATTGTTGCGTTTGCCCCCTTGCCGCCCGGGGTATAGGCAACTCCACCGTCTTCAATAACCGTTTCGCCCGCCTCGGGTATCTTTGATAAATTCATAGAGAAGTCCATGTTGGAGCTTCCTATAACGAGAATTCTCTTGTTAGCCATTTTATGTCCTCACAATCAAAAATATTAGATTCTTTCCTCTTCAACAACAGAGAGCTTGAAAACACCCGAGCCGCGTGCAATCTCAGAAGCCAGCGTACTCTCTCTGCCTCGGCAGGTGAAGATAAAGCTCTGTATACCCTCTGCCGAAAGACGGCTGATAGCAGTCATCATATCCTTTGCTCTCTGGTTGTCCTGATGTGCAAAGGTTTCGTCAAACAGCACAGGAGGCTTCTCGGGATAAAGCATATCGATAAGCGCCGCGCGCACCGCAACATAAGAAAGGTCACGCGTTCCGCCCGAGAGGTAATCAACAGTCTTTTTCTCACCCTTGGAGTCGGTGTAGTAAACCTCAAGGTTGTCTGTTACCTCGAAGCTATTATACTTCTTGCCGGTCATAAGCTTCATAAGCCCGCTTGCATACTCGCTGAGTCTGGGAGAAATCTCAGCGCGCAGATTATCCTGCGCTCCTCTGATAGCGCCAAGAGCGACATAGTATGCCTTATGCTTTTTCTGAAGCTCCTCGCGGCGCTCGGCAAGGTTCTGAATTCTGGAATAATATTCTCCGGGGTCGCCTGCTCTGCCCTTTATCAGCATAAGCTCGCTCTCAACATCAAATGCAAGCTTGTCCTCCTCGGCAATTTTGGCCTTAGAGTTTGCAATGCCGTTTATTATTTCATCATGGTTAATGCCCGAGAGAGCCTTTCTCTTAAGGGGAGATACCTGTCCTCTGATATCAATTTCGCTCTTATCCGAGAGAGTACGTCTTATTTCCTTTACGGTTATCTCCACGTTCATCTTATCTTCGTACAGCTCGTTTCGCTTGGCAATATAGGATTTTACTCTTGCCTCAAGTCTGTCAAGGAAGCCGCCAAGGTCTGATGCAGGCGGCTCATCTGACCACAGGAGTATAAGGTCGGTAAGAACCTTTTTAGACTCCTCGTATCTCTCGCGGGCACGGTCAACAGCCGCTTTAGCTGCATCAATAGCCGCACGCAAAGCATCGCGGCGGTTTCTTGATTCTGTAATAACCGCAAGTTTTGCCTTAAGGTCCTGATATGAGGATACCGAATATCTTGAAAGTATCTCGTTTAACGAATTTCCGGCAAGGTAGAAGTTGTAGCCGAAGTATCCTGCGCCTGCAAGAGCCGCAGCGCCGCCGAGACCAACAGCAATCATAGCCAGGGCATCACCGCCGCCTGCACCCGCAATTATATCAAAGATAACAGCTCCGATAGCGACAACCAATGCAGCTATACCGAGGCTCAGATTTTTGATAAATCCGTTTCGGAAGCCACCGGCCAAGTCAAGCAGCTTTTTCTCACCGCCGTCCTCGTCAGAAAGCTCGATTGCAGCCTCTATCTCCTTGGTAATACCAACAACTCGTCTCTGCTCGGTGTAGGCATTCTGAGCATCAGAAAGCGAGGCGTAAGACTCGTTTACACCCTTTCTTGCAGTAGCAATGTCAATAAGGTACTGGTCATCGGGCACAAAAGAGCCCTTTGTATTCTCTGCTATGTAGCTGTTGTAGGCATTTACCTTAGCCTCATACTCCTCCTCCAGCTTATGAAGCTGGTCAAAGGTCTGAATAAGCATTACGTTAGTGTAACAGTTATCAAGCTCATAGAGCTTTGCCTGCTTGTCCTCCGCCTCAAGTCTGCGGCGGCGAATTTTATGAAGCTCTGCCTCCTTAAGGAGTATCTTACGGTTATCCTCATTTGCCGCATCCAGCTTTGCAATAAGCTCATCCTCACGGTTGGCAAGGTCAACTATCGCGCCTCCGCTGCCCCCCTCACGCAAAAGGGACTGCATCTTATCGGCAATCTTGGCAACCGCACGCTGGTTGTTTATAGTCTCACTGCCTGAGAAAAGTATATTCTCAATAGACTCGGCAACCGAGCCGCCGTTTATTGACGGGTCGCCTATCTTTCCGATAAAGGCGGTGTTCTCGAACAGCTCTCTGTCAACACCGAAGAACACCTCTCCTGCCGAAAGCTTACCAAAGGCGGGAGAGCCTGTTTCAAGGTCAACGATAGACGCCTCTTCTCTGTAAGAGGTGCGGGCAGAGTTGTCTGTGGGAGTGGTTGAACGGGTTATAAGGTATCTCTTGTCCCCAACCCTTACCTGCATTGAGCCATGGGCATAGCCTGTATCCCAGTTTATTCTCTTTTTTCTCTCGCTTAAGGCTTCTTCGCTCTCAGAGCCGTCAAAGCCGTAAAGCATATACTTGATGAATGCGGCAATTGTGCTCTTTCCCGACTCGTTCTGTCCTTCAATTACATTCAGCTTGTCGGAAAACTCGAGGGTCATATCGGTTATAAGACCGAAGCTCTTGATGTTTATTTTTTCTATTATCATAAGAGTTGTCCTTTCTCTTCTTTATTCGTCTTTAAAATCGCCGGAGAGGAATTTTATCGCCCTTGGAACCGAGTCCTTGGAATTGTACCAAGGCTCCTCGTCATAGCGGTAATCAAACTTTTTGCAATACCAGCTGACGTCCCCGTTAAGTGCCTTGATATACGCATCCTGTATAGCGTATGCCGATTTATAAAACTCTGGAAATATTTTTTTGCTCATTTTTCCCTGTGCATACTCTATCATAGCCCTGTAATGAGGCAGACAGAAGTAAGGGGCTTTTTCAAACTTAAGTGCAAAGTCGGGGTCTGATTCATAGAGGTAGACCGCTGTTGCCGTCATAGCATCAAGGTTGCGCTTAATTCTTCCGCACACGTAGCAGCTACACTCAAGCTCGGAGAGAGACTCTGCGGCAATCTTGGGATTTGATCCAAAGAGGGTCTTACCCTCAAGCCGTTTTTTCACCTCGGGCAGATGGCTCTCCAGTATAAGCCCCATACCAAGCATACGTCGTCTGCCGAGCATAATTCCGTAATGGCGGCGGCAAAAGCCCTGTTCGTTTGTTTTTATTCTGATGTCAGGCTCCATCATTGAAGCTCCGAGAATTATCTCAATCTCATCATCCTGCAGCTTGTTGTAAAGAAGGCAAAAGGGGCATCCGCAGGACGGGTCCTCTGCCACCTTATCAAAGGCCTCATTGACAGGTATGGTATAAATCTGTTCCAAAAAAATATCCTCTCTTTGCCCACGTCTTTATCACATTGGGGTTGAAATCCCTCGAAAAATGTGCTAAAATATTGGTAAATATATTTTTACTATTATATTATACAATACAAATCCACAGTTTTCAAGAGGAAATACGAAATGTTTGTCAAAAAAACGAAAGATTTGCAGGGCGAAACCGTAATTACGGTCAGCGATGTGGGAGCATTTTCACTCACCGATACCTTAGAATGCGGTCAGGCATTCAGATATGAGCTTCTTTCAGAGGATGCGGGAGGCGCCGAATATATGACGGTTGCCTTCGGTAAAATTATTCGTGTATGCCAAAAGGGCGATGAGCTTTTGTTCTACGGACTTACCGAGGATGAAGTAAAGGCTATATGCATTCCTTACTTCTCGCTGGACACCGATTACAGGGTAATAAAAGAAGATATTCTTAAACTTTCGCCAATCCCTAAGCTAAAAGAGGCAGCCGATGCCGCAGAGGGGATAAGAATTCTTCGCCAGGACCCCTGGGAAACCCTCTTCTCATTCATAATTTCACAAAACAATAACATCCCAAGAATCAGAAAAATCATTCGCAATATATCCTCCCAATACGGTAAAAACCTTTCCGAGGGCGGCATTTGCCCAAAAGACAGAAAGCCCGCATCCGAAGAGCGATGCAGAGAATGCGGAATTTGCTACACCTTCCCCTCCCACGAGGATATACTTTCAAATCCCGAGGGACTACTGCCCTCAAAGCCGGGATTCAGGTTTAAATATCTTGTTGATGCGGCAGAAAGGGTTGCAAACGGCGAGGTAAATCTTAAAAAAATCGCCGAAGAAGGCTCTGCCGAATACACCTTAAATGAGTTAAAGAAAATAAAGGGTGTCGGAGACAAGGTAGCCTCATGTGTAGCGCTCTTTGGCTTTGGCAACCTTGAGGCATTTCCAATAGATGTGTGGATGAAGCGCGCAAGCAAGGAATATTTTAACGATGAGCTTAGCCCCGAGACCCTCGGAAAATACGCAGGAGTCGCCCAGCAGTATATATTCCACTACATTAGAAACATAGATAAAAACAGAGATAAATGACAAAAAATGTTGACATTTTTCAGCATTTGTAAATAAAAACTCAGAAAAAACCGCAGCTCGACAGAATGTGCCAAAAGCTGCGGTTTTATTTTGTTAAACTGTATTAAGACTTTAAATTTCGGAGGGTGGACAAATGAATATGTTTGACGAAGCGGCAGCAATAAAAACAATGCTCGATATGCGAGGAATAACACGAAAGGAGCTTTCGGCAACCCTTGGCATCTCGGTTTCGGCTATCGCAAACAAGCTGAGATTGCTCTCCTTAGACGAGAGTGTAAAAGCTGCCGTTACAGCAGGCAAACTCTCCGAAAGGCACACAAGACTGCTGCTCAGACTCAAGAATCCCGAGCATCAGTTGGAATTTATAAACGAAATAACCGACCGCCGTCTTACAGCGGCAGAAGCCGAAGCGTGTATGGAGTTAAAATACCTTAGTCAAAGCGAAATGGCCGAAAACGAAAAAAAGAAAAAAATCCCCTGCCCCGAGGAAGCAAAGGATGCATTCATTGAAAGTATAAAGAAGAACATAGAGTCGCTGTCAGCTCTTGGCGTAAGTGCAAGGCTGACAACAAGCCTGTATGGCAAAAAGAGTTACATTACTATTATTATGGAGGAGTAAATCGCCGACCAACATTCTCAAAGCTGTAGTTACCTACTGCCAGCGGGATAAAATGACGGTTTTGGCCTAAATTTGCCTACTATTGAATAGTCAAGATTTAGATGAATAAGCCCCGTTCTTCGACCCGAAGCTGTAGTTACCTACTACGAGTGAGAGAAAACGAGGCTTAGGCGCTAAATTCACCTACTACTGAATAGCCAAGATTTAGATGAATAAGCCCCGTTCTTCGACCCGAAGCTGTAGTTACCTACTACGAGTGGGAGAAAACGGGGCTTAGGCGCTAAATATTGACTATTCAACGATGGCTTTGGCGATGCCGAGGCCACTATTTCCAAGCACCTTGATTATATTTGAAAGTAACGCCATTTCTTCCATGGGAATTTCGAGGAATTCAAGGTTTACGGTTGTGGTATCAGGAATTGTCGCCTTTATACGCATGTACATTTTTTCTTTACCATAGTATTCGAGAGTGGTCTTGATTATCTCGTATATACGGGAGGTGATGTTGGGGTCTACGCTGCGACGGAAAAGAAGCCTTACGGTCTTTGAGGTATAGGTGTAGTTCTTTGTTCTGATACCGCCCGCAATTGCCTCGTTTGTCTTAGTCTGCATCTTGCGCTCCTCAGCGGCTTTCTTAGCGGCAGCTGCCTTTTCGGCTGCGGCTTTTTCCTCTGCTGCCTTTTTCTCAGCGGCAAGACGGCGTGCCTCTTCCTCGCGGCGGGCTTCGTCAAGGGCTATCTTTGCTGCCTCTGCCATACGCTGACGCTCTGCAGCCTCACGGCGAAGCTGCTCGTCAAGAGCCTTACGCATCTTTTCTTCCTCAGCGAGGCGAGCCTCCTCAAGTTTTGCAAGACGTATCTTCTCTGCCTCTGCCTTTGCCATAAGCTCTTCGTTGTGACGGCGGAGGGCCTCTTTTTCTTCACGGAGCTTTGCAGCCTCGGCCTCAGCCTCAGCTCTCATACGAGCCTCATACTCTGCGCGTATCTTGGCTTCAACCTCTGCGCGTATCTTTGCCTCAAGCTCCTCACGGGTAGGCATAGGCTCAGCTTTGTGTGCGGGTGCCTCTTCTGCTGTAATTTCGGCAGTCTCTATTCCGTCAAGTGCGGCAAGGTCTGCTATATCATCCTCAGAAGCCTCTTCCTCTACTGTTTCCTCTGCCTCAAGAGCTTCCTCGTCATCTATTTCCTCAAAGGAGTCGGCAGACAGGTCAAATATAGAGGCTGCGGAAGCAGGCTCCTCGGTTACAGGTGTAAAGGATATTTCGGTTTCTTTGGCCTCTTCTGCCACAGGCTCTTCCAAAACAGGCTCAAGTCTGATTTCCTCTGCTACTACCTCGGCAGCTTCCTCTGCGACAGGAATTTCAGGAACAAAACTTTCCTCTTTAGCCTCATTTTCACGCTCAGCCATAATTGCTCTTGCCATAGCCATAGCTCTAGCAAACTCGTCGCTCTCGGCAGCGGGGTTAGGCTCTGCTACGGTCTCCTTGACAGTCTCTTTACCGAGAACTGCGGCAAGGGCTGCGTTTATATCATCGGTTGATGCACCCGATTCGGGGGCTTCAAGCCTTGAAAGCTCACCCTTACGGATAGCACGCTTTATAATCTCGCGCCACTCGGTAATATTCTTTCTGCCCATGGCGTTATGATACTTGTCACCGCCTGCGGCAAGAAGGAAACGGTATTCCTTTTCTCTGACCTTCTGAGGAACGTCCTCACCTATCTCAAAACTTATGCACTCGGCACAAACATGGTCGGAAACCGAGTATGCCATAGCACCGTCCTCGCGAGTCCACTTAACCCAGAAGTCTCTGGGAGCGGATGCACCGTCGGTTATAAGAAGTCTTCTGTATGTTACATTCTCGGAGGTGTGCTCCATATATGTAGCGGGGGCAAAAACAAGAGAAAGGCTGATAGGTCCTTGCTCAAGACCGCTAACAGACATAGCCTCAGAAATACGGAGAGTAAGCTGTCTTGCCATCTCGTCCACAAAGGACTGCGAATATCTGCCCGAGAGGAATGTGGGGTCCTTGGCAGGGGTTTCAATATTGATTTTTATCGAGGGAGCAGTACTGAATGTAGCACGGTTTTCGAGCTTTTCCGCAAACTCAGCAGGAGCCTCGTCTACGGTATTTATATCAAGAAGTCCCTCGCCGATATAAGCATAGGGCAGACCGTCCTTAAAGTTTCCTGCCTTCATTCTCCACTTTATCCACTGGGTAATCGGGCCCTCGGGAAGAATAACTGTCAGGGGATAGTACCACTCACCTCTTGCATAAAAGGCATCAGCAATATAATCCTCGTACATCTGCATACCCAGCAGCGCCGAGCCGTACTTGCTTTCGAGCTTTGGAACAAGTATTTTCTCAATGCTCTCTTCAAATGCCTTGGTTATGGTATTTTTCACGATATAATTGTGATAAAGGTCTACGAACATTCGTTTTTCGCCTCCGTTTTCGCATATATAGTCTTACAAGGTATATTCTAACATAAAGATGTCAAAAATGCAAGAATTTTAAGTCGAAATTCGACGAGGGAGTGGAATTTTTTTCAAAAAATTAAGATTTCTCTCATTTTCCCTTAACAGAAAAGCTGTGCACCTTGACAATCGGAAGAAAATAGAGTATAATTTTTAAGGCTTTGGGTGAAGGGGGTGTTATATTGTTACCCGAGAGATTTTCGGAAAGAATGAAGGATATTTTAGGCGACGGCTATGTGGCATTTGCAAATGCATTAGAAAAGGAAAACGTCAAGGGTATAAGAGTTAACGAGACGAAAATATCTACCCAAGATTTTCTTGATATAACCGAGCTTTCGCTCTCAAAAACAGACTACACTCCCTGCGGATTTATTCCCGAGACTTCCGAGGGCATCGGCAACACACCCGAGCACCATGCGGGAATGTTTTATGTTCAGGACCCCGGAGCTATGGCAACCGTTTGCGCTCTTGATGTTAAGGAGGGGTGGCGGGTGCTTGACAGTTGCTCAGCTCCCGGCGGAAAGGCATCTCAGCTCTCGTCGCTTATAGGTGATGGGGGTCTGCTTATAGCAAACGAATATGTAGCCAAGAGGGCGAAGATTATTGTCTCCAACTTCGAGCGTCTGGGAATAAAGAACGCTATGGTTTTGTCCTATGATACGGCTAATTTTAAACAAATGTTTGCAAATTATTTTGATTTGGTGTTGTGCGACGCTCCCTGCTCAGGCGAGGGAATGTTCAGAAAATATGACGAAGCGCTAACCGAGTGGAGTGAGGAAAACGTTATTGCAAGTGCAAAGAGGCAAAGAGAGATTTTAGACAACCTTGCGCCTTTGGTAAAAGACGGCGGCTATCTTCTCTACTCCACCTGCACCTACTCCCCCGAAGAGAACGAAGAGAATGTTTCTGCCTTTCTCTTTTCTCACCCCGACTATAAACTTGTACCTGTAAAGGCTGAAGTTCAGAGGGTTACAGCACCCGGAATTGCTGTAAACGGGCTTTCAGAGGAGGATGCACAGTTGTGCCGCAGATTTTATCCCCACCTTTCGGCAGGAGAGGGACAGTTTATGGCACTTATGCAGAGGTCGACCGACGAAGGTGAAAAAATCTTATATAAAGACGAGAGCCAGGCTCTTTCACGGTCGGAAGAGAAATTAGTCATTGACTTTCTTAAAGAAAATCTGGTAAAAATTCCCGAGGGCAGACTTATTAAGCAAGGCGACTTTGTTACCCTTGTGCCTCACGGCGCTCCCCTGCCCCGCTACTCGGTCTTTATGGCGGGAGTTATGGTTGGGGAGATAAGAAAGGGACGCTTTGAGCCTCATCACCAGCTGTTTTCTGCCTATGGAGGAGATTTCAAGAATAAGGAAAATCTGGGAAGAGGCGACAGCAGAGCCACCGCATACCTTAAGGGCGAAGAGATTGAAGCCAAGGAGGCTGATAGCGGCTACTGTACCGTGCTCTACGAGGGTGTAGCTCTCGGCGGCGGTAAGGCATCGGGCGACAGGATAAAAAACCATTATCCGAAAGGGCTTAGAACAAAGGGCTGAGGTCTTTGTTCAACTGAAAATCGAAAATTAAAATTTAAACATAAAAGGACGGTAAACAAAAATGATCAAGGTACTTGCAACAGTTGGCGGTATGGCCATAACCGACGCTGAGGTTGACGAATTTCTCGCAAATCTCGGTCCCAGAGGTCAGAGCTACAACAATCCCGAGGGAAGAAAGATGGTTCTCGAGCAGCTTATAAGCTCAAGACTTCTTCTCCTTGATGCTAAGAGAAATCTCTTTGAGGCAGAGCCTGCATTCAAGGCACAGCTGGCTAAGCTTAAGGAAAGTCTGCTTGCAAACTATGCGGCAGAAAAGGTATTTGCATCTGTTTCTGTAACCGATGCTGAGGCAAAGGCATATTACGAGGAAAACAAGGCTCAGTTTGAGACAGGTGAGACCGTAAACGCAAGCCACATTCTCGTTGACACAGAGGAAAAGGCTCTTGAAATTCTTGCTAAGATAAAGGCCGCAGACCTCAGCTTTGAGGATGCGGCAAAGGAATACTCCTCCTGCCCCTCTAAGGAAAACGGCGGAAATCTCGGTGACTTTGGCAGAGGACAGATGGTTCCCGAGTTTGACACAGCCGTATTTGAGATGAGCGAGGGCGAAATCTCCGAGACTCCTGTAAAAACTCAGTTCGGCTACCACTTAATCAAACTTATAAAGAAGAACGAAAGCTCTGCTGCTCCCTATGAGCAGATTGCCGCAGAGATAAAGGAAGGTCTCCTTGGTGAAAAGCGCAGGAAGGCATACGAGAGCAAGGTTAATCAGCTTAAAATCCTTTACCCTGTGGACAAGGTATTATGAGCGAGGACTCAGGACTTATAAAAAAGCGGCTCACCGAGCTTGCAAAAAAGTCCTATATGGGCGGCTACTACACCTTTACGCCATTTCTCGGTCTGCTTGAGCAATCGCTCTTTCACGAAATACTCCCCGAGATAAAAGGGATAAAATACACGGCCTTTGGCGGCATCACGGGAGCTGAGCGGGTTATGATACGCTTTGGCTCTGTCTTAGAGCTTGGCTACGAGGAAGAATTTCCCATAGCTACCCTCAAAATTGCGCCAAAGAGCGAAAAGTATGCCGACAAACTTACCCACAGGGATTTTCTCGGCTCGCTTATGAACCTTGGCATTGAGAGGGAGACTCTCGGCGACATTGTTATCACCAACAATATTGGCTATCTCTTCTTAAAAGAGGATATGGCAGACTATGTCTCCGACACCCTGTCAAAAATCAAGCACACAGACGTTACTGTCACAAGGGTAACTGAGATACCTGAGGGAGAGCTTTATCGCACTGAGACAAGGAAAATTCAGCTCTCAAGTGAAAGACTCGATGCGGTATTGGCAAAGGTATTTTGCCTTTCGAGAGACGATGCGCAAAGTCTCTTTAAGCGCAGTCTTGTCTTTGTTAACGGCAGATGCACCGAAAGTGTTTCATACACGCCCAAAGAGGGCGATGTTATAAGCGCAAGAGGTCTTGGCAGACTGATTTACCGAGGCTATGACTCTACCTCAAAAAAAGGCAAGCTGAATGTGCTTGTTGAGGTTTATATTTAAAAACACAAAAGGCTTTCGCTTGGGCGGATGCCTTTTACTATACCAACTAAAATATTTTTTCTCTCTGCCGAAGGCCTGTATGTATGATTGTATTATTATTTAGGTAGTAGTAAACCTAACCTTACCTAACCTATACTAACCTATACTATACTAACCTATACTATACTGAGCGTGCGAGATGTCAGCAAAAGGGGTGACATTGCGGCAACCAAATACTGCGTTCCTTTGAATAATTTGTCGGCAAGAGTGAATGCCCACTCTACTTTCAAGCATAAGACTTTTTGAGTATCGGATAGAGATTTTCATCCCCAAAAACTCACATTTCACTTTTTAAAAACTTTTGCCCCGTTTTTCTCTTGAAAAAAATTGCGAGCACCTCGAAAATTCAAAAGAAGGTCTCGGTAAATACTTCAAAAGCTCTTACAAACGGCTTACAAACGTCATGAAAACCTTTGCTTAATTGCTCACAATCGTCCTCTCACCCTGTTGAAGCCTGTGGAAAACTGTGGAAATCTTTTGCACAGGCAAGATAAAATATAAACACAAGAAAAGAGCAAGCACGCAAGACGAAAAAATCTTGTATGTTTGCTCTTTGTTAATTCTATTAAATTTTACAGCTTCAACAGCCTCTTTGCGTTTTTGGAAAGGACAAGCTCCTTTTCTCTGTCGGAAATCTTTTCAAACAGAACGGCTTTTACATACATTTCGGGGTTGCAGATGGGGTAATCGGTGCCGAAAAGTATTCTCTCAGCCCCAACCGAGTCGCATAGATGCTTTAGCACACCGTATCTGAAAAGACCTGTGCCCGAAAGGTCAAGGTAAACATTCTCCCGCCTTTTCATTATTTCGATGTGCCCCTTAACTCTCGGAATATCTCCGGGATGAGCAAAAACAAATGTCTTATCGGGGTTATCTGCCGCCATTTTCTCCAAAGCTGCAAGGTCTGTATCGTTTGAATGGATGCTGATAACCATATTTTTGCCGTCAAGGCACTCCATAAGCTCGGGAAGCCTCGGGTGATCGTACTTCCAGCCGTGGTGATAGGGCACAAGCTCACCGATAAGGCGGACTCCCTTACTGTAAGCTATCTCTATTTCTCTCTCCGACTCATCTATAAAATCGGGGTGGATATGTATTCCGGGAATATATTTTTCGCCATATCTTTCCCAAATTTCAAGGGCTGCTCTGTTCCCCTCTATAACCCCATTAAAATCCTTTTTGACCTTATCTATTACACTTCCCGCAAAGCAACAGATGCCTGCGCGCTCAAGGTCAGAAAGAAAGTCGTTTTTGGAATTAACGCTTCCCGAATAGAAGCAGAAATTGCCGGTTTTGGTATTGAATGGATGAGTGTGAAAATCTATTATCTCAAAAGACATACAATCCTCCGATTTTTTAGATTTTTTGCTAACTATAATTAACATTTATATAAAATTCTGCCCGTTTATTGTAAGTTTAAAGCTAAGATTAAGTTTTTCCGCAGCCTTGCGGCAGAGGGTCATTCGACCGAGGAAAATTTCAAAATAATCCATAATTGAACCAACCGAGGTATCAATCTCAAGTGTTAGTCTTACCGTTTTTTCTGCGGTATTGATATTAAGGTCGGAGTCTATTACCGAGTAATTTACCCTGTCGTGAATATCAAAGCTTAACGCATCTCTGTTACGCACTCGGCTGCGTCTTACGTCGGATTTATCGGCTAAAATAAGGGCCGCCGCCAGGGGGCTTACAGGAACGCCCGTTCCCTCATCGTGATTGCCGATAGCGGTTACTACCGTTGCAGTCTCCTCGGGTGACATTCCCATTTTGTCAAGGAGTCTGAATGCCATAAGCGCTCCGCTTTGAGAATGGTCTATTCTGTTTACAAGATTACCGATATCGTGTATATATGCGGCAATTTTAGCAAGCTCAACGGTTCTCTCATCATATCCGAGAACCGAAAGCAACTCCGCAGCAACCTCGGCAACCTTGCCAACATGGGCAAAGCTGTGCTCTGTAAATCCTAGGGCGGAGAGAGACTCGTCAGCCGCCTTGATGTAGGCTATAACCGCCTCATCATTTTTGATTTTTTCAAATGTTACCATAATTTTTCCTTTTTCATTCTATTGTATGTATTGTTGTATCCTCCCCCAACCGATAGTCGGGCAAGACAGGCGCTTTCAGGCGTTTTTTCTTTATTATACCAAACTGCAGATGCAAAATCAATAAATTTAGTTAAAAACTCTTAACAAAATCCGAGTTTTGTGTTATAATGTATCGAAAAAACTTTGCTCCATCTTATCCCGCTTTATGATAAAATACTGAGTAGAGGTGTCGAATATGAACGAAAAAACGAAAAAACATATCAAAGACTGCCTTATTACCCTGGTTGCACTTTTAATTACCTTTGGAATAAGCATTCTTCTACAAAAATTCCTTACCATTGACGAGCATATAACCACCGTTTTTGTTTTTGCCGTGTTTATTGTTTCGCTTATGACCGACGGATATTTTTACGGAATTGCGGCAGCCCTTGCTGCTATGTTTATGGTAAACTACGCATTCACATTTCCCTACTTTGCATTCAACTTTGCAACGGTGGAAAATGCCCTGTCTGCCCTTGTTATGATAACTATATCGGTGCTTACCAGCGCCTTAACCACAAAACTTAAAAATTGGCAATCCCTGAAAGCAGAGAGCGAAAAGGAAAAAATGCGCGCAAATCTGCTAAGGGCAGTATCCCACGACTTGCGAACTCCTTTGACAACCATTTACGGCTCATCGTCGGCAATGCTTGACAGCTATGACAGCTTAAGCACAGAGCAAAAAAAGCGAATGGTTTTGGGAATAAAGGAGGACTCCGAGTGGCTTATACGCATGGTAGAAAATCTTCTTTCTATTACTAAAATAGGCTCGGATAATGTTAAACTGATTAAGTCACCTACAGTTCTTGAAGAGCTTGTAGACTCGGTAATTTTGAAGTTCAAAAAGCGTTATCCCGAGCAAGATGTAAATATAACTTTACCCGACGACCTGATTATAATACCTATGGACCCGTTGCTTGTTGAACAGGTTATAGTAAACATTCTTGAAAATGCGGTGCAGCATGCAACAGGAATGAAAGCTCTTTCGCTTACAGTAGGTCTTAAGGACGGACAGGCTGTGTTTGAGATTGCTGATGACGGCTGCGGCATAGAGCGTGACAGGCTTGACAAGATATTTACAGGATATTATGACTCCGCAGAACAGCCCTCGGACGCAGGCAAAAGAAATGCAGGAATAGGCCTTTCGGTCTGTGCAACAATAATAAAGGCCCACGGCGGCAGAATAGTAGCCGAAAACAGAGAGGGAGGCGGAGCACTTTTCCGCTTTGCTCTTGATACCCAGGAGGTACAGCTTGACTAATAATAAATACAAAATACTTGTTGTAGAGGACGAGAACAATATTTTAACCTTTGTTTCGGCACTCCTTGAGGCAAATGACTACAAGATATTAAAGGCGAAAAGCTACTCAGAAGCTAAGCTTATGTACTTTTCGCACGTGCCCGACCTTATAATTCTTGACCTTGGGCTACCGGACAAAGACGGAAGCACGCTTGTCAGCGATATAAGAAAGAATGATTCTACTCCTATAATCGTTCTCTCCGCAAGAAGCGACGAGGAAGAAAAGGTAAGGCTTCTTGACCTTGGGGCAAATGATTACATAACAAAGCCCTTTGGCTCAGCGGAGCTTTTAGCACGTGTGCGCTCTTCTCTCAGAAACGGCCGCCACAGTTCAAACGAGGGGCGTCTGCCCGGTGGAAAATTTACTCTCGGGGATCTTGTTATTGACTATGATGCAAGACGTGTATTCCTTTCAGACGAGGAAATAAAGCTAACCCAGACCGAATATAACATTTTGGCGCTTCTTACCGAACATTCTGGCAAAATGATGACCTATCAGGCGATAATAAAAGAGGTCTGGCACGAATACCCCGACGAAGGAAATGTAAAAAGGCTTCAGGTAAATATGGCGAATATAAGAAAAAAGCTGGGGCTTAGGCCGGGAGACAACAAATACATCGTCAATGAGCTTGGTGTTGGTTATAGACTGCAGGATTAGAAAATAAAAGTTAGGGGTTAGGATTTTTCCTAGCTCCTATTTATTTACTCCTTCTTTACCGCATTTATGCTAAAATACTAAAGGTTAAAATAAAATAAAAAAGAAAAGGAAAAACAAAATGGAAGAACTATTATCACTCTTCGACTCGCTCTTGGCGTTTGGTCAGGGCGAAAACTGGAAAATGTTTATAATGTGGCTTATCGGCGGCGTTCTCATTTTCCTTGCTATCAAGAAGGAAATGGAGCCAACACTCCTTTTACCTATCGGCTTTGGCGCAATTCTTATGAATTTCCCAATGGTTAAAATGCTTCAGTGCAGTGTCTGCCTCGAGAAATTCCACGTTGTGGAAAACTTCGTTTGCGGAAACGAGGAATGTGTTATGAGCGGCCTCGAGCACAGCAAGCAGCTATTTACCGAAACATTCTCTGGTATTGCCGAGCCTCTGCACGAGCTATATAATGCGGGTATCGCAAACGAGCTGTTCCCCCTCTTACTCTTTATCGGTATCGGCGCAATGATTGACTTCGGTCCCCTGCTCTCCAATCCCAAACTTATGCTCTTTGGCGCAGCGGCACAGTTCGGCATCTTCTTTACCCTGTGTATGGCATCAATGTTCTTCTCCGAGTCGAAGGACTTTGCATCTATTGCTATCATCGGTGCGGCAGACGGCCCCACATCTATCGTTGTTGCCAATGCTCTCGGCTCAAACTACATAGGCGCAATAACCGTTGCGGCATACTCATATATGGCACTTGTTCCTATTATTCAGCCCCCTGTAATCAAGGCTCTGACATCAAAGAAGGAGCGCCGTATCCGTATGGCATACGAGGGACGCGAGGTTTCTAAACTTACAAAAATTCTCTTCCCCATAGTTATCTCTGTTGTTGCTTGTATCTTTGCTCCCGGCGCAGGCTCGCTTATCGGCTTCCTTATGTTTGGTAACCTTATTCGTGAGTGCGGTGTTCTTGAGTCTATTTCCGAAACAGCCCAAAAGGTACTTGCAAACCTTATTACCATTTTCCTCGGAATAACAATTGCTTTCAATATGCACGCAAGCCAGTTCCTATCTCTTGAGACTCTTCTTATTATGGGTCTTGGACTTATTGCGTTTATCGTTGATACGGCGGGCGGTGTTCTCTTTGCTAAGCTCTACAACGTTATTATGAGAGTTTTGGGCAAGCCTCTTATCAACCCAATGATAGGCGCTGCGGGTATTTCCGCATTCCCCATGTCAGGCCGTATTGTTCACAAAATGGCGCTTGAGGAGGACAACCAGAACTTCCTTCTTATGCATTCTATCGGTGTAAACGTATCGGGACAGATTGCATCTGTTATTGCAGGCGCACTTGTTCTCGGCTTCTTCAGCTAATAAAAGGAGGTACACACTATTATGTTTGATTTTAATGCATTCAGATTTGTAGATAACCTCAAATTTATGGGTGTCGGTATGCTCGGAGTATTCATTATCATAGGAATTATTATCATATCCACATATGTTATAGGAGCTGCCACAACAAAAAAGCCTAAAAACGACGAATAAGTGAGGAAAATAAATGACTATTTTTGATTTACTCACTATGATAGGCGGCCTTTGCCTCTTCCTCTTCGGAATGAGTATTATGGGCGACTCCCTTGAGAGAAGCGCAGGCTCAAAGCTCGAGATAATGCTTGGCAAACTTACCACAAACAAGTTTGCGGGACTTATGACAGGTCTCGGAGTAACAGCGGTTATTCAGTCCTCATCTGCAACAACGGTTATGGTGGTGGGCTTTGTAAACTCGGGTCTTATGACCTTAAAGCAGGCAATCCACGTTATTATGGGTGCTAACATCGGTACAACGGTTACCGCATGGATACTCAGCCTTAGCGGAATTTCAGGCGATAATCTTCTGCTAAAGCTTCTCAAGCCCATGTCCTTTACTCCCATTCTTGCCCTTATCGGTATTGCTCTCTTTATGTTTACAAAGAGCAATAGGAAAAAGGATATTGGCACAATACTTCTCGGCTTCTCTGTTCTTATGTTCGGTATGGACATTATGTCTGACGCAGTTTCGGGTCTTTCCGAGGTTCCCGAGTTCCGTGAGCTTTTCATAATGTTCTCTAACCCCATACTCGGTGTAATTGTAGGAGCTGTTGTAACAGCTGTAATCCAGTCATCCTCGGCATCTGTGGGTATACTTCAAGCCTTTGCCGCTACGGGGCAGATAACCTACGGCGCTGCAGTTCCTATCATTATGGGTCAGAATATCGGTACATGTATCACCGCCATTCTCTCCTCCTTCGGAACTAACAAAAACGCAAAGAGAGCGGCTCTTGTACACCTTTCATTCAACATTATAGGTACTGTAACCTGGCTCAGTGTGTTCAGCATTGTCAAGGCTTTGGTAGATATTCCCATTCTTGGTGAGGGAGCATCGGCTGCGGGCATTGCGATTATTCACTCTATATTCAATATAGCCTGCACAATTCTCTTGCTTCCTATGGCGGGGCTTCTTGAAAGGCTTGCTCACAGGCTTGTTCCCGATGCAAAACTTCCCGAGACAGTCTCCGAGCTTGACGAAAGACTTCTTGCTACCCCTGCCGTTGCTATCGAAAGAGCGCATTCGCTTGCTCTTGATATGGCAGAGATTGCAACAACCGCGCTACGCGACAGCATTTCCTCTCTGCGTGACTACGATAGCCAAAAGGCAAAGTCTATACGCGAAACAGAGGACAAAACCGACCACTATGAGGATATTATCGGCTCATATCTTGTTAAGCTAAGCACCCATAAGCTCAGCGACAGAGAAAGCTCGGAGGTGTCTAAAATTCTTAAGATAATCGGTGACTACGAGCGTGTCAGCGACCATGCGGTAAACATTCTTGAATCTGCAGAGGAGCTTCGTGATAAGGGCATAAGCTTTACCGACGATGCAAGAGCTGAGATAGACAGAATGTACGATGCAACGCTGGAGATTGTTTATCTTTCCCACAAGGCATTCACCGAGCACGACATTGAAGCGGCAGGATGTGTTGAGCCTCTTGAGGAGATAATCGACGAGTTTAAGGAGCATCTTCGTTCTCAGCACATTATGCGTCTGAGACAGGGCAACTGCTCTATTGAGGCGGGCTTTGTATGGTCTGACCTTATCACAAACCTTGAGCGTGTATCTGACCATTGCTCCAACATAGCCGGATGTGTCCTTGAAGAAAATAACCTGGGACTAAGTCTGCACAAGTCTATCAGAGCTATTAAGTCTGATAACGAAAATTACCGTAAGCTTTATGCAACCTACTCTGAAAAGTATCTTGCCTGACATCTAAATAATTGAATAATACCATAAAAACAAGCAGGATGGAGACTTTTCTTTCCTGCTTGTTCTCTTTCGGGCGACTTTTGTGCAGTCTGTGCGATTTCGGGAATCAAAATTGTTGCAACTTGTCCTCTGATTATATTTTTCAAAACGTTGCTTTTCTTTTTCTTAAATGCTATAATATAATTGACACTTTTGATTTTGCCCAAAGCGCAAAAATAAATATACAAGAAAGAGAAAGAGTAATGAAAACAAAATACTTAAGCGCATTTTTAGTTTTGTCTGTGGTTGTTTGCATTATGTTAACAGCCTGCACCATTCCCGGCATTTCTCTGGGATGCACTCACGAAAACACAACTGTTATTGATGCTATGGATGCCACCTGTACCGAAAAGGGCTACTCCGGTGACACACTTTGCCGAGATTGTAACAGAGTTATTAAGATGGGTAGTGAGCTTGATTTAACCGGCCACGCCTTTGCAAAATGGACTATTGTTACTATGCCCAAGAACGGTAACAAAGGACTCCAGCGGCGCGAGTGCCTTAACCCTGACTGCAACGAATATGAAGAGCATACCTTTACCACCATTTCAGGTAAGTGCCAGAGCTACGCAGAGCTTATCTCTGTTGTTCTTGACGATGTTCTCGGTGTATCCGCAGGAAATATCAGATTTGAATTAGTTACCTCCGACGTCTCGGTTGTCACCTCATTTGACATTACAAAGACCGAGGGCGGCTTTGTTCTCTACGGCACCGCCCAAAGCGGAGAGACTGTTGAGCTGTACTACGACAACGGCGACCTGTATATCCTGGGCGCTGATGATAGTGTAACGCTGACCGATATCGAAACACTTCTCGGAATTCCCTTCGCAGAGTTCAAGACAGGAATGGATGAGTTCTACACAGGTCTTGAAGTATCCACATCAGAAAGTTTTGTTCTCCTCAAAACCCTTGTCAGCGAGTTTAAGGCTGCCTTTGGCGAGAATTTTGATTTCTACCTCTCTGACAACTACACCCTTGGTGACTTTGAATCCCTGCTTGACTCCTACGAGGCAGTTTACACAAAGATTGCCGACGACTTTGGCTACATCTCTATGCTTGAGTCGAAGGACGATGCTTTCCCCAACTCCGATGATTACAAAAATCTTCTTTCTGCTATGATGACGGCTGAGGAAAATGACGGCATAACAACCTATACGCTTTCCACATCTCCTCTTGTTGATTTGGCGGAGGCTGTTTGTGAATTTATTTCAGCACACAGCGAGGACACCCTCGGAGAATTTATTTACTTCTTTATTGCCGACACCGTAACCTCCTATAACGAGGAGCTTACAAGCATTGATGCGGTTATAGACTTTATAGCACAGGAGTTCCCCGGCTCTATAAAGGTTTCTGATGCGATTGCCAAGTATACAGGCTTTGCTGAAGAAAACGGTCTGCCCTCTATTGAAGCTATCTACGCTCTTATAGACAGCATTGCTCTTAAAGTTTTTGATAGCGAGATTGACAGCGCGGCAGTTGTTGCCGAAAACGGAGATTTGACTCTTAACGAGCTTGTTGATGACATTGACGAGGTTTACTCAGAGCTTAAAACTCTGTTTGCAAGCGAAATTATCGGTGATTTTAAATTCGTTGACATTATGACTGTCAGAAAATTAGGCGAAAACCTCAGAAGAATTATTGACTGCACCGACATACGCGGTGAGGTTTCTGTCTCTGTTGATGCAGACGGTGAGGTAGTTGAATTTATCTATGACCGCGAGCTTTGGGTAAAGCCCGACCTTGATACCGACGAAGAGTTTGAACAGGTCATTTCAATTAAGCTTAATGTCATAAAGAACGACAGCATTATCGTTGAAATTCCCGAGGATGTAAAAGCTAAGGCAGAAAAAGCCGAATAATACCCGACTCGGAAGAACAATTAAATAAAAAGCAGAGGGCAGTGGCACTAAATTCAGTACCACTGCCTTTTAAATATCCTCTTAATTTTTATTTTACAAGCTTGTTAAGGAGATATGCATCGTTTATAAAGCTTTCGGGCAGTCCACCCTTTGAAAACTCGGTCATAAAGGCACGCTCTCCGGGAATCTTGCTTATACGGTCAATATATGCCGCCCAGTTCTTAGGTCCGTCACCGAATGAGAGAAGCTCCTGCTTTCCGCCAACATAATTAAATACGTGAACATTGCTAAGATATGGAGCTACCACATCTATATCCTTAAGGTTATCCTCCTCCGAGCGGCCTATTATTGCCTGCCAGTAGAGTTTTACCGAGGGGAGGTCTACATCTTTCACAAACTCTGCCGCGTCCTCAGCGGTTGCGGTTATACTGTGTCCGTGATATTCAAGGCAAACGGTTATATCGGCTAGGGCTGCCGCAAGCCCTATTTTACGCATTTCTTCAACAAGAGCATCATATTCCACAACCGAAAGCTCCCATTTTTCCTTTTTGCCGCCCCAGATGCGTATTGTATCTGTTCCGAGAGAACCTGCCGCCTCGATATAAGGTGCAAAGTCCTCGCCCGAGCCAAGATAATAATATGAGCCGTAGGAAATTACCTCAAGGCCTGCCTTTTTTGTTTTTTCGGCAACCTCTTTTACATAATCCAAATCCTGCGGGGGCACATGGACATCAGAGCCCCACTCAATTCCGTCTACACCTGCTTTTTTTGCAAGCTCGATTACTTCATCTACCGAAAGTTTTCTGAAGCTGACGGAGGTTAATCCTGTTTTCATATAAACCTCCTAAAGCCCTTATTCGGCAAGCCATTTGTCAAGATTTGCTTTAATAAATTCATCGTCGTTAAGGTGAGGATATGCCTTGTAAATTCTGTCTATCTCCTCTGCCTGACCCTCGGACATTTTTTCATCGGGATTTAAGCACCATGTTCCGCGGAAGATGCCCTGACGTCTTAAAACCTCGTGAAGTCCTGCGATACAGCCCTTAAAATCGTTTGCGGTATCAAAGAATACGGCATTTGTATCTGTAACCTCGGCAGCAAGAGTAAGAATTTCTGCGGGAATTTCCGCTTTTTCTCTTATCTCCTTGCACTTCTCAAACAATTCAACTGCCTTCTTAGTCCATACCGACCAATGTCCGAGAAGTCCGCCGATAAAGCCCTTTTCATAAGTCTTACCGTCAATTTCAAACTTGTAGGTTGTGATAAGGTCGAGAACAATGTTGTCATCATTTCCTGTGTAAAGAGTTATTTCATCACGGCGTGAGGACATAGCCACAGCTCTTACCACGTCATAGGTGTAATATCTGTTAAAGGGTGCTGCTTTTATAGCTACAACACCGGGAATTTCGGCAATCTTTGTCCAATAGTCGTATGTAAAATGTCTGCCACCCACCGCTGTCTGCAGGTAGAAGCCTATTACGGGCATAACCTCTGCAACGGCTCTTGTGCGCTCGATAAGCTCTTCCTCAGAGATGTGGTTAAGTCCGCCGGGGCTTAAGAGAACCGCGTCGTAGCCAAGGCTTTTGGCGAGCTGCGCCTCCTTTACTGCCTGCTCCTTAGGACCGCAGACTCCTGCAACCATAACGATAACCTTTCCTGTTGCTTCCTCGTATTTGGTCGCCTCCTCCTTTGCCACGCGAAGAACCGGCTCAAGAAGATTATGCTCCGAATCTCTTATCTCAAACTGGGTGGTATGCACCGCAACGGCAAGTCCGCCAACTCCCGAGTCAAGATAATATCTGCAAACTGCTCTCTGACGTTTTTCGTCAAAGCGTCTGTTTTCGTCAAGTGCCAGAGGGTTGGCGGGAATAACCGTACCCTCATGAAGCTTTTTTAATGCAAGTTCATGTCTGTTCATCAGTAGCTACCCTTTCTTTCTTCAAAATGAGTGGGCTTATCAATAGTTCTGCCCCCGTCAAGTATGTATTCAGCCTGCCATTTAATAAGTGTTTCGGCTGAAACCTCGGGATAACCAAAGGTCTCCATAGCGAGTCCTGCATTATTAAGGTAGGCGGTGTTACCCTCCTCACTCTCAAACACAGGCTCCTTGCCAAGATATTTGCCAAGCTTTATTGAAGTCTCCTTTATAGACACCGTTTCGGGGCCTGTAACGTTCATTATCTTCATTGGTGACTCGCAGTGAAGAAGTCCTCTTATGGCAATCTCGTTGGCACTTCCTTGCCAGATAAAGTTAAAGCAAGGGGTGGTAAGAGAAATGGGGGTTCCGTCCATAATCTTCTTTGCACAGTCAAAGATAACTCCGTATCTTAAGTCAACCGCAAAATTAAGACGGTAGATAAACACCTTTGTGCCGTACTCCTTTGCCGCATACTCAAAGGCTCTCTCTCTTGCAAGAACGCTCTGGGCATACTCGCCTATGGGAGCAACCTTTTCGCTTTCGGAGCAGCCGCCGTGTGAGAGAGGAACTATCGGATAAATGTTACCCGAGGAGAACACAACGATATTGGATTTTTTAAACTTGTAAGCTACAAGTGCGGGAAGAGTTGCATTCATAGCCCAGGTAAGATATTCTGTTCCACCGTCTGTGCCAAACTTTCTGCCCGCCATGAATATAATATTTTCAACCTCGGGAAGAGCATCAAGGCTCTCTCTGTCAAGCAGGTCTGCGCTTATTGTCTCCACACCGTTAGAGTGAAGAAGGTCTAGGGCTATTTGGTCGCTGAAGCGGGAAACGGCAATAACCTTTTTCTCAATTCCCGCAGCCCGAATAGCATTTTTCGCAAGGATACAGAGTGTTGGGCCCATTTTTCCGCCTGCGCCAAGCACCATTATATCACCCTTGATTTTCTTAACGTCCTCAATAAGCTTTGCCGAAGGGGTCGCCAGCATTTCATTAAGCTTTTCTTCTGTCCACATAAGTTTTCTCCTTTAATTTATATTTTTATATATTCTTCTTTTGTTAATCTTGGTTTAAAGTTTTCTTTTATTTTAAGAGCGCCCTCAGCTCCATCTACAAGCAAATCTGCAACCGTCAGAGCCATAAGCTTTGCGGGATTTATGTATGCCAATTCCTTATCGGCTACGGCAAAGTCCTCAGCATGAAGCTTTCCGAAAAATCCGCCCATTGTAGGCTGAATTGTAGGAATAATATGGCTTAAGTCGCCAACATCGCTGGAGCCGCACATATCAATGCCGTAACGAAGCACAGGCGGATTTTCAAGATGCTCGCAGTTTTTCGCAAAGAGGGAGGACATATCCTCAGACTGGAAGAGGGGAAGATAGCCCTTATAGGTCTTTATATCAGCTCTCGCCCCTATTGCCATAGCTCCACCCTCCACGGCTCTGTCAACCTTTGCCGCAGCACCGTAAATCGCCTCAAGGCTAGCTCCTCTGACATAGGTCTCCATTGTAACCCTATCGGGAACGGTATTTACAAGCTCACCACCGTTTGTGATTATCGGATGCACTCTTATTCTGTCCTCATCACGGAATGTCTCCCTCTGAGCATGAATGCACATCATAGCCGCCATAGCCGCATTAAGAGCATTTATTCCCTCATGTGGCGCACCCCCTGCGTGAGCCGCCTTGCCGATAAAGTCGATAGTTTTTGCAACGAAGCCGAGACTGCCGCCATTAAGTAACAGTACATTTTCGGGGGTTGCCTCTGCGTGCACCATCATCGCCATGTCAATGTCGTCAAACTCGCCAAGTCTTATAAGCTCCTGCTTTCCGCCAAGGAAGCCTATTTTTCCCGCCTGACAGAGCTTTTCCCGATAGCCTATCTCCACATACTCCTCGGCGGGAGTTGCAAAGAAGCACACATCACCGTCAAGCTCTTCCTTTACCGCAGAGAGGGCAATAGCCGCACCAATCATAGCCGCTATCTGGCCGTTGTGACCGCAGGCATGGGCTGCCCCGCTTATGTGGTCTGCCGCAGGGTGGCACCTTGATGTAACCGAGTCTAATTCGCCCATAACCGCAACTCTGGCAAGGCTTTGTCTGCCTTTAAGATTGCCCTTGACACCCGTGAGGGCAAGACCAGTGCGGCACTCTATTCCAAGGGAGGTTAGCTCCTCTGCCACAAGCCTTGCCGTTTCGTTCTCTCTGTAGCCCATTTCGGGCTTTGCAAAGATTTTTTCGGCAATCCCGATTATTTTGTCTCGGTTTTTGTCAATTTCTTCAACTATTTTTCTTTTGATTTCAGAAATCACCATAAATTCATCTCCACAAAAGTAACTAATTAGTTATTTAATCCCCAAAAACAAGTACCTAAGACTCTAGGTACTTGATTATAATGTCAGAAATGTACTCAGCCCTTGAGATAACCTCTTCTTCGGCGGTCATATCGCGGGAGAGCATAGCAGACATTGTATGTATGTTAGAGAAATATGAAAAGCAAAGGTTCATAAGCGAAAATACTGTGTGGAACTCGTCGGCATCTGCGCGGAATATTCCCATCTCCTTACCCCGCCTTATCTGCTCCCTCATATATTCAAGACTTGGTGCCTTAAGTCGGGCAAGCTCATCTCGCGGAACGGCCTTTGCCATGTTAAGGTTTTCCCAAAGAAGCATACGAACAAAATTAGGATTTTGCGAAAGGAAACGGAAGGATGTTAAAACAATATTCCTGATAGAGGCTATCGGGTCAATACCTTTTATAATAAACTGCTTTTCAAACTCGGCAAGACGCTCATACGTCTTCATAAGTGTAGCGGTATAAAGCCCTTCCTTGTTGCCGAAATGGGCATAAAGCATACGCTTGTTTATATTCGCAGAGTCGGCTATTTCATCAACTCTTGCGCCAAAAAAACCTTTTTCTGCAAAGTGCTCCTCTGCAACCTCGAGAATTTTCTCTCTGGTTATTTCCGATTTTTTATAATGCTTGTCTGCCATTTGTCCTCACACTATATTGCTATGTATTTTTCATTTTAGCACAAATTCTGCGGTTTGTCAATAGAGGATGATTTTTTTAACTTTCGTATTGACATTTTTGAAAAAAAGAAGTATAATATGCTTAAAAGTAACCGTTTGGTTATTCAATCTTTTTATTCTGTGAGGAAAAATTATGCTTAGAATTGCTATTGTAGGAACCGGAATTATTGCCAGACTTCACCTTGATGCTATATCAAAGCTTGATAACTGTACTCTTGCGGCACTGTGCGACCTTAACGAGTCAAAACTTGGCGAGCTGTGCGAAAAATACGGTGTTCCGGGCTTTACCGATTATAAAAAAATGCCGGGCGCGGTAGATTTTGATGCAGTTATTCTCAACCTGCCCCACGGCCTGCACAAGGAGGCAACCGTATTCTTTCTGGATAATGGAAAGCACGTACTGGTTGAAAAGCCTATGGCAAATACCGTGGAAGAATGTGATGCTATGCTTGAGGCAGCCGAGAGAAACGGCAAAAAACTTGCTATCGGTCATATCCAACGCTTTTTCCGCCCCAACAGAGTTGTTAAAGAGATTGTAGACAGCGGCGAGCTTGGAAGGCTTTGTATGTACTCCGAGCAAAGGAGCATAAACTACTTCCTTGATAACCGACCTGCCTGGTTCACAAGCAAAAAAATGGCGGGCGGCGGAATTGTAATGAATTACGGTGCTCACGCGTTTGACAAGCTCTTCTATATCACAGGCAAACGTCCCACAGAGGTTTATGCAAATACCGCTAATCTTATAAATGACAAGGACGTTGAGGGTCACGCGCAGATATTTGCAAAATTTGAGGACGGACTTTCTGCAGTAGTAACCTTCTCCGGCTATTCTAATGTTGTTTATGAAAGCTACTATTACTTCACAGGCGGTGCTATCAGGGTAAACGGAATTGACTCTGCATTTATCCGCCGCGAGGGCGAAAAGGAATGGACAGCCATTGGCGCAAAGAGAGATAACGGCGAGTTTACCGTTCAGCTTAATGAATTTGTAAAGCTTATAAACGGTGAATCTTCGGAGATAGCCGACGGCTCATTCTCAAGAGACATTGTCAAAGCAATAGAAAAAGCATACAATCAATAATTTTTAAAGAAGCTCATACGCTAGCCGTAAGAGAGTCGAACTAACAAGTCTTGCGACGATAAATTTTAGCGTCTTTCGTCGCACCGAGCCTTGTAAAGTCGTCCTCGGCGGATACACGTTATGGGCTTTTTTGTTAGCTTGATTCGGATAAGTTGTAAACTTACATTTACATATATACAATTCTCGCCAGGTTCATTTTAAAATAAAACTTCAATCTTTTGCTCCTTAGTGTGGACTTTTTCTTTGATATGTGTAAGAATAGTACAGTGGTATTTAAGCTTATATGTTAGGACTTAAAAAATGAAGAAATTTTCCGACTACGTAAATGTTTTTCAAGGCTCGGGAGAAATAGACCTTCCAGGACCTGAGGGAATAGCCGCAACCTGGCTTTTTATCAAGGCTCAGTGCGGAAACACAACTCCTGCCGCCGCCTACCCCTTTGGCAAAGCTACCGTTTGTGCCTACACGGGAGGATATCCCTCGGGATATGGCAACCACCGTCCCAACACCTGCGGAAAACCAAGAAAGATAGAAAAGCCATTTGTAAGAGGCTTTTCGCACATGCACGTCAGCGGTACGGGAGCTATACGCGCTTACTATAACTATGTTGTTACCTCCCCAATTTCGGGAAGCACTCTCCGCCCCATAGAAGAAAATCTTGTTACTGAGGTCGCGCACCCGGGATATTATAGCTGTACCCTTTTCCCCGGAGTAAGATTCGAGGGAACAATGACTCGGGCGGGCTTTCGTCCTGTTACATATGGAACTGTCTCGGTCTTTTCCCTGTGGTGGGACAGGACCTTATGCTTATCGGTTCGCCGAAAATAAATAGCGCAGAACTGACACTCCACAACGAAAAAACATAAAAATCAAAGTATATGACAATAATAGTAGTCATATTTATGTTAATAGTTCATATTTTAACGGCAAGCCTGTTTTTAATTACCAAATCTCAGTAAGAGAACTTTTGGCTGGTGGATTGCTTGAAATTTATATGAAATAATAACAAAAAGACTTGCTTCGGTTTTACCCGCTTGCAAGTCTTTTTTTGCATAGATTTATTCAAAGGTATCGTTGTCGCGGAACTGGAGCGAATAAAGCTCCTTGTATTTTCCGCCCTTTGCCATAAGCTCCTCGTGTGTACCTCTTTCGGTTACCTCACCGTCAAGGATAACGGCAATCTCATCAGCACCGCGTATTGTAGAGAGTCTGTGAGCTACAACAAGGGTTGTCCTACCTCGGCAAAGCTCATCAAGAGCCTGCTGTATAAGCACCTCTGTTGTGTTATCAAGAGCACTTGTAGCCTCGTCAAGAATAAGTATTGCAGGGTCCTTTAAGAACACTCTGGCAATGCTGATACGCTGCTTTTGTCCACCGGAGAGCTTTACACCTCGCTCACCTATTTCGGTATCATATCCGTCGGGAAGAGTCATAATATAATCGTGAATATTCGCTCTTCTTGCCGCCTTCTGTATTTCTTCCTCGGTAGCATCGGGACGGCCGTAAATAATGTTGTCTCTTATTGTACCGACAAAGAGGAATACATCCTGTTGAACTATACCTATATTGCGGCGCACCGAGTCAAGGGTAAGGTCTCTTATATTCTTTCCGTCAATTAAGATTTCTCCATCTCCGTCACCCGGCAAATAAAATCCGGGCAGCAGGTGGCAGATTGTTGTTTTTCCGCCTCCCGAGGGACCAACAAGAGCTAACTTTTTGCCCTTCTCTAACTTAAGATTTACGTTGTGGAGAACCTCTTTTCCCTCGTTGTAGGAGTAGGAGAGGTTTTTAAACTCGATATCGCCTCTCACATCGGTAAGCTCAACGGCTCCCTCGCCGTCACGCTCCGGCTCCTCGTCCATAATCTCGGTAAAGCGCTTAAATCCGCTTATACCGTTCTGGAACTGCTCAACAAAACCGATAAGGGTTGTAACAGGATTTATAAACAGGTTAACAGAAACGATAAAGGTTGAATAATCGCCAAAGGAAATTCTTCCCGCATAGAGGAAAAGACCTCCCGCGATAAGGATAAACACGTTGAAAATGTCGGTGATAAACGAGGTTGATGCGTGGAACTTTGCCATTGCGCTGTATGCACGGTGAGAGGAGTCAACAAACTGGCGGTCTCCTACCTCAAAGCGCTCTACCTCTCTTTTGGCATTGGTATAAGCCTTTGTAACTCTGATACCCGTAATACTGCTTTCAACAGCGGCATTTATGGTTGCGTTACTCTTTCTGCGGTCATCAAATGCCTGCCTCATCGCCTTTCTTAACTTTGCGGCAACAAAAATAAGTATCGGAACGCAGGCAAAGATTATAAGTGTGAGTATCCAGTCGATTGACGATAGGTAGATAAATGAAAGAATTATCATAACCGCGCTGATAAGCAGATTTTCGGGACCGTGGTGAGCAAGCTCTACAATCTCAAAAATATCGCTGGTTATTCTTGTCATAATTCTGCCTGTTTCGTTGTTGTCATAAAACTTAAACGGCAGCTTCTGCAAATGGTCAAAGAGGTCGCGCCTCATTGCCGACTGCATCTTTACGCCGATAATGTGTCCGTAGTACTGAACAAAATATCTGAGCAGCATTCTTGCAACATAAAGCACAAGAACAATAATTCCCGCGATTACTATTGTAGAGTACATTTTTTCGGGAATATACTCGTTTAACATCTTGTTTGTAACTATGGGGTAAACCATACCGATAAGCGAAATCATAAGAGAAGCCAGCATATCGAGAGCAAACATCCGCTTATGGGGCTTATAATAGCTGATAAATCTTTTTAACATAATCAAAAGCTCCGTTTTTTAATATACACAGTATATTATAAACTGAAAACTACCTGCCGTCAATAAAATATTTGTAAAAAATCCCTTATCGGACAAAAAAACTCCCCTTGGCTTTAAAAACCTAGGGGAGAGTTTTTATTTACCGTCAATCATATCTATAAGCTGTGCCTTAGTTTTTACTCCAACGGCCTTTGCTTTAGGCTCGCCGCCTTTAAAGAGAATAAGAGTAGGAATGCTTGATACACCGTAGCGTACAGCAAGCTCGGGAGAGTTGTCCACATTTACTTTAACTACGTTTATATCGTCCCTCTCGGATGCAAGCTCCTCAACAGTAGGAGCAACCATACGGCAAGGACCGCACCAGTCGGCATAAAAATCTACGAGAGTCGGCTTTTCGCCAAGGATTACAGAATCAAAGGTATCTTTATTTACAATAGCTGCCATTTTTCTTCTCCTTTTGGGGTTTAATAAGAGTTTTTCTTTGTTTTTTTATATTTTTGAAAGCTCTTTAAGCTCCTCTGCAAGAGCATCAAGAGTCCTATAGGTTTCATCTGTCGGAGCTGAGAGAATTTTAACTTCATTAGTCGCAAACTTAAGGTTTTTCGCTTCCTCGAGATGCTTTTTCATTACCTTTGCCGCCATAGGTGCCCAGCTTCCGTTTTCGATAAATGCCACCGCACGGTTCTTGTATCCGCGCTCGGTAAGATTTGAAAGGAACTCACGCATATGGGGAAATATGTCGGCATTATAGGTGGTTGTGGCAAGGACAAGTGCCGAATATCTGAATGCATCCTCGACAGCCTCTGCCATATCGCATCTTGCAAGGTCGGAAACCGCTACCTTAACTCCGAGAGCCTGTAATTTATTTGCAAGATAGTCAACCGCCTTTTTTGTATTTCCGTAAACCGAGGTGTATGCAAGAGCTACGCCTGCTTCCTCGGGACGGTAGCTTGACCATGTGTCGTAAAGCCCGATGTAATAACCAAGATTTTCCGAAAGTACAGGTCCGTGAAGAGGGCAAATCTTTTCTATATCAAGAGCCGCCGCCTTTTTAAGCAGAGCCTGTACCTGAGCACCGTACTTACCAACTATTCCGATATAATATCTGCGAGCCTCGCAAGCCCATTCCTCCTCGGTATCAAGCGCTCCGAACTTGCCAAAGCCGTCTGCCGAGAAGAGAACCTTGTCATAAGAATCATAGGTCACTATAACCTCGGGCCAATGCACCATAGGGGCTGTTATAAATGTAAGAACGTGTTTTCCGAGAGAAAGGGTGTCGCCCTCGCCTACAACCATTCTGTTATCGACATAATCTGTGCCGAAAAAGCATTTCATCATATTAAATGCCTTTGCCGAAGCAACTATTTTTGCTTCAGGGTACTTCTCAACAAAGGTGGTAATATTTGATGAATGATCAGGCTCCATGTGCTGAACTATAAGATAGTCGGGAGTTCTGCCCTCCGCCTCACGCTCTATGTTAGCAAGCCACTCCTCTCCGAAATCGCGGTCAACCGAGTCCATAACTGCGATTTTTTCGTCAAGTATAAGGTAGGAGTTGTATGCCATGCCCTGCGGCACCTCATACTGCCCCTCAAAAAGATCTATCTTACGGTCGTTTACACCAACGTATTTTATATCTTTCGTAATTAACATTTTTCTTCCTCTGAAAATTTATTTTTGTCGTATTTTTAAGATTTATACCGGTTTTTCTTTTTATGTAATTATTGTAACATAAAAAATCAAACAATGTATGTTGAAAGTTCAACATTTTTGAATATTTTGGCTATTTTTTTGTTACCAGCCGGGATATGTCCTTGCGTTTTTTCTCTCTCGGGGGTGTATTCTCCTTAGGATAACCGAGAGTTATAACCAAGTGAACTCTTCCGTCAAGAGATAGCTCTTTTACTATTTTATCGCTGTCAAGCCAGCCGAGAATACAGCTTCCAACGCCCTTTTCCGCCGCAGCCAGAGTAATATGTGCCGAAAGAATACCAATATCTATTGAACGGTAGTCTATTCCCTTTACCTTAGCACCGAGGGCGGCAGTTTTGACATACGGCTCCTCCGAAATAACGATAAGCACAGGGGCATCTGAGGCAAATTTATTCATTCCCATTCCCTGGGTTGCCTTGGCTACTGTCTTTGCCGTCTCACCCCGACAAACGGTTATGTGATAGGGCTGACCGTTGCAGGCCGAGGGCGAGAGCCTTGCACACTCAAGAATTTCGTCAAGAACGCCTTCTTCAATCTCTTTTTTCTCATCGTAGGCACGGCAGGACTCACGCACCATGCATAGCTGGGTAAAATTCATTTGCTTTCTCCTTAAGGGTTTTCTTTATTTTACCACATTTACCCCGCCCTGTCTATATTAAATTTGAAAACAACTCATTTTTTGTAATCCTGAGGTGAAAGAGCTATATCTTTCTGCAATACCAGACCTTTACGACAGACCTATTATTGCATACAAGATAGGCGACAGCAACAATGAGTTGGTTTTTAAAACTTTTGATGAAGCAACAAGCCTTTATCCCAAAGCAACACCTATCTTACATAGTGACAGAGGATTTCAGTATACAAACAAAGTGTTCCACCAAAAGCTCGTTGATGCGGGTATGATCCAAATTATGTCCCGCGCAGGCAGATGCCTTGACAATGCTCCGATGGAGAGCTGGCGGGGCATTTTAAAGTCCGAAATATACTATCTTAAAAAGTTTACAGGCCGTGAATCTCTCGTTTCCGCTATTGAGGATTATATACACTTTTACAATACTCGCCGATACCGGAAGCGTCTGAATTGCATGACACCGTGCAAGTATTATTTAGCCACCGCTGCGTGACGAAAAATCTCCCCCTGCTGCGTAGCAGGGGGAGTAGAAAGAATCTCACTCGATTAACAAATTCTTTTTGTTTTTTTACTCTGTCTACTTGACAGGGGGCACACGAACAAACAGAGTCTCCGCTCTTTCATTATGCTTAACAAATCAATGAATTTTGCTCAATTCTCAATGAGATAGCTTATTTGTTTTATTGTTTTCCTGTAGCCCAGTCATAGTCGTCTGCGTTTTCCGGTACAGCAACAGTAGCATTGCCGTACTTAAATCCTGCAGTTACGGAAAGATCGCCTACAAACAGATTTCCGTTACCCATTGTATAGTCATAAACTACAGAAACGGGTCTTCCGGAGTCATCATATGTTACGGCATAATCATATTCCTCAAAATCCTTAAGACTCATGTTAATGTAAGGATAAACATCGCTTCTTGCGTTATCGGTAAAGAACATCTCGGCATTATCCTTAAGAGCCTTTATAAGTGCAGGATCGTCGAGGGCAAGCTCCTTGTTCATCTCGAAGAGATGTCCGCTGTTGTTCTCAACCATATTGCTCTTGTTGAAAAGGTCGTCATAATCCCAGACAATTGATTTTATAGCAGTCAGCGTTTCCTTGAAGTCATTTGATGTTGCCAAGGATTTTAGCATTACAGCCGCCGAGCCTGTCGCTCCGTAATAATAATACCTTATCCCGTCAACGACAGTTATTTTAAGCGTGGTGGTTGTAGTAACCTCATCGGAAGAATTAGGCGACTTTTGAGTCGCAGTAAGAGTCTTGCTATAATAGAAAGCATCTCCGTTTACAGCCACTTCTTCTACTACCTTCTCAATATCAGCCTTTACGGCAACACCTGCATTACTGGTAAGAAGCATACCGCTTCCTTTTCTCTCAATAACATAGCTATAGTTGCTTTCGCTGATGACCGACGATTCAAGATCGGCATAAAGCTCAGATGCATTTTTGCCGTCTATGCGATTGTTAAGGTCGCCAACTATCGCCACAACCGCAATTATCAAAGCCACGAGAACAGCCGCACCTATTATGGAAAGAGATATTATAAGGTGCTTGCTCGGATTTTTCTTTTGTGCTTGATTTTCCATTTTCATATTTCCTTTCAGTAAATCAAACTCCCGAATAAGCCGAGAATCCTCCGTCTATAGGAAGAACAACACCTGTAATAAATCCTGCCGCCTTCTCGTTTATAAGGAAGAGCAGACCGCCCTCAAGCTCCTCGGATTCTCCAAACCTGCCCATAGGTGTAGCGGCAAGAATCTTGCCTGTTCTGGCTGTGGGAGTTCCGTCGGGATTAAAGAGGAGCGCCGCATTCTGCTTTGTTGAAAAGAAGCCGGGGGCTATTGCATTTACACGAATTCCAACCTTTGAAAAGTGAACTGCAAGCCACTGAGTAAAGTTAGAGATAGCCGCCTTTGCACCAGAGTACGCAGGAATCTTGGTAAGGGGTGTATATGCGTTCATAGAGGAAATGTTAAGAATATTGCATCCCTCTCTGCCTACCATCTGACGGGCAAATGCCTGAGTAGGAATAAGAGTTCCAAGGAAGTTCAGATTGAACACAAAGCCAACTCCTGCCGCATCAAGGTCAAAGAAACTCTTTGTGTCAGCATCAATGTCTCCAAGCTCAAAATATTCCTTATCTGTTGTTGCTCTGGGATTGTTTCCTCCTGCACCGTTGATAAGTATATCACACTTTCCAAGCTCGGCTTCAACCGCATCGGCAACCTGATAGCAGGTCTCCTTTTCAAGCACGTTGCAGGCGTAAGCCTTAGCAACACCGCCCTCAGCTACTATCTCGTCGGCATAAGCCTTCGCCGCATCAAAGTTAAGGTCAAGAAGCGCAACCTTAGCGCCCGCTCTTGCAAGTACCTTTGCAAAATAGGAGCAAAGCACACCGCCCGCGCCTGTTACAACAGCAACCTTGCCGGCAAGATCTGTATTTAATACGTTTTTATTCATTACTGATTCCTCACTTGTTATCGTATTTTTCGAGGCTATCCCAAACACCCAGCATATACATAATGCCAAGTGCTCTGTCATAAAGACCGTAGCCGGGACGCACCTTACCGGGGCCCTCGTCCCAAAGGTGTCTGCCGTGGTCGGGACGGATATATCCCTTAAAGCCGCAGTCATGATAAGCCTTAAGAATTTCAAGAATGCCTGTATCTCCGTCGCAATCTCTGTGGCTTGCCTCTGAGAAGTCTCCGTTTTCAAAATGCTTTACGTTTCTGATATGGGCAAAGGCAATTCTTGAGCAATGCTTTCTTACAATATCGGCAACATTGTTGTCGGGATTTGCGTTAAGGCTGCCCGAGCAAAGAGTAAGGCAGTTATACTCATCATCAACCATCTTAAGGAAGCGGTCAATGCTCTTCTCGTCTACAAGAAGCCTCGGCAGACCGAAGATATCCCAAGGCGGATCGTCCATGTGGATAGCCATTTTGATGTCGCACTCGCGGCAGGTAGGCATAATTGCCTCAAGGAAATACTTAAGGTTTGCCCAGAGCTTTTCGTGGTCAACACCCTCATATGCCTTGAACAGCTCGTCTAACTTTGCCATTCTCTGAGGCTCCCAACCGGGGAAGGACATATTGTATTTTTCGGTGAAATCCAGGATATACTTAGCCATTGCGTTGTAATCGTCCTGAATCATATTCTTTTCATAGAAGAGGGCGGTTGAGCCGTCGCCTACCTCGTGGAAGAGGTTACTTCTTGTCCAGTCAAAAATAGGCATAAAGTTGTAGCATATAACCTTAACGCCGAATTTTGACAGGTTGCGGATAGTCTCCTTATAATTCTCGATATACTTATCTCTTGTGGGAAGTCCTATCTTAATGTCGTCGTGTACGTTTACCGACTCAACAACATCGATATTGAAGCCGTACTTATCGCACTGCTCCTTTACCTTAGCTATTTCTTCCTCTTTCCATACCTCGCCGGGCATCTTGTCGTGAAGCGCCCAAACGATACCCTCAACACCGGGGATCTGCTTGATGTCAGACAGCTTGATACGGTCATTACCCTCGCCGTACCAACGGAACGTCATTTTCATTCTTATTTAATCCTTTCTTTGGTGAAGTGTTTTGAAGCCTCGAACTAAAACTTCTTAATTCTTGGGCTTCTTAATCTTATTGAGCTTCTTGTTCATCTTAAGCAGCTCTTCCTTGGTAAAGCTGATGTTAGCCATACCCATCATGGAGGTAAGGCGAAGCACGGTAAAGCTGCCCATCATCTCCATAAGTCCGCCGCCTGAAGAAAGGTCAACGTCAAAGCCGCCGGACTTCTCGCCCTTTGCAGTAGCCTTCTTGTTCGCATCCATCTTCTTCTTGATAGCAAGGCCAACCTTTGCAAACCAAAGTTTACCTCTGAAGCAGCTCATGATATCGGAGAGCTTGTCATTCAAGGAGAAGCGTCCTTCGGGAGCGTTAACGTCAAACCAGTTAAGAACTGCGCCCTTTTCTACAAGAACGTAGTCCATATTCATTTCATCAACCTTGCGTATCTTACCCTCGTCGGTAAGCTCACCCGCCTTTGCAACTATGGTGGATTCGCCTACGTTTTTAACATCAAAGTAGAAGAAGTGGTCTGCCGCCTGCTTTTTGCCAATAGACTCACCGTTAACAAACAGCTCAACCTCGGGCAGGTTTGAGTAAACCGTAACCTTTGTTACATCCTCAACTCTGTCGATATATCTTTTACCGCAAAGGTGAACGAAAGGAGCATCCTCGGGAGAGCGGAGCCATGCCTTATATGCATAGAAGGAGTCCTTCTTATACTTTCTGTCAAAGGTTACA
>JAZOVF010000010.1:0-12468 GCA_045658565.1 Eubacteriales bacterium
TGCTGTGGGCAAAGAAAAAGGATTTTCTAAAAAACACTCCAAAGTGCCTATGAAAACACTCAAACCCGGTGTCTTGTGCCGAAACATAGCATAACAGACTTCGCCATCGGGCACTGAACAAAAAGGTAGGCAGTAACCACACCCGAGATTGGGTGCAGGCACTGCCTGCTGGTCGGAGTGACAGGGTTCGAACCTGCGGCATCGACGTCCCAAACGTCGCGCGCTACCAACTGCGCCACACCCCGAAGTGTGAAAAATATTGAATTTTTGAGGTTTTTCCGTAAGTGGTCAAACATGTGGTCAAACCGCTTTTCACAGCGATTTTGAGAAAGAGCATAGTGCCAAAAAAGCCAGTGTTTACAAGGGTTTTCAGCGTTTTTCGGAATTTCATAACGAGGGGGCGGTGTCTTGCTCCCAAAGCAAGCGCGCTACCAACTGCGCTACATCCCGAAATGTGATTTTTATTCAATTTTTGCGGTTTTTCCGTAAGTGGTCAAACATGTGGTCCTAGCGTTTTTTAGTGCTAATTTTTGAGAATAATGAGTGCCGAAAAAGTCAGTGTTTTCAAGGGATTTCAGCGTTTTAGCTTTCGCAGGGGTACAAGGTTGGTGACCAGCTCCCAAAGCACGCGTGCCATAGCGGGCTGAATACAGATTTAGACAGCAGTTCATACACAAAGACCTATATGTACCTAAATATTATACCAAAGCACCAAGCGTTTGTCAACCCCAAAACAGCAAAAAAACAATGTTTACCCGTAATGATAGACAAAAAAAATCGTTGTGTTTATGAAAAAACTGCCAAAAGCACTTGACTTAGCAGCATAATATGTGATATTATAAAATATATATTGCTTGACAATGTAAGCTAAAAAAAGAAGGTAACAAAAATGGAAATTAAAATAGTAAAAACAGAGAATCATAAAGTAATGCCTCCCGAGAGTGAGCTTGGATTCGGTAAGGTATTCTCTGACCATATGTTCGTTATGGACTATGAGGCAGGCAGGGGCTGGTATGATGCAAGAATCGTGCCTTTTGCGCCTATCGCCATTCATCCCGCATCCACCGTGCTTCACTATGGCTCTGAGATATTCGAGGGCCTTAAGGCTTATCGTGCTGAAAACGGTGACATTCAGCTCTTCCGTCCTATGGAGAATGTACGCAGAATGAACAATTCCGCAGACCGTATGTGTCTTCCTACCATTCCCGAAGAGGACATGCTTGAGGCGATTAAGGCATTTGTTGATGTAGAGCGTGATTTCGTTCCTTATTCCTTTGGAACATCTCTTTACCTCCGTCCCTTTATGTTCGGAAACGATGAGTCTTTAGGTGTTCATACTGTTAAGAGAGCAACCTTTATGATAATCGCTTCTCCCAGCGGCAGCTATTATAAAGAGGGCATTAACCCTGTAAAGATTATGATAGAGTCCGAGGATGTCAGAGCCGTTAAGGGCGGTACAGGCGAGGCGAAGTGCGGCGGTAACTATGCTGCATCTAACAGAGCGGGTGAGAAGGCTGCAAAGCGCGGATATTCTCAGGTTCTTTGGCTCGACGGTGTACATAGAAAGTACATTGAAGAGGTTGGAGCTATGAACGTAATGTTCAAGATAGACGGTGAGATTGTAACTCCCGCACTTTCCGGCTCTATTCTTCCCGGCATTACCAGAAAGTCCTGCATTGAGGTTCTTCGCTCAAAGGGCTACAAGGTTTCTGAGCGTCTTATTTCTGTAGACGAGCTTATCTCCGCTTGTAAAGAGGGCAGACTCGAGGAAGCGTGGGGCACAGGTACAGCGGCGGTTGTTTCTCCTATCGGAAGACTTATGTACGAGGACGTTGAATATGACGTAAACGGCGGTAAGATAGGAAATACCACACAAGACCTCTATGACACTCTCACCGGAATTCAGTGGGGCAAGATAGAGGATAGCTTCGGCTGGATCTGCAAGATATAATCTTGTATATGCTTTAAATTTTCCGTCCGCTTGATTGTGAAGTTAAAACACAAGAGTGCGGGCGGAAAAATTATTATAAACAAATTTTTGTGGGGAATAAGGGTAAAATGATAAAAAAGATTTCAACAGAAAAAGCGCCGGCTGCGGTAGGACCGTATTCTCAGGCTACAGTCCTTGGGAACATTGTTTTCACGTCGGGTCAGATTCCGATAAATCCCGAAACAGGCCTTGTTGAGGCGGTGGGAATCACAGCTCAGACCGAGCAGGTTATGAAAAATCTCGGCGCTGTTCTTGAGGCGGCAGGCTCTTCTTATGTAAAGGCGGTTAAAACTACCTGTTTCCTTGCTGATATGTCGGATTTTGCCGTATTTAACGAGATTTATGCAAAATATTTTACCGAAAAGCCCGCGCGTTCCTGCGTTGCGGTAAAGGAGCTTCCTAAAGGCGTTCTTGTTGAGATCGAGGCAATAGCCGAAATATAATATGAGGTAATGAGAATATGATGAAATATCGCTTTCTTCGATATCCCGGGGGAAAATTCAAGGCAGTAACTCTTAGCTATGATGATGGTTCTAAATTTGATCTCAAGCTTTGCGAGATTGCTGAAAAGAATAATATTAAGGTGACGCTGAATCTTTGCGGTGCGATGATAGGAGATACTCAAAACAGATTAACCGAGCAAGATATAAAAGAAAGAATTCTCGCCCATGGCCACGAGATTGCAAATCACGGAGAGTGGCACAAGGCTTTAGGCCACTTGAGTAATATAAACGGCATTCAGGATACTTTGAACTGCCGTCTTGCTCTTGAGAAACGCTTTGGATGCATTGTCAGAGGCATGGCTTATCCGGATACGTCAAAAAATCTCACAGGCGAAAAATATAACAGTGTCAGGAAATATCTGCATGATTTGGGTATTGCTTACGCACGTACTCTTGGCGGAGATAACGATGTTTTTGATCTGCCTTCTGATTTTTATTTCTGGATGCCCTCAGCTCATCACCAAAACGAAAAAATATTTGAATATATTGATAAGTTCCTTGCGCTCGACGATAAAAAGCTATACAGCGCTTCAAGATGGCCGCGCCTGTTCTATATGTGGGGACACAGCTCGGAGTTTGACAAAAATAACAATTGGGACAGGCTTGAGGCTATATGTGAAAAACTCGGAGGCCAAGAGGATATCTGGTATGTAACAAATATAGAAATATACGATTATGTAAAGGCATACGATTCTCTTGTATTTTCAGCAAATAATGATGTGGTCTACAATCCAACACTTATTGACGTGTGGTTTGATTTTGGAGGTGTGCTTTACCTCGTAAAATCTGGTGAAATCAAGGAAATTAATTAGCTTTGAGTTTATTTCAAAAAAATAATTAAAAAAATATCAAAACCACTTGACAAACAGTGAATATAGTATTATAATTTAGTAAACTAAAGCGATTTAGCGAACTAAAGCGAGAAAGCAGGAAAGCAAATGGGAAAAATACATACCCCTGAGGTAGATGCTCTTTTTGATGCGATTCTTTCTATTAAGAGTCTGGAGGAGTGTTATCAGTTTTTTGAGGACGCTCTGACTGAAAAAGAAATTCTTGACATTGCGCAAAGACTTAAGGCGGCAAAGATGCTCAGAGCAGGCAGCAGCTACACCTCTGTTTGTTCCGCAACCGGAATGAGCACCGCAACAATAAGCCGTGTAAGCAAAGCGCTTGATCACGGAGCAGGGGGATACCGTCTTGTTCTTGAACGCTTGGAGGCAAAAGATGATTGATAACAGTGTATTAAAAAATGACGAGCGCGCTATATTCAGCCTCCGCTCTCTTTATGAAAGGTACGGCTTCCGTCCCTTTAAAATGAGTAAATTTGAGGAATATGACCTTTATGTTGGAAACAAGGAGTTCCTTGTCAGCGACAGGGTTATAACCTTTAACGATACAGACGGCAGACTTCTTGCCTTAAAGCCCGACGTAACCCTCTCTATAATTAAGCATACCTCAGACGAGGTGGGTGTCAAGGAGAAGGTTTATTACAACGAGAATGTATACCGTGTCTCTGGCAGTACAGGCCAGTTTAAGGAAATTATGCAGATGGGCCTTGAGTCTATCGGTGATATTGATGTTACCGATATCTATGAGGTGGTTTATCTCGCGCTTTCCAGCCTTGCTGAAATCTCACCCGATTTTGTTCTTGATATTTCTCATATGGGCATTCTCTCAGCCTTTCTTTCCGAGGCATCGGACAGCGAACTCTTTAAAAAAGAGGTGATAGCCCTTATATCTAATAAGAATGCTCACGAGATACCTGCTCTTGCTAAAAAATACGGTGTATCCGATAAGGCGGCATCAAAGCTTGTAACGCTTGCAGGGCTTTGGGGCGATATGCGCTCTGTTATAGATAAGCTCTCTCCTCTTTGTGAAAGCGTAAGCTCCGCAAAGGCACTTTCAGAGCTTAAGGTGCTCTCATTCTTGCTTTCTAAGTGCGAGTATTCAGAAAAGGTGAGATTTGATTTTTCTGTTGTTCATAATATGAGTTACTATGACGGTATTGTTTTCTCTGGCTTCCTCTCGGGAATATGTGAGGCTGTTCTCTCGGGCGGTGAGTACGGAAAGCTGCTTTCCCGCCTTGGCAGAAAAAGCCGCGCAGCAGGCTTTGCCCTTTATCTTGACCTGCTTGAGGGACTTCGCACAAGTGATATTAGATACGATGCAGATGTGCTTCTGCTTTATGACGATACAATTCCTTTAGCTGAGGTTATAGAGAAGAAAAATTCTCTTATCAAAGAGGGATTTAGCGTAAGCGCCCAGCGCTCTGTGCCTAAAAAAATGCGTTTTGGCAAAACCGTAGATATCCGTCTCGGAAAGGAGCAAAGCTGATATGATAAATATAGCATTACCAAAGGGACGCCTTGGCGAGCGGGTCTACGATATGCTTGAGCGAGCAGGCTATGGCTGCCCCTCGATAAAAGAGCCGGGCAGAAAGCTTATTTTTGAAAACGAAGAAGCGGGAGTGCGCTACTTCTGGGTAAAGCCCTCGGATGTTTCAATATACGTTGAGCGTGGGGCTGCCGATATCGGAATTGCGGGCAAGGATATTCTTCTCGAGTATTCTCCTGATGTTTATGAGCTTCTCGACCTTAATATCGGTAAGTGCCGTATGGCAGTTGCCGCAAAAAGTGACTTTTTTGACGATAAGCAAAAAACTCTTAAGGTTGCAACAAAGTTTGTAAACATAGCAAAAACTCACTATTCCTCGGTTGGCAGAGACATTGATATAATAAAGCTGAACGGCTCAATAGAGATCGCTCCGATACTCGGGCTTTCCGACGTTATTGTGGATATTGTTGAGACAGGAGCAACTCTTAAAGAAAACAATCTTGAGGTTATCGAAACAATTATACCAATAAGCGCACGTCTTATCTCAAATAAGGCAAGCTTCAAGTTTAAAACAACCGAGATAGAAAAGCTCACTGAAAAGATGAGGTTACAGATAAAAACAGATGATTAAGATTTATAAATATAATGAGGTAAAAAAGAGCGAAATTTTTGCCCGTGAGAACCCTACGGCAAATGTGTCAGATGTTGTTTCTGATATAATTTCAAATGTGGTTAAAAACGGGGATAAAGCGCTTTTTGAGTATTCAAGAAAATTTGATAAAGCAGAGCTTGAGAGCCTTGAGGTTACTGCAGAGGAGATAGACGAGGCATTTACCAAGGTAGACCCCGAGTTTGTAGATATCCTCAAAGAAGCTCTTATCAACATTACCGATTTTCACTCCCGTCAGTGGAGAGGCAGTTTTATAATAAATGAAAAAGACGGAGTTATAACTGGGCAGAAGGTTATTCCGATACAAAAGGTAGGACTTTATGTTCCCGGTGGAACAGCAGCATACCCCTCTACTGTTCTTATGGACTCCGTACCTGCGAAGATTGCCGGATGCGAGGAGATCGTTATGGTTACCCCTCCCGGCAAGGACGGAAAGGTAAATCCTGTTATCCTCGCTGCTGCAAAGATTGCGGGAGTTGACAGAATATTTAAGGTTGGCGGAGCGCAGGCTGTTGCAGCTCTTGCTTACGGAACCGAGAGTATTCCAAAGGTTGATAAGATTGTTGGACCGGGTAATGCATATGTTGCCGAGGCAAAAAAGCAGGTGTTTGGCAGAGTTTCTATCGATATGATAGCAGGCCCCTCCGAAATTCTTGTTGTAGCCGATTCTAAGAGCAACCCCGAGTATGTGGCGGCAGACCTGCTCTCACAGGCGGAGCATGACAAAAATGCATCGGCAGTTCTTGTTACAGACAGCTTTGAGTTTGCCGAGGCGGTTTCAGCTGAGCTTGAAAGACAGATACCTCTTCTTCAAAGATGCGAGATTGCCAGAGCATCGGTAGATAATAACGGAAAAATTATTGTAGCAGAGGGCGACCTTATGCTTGCTATTGATATTGCCAACGAGATAGCACCCGAGCATCTTGAGCTTTGCGTTGACAATCCCTTTGACTATCTTGATAAAATTAAGCACGCAGGCTCTGTGTTTATGGGCAGATACTGTCCCGAGGCTCTCGGTGACTACTTCGCAGGTCCTAACCATACATTGCCCACCAGCGGAACTGCAAGATTTTCTTCACCGCTTAGCGTTGAGGACTTTATAAAAACAACACAGTTTACCTATTACACCAAGGAAGCCCTGATGAAGGTTGCCGACAAGGTGGCATATTTTGCAAACAAGGAAGGTCTGGGCGCACATGCAAGAAGCGCCACAGTCAGAAAAGACAAATAATGAGCAGATTTTTCAGCCCCAAATACGAGGCGCTTGAGCCATATACTCCGGGTGAGCAGCCTCGCGATATGAAATACATAAAGCTTAATACAAATGAGTCGCCATATCCCCCGTCTCCCTCGGTTATCGAGGCGGTAAGGGCAGAGGCAGGCAGACTTCAGCTTTACTCCGACCCCGAGTGTACCGAGCTTACAGAGGTTTTTGCAAAAAGATACCGAGTAAAAAGAGAAAACCTTATAATGACAAACGGCTCAGATGAGGTTTTAAACTTTGCCTTTATGGCATTTTGCGATAATGAGCACCCAATAGTCTTTCCAGACTTAACCTACGGCTTTTATCCCGTATTCGCAAAGCTTTCGGGCATTCCCTATGAGGAAATTCCCCTTAGAGATGACTTTACTATAAATGTCGATGATTATATCGGAATAGGAAAGAATATCGTAATTGCTAACCCTAACGCTCCCACGGGAATTTCTCTTCCGCTTTCGGATATTGAGAGAATTGTTTCATCAAACCCCGATAACGTAGTTATTGTTGACGAAGCATACGTTGACTTTGGCGGTGAGAGTGCGGTTTGCCTTATCGAAAAGTATGATAATCTTCTTGTAACAGGCACATTTTCAAAGTCACGCTCGCTTGCAGGTGCAAGGCTCGGCTTTGGCTTCGGTAATCCTGCGCTTATCGCCGATTTGCATACCATAAGATTTTCAACAAATCCCTATAACGTAAACCGTATGACAATGGCGGCAGGATACAGGGCAATCTGTGACGATAAGTATTATATGGATAATGCTAAAAAAATCATAGAGTGCAGGGAATTTACAAAAGGGGAGCTTGAGGCTTTAGGCTTTAAGGTTCTGCCCTCTAAGGCTAACTTCCTCTTTGCCGAAAGTCCGGATATAGACGGAGGAGAGCTTTATCTTGAGCTTAAGCGTCGCGGTATTCTTGTTCGCCACTTTACAAAAGAGAGAATAAAGAGCTTCAACCGCATAACCATAGGAACAAAGGAAGAGATGACGGCGCTTATTACGGCTATAAAAGATATTTTAAAGGAGAACTCAAAATGAGAACTGCCGAAATAGTAAGAAATACTAACGAAACAAAAATATCCCTTAAATTAAATATTGACGGAACAGGCATATCGAACATAGACACAGGCTGTCCGTTCCTTGACCATATGCTTACCCTTTTTTCAAAGCACTCACGCATTGACCTTGATGTTAATTGCAAGGGTGATATAGAGGTTGATTACCACCACACCACTGAGGATGTGGGCATCTGTCTCGGTAAGGCAATATCCTTTGCCCTTGGTGCAACTGCCGATGCTATGAAAGGAATCCGTCGCTACGGAAATATGATTTTACCTATGGATGAGGCTCTTATCCTCACAGCGGTTGATGTTTCGGGCAGAGCGCACCTTGAATTTTCAGCACAAATCCCTGCCGAAAAGGTTGGCGATTTTGACACCGAGCTTTGCGAGGAATTCTTTGAAGCCTTTGTCAGAGAAGCAAGACTTACCCTGCATATTAAGCAGCTTGCAGGCAAAAATTCTCACCACATTATAGAGGGTATATTCAAGTCGGTAGCCCGATCTCTCTTTGAGGCTCTTTCAAAGGATGAGAGATTTGCAGGCGAGATTCCCTCAACGAAAGGTACTATTTAATGATAGCAATAATTGATTACGGAGTAGGAAATCTCTTTTCTCTCCGTTCTTCACTTGATATGATAGGGGCAGAAAGTGTTGTAACAAACGACCCCGAGACAATCCGCTCCGCAGAAAAAATCCTGCTTCCCGGTGTTGGCGCATTTGAGGATGCAAAGCGTAAGCTCTCCGAGTCGGGGCTTGATAATCTTATTCTGGAGCTTGTCTCCGAGGGGAAAAAGATTATGGGAATCTGCCTCGGAATGCAGATGCTCTTTGAGCGTAGTCTTGAGTACGGCGAGCATAAGGGTCTCGGACTTCTTTCGGGCAGCGTTATCCCGATGCAGGGAACAATCCCCGAGGGACTTCAAATTCCTCACATAGGCTGGAATAAATTGAAGGTTACTTCAGAGCATCCCGTGTTCAAATATACTAAGAACGGTGACTATGTATATTTCGTTCATTCCTTCTATGCATCAGGCTGTGATGACAGTCTCCTTGCTACCACCGATTACGGTATCCCTATTACCGCAGCGGTAGCAAAGGACAATGTGGCTGGAATGCAATTCCACCCCGAGAAGAGCGGTGAATGCGGACTTAACATCTTGCGTGCTTTCGCAGAATGGTAATAAAAAACAAGGCAGAAAGAAAAAACATGAAAATATTTCCTGCAATAGACCTCTATGACGGCAAGGCGGTAAGGCTCTACAAGGGCGACTATGACAATATGACCGTGTATAGCAACAACCCCATAGAGATTGCCCGCGACTTTGAAGCGGCGGGCGCAAAGTATATACATATGGTAGACCTTGAGGGAGCAAAGGACGGTACAACACCGAACATTGGTATTGTAAGTCAGGTTGCTAACGAAACAAAGCTCTTTGTTGAAATAGGCGGTGGAATCCGTTCTATGGAAACTCTCGATAAATACTTCTCGGCAGGTGTGTCAAGAGCAATCCTCGGTACTGCTTCGGTAACAGATGAAGTATTTCTTAAAGCCGCGGTAGAGAAGTATGGCGAAAAAATTGCCGTTGGTGCTGATATTAAGGACGGCCTTGTGGCAATAAAGGGATGGCTTGAAAAGAGCGAGTATACGACAGATGCTTTCTTTGAAAAAATGTGTTCCTTGGGTGTAAAAACCATAATCTGCACCGATATTTCTAAAGACGGAGCAATGAAGGGCACAAACCGTGAGCTTTATAAGGAGCTTTCGGAAAAGTACAGCATTGATATTGTTGCCTCGGGCGGTGTTTCCTCTATTGATGATATCAAGGCACTTGCCGAAATGAACCTTTACGGCGCAATAATCGGTAAAGCCTATTACATCGGCGCAATTGACTTAAAAGAAGCAATAAAAATTTCCGAAAGATAAGAGTATGATAACAAAAAGAATTATCCCCTGTCTTGATGTAAAGAACGGCAGGGTAGTAAAGGGAGTAAACTTTGAGGGACTCTCAGACGTTTCCTCTCCCGTAAGTCTTGCAAAATATTATTCCGAGTGCGGAGCCGACGAGCTTGTCTTTTATGACATAACCGCGTCAAGTGAGGGCAGAGCACTCTTTACCGACATTCTCACCGAGGTTGCAAGAACAATATTTATTCCTCTTACGGTTGGCGGCGGAATAAATACTCTTGATGACTTTGACAGGGTGCTGAAATGCGGTGCGGATAAGGTAAGTGTAAACTCAGGAGCAATAAGAAATCCCGACCTTATAGGCGAGGCGGCAAAGAGATACGGTGACCAGTGCGTTGTTATCTCTGCCGACGTAAAGAGGGTTGACGGTGAATTTCGTGTATTTGCCAAGGGCGGCAGAGTTGATACCGGTATGGAGGCTATCTCCTGGATAAAAAGATGCGTAGACAACGGAGCCGGCGAGGTAGTTCTTAATTCTATTGATACCGACGGAGTAAAGGGCGGATTTGATATCGAGATGTTAAGAGCGGTTACAAATGTAGTCAGCGTTCCTGTAATTGCCTCGGGCGGTGCGGGAGCAGTCAGCCATTTTGTAGACCTGTTCCGTGAGGTTCCCGATGTTAGCGCAGGTCTTGCAGCATCTGTGTTCCACTTTGGAGAAATAAAAATCCCCGACCTAAAGCGTGAGCTTTCAGAGGCGGGCATTACAGTCAGAATATAAAGAGGATATAAAAATGATAAATATAGACGAGCTTAAATTTGATGAAAAGGGTCTTATCCCCGCAGTAGTTGTTGATTCTATAACCAAAAAGGTGCTTACAGTTGCTTATATGAACCGTGAGAGCCTTGAAATTACTATAGAGAAGGGGCTTACCTGCTTTTACTCCAGGTCTCGTAATGAGCTTTGGCTTAAAGGCGAAACAAGCGGCAATTATCAGCACGTTGTTTCTATAACAGCCGATTGCGATAATGATGCCCTTGTTGTGGTGGTTGAAAAAGACGGTCCCGCTTGTCACACAGGAACCGATTCCTGTTTTACAAAGCCTATTTATCAGAGCGATGAGCTTCACGAATTTTCCCTGGAGGGGCTTTATGACCTTCTGGTTGGCAGAAAAAATGATAAGCCTGAAGGCTCATATACTACCTACCTCTTTGAAAAGGGTATTGATAAAATTCTGAAAAAGGTTGGTGAGGAGTGTACTGAGGTAATCATAGGCGGCAAGGCAGGGGATAAGGCAGAAACGGTATATGAGATTGCCGACCTTGCATATCACGTAATGGTGCTTATGGTAGAAATGGGCATATCGGTTGAGGATATCCACCGTGAGCTTGCCTCCCGGCATATTATAGACCATAAGGTAAAGCAGGAGAAAATGAAATAATGTCCCTCCCAAGCTACCATAATCATACTTGTTTCTGCGACGGAAAAAACACAGCAGAAGAAATGGTTCTTGCAGCTATACAGGCTGGTATGCCGGAATTAGGCTTTTCAGGTCACGCAAGAATGCCTCTATATCCCGATTGGTGTATGACCGAGGAGGGGGAGCGGGAGTATTTTGAAACAGTCAGCGCACTAAAGACAAAATATGAGGGAAAAATCAAAGTATATCTTGGAATAGAGCAGGACTATTACGCACTTCCCGTTTCCTATCCTTATGATTATATAATAGGCTCTGTTCATGCCCTCGATGTTGGAGAGGGAAGGCTTATTGATATCGACCTTGACCCCGAGGACGTAAGAAAGAATGTTGAAGAATATTTTGACGGTGACCCCTACAAATATGTTGAAGCCTATTACGACACAGTCTCGAGAGTCTATGAAAAAACAAAATGCGATATAATAGGCCACATCGACCTTGTAACAAAGTTCCTTGACATAGACCCCCTCTTTTCTGAGGAGCACCCAAGATACATAGCCGCAAGAGATAAAGCGCTGAAAGTGTTGCTCGAAAACACCCATGGTATTTTTGAAGTGAATACTGGTGGCATATACCGTGGCTACCGCAAGGTGCCGTACCCAAATATTCCGCTTGTCACCGAGCTTTATAAAAAAGGCGCAAGGTTTGTTATAAATGCCGATAGCCACCGTGCCGAAAGTATTGATTTTATGCTCTCTCCCATAGCCGCAGAGCTTGAAAAAGCAAACCTGCCGTACTTTACCACACTTGACAATATTCTTAAAATAACACGTACCTAGTGTTTTTCAAAGCTGTGGGGAATATTTTATAAGAGGTTGTGAAAAAATATTTCCCACAGCAATAATTTTTCAAGAAAATCTATTGACAAATTAACTATTTTATGCTATTATATTAAAGCACGATTTAATATGCCCCTGTAGCTCAGTCGGTAGAGCACTTGACTTTTAATCAAGGTGTCCGGGATTCGAGTTCCCGCAGGAGCACCAAGGGACTGAGTTTTCAGTCCCTTCTTTATTTCGGGATGTAGCGTAGCGCGCTACCGAGTTCAACCTAAGCTCAATAAAATTAATATTACTTTCGGGATGTAGCGCAGTTGGTGAGCGAGCAAAAACAGTCTGGATGACTGTTTTTGAGAAGCGAAGTCCGCCGAACAAGGAGAAACGGAGCAAGGCTATGCCTTGTGAACGCTTCGACTATGTGAACGGACGGGGATGCAAGCGTAGCGCGCTACCTCAACAAAACTTAATATTTCGGGATGTAGCGCAG